>JAUYJL010000021.1 GCA_030688025.1 Candidatus Peregrinibacteria bacterium | reverse complement strand
TATTTTTAATGAAACTTTGTAGCGTCCTGCTTTTTCAAAAGTGTGTTTCGCAGTTTCTCCCGTCTCGTCGATTTTGCCGTCGCCGTTGAAATCCCATTCGTATTTACTTATTGTTCCGTCGGGATTTACAGAATCCGATCCGTCGAAACTTACTTCGAGTGGAACGGCTCCGCTGTCTTTGTCCGCTTTAATTATTGCGCTTAATGCCTGCTTATCAACCACTACTGTGATTGCATAAGTGTCTTTTGATTCTTCACTTGTTGTTTTGTTTCGTTTTGTAATTGCCAAAACAACGTCGAATCTTCCTTTCCTTTCGTATCTGTGTGTCACGACTTGGCTTGTTCCGGTTTTTCCGTCACCGAAATCCCAATCGTAAGAAATTACCTGAAAAATAGCTCTATCGACCGGCGCGTGCGATGCGTCGAATTTCACTTCTACCGGAGCTGTAAGATTTAATGTATCTGCCGGCAGAGTTACGATAGGATTTTGCAAGTATTTTGTTACGAGCGATCTGTTCATTTCAACAAAAACGAATGCGGCGACCCATACAATCATGAGTAAAAATAGAACAACTCCACGAATGATCAGAGGTTTTAGAGCGGCTTTGCGCCCGATGACATCTTCTTTCGGGACTTTGTTCATCCTCATAAAACTTCTTAGGATAAATACAACCATCACTAGAGCAAACAACATGAAAATTATGTGAACTATAGTGCTAATTGTATTTGTGAAGGCAAGGCTGTTTAGGCCTAGTGTCTGCGCAATTACATTGTTTCCGTCTATGTCCACTTGAGACACTATAAAAAGACTTGCCGCAACAATTACAGCACCGACTATTCCTAAAACCAAAAGTACTTTTTTGATAGCTTTTCGTCTAGCTTCCGGGTCCAATGGTGGTTTTGCTGTCGGATCAACATTGTTTTTTACTTGGCCGATTGTTTGTTTTTCCGGCTCAACTTTTTCTTGATCCATTTTTGGAACATTATTATTTGGCTCGTTTCCGTAAGTGTTCACTTTTATATCATTTGTGTTTTCGTTGTTGTTTTCCATATATGAGTTTTATTTAAATTTTATTTCTTTTGTTACTGAATTTATATTTCCATATATGTCAGTAACTGTTAATTTTACGACTGTTGAGCCCCATGATTTGTCAAAATTTGTCTTCCATGTTCCCGGCAACTGCGTCTTGAAATCGTTGTCGTCCGTCTTTATGCCGTTTCCGTCAGTGTCAAAATAAATATTTTTATCTATTGAATAGCTCGCGATATTTCCTTCCGAATTTGAGAAATTAAATATAACCGAGCCTGCAGTTCCCGTGAGATAAAGGACTCCGTCTTCGGCAACGGTTGGAGTTGTTTCGAGGACTGCTTTTACATTTGATGTTCCGGATGTGCCACCTTCCGGTGTTCCTCCTATTAAACCGCCTTCGCCCTCTACGCCGCTATTTAGGCCGCCCGGGATAACTCCCGAATTGAAGCCCGGACTTAGGAAATCTCCTGTCAAAGTATTCACTTCGTTGGAGACTTCGTCAGAATTTCCTTGATTGTCTTTTACAACTAATTTTATTTTGTATTTGCCTGCTTTTTCGTAAAAACGGATTGGCTCTTTGTCACTTGAGTCTGCGTCATTGTTTTTAATACCATCTCCATCAGAATCTACGAATGCGTCAAAATCCCAAATGGTTTTTTCGATTGTCGCACCTTTTTCTTTGTCAGCCGTTGAGTTGTTTTTGAAATGTACTCCGTCTTCTAAAACCGTGGCTGTAAATGCCGCTTTTGGAGGATTTGCCATAGGGATTTTCATTGAGTTCATAACTGAATTTGATGCCCCGTTGCTGTCCGTAACGGTTAGTTTTACAGTGTATGTTCCTTGTTCAGGATAAAGTCTTTCAGGATCTTTTGCTTCCGAATCTGTGTCGTTGTCTTTCTTGCCGTCTCCGTCAGCATCTGTAGTTGTAAGATTTGAGTTTGTGTCAAAATCCCATGTGTATTTTGTTATCGTTGCGCCCGTACCTTCGTCCGCTGTTGAATTGTTTGTAAACTTAACTTTTTTACCGTTACTTCCGTCCATTACCGCGTATTTGAATGCCGCCTTTGGAGGTTTTGAAAGACTGTCTACGTAGACTTTGACAGGAGGTGATACCGCTTCTCCACCCTTGTCATCAATTACTTTTAGTCTTACATCGTAACCGTTTAGATTTTTTGTTGAGTATATTTGCTCTACTATAGATTCTTTTGTCGGAGCGTTGTTGAAGAAACCATCTCCTTCGAAATCCCAAAGATATGAGACTATTTCTCCATCTGAATCCGTCGATACGCTTGTAAATACGATTTTATCTGCTGTGAAAACTTTTGAGGCACTTAGTTTGAATTTTGCGATAGGAGGTTCGTTTGGCCCGTTTTTCACTTTCACTGTTGGCCTTTGTTCTTCTGTCAAAACATCTTCGCTTAAAGTTTTTGCGTTATCATTGTCAATCAATTCAAGTCCAAATCCATATTCAACTTCTTTTCCTTCTTTACCGTTTGTACCGATTACCATTTTTGTCGACGAAGTTTTTGTCGTCTGTAATCCAAGCGGTTCTTCCGGATCATCAACATCAAAATACCACCATCTGAATTGAGAGATTGTTCCGTCTTTGTCTTCCGCTCCGTAGGCTTTCAAGTCAACGCTTACCGGAGTAAGCAAATCCTTGTTTGAAGAGTCAGGCACGGCCTCCATAGAAGAGAAAGTCGGAGGTTTGTTTGTGATTTTCATTTTGATTTCATCGGTTGCCTCTTTTTCAGTAGAGTCCTTGTCGTATATTTTCAATTTCACCGTGAAATACCCCGGATCTTTTGGACTTAACTCCTTATATATATGTGTAACCGATTTGTTTGAGCTTTTGTATGTGTCTCCAAAATCCCAACTGTATTTTAGATTTCTTCCTGTTCCGTCCGTATTTTTCGAGTCGCTCGCGTCAAATGTTATGACGTTACCTTTTGAAGCATTGATTTCGTCTGATAGCTCGGTGATTTCGACTCCATTTACAAATACTGTCATTTTTGCGATAGGCTTGTCTCCTCCTCCTATAAAAATTTTCTTTGTGATTGAATTGTCGCTGTCGTTTTCGTCGTAGACAGTGGCTTTTACATCGTATTTGCCTGGAGTCATATATGTATGAGGAATTGTTTTTGATTGGCTAATGTCCCCCGTGCTGACGTCTCCGTCGCCGAATTTTATTTCGTAAGCGATTGCGTTTTCACTGGCAATAAGGAAATTTACCGTGGCTTTTCCCTCCGCATCCACGACTGCCGTTGTAGCCTGAGAGCTTCCCCAAGCTATATCTAATACATCTTGAATTGATACAGTTCTTGTCGTTTCCGTGTACTCTTCTTTTAATCCCGATCCAACAGTGCTCGAATCTGAAACTCGTAGTGTCACTTTGTAATCGTCTTTTTTTCTGAATTTTATTGTAGGATTTTTGTCTGTTGCGGTGCTTCCGTTTAAGAAAACCCAATTGTCTCCGGCTTTAGAATCCGGAGTAATGCTCCAGCTGTAAGTCAGGAATGGATTTGATCCGTCCGGATCAAAACTCTTTGAAGCGTTGAAGTTTACCGTGGAAGGCTGTGTCTTGTCAGGAATTGAATATTCATAAATCGCTTTAGGAACTTGTGATTCCACCGTCAATATATATGGCTCGGCTTCCACCGTTTCAAGATCGCTAGTCACTTTCAAGCTGATTTTATATTTTCCCGGTTTTTCGAAATTGTGAATAAAAGAATTCTTGTTTGCATTTGTTCCGATGTCTATCTCTTCTATTTCTCCGGATGTTTTCGAGATACTCCATTCATATGATTTTATTTTTCCGGAAGTAGCGGACGAAAGAGTTCCGTCTATTATAGTAGGTCTGTTTATAAATATATTTTCATTTGGGGAAACTTGTATTCTTGCGGCAACATTTCTTATTTCCAAAACAAAAGATTTGCTGTCCAACTCTCCAAGTTTGCTCATTACATCGAGTCTTATTACGTTTTTCCCTTCGGAGTCGAAGGTGACTGTTTGTTGTCCAGTTTTATCTGCGTCGACAGAGCTATCCCCCGTGCCGGAGGCTTTGCCCGAACCAAAACTCCATTTGAAATTTTCTACATTGATAGTTTTTGAAGCATCCAAAACTATTCCTTGCTTTGCCTCGTTTAATGTTACTCCGATAATGTCTCTATCGTTTTTCAAAATTCCATTTTCGTAATACGACATTATAGGAATTGTTTTCCCCTGAATGGCCATTTGTAAATCTATTTTTGTCGTAGGTGGATTTACTTTTATGACGAGAGTACTCATTCCCGGAATGTATTTAGAAGGATCGTTTGATTTTATTGTGACGGTTGCGGCGTATGTACCCGGATATTTGTATGTACATTGTCTATATGCAGGACCGTAGAGGTCTTTTTCCTTCGGCGCCGTACAAACAACTGCGGCTGAAACATCCACAGACTTTCCCGTAAAAGATTTTGATCCGTCAATATTTTTCCAATCTATACTTGTGTCAACAATGCTTCCTCCCGCAGGATCATGAGAGTCAATCACGTTGAAAGTCACGACCAACGGACTGCTTCCTTCCACAACATTTGCGCTTAAATGAGCTTCCACGCTTTGGATAGACTGAAGTCCTTCAGAGAATGCGATTTGGATTTTTAATACCTTTATAAGGAGTTGTGCCGTTGCGCTAATTGCGCTAATGTCAGCATCGGATGATGTTGCAATGCTCCATGAATTTATTCTGCCGAGGAATGATTCCGGAGTAAAAGTACTTGGATTTGCGGGGTTATATCCGTAATTAAGGATCATGTCGTCAAATAATTTCTTTAGGTCTGATCCAGCATCGGCTGTTGAACCAGTGCCTGCATAAATTTGTTTCATATCGTAAATCTTCGGCATGTATTCATTTTTCAGTCTGTCCAAATAATCAGTTTTTATTGCGGCGAAAAGTTTTGTAAGACTATTGTCGTCAGCAGTTATGTCTGTCTTTATTTCTGTCCATTTCTCATAAAGGTCTTTTGGATAGGTTATACAGTTGTCCGTTGCCGGAACCACACATTCTCCGACTGTGCCCGGGGCTTGCTCGTATTTCACCAACATTTCCGGCATGACTTTTATCGCATCCATTTGTGACTCGATATTGTTTATGATTGTATTAGTCTGGATATACGCCGCTGAAAACTGAGGAATCCTTCCTCTTACATTTGAGATTTTTTCTTTTTCACTAAATAAGAAATTTAAAACATCTTGTCTGGAGACGAGTGTTTTTGCATAATTCAAAGAATCTTTTTCTGCGTCATTTACAATTCCTTTTATTTCTTCCGCGCTTTGTCCAAAAAGTAGGAAATTCGAATAAATTTCTTGAGCTACACTCTGTACTTGAATTGCGGATGCATTAAAGCTGTTTCCATAGTTTGAGCCTACGACTTTTGTTCCTCCCGTGCCGGTTCCTCCGCCTCCAATGCCTTTTATTACTGTGTTTACAAATGCGAAAGATCCAACAACTATTATCAGTCCTATTACTGCGTATCCTATCGCCTTTTTGGCTTTTCCCGTATTTTCTTCCTGACCTCCAGCCGTCAAATAAAGGATACCTCCATATATTACAATCAATACCGCAATGAGTCCCAAGAATCCGAGTGCGAAATTCACGATTTTTATAACGAATTCACGAATGTCGCTTGACTGTGTAAGAGATGTGTTAATTCCTTCTTTCCCTAAAGTGAGGCTGTCTCCCGGCTTGAATTGTGAAAAATCCTGACCTTGTTCTGTTGTTGTGAAAAGTTTTTTCGCCTTTTCTTTTAGTTTCTCATCCCATGAACAATTTTCTTTTTCGCAGTCCTTGGCAGATGCGACAAATATATGCGCCGAGAATAGCGTCGTAAAAATCCCTAGGATTAGGGCAATTTTTATTATTTTATTTATTCTGTTTTTCATAGTGTTGAGGCACTTTGCTTAATTATATTTTTTTTGAACGTTTATAGCAATGTATTATTTTTTATTTCTTTGGTGGAGGTGTGGATCCCGGAGTCGCCTGATCCGCTCCATAGTATGGTGTAAATTTTATCAATGTATTTACAATTGCGAATGAGCCAAGTGCAAGGACTATAGCGATAACCGATGCCGTGAATATTTTTTTGACTTTTGCCGTCACCTCTTCGTTTCCAGCAGATGTGACATACAAATATCCCGCGTAAAATAGCGAGACAAATGCAATTATCGAAATAAATCCGACAACGTAGTTTACCACTTTTACTATTATATATTTAGCTATTTCAGGATCCGGCATAGCTGATCCGTTTTCCGGAAAAACCACTCCGCGAATTATTACTTCGGAAAGAATTATTACGAAAAGTCCCGCCACAGCATACATCAAATGTTTTTTTGCTTTGCCGAGAGCTTCTTCGTTTCCTCCGCTTGTCATTACGGTAAATCCGCGAATTATGATTACGAGGACTGCGGCAATTCCGAGGAATGCTTCCGCCATACCGATGACGCTTCTTACCTGTCCGACTGTCGCTTTTGCGTATTCTTCAGTTAGAGCCACATTCTCAAATGCGTCTCCCAATTCTCCAAAGAACATTTTTCTTACTATTGTGTCGGCAAGTTGAATCAAGATCATTCCCATGATCGAATAAATCAGCGTTCTTTTTGCTTTTCCGGCATCTTCTTCGTTTGTCGTGGAAATAAGCCTTATCGCGGCGATAACGATGATAATCATTGCGATTCCGCTAAGGGCTAATTTCGCCATATCAAGTGCGAAAAATACAGGACTTGTGAGCGTTCCGACTCCCGGCTGTGCATAATCAGCCGGCGCTTCGGGATGCTGTCCGGTTGTGAAGCTCGGAAGCTTTGTGTTATTTCCAACTTCTTGTATTTTATCAAGAGGATTTAACGCCAAGGCTTTTGGAAAATTACCTCCAAATGTTGAAAACGCATAGATGGTAAGTCCCAAATTTATGAGCATAAACGAAACGAGGAATGATTTTAAGATTTTTTTCATATGTTTTATTCGTTGGCTATGGCACCAAAACTTGCAAGCTGACTTGAGATAACAGTGCTTACAAGCGCAAAAGCGCCGTAAATTATTACAATTCCGATTATGGTAGCTATAAGTATGCTTTTTGCTTTTTTCATCTTTTCCTCCTCACCTCCGGAGCTCAAGTACATTATTGCGGCGACTATAAGCATAACAAAAGCCACTGGTCCGATGAAATACATTAGAAAATTTATAATTCCGGCGATTTGTTCGATTCCGGTTTTGACGTTTACCATCGGGTGAACTCCGTTTACTCCCGAGTAAACATTGCTGACATTGTAGAAAACTTTGTTTATGAATATGTCTCCGACGTAAATCAGAATCAAGCCTCCGATGCTATAAAGAAGCCCGCTTCTAGATTTTTTGACAGCTTCTTCGTCGCCTCCCGCCGTTATGAATTTTATTCCGTGACGCACAGCCATTACCATGGCGTAGGCCCCGATTACGTATTTTACGAAAGTCATGAAAATTTCGACCTCTTTATCAAAAAGTTTTACTCGATTTGAGATTTCTGAAGCATTGCCTAAGACTGTGCCCTGAGACATGTCGAATATTTTCGCCAAATCCTGAGACATACTGACTATTACAAATGAAACCAAGGTGTAAGTGAATGCTTTTTTTACTTTTTTTACGCTTTCTTCGTCCCCTGATGAGAGAACCAATTCATACCCAAGGTAAACCAGCATCGCGATTCCTCCGACTCCGACAAGCACTTTTACGTACGACAAAGCGCCCATTACGAGATCAACTATAATGAGCTGACCTGATTTTTTCGGCGCCTGAGGAATATTATATTTGTCATATTCCGTCGGTACTGGAAGAAGTGATGCCGCCTGAGCGAGGCCTGAGTTTGTTAAAAACGCAAAAATTCCTAGCGCAATACTCATAAGTCCGAGTACGAGTGCGAATTGAAAGATGGATTTTTGGAAATTTTGTTTTGACATGCAGTCGTTTTGCAATACGGTTGTCGATTCCCGTGAGACTGCAGGCCTACCTGCGATTATCAATTTTCGGATTGGCTTGCACGGATTTTTCCCGTGTTTTAAATTTTGTTTTGACATGTAGTCGTTTTTGTTTTTATTTTTCTATATATTTTAGCACGAAATGGATTTGAACTCAAGGGGAAAGCTTGGCAAAAGAAGTAGGCAATATTCCTTTGAGCTTAAGCTTCTTTCATCTAGGGACAAGCTCTGCGAAAATGAACGCAATGCGCTCAAAGGAATATTGCCTACTTCTTTTGCCCTCCATCCTTGATTTTAAACTATTTCGCTTGCATAACAAGCAATTACTCGTAAACATCTGTACTCCAACCTTAAAATCCTTGAGATTAAACTATTTCTTGCATTATCTCGTTATAAGCCAAGTCTGCGGTGTGCGCGAGTTCGTGGGGGGCTTTGCGTAGCGATATCTGAGCTGTGCGCGAGTTCGTGGTGGGCTTTGCGTAGCGATGTTTGAGCTGTGCGCGAGCTCGTGGTGGGCTTTAGCATGCCCTTTTCCGGATTTCTATGTAGTCGAGATCTTTGCAATGCATAAGCTCGTGGTGGGCTTTGCAAAGCGGGGCGAGGTAACGAGGATCGTGGCTTGGTACTGCGGAAAATCTTTGTGTGTGATGGATCTGTACCGAAGGTTTTTGGCAATTTTTCATGGAGCAATTTGTGCCATGTTCTGAGTTGAGAATTCTTTTTACGGATGCCGGTATATGTCTTGTTACAGGCTTCTCTTCTTCTCTTTCTAGAATTTTTTGACTATTTTCTTCTTTTTTCTGCGCGATTTCTTGTTCGCGTTTTTGGAGAAATTCTTTTAGCAGTTCGTTTATGTCGATTCCTTTTTCTTGAAGTTCGAGCAGTT
>JAUYJL010000030.1 GCA_030688025.1 Candidatus Peregrinibacteria bacterium | reverse complement strand
AGATAATTTGGATGCGGATTTTGGTGAAGGAGGTTTGTTTGATGATGGAGAAATTGGAAAAAATAATAGTGTTTCATTTGAAGATTCTTGTTTATCCTATCGCAGACAAATGGCTTCCTTAAGCACTCTTTGCAAGGCCGCTCCTTTGAAAATCACAATCGAACTCACTGATGAAACAGCATTTCTATTTTTGAAATTGAAGAAAAAATTTGAAAAAGAAATGGGTGCAAACGGAAGATTTTTGAACAATAAAGAAGTGATCGGCGAAATTTTGAAAAGGCTTGCAGATGCGGAATTTTCGGAAAAAGTTTCGGAAAAAGTTGTTGCCGAAAACGACGAAAAACATGCGGCGGAAAAAGTTATCCTCGAGGATAACTTTTGTAAGGGAGAAGTTAGAGGCGAGAAAATTGGTGGGAATAAAAAAACTATCCTCGAGGATAACTTTTGTAAGGGAAAATTCGCCGACGAAGAAAAAGAAAACAAAACCGAAATATTAGAATCCGGATCAATGGATAAACCCATAGAACAGAAAAATGAATCCGAAAAATACCGGCAAAAAATCTCACGATACATTCCTGTCCACGTTAAAAAAATGGCTATCCTTCGCGCTCGCGGCAAATGTGCATATCCGAACTGCGGCCATCCTGCAGAAATCTTTCATCATCGGGAAAGATTTGCGGAGAGCAAAAAACGGCTGGAGAGAGGCATGAACGAAGGTGATAAAATGCGGCCGGATGATGCCGATAAACGGTTAAAACAAGCCGTCCATGAATCCGTCGTTCCTTTTTGCAGAACTCATCACGAATTCGCACACAACGGAATAATTGCTAATGAAAGCCAAAATAGCGAGCAATGGACTTTGGAGATTGGACAGGCGAATTTTTCAAGGGCGGACGTTTTATATCGGGAAATACGGCAGGAAAATATAAAAAATTGACGGGAATAATTTATTTAAAAGTGATCTTTCGTATGGGAATGTGAGATCGAGGGCGTTGAGGGGAGAGTGTGGGAATGTGAGATCGAGGGCGTTGAGGGGAGAGTATGGGAATGTGAGATTGAGGGCGTTGAGGGGAGAGTATGGGGAGTGAGATTGAGGGCGTTGTCTCGAATCCGGATATTTCGCGCAAGGAAACGAGACAAAACGGGGGAAACAATCCCAGACAACTGTTTCCACCCCAAACAACTGAACAACTGTTTCCGGAAAAACCATCCTCGAGGATGACATGACAAAGATGCATCGTCACAAATTTTTCAAATAGTACACCACTTGGGTTAGTTGATATTTTGTCATATCTATTCTGTCTCAAGTGTCGGTTTTATTTTAGAACTCGCATGCCACTAAAAAGCCCTTTCTTTCCGAAGCTTTCAAATAGTACACCACTCCGCGAAGAGATATGTCAGGCCTTCCACTAAAAAGCCCTTTCTTTCTTGCGCTTTTTGTGATAAAATTATATGAAAAATAAAAACAAAAATGATTTCAAAGATTGCAGCTCATCTACGAGACAGAAAAATAAAAAACGCACAAAGACGCGAAATGGAAAGAAATGCGAATTCATCTTTCGATTCAGCTGTGCTTTCTTGGATAGCTCCGGAATTTGTGAAATACCAAAGAGGAACGACATGGAGAATCGTGGTTGCTACGGTCATGATCGCTTTAATTATTTTTGGTTATTTCTACAATGCATGGACATTTTCATTGGCGGTAATCGTATTCGCGATTGTCTACGGAGTGGTAAACAGAAAAGAGCCTAAAGATGTGCAAGTAGTTTTATCTGAAATCGGAATCAAAGTCGGATACAGAAAATATCCATACGGATTGATAAAAGATTTTTGCATAGTTTATGAACCTCCATACACTTCAGAACTTCATTTGAGAGTCTCGAATGACTTAGCTCATGAAGTCATAATTCAGCTTTGGGGACAAAATCCGGCGGAAGTAAGAAACTATCTTTTGAGGCACTTAACTGAAAAACGTGACCACAGAGAAGCACTTTCAAGTGCACTTCTAAAATTATTTAAACTTTAAAAATGGCTGACGCAGCAAGAGAAAATCCGGGAGAACAACCAAAAGCCGCTCCTCAAACAGGAGTAGACGCGCCACTCGTGGAACAAGACGGTTCCAAAACAAGAAGAGATGCGGCGCATGTTTTGCTTGACGAACAAGGGCTAAAAGACGATGAAGCAAGACAACAAGAATCAACAGAAAACGCTCAAGCTAGAGTCAGAAACACACTGAGTGAAAAAGAAAAAGGAGGTCTGAGTGCAAGAGGAGATTTTTCAGCATCAGTAACCTCGGAAGTATTGCTCTCCGCAGTAAACAGACTCGGCGAATATGATTGGCCGGTTTTAAGAGAAAAATTTTGGAAAAGAGTCCAGGCGGGCGAACGGCTCACCTATGCGGATTTAATGGCGGAGACTTCAAAATTAGAAAAACAAATGCAAGAAGCCTCAGGTATAATCACGGCATATATTTTGGAAACGGCCGCCAAATCACCGGATGGCCAGCTTTCAGAAACAGCTTTGGCGGAAATGAGAGACAGTGTAAACAGAAGCGCGGTTGCGATTGCGGAACTAACACTAAAGCAAGGGGAATACCCCGAGCTCGTAGAAGCACTTCAGTTTGCACTGAATGTAAAGAAAGTGGATGAGGTGAAAGTGTTTGATACACTTTCGAAAATTATCTCAACACAATCGGAGGTATTTCCATACGCATGGACAGCACTTTCGTTCATGAATGAAAAATTGCAGATTAAATTTGGAAAATATTACATAGAAAATAACAAGCTAAGTGCGGAAGATGCATTAAAATTTCTGGATACATGGAGTGTGCAAGGAAGCATCAGCTTGGAGACAATGAAAAAAATACTCGAAGATTCAAAGATAGACACCAAAGAACTTGAGGCAAAAGCTCAAGAATATGCCACAAACTGGAAGATAAAAAATGATTTAAGGGATGCCGCTGACACTATGAGGGGAAGTTCATACGGTGCGGTAAATCAAGCCGGTGAAATGCTAAGTCCTTCGGGAGTTTTGACATTCGCCGCAAAAACATGGGCGATTGGCGCTATAGGTATGAATCTTGCCGTCTCAACATTCTATGGAGGAAAAATAAACGACATCGCGTACATCACGAAGTCTATGGCGACAAATCCATATGCGCTTGCTGGAGCGGGTGTACTTGCGGCACTCAAAGCAAAAGAATTAGCCGGTAGCGTATCCGAAGCCATGAAAACACCTGCGGAAAGAAAAACGGAAGAAGAAAATTCTGCGAAAAAAGAACTTAAAATAATGATTGCAAACCTTGAGTTAAGAGCATTTTTGGAAGGCAATGAAGAATCGAGAGATTACAACGGATCAAGATATTACTTTGATTTTTTACAATATGTCCGCACAGAATTAGGAAACGAAGAAATGCCGTTTCCTGAAAGAGTAATGACCAAAAATGCATTTTTAAAATGGTTAGGATCAAGACTTCCAAAAGTGGACGAAAAAGAACGTAAAGTAATCACAAAAGTGATGGAATCGCTGAAGAAAGCCAAAATATCGAACGAGGAACTTTTCAGACTGGCCGTTCCGTTCGACAAATTGGCGATAGGAGGAATTGAAACCAAAAAAAATTATCTAAAAGCAATCGCATAATGCAAAACAAGCCTATACAAAAATGGATCACAATACTTTTCACAGCATTTGTAATTGTATTTCTGTCTGTAGGAACAGGAATAACAACTCAAACAGCATATGCGGACAAAGAAAATCCAACCACCGAAGAAATTTGTAAGGCAATAAACCCAGCTGGAACATACTTAGGAGCCAATGGATCATGTTTTATTCCCAAGGGAGAAAGTTGTGCAAGTCTTGATAATGCCGCCGCTAACATAAAAAAGGTAACATACGAACCGACAGGAGATGCAGACGAGAAAGGTATAGCGTGTCAAAAAAAAGTAGATGTAAAAAACACAGATCCAGAAAAAGAAAAAACACTTAAAAACACAGTATATTTCTTAATCGGCTTCGAACAATTCTTGAACACGGTAATATGGCCCGTACTTGTGATGTCCGGAGATTTGATGAACAACAACATCCTTTTTGGAGCGGGAATGGACGAACGATTGCGTGAAATATGGATTCCGATCCGGAATTTGATAAATTTATTTTTCGTATTGGCGATGGTTGCGATAGCGATCTACAACATTCTCGGAATCGGTGACGACAACGACACATATTCAATAAAACAAATTCTCCCGAAAATGATAATCGCGATTATCGCGGTAAACTTTTCATTCATGGGAATAAAAGTATTTCTGGACGGAATAAATCTCCTGACCACCTCGATATTTGCTCTGCCTGATCAGGTAAAAGAGGGTCTTGGCGATATAGAGCACGATCCGGAAATGGTAACAAGATTTTGTCTTGGAACGACAGGAAAAACCGTGAACAGCAATCTGGGGGAAATAGACAAGACTACTTCCCCGACAGACTTAGATGAAATCTCAACCAAATTGGTAATCTTATCTTTTGCGGAGAAAAATCCAAATTTATTGAAAACAGGAGGCGGAGCAGGCGTAGGCGCAACTCCTGCCGCAACTCTAAACATGCTCAAACAGGATTTTCAAATAGCAAACATAACCGCCGCAGAAATGGCTACAGTGAAACAGTCATATTTCACAGACGATGGACAAGCTCCTTTAGCCTCAGCATTGGCAGAAGCTAAATTGGGTCGTGTCTGTACCAACGACGCAAAATTAACCCCTCGTGGAAAAGCATTTCTGATGAAATACAACAGTGAAAATGCGGCTCTAGCGATGGCATTAAATATGTCAAAGATAGTTTTCTACCCTGAAATAGATCTCACGACTTTGACAGAAGCAAACATTTCAAAATTATTTATAAATACGATTTTCTCGGTCGCGATGTATTTGATATATGTCGCGTCATTCATAGCACTTTTCATAGTGCTTTTGGCCCGTCTCGTAGTCCTTTGGCTGGGAGTCGTGGCATCGCCGATCATCATAGTCGCCATGGTCTTACCGGTATTCAAAGAAAAACTTGGTTTCGGCGAACTCATCGATAAATTTGTCCAAAACGCAATAGCTCCGATTTTAATAGCCGGCGCAATGACAGTAGGATGGATAATGTTGAGAGCAATCCAAAATGTAAATGTATTAAGCAGTGGTATCCCAAACCTTACAAACGGAATTCCTGTCGCAGGATTAAACACTCTTCAGGATTTGATGGTGGCGGTAGGAGCGATAGCCATCCTTTGGACGGCAGTCTTCGCCGCCGCAAGCAAATCCATCGCCGCACCTGTCACCGACAAAATCAAAGGATACTTGAGTGGCGCAGGATCCTTTGTTGGAGGCCTCGCTGCCAAACACGTACCTCTGTTCCCTGTAACAATCCCTGGTCACCCTGAGATCAAGAATGTAACTCCTGAAATGTTTGAACAAGTCCTAAAAGACGCGAAATACAAATATAACGATAAAGAATCCGACAATGCAAAGGCCATGTCTACAGCCCTAGGTCTTAGAGACGCCAGCGACAGAAGACTCAGCGATCTTCCGGAGGCAAAAGACAGTAAAGACGCTTTGGGTTTAATGAGAAAACAATATAGAGAAATAGAGACGGGAGGGGAGGCAGCAAGCAAGAGTCTAAAGGCCTTCTTGGATAAATCCATCGGGACGAACTTCAAAAAGAAACTTGAAGAGGCAAGGGGACCAAGAACCTCTGATTTTAAAAATATGATAGAGGAATTTGAGAAGGCAAAAGCCGAGACAGAAAGGGAAACTGCCAGGAAAAAAATGGCTAAACATCTTTATGATTATGGATCAGAGATGGAAACCGAGATGGATCAAACCGCCGCCGCTAAGAAGGGACCAAAACCTACTCCTCCACCACCAGCTGTAAAACCACCAAAGGTCTCCGCAACTGACACAATTGGAGGAGGTTCAGATAAAGTAGGTGCCGCCGGTGTGGCCAAAATCACTGATGCAGCAAAGGAACTTGCCGCAGCAGTAACTGCAACAGGTAAGACAGAGGCAGTCAAGAAAGCAGAGGCAGAAAAGATCCTTCAGAAATTCGAAGTAGAGGGCAATAAGGCAACCGTTCTACAACTTACAGGGTTCATAAACGACGAAACTGTTTCTAAAAAACTTAAAGCTCTATTCGGAAAAGATGATGCAGCAATTAAAAAGGCAATAGATAAAACCACTACAGCCTCCGCCGCACCACAACCACCCACTAACCCAAACGAACAAAGCCCTGGAAATCCAACTCCCCCCTAGCGCAACTGCCTGATCGGTATAAAATATAAACAATGACCACAAAACAAGATCCACAAACAGGGAAAACAAACGAAGCCGTAGAACGAGCTGAAGAACAGCGCATTCTCGATGAGATGAAAGCCGCCGACGGTAAATCGGAAGAATTTTCACATTCGGCAAAAATCGCAAAAAAACTTGAGAACGGTGAGTTGGATCTTACTCGTGACGAAAGAATGGAACTTCTTGAGACATTGAAAGATAAAAATAAAATGAAAGAAGACCCGTACAAGCACTTTATGACTGCTCTTGCGGGTGGCAAATTTCCAAATCATGGAAGATGTGCGATGAGGTTTTTGGAAGCGATTGAGATCCCGGAAAAAGAAGGGAAAATCCTCGCGGAAGGAGGAGAAAAAATCTTTCCTGGGAAAAAAGAAAGAGAATATGCGACAGAACTTTTGAAAACTCTTGCAACAGGTTCACCACTTTCAGAAAGAGCCGAAATGGCATCGCTCGCGAAGTTGGAAGAGATGAGGAAAGAAGAACAAGCGGAAAAAATGGGATTGGAAAAAGAAGGTGAAGCAAAAAAACATGAAGTTCACGCAAAAGTAGAGACAGCTTCTGAAGTAAACGACAAAGAATTATGGAAAATCGATCGTCCGCCGGAAGGGCTTATAGCAAAGCTCGAAACGATAGAAACAAAAATGTACGACCTGATGGCGAAGGCAAATGAGGCGCATGCAAAAGGCGAATCAACAGAATCACTCGACGCGGAAATAGATCGTTTGGAATTTGAAAGATTACCATACAGAAAACAATATATTGATTACTTGAGGAAAGCCGGAGAAAGACACGAGGAAATTCACAAAGATATAAAAACTCTAGCCGATCTAAACAAGGAAATTTCCAAGAACACGCGTTATGAAGAGGTAAGAGAAGGCCAAGTCTATCGAACAAAAGTTGTTACAAGCATAACCGAAAATGGGGAAAAAGTTTACGAAAATAGAGAATTCAAAATTGAAAAAATAGATACATCAGGCCAAGAACCTGTGATTACACTCGACCGAAATGCCACAAAAATACCAAAAGAATGGCTTTCGAATTCGGTGGATCCATCGCTAGATTTCGACAGAATCCAAAAAGAATTTTCAGCCGGAGAATTTGCAAAACTTGTGAAACAACATGGATATTCACGAGAAATAGCACATGAAGAATTACAAACCGTGGTGGACAGAATGGCTAAAGCAAGACGAGAACGTGAAGTCGAAATGAACGAAAGAGTCGCAATGAGTTTGACGGGGAAACCTGCCACAGAACAAAGCAAAAAAAGAGCCATGCATGATTTTCCAGCCCCACGCGCAAAAAGTGGTGGAGTGGAAAGTGGTTTTGCCGCCGCACTTGCAACAAGTGGTGCAGTGCAAATTCCACCAATTGGAAAAAGTTCACCTGTCGATTTTTATGACGAAGCGGCCGGAGGACGAAGAGTCCTCGACGCAACGCTTACAGTGAAGCCGGATCCAAAAAATCCGGGACGAAATATCTTCGAAATTTCATACGCGGCAACGGCAGAAAACATCACAAACTTAACAGGCCTCTCAGCACTTCCATTGGAACACAAACGTGCGATCGGGCCTACCTATCTGCCAAAACCACAAATCATAAGACGTGAATTTTCGCCTGCTTCCTTCATGGAACTCGCTGACAAAGGTGCGGTATTAAACGGCCACCACGCGGAAGAAGAAGGTCACGAAGGGGAAGAAGATCCTTTCGGATTCGAGCAAGAATCACATCTTCCCACAGAAAAACCACATCACGCAGAAGAAAAAGGTGGAGAAGAAGCAGACGACCACGAAACGAAAAAAGACAAATGCTATGAAGAAGCTGTTCGCTTTGAAGAGGCTTATCAAACCGGACTACCTTTACATGGAACATCACAATCTTTCGTAAAAACATTATGGAATAATACAAGATTTTTAAGTATTGACGACCTATGGCAAATGGGAAAGACAGGCTACCAATACTATGAAAGAAGATTTGAACAAAGACAAAAAAACAGATACGGAATTGTCGGTAAAGATTTACCGTTCTTTGGCTCGGAAATGCAGCAGATTTCTCAGGCGGCGAACAATGAGCAGACAAGCCATTTCAAGGAGGCACTTGAGAAAAAAGGTATTGTGACAATCAAAGAAAGGCTCAGAATCACATCAAATAAAGAAGAATTCAAAGCCTGTATAATAGTTCTTACGGAAAAAGGAATGATGAACTGGCACGATGTCGCATTCTGGAAAAATACAAATAAATTCGTAAAACATGGAAAAGAAATCCCACTGCCAAAGTCACCGAACGAAAACAATCCATACACGCATGTTAGTGTTTCAGATGACAGAACGGGATACGATTTCATGGAAGGGGCTATCGACTCGATTTGGGGAGACGGATATTTTGGAGAATGGTACTCGGGAAACAAAAGTCATTATGAATCGCATGCAAAAGGTTTCTACGCGGAAGGTAAAGAGCTGGAGGGAGTTGACGGAGGTCATGCCAGAAAACTTGCAAACCTTTTGCATCATCATAAAGAAGGACATTTCGTGGACCCCATGGAATATGAAGGATTGCTACTGCATGCCATAGAAGAAGGAAAAGCGGACATGGAAGATAAGATCTATTATCTTGTGGAAGGAGTCGCATCAAAAAATGGGAAAGGAGAAACAATTTTGACTCTGGATAGAATGGCTCACGTACAGGGGGAAATGCTTGGGAAATTTCCATTACTGGAATATATGTGCGCAATAGTGCCGCGTCCGCCGGATGGAAAAGAAAAATCGAAATTTACTTTTGAAGATTACGCAAGATGGTCTCACTGGTTTAACGAAATAGACGGTAAATACGATAAACATAACTGTCACCCTACCAAAGCTGTAAACAATTTTATGTGGGAGCACGCAATCCCAAGTGATAAAACTCAAGACCGTATCAATAAAGTGGCACGAGCTATCGAAAACGTGGACCATGATGATCTATATGCATATATTCCGCCCGCTACGGAAGATGTTTTGAAAGATATATGTAAAACAAATGTTGGAGGAAGAAAAGGAGCGACAATCGAAGGATACGCAAATGCATTCCCCGGATTCAGTCAATACGTGAAATCATTAAGTCAGCATGAGTCTAAAGACAAGCTTGCGGAAGCGATAAAATCATACGTCCTTTTTGAAGGGATAATGACAAACAAATTTGAAAAACAGGTTGACTCGTCGCACGACTCGTATCAGAGAATGGGAGATAAGACTCTAAACAGTTCAACAATTTGTTCAACTAAGCCTCCGGTATTATTTATGGGACAAATGAACGGCATGATAAAAGAAATAGTTCACGCCTATGGAGATTCAGACCTCATCTCAATTTTAAGCGAAATACAGGACCTTCAAGTGGGAGATATGAGTAATCCGGACGAAAAGAAAAAACAAGACAGAAAAAATTATGCCTATCAAAAATTTGGAAAAGTTTTCAGTAAAGTGACGGCAATGGATGATCAAGTAAAAATGCTACATATTGTCCAGCACGCGGAGTTATTGGGAATGGAGTACACTCCCGCACCTGAAAAAGCCCGTCGCAGAGCAGAACGAGCAGGCGAAGCTCCAGCCTCACACGGGCATTAAATTTTGTATAGCGGAGCGCAGAGGCGAAGTACGGGCTTCACACGGGCATTAAATTTTGTATAGCGGAGCGCAGAGGCAAAGTTCCGGCTTCACACGGGCATCACTAAGCAAATAAATCATGGATCGGAATGAAGAGGTGAGGCTTCTTCGTAAAACGGGCATCACTAAGCAATCTTAATGATATTTACTCCGTTTCATTGTTTCTGTATGCCTCGCTCATCCCACAACATCTCCCCGCCAACGCAACGCCGTTTCACCGCTTACTTGAGCCAAAAATGCGGACTTTATTTTCGCGTTTCGTGTAACAATTTCTTGCGTTGTCAACGCCATTCCGCCGCTTCCACAAGCCAAAAAAACGAGTTTTATTACACGTCACATTTTAAGAATCCGCTAGTCGAAAAAGTTGAATTTTTGGCTTGCACCTGCTATTATTCGGGTATAAATATCTTCTAAAAAATCACACTATGAATACAAAAATCACAACTGATTCCAGGCAAAATCCCGCACCGGTATCAAGGCCATGCGGCAGAGAAGACGGCTTATTCTCAAACCCCGATTTGTTTGGCAATAAAAATCTTCATCCCTCAAAAATGGCTTTCCTCACCGACGAAAACCTCTACGCCCTCTGCAAACAGTACGGCGAGCGCG
The DNA here is from genome assembly GCA_030688025.1 of Candidatus Peregrinibacteria bacterium. GTDB lineage: Bacteria > Patescibacteriota > Gracilibacteria > UBA1369 > LOWO2-01-FULL-3 > UM-FILTER-38-24. The sequence continues at coordinate 404 of JAUYJL010000030.1, read as the reverse complement.
CCCGAATCTGGCGCCAACGATTCGCGGGACTGCTTCCCGAAGTTTTCAAACGCAAATTATACGAAAAGAAAGGCTTCCATTCCATTTTCGAATTTGCAAAAAAACTCGCAGGAATGAGCGAAGAACAAGTCAGACTCGTTTTGAATCTCGAAAAAAGATTTGAAACAATGCCGGCTTTGAGATCACTTTTGACGACAGGAAAAGTCAGCGTAAACAAACTTTCCAGAATCGTCTCGATCGCCAAGCCTGAAAACGCAATATTTTTGGCAACCCAAGTGCAAATATTATCAAAAAGTGCTGTCGAAACTTTGGTGAGAGATGAAAAATTTGCGACACAATCCGACAAAAAAAACGACAAAGAATTCATCTCGGATCACACGAATTTTTCCATAGCGAATGGCTTA
>JAUYJL010000024.1 GCA_030688025.1 Candidatus Peregrinibacteria bacterium | reverse complement strand
AGACACTTAAATATTTCAACGAAAACCGTCCACAAAAAACCAAACATTTTATGTCACCATTGAAATTTGGAATCCTGAAATACCAGTTGCATAAACAAAAACTCAACTACACTGTCCTAAATGTTTGAAACTACTACAAGTTTGTGGAGTTTTGTGGAGATTGCGAGAGAGCATTGTTGTCCGAATTTTTGGAGAAAATCTGTTTCTATCAGTCTGAATTTTCCCGGATCTTTTGAATATATGTTTAAGGATCCAAGATATTCTTTTGACAAAAAAAGTGGAATTGATATTAGGGTTTTGAATTTGTGGCTTTTGACTAAATTTCTGCTTTTGTGTATTTCGGAAGACTCAACATTGTCTATTAGAAGCGGTCTTTTTATTTCGAATGAGTCCTGTGCAATGCTGTTATCAAATTCTATTCTGTTTTTACTTTGCCATTTTTTGTCTATGCCTATGTGTGAGACCATTTCGAGGAATTTGTTTTTTTTGTTGTATAGTCTTAGGACTGCGGCGTCTGCTTTTGAAAGGAGGACTATTGCGGAGACGATGAGGTTTAGAAGAGAATCGAGTGATGAGTCTGAAATTGCGGATTCCGTGATTTCCGCGAGATAATCCATTTGTCTTCTTTGAAATCCTAATTCTTTGTATGCGTCTTGGATTGTTTCGAATCTTTTTTGAAGTTCGTTGGAGGTGCGTTTTTGGCTTGAGATATCACGATATGTTATGAGGTATCCGATGAATTTTTCTTTTTCATTCAGTACTTTTGCTACGGAAACGGATACTGAAATTTTTTCTCCATCTTTTGTTTGCCTGGTGGTTTCGTAGTTCCTTATGATTTTATTTTTTTCCACTTCTTCTATGAGTTTTTTGTTTGTGTCTTCTTCTTCCTGTGGAATTATGATGTCGATGCTTTTGTTCAATATTTCTTGTTCTTTGTGTCCGAATATTTTTTGTGCGCTGGTATTCCAAAGTTGGATTTTTCTGTTTTTATCCAAGACGACGATGGCTTCTATTGAGTTTTTGATTATTTGGGTCGAGAGTCTTTCTTTTTCTGCTAATTTCTTTAATCTGGTGAGATTTGTGAAAATTCCTATGGTTCCGCCGCTTTTTGTTGGGGCCCCACTTATTAAAAGCGGAATTTTCTTTCCGCTTTTAGACAACATCGTAGCTTCATATTGGGAGGACATTCCGTGGGTTCGCAGCTTATGATGATCTTCTATTATTTTTTTCCCTTCATCGTCAAAAAAATCCGTGCAATACATGCCAATGGCTTCTTCCAGCGTATATTCTGAGGTTTTTTCGAATGTTGGATTTACGTATATCGTGTAATGTTTTTTGTCTCCAACCCAAAGACATTCGTTCATAGCTTCGGCTATGTTCTCGGACTGGACTGCGTCGTTGAGCAATTTTCTGTCGCTAAGGGCTTTGTTCAGGGTCATTTTGATTGACAATAGGGGCTATCTTCACTATCATTCTCCCCTAAAATCCAACTATGTCAAGAAAATATGGCAGGAAACGACAAGAAACCGCAGGGGGAAGAGGATAAAACAGGAATTGCCGGAGTGGAAACGGGCGATAGTCCTGATGTTGTTGATCCCGGGAGTGATTGTGGGGAAGTTGTGACTGATGAGACCATTGTTCGCGCTGGGGTTGTGGAGGTTGGTGAGAGAGCCAAAAATGCGCTTGATCCTCAAAAAAATTCCAGGCCTTTTTACCTTGATGAATGGAAGAAGGCTGAAGATTGCTTGAGAGGATTTCTTGAGGTGGAATCTTTTTCTTTTGAAGAGGGATTAGCCGAGATTAAGCGTATGTTTTCAAAGGAAGAAATTGCGCGTAGAGGGCTTTCGAGTAGGGAACTTTCGGATGAAGATTTTAATGTTCGAAAATTTATAGAGGGGATTCCTATGGAAGCCCTTTTTTCTACATCTATTGTCAAGGGAGAAGGGGTTATACAAAAAGAGGAAATGATGAGGGAGATTGCGGATGAGGTTCTTAAAACTTGGAAACAGAAAGGTTATGCCTTTTTAAAAACTAAGGCGTTTCGTAGGGGGGAAAAGGGGTTTCGCCTGAAGACGGCATTGAAATGTGCCAGATCTTTGGGGGAGACTGAGAATCTGATGGAGCTTAATGTTTCGGAAAAAGAACAAAAAGATCCTCTGCAGGCTTTGAGGTATAGGATTCTTTTTGCGTTGGCGTCACATGAGGCTTTTAGAAATGATGATGGGCATAGAACTGCATATATGGCGGGATGTTTGTCTGTTAGGATTGGCACGAAGGTTGGATATAGGTTTTTAGTTCCTGTTTCTGAAGAAAAAAGAACTTTTTATACGCCTTCGGGAAAGCTGTTTAGCAAGAGTAGAGATGGAGATAAAGAGGACGCGCGAGTTTTTATAAAAGTCATGTTGTCGTTTCTTCTTCCGGATAAGGCCAAAAAAGGAGTAGAGCTTTTTGATGAGAAAGGAGACCCGCAGGACGTTGTACAGGAAGAATTTGTGTTGATTGACCTCATGGGTCTTGCGGAAAAAATGGAAATTTATGATGAATTTGAGAAAGTTTTTGCGGCGATATTTAAATTGAGGCATCGAAGTTTTACGAATAGGTTTCACTTGAGCTCATCTTTTGGCACAGAGAAGGGTAGAAGAAGGATGTCTTTGCTTGACCTTATAAATATAAAAAAAGAATATTCAAGAAAACCTGTGAAGGTTTTTTCTTTGGGGCATGGAGATGGGTTTTTGGAGAAGGAACTTTTGAAGCTCAGAGAGGAGGGTGAGGACGGTGAGGCTTTAGTTTCCGAGGTTACCGGAGTTGATCTGCATTCCGGAGACTTGGATGCAGTGGAGACTGATAATATTGGTGGTAATAGTAAGCTTGTAAAAGTTGCGAGAGGGGAAAATAAGGATAAAGACAGAATACAAAGGGTGTTTGATCAGCTTGAGGGGCAGGCGGACATTGGTGTTGCCGCAGACAGTCTTCATGAGACTGAAAATCCTTTTGCTTATATAATGAAGATGTATGACAAAATTAAACCGGGAGGTTTTCTTTATGTCACTGACCCTATTCATTGTGAGGCTACGGATAAGATGACTCGGGTGGATTTGAACACATTTGATAACACTAGGCATCCGAGTTCTATGCTTTCTCTCGAACAATATTTTGAAATTATAGGATATCTTACCATGAAGGGAGCTAAAATTTATGATATTTCGATTACGCCTGGAACATATGCCGGATATAATGACACTTTTTGGCGCGTAACTCTTTCTATAAGGAAGCCGGATTTGGAGGCTACGGATCTTGTTAAAAGAGACAGTGCTCCATATAGATTGCCTATAGAAAATATTGACTGGAATGGGGATGTTGACTCTAATGAGGATATTTTTAAGATTTGGCCATTTAGCTGTGTGAGAGAGGAGGATAGGGAAAAAGTTTTGAGTAAGATTGGCGGGAATTTTGGCGCGGATAAAACCGGAGAAGGTGGTAATAAAAAGAAAATTACTTTTGGGAAAGCGAAGTTTGAGGCTATTAGGTTACTTGCCGGAGGAGATGAGGGGCGTGCAAATGCGCTTGTGCATAAGAAATCTCCGTATGGTTCCGTATTGGAGAAACTTTTTGCGCATTTAAGAGGAGGCGATGAGAATGATAAATTCATAGATAGAGCGTTGGAGAATTTTAATTATTTTGCTGGAGAAGTTTTTGCAATTATTTCTTTGCTTAAAACGGAATGCGGAATTGATATTTCTGAAAAAATTTGCGAAGTTCCCGGCTGGGAAGACGTTGAATCTTAATATGTTTTTCCTCTGATTTTTCCGCCAAGGTTTTCTAATGCTGTGAAAATTTTTGATTGAGTCTCTGCCATTTCTGCGTCTGTTAGAGTTCTGTCTTCAGATTGAATTGTGACGCTGAAGGCTACGGCTTTTTTGTCTGATTCGATTTTGTCTCCTTCGTAAATGTCGAAAAGTTTTATGTCACTTATTAAATCTTTTTCTGTGTTTTTGATTGTTGATTGGAGTGTTCCGATTTCTATGTTTTTGTCTACGCTGACTGAAACATCGAATGAAATGTTTGGAAATTTTGGAATACGTTCGTATGAATTTTTTATTTCCGCGAGTTTTAAAGCTTCTGTGAAATTTATTTCGAAAAGCGCGATAGAGTATTTATCGAGATCGTAATTTTTTTGAACTGTTGGGTGAAGCATGAAGCAAGTCGCGAGTGATTTTCCGCTATGGTCAATGAATGTTAGTGATTTTGTCGGATGTGCGTATGGTGTGTTTTTTGCGCCTTTTCCCTGCGTGACGTGTGATAAATTAAATTTTTGAATGAATGCTTCTACGCATCCTTTTGCTTCGTAAAATATTTTGTCAGATTTTCCTTTTATTAAAATTGCTCCGCAAATTTTCTTTTCTTCGAGTGGGAAATATTCGCCGATTTCTAGGTATGTGTGGCCAATTTCATAGATTTTTATTTCGCTAAAGTTTTTTACATTTTCTTGTAAGTTTTTCAAAATATTTGGTGCGAGAGAAGTCACCATGTGTGTTTGTTCTTCTGATAAATAATTTTGAAGTTTCAAATGTTGCGCTTCTACGAGAAGTGATTTTTTTACGTCTGTAAGCCCGTAAAACGAATAGTTATACACTTCGTCGAAACCAAGTCCGTAAGAAAAAAGTTCACGTGTGCGATGTTTTTTTGTGCGTTCTGTGTTTTCGAGTGGAAGTTTTGTCGGTAGGCTTGGAAGTGTGTGCGCGATAGAGTCGTATCCATATATCCTCGCTATTTCTTCAATCAAATCGTCTTCTGAGAGGACATCTTTTGTTGCACGGAAAGTCGGAACTTCTACTATAAAGGTTTTGTTTTTTCTGCCTTTTACTGTGACTTTGAATTCAAGACTTTCTAGTGTTTTTTTCATTTCTTCTGCGCTGAGGTCTGCGCCGATTTTGGATTTTGCTTTTTCAACGTCTAATGAAATTTTTAATGGTTTTTTGTTGAATTTTTGTACGTCTGTTATTGGTCCTGCGACTTTCGCTTCCGGACAAATTTGTAATATTAACTCTGCGGCGCGTTTGATTGCAGTTTCTGCAAGCAATGGATCCAAACCTTTTTCAAATCTTTGGACTGAGTCTGTGCGAATGCCGAGTTTTGTTGAAGTTCTGCGTACAGACGAATGATTGAAATTTGCTGATTCTAAAATTATAGAAGTTGTATTTTCGTTTATTCCACTGTGTTCTCCTCCGATGATTCCGGCTACTGCAACCGGTTTTTTGCTGTCTGCGATAACTAGCATTGTTTCGTCGAGGTTGTATTCTTTACCGTCGAGTGTTTTTATTTTTTCATTTTTCTTGGCTGTTCTTACGACGATTCCATTCTCGATTAATGCCTTGTCGAAGGCATGCATTGGTTGTCCCAACTCCATCATTACATAATTTGTGATATCAACAATGTTGTTGTGGATTCCGTGGCCCGTGGCTTTTAGTCTTGATACAAGCCAATCTGGAGATTTGCCGATTTTTATATTATTGATAATAAGTCCGCAATATCTTGGGCAAAGACGAAAGTCTTTAACTTTTACGTCGACACTTTCTCCCGTTTCCGGAATTTTTACAGAGACTTTTATTGGCTTGAACTTGCTGTTTGTTATTGCCGCAACTTCGCGTGCAATTCCCATGTGTCCCCAAAGATCCGGTCTGTGCGTAAGTGATTTGTTGTCGAACTGCAGGATGATGTCGTCTTTGTGTAAAATGTCTTTTATTGGAGTTCCGGTTTCTGGTTTTAGCGCTGACAGATCAAGAATATCGTGTGCGCCTTCATCTGGATTGTTTAGTCCGATTTCGATACTTGCGCAAATCATTCCGTAACTTTCGACTCCGCGAATTACTGCTTTTTCCATTACAACCGGTTCACTTTCTCCGTGCCATTTTACTTTTGCGCCAAGGCAAGCGACGGCTACATACATTCCTTCTTTTATGTTTTCGCCACCGCAAACAATTTGCAAAGTTTCTTTTCCGATAGAGGTTTTTGTGACTTTTAATTTGTCTGCGTTTGGATGTGCGGTGATTTCTACGATTTGTCCTACGACGATATTTTCGTAGTCTGCTGATTCGTCAATAACGTGATCTACTTCGGCTGTTTTCAGGGTTAGTAAATCTCCAAGAGTTTTTCCGTCAGTGTCTTTGGGTAGTTCTACGAAGTCCTTAAGCCAATTTAGGGATACTAACATATTTAAAATTGTTTATTAAATCTTAAATCGCCGTTTGTGAGAAGACGAATGTCGTCGATGCCATAACGCATCATTACGAGGCGTGTAAGCCCAAAACCGAATGCCCAACCTTGGTATTCTTTTGAATCTATTCCTCCGGCTTTTAGGACATTTTCGTGAACCATTCCTGCGCCCATAAATTCCATCCATCCTGAATGTTTACAAACTCGGCACCCTTTTCCTTCGCATAATAGACACGAAAAATCGACTTCGAGTCCCGGCTCTACGAATGGAAAATATCCAGGTCTGAATCTCACTTTTACGGGTTTTCCAAAAAGTCTTGTGAGAAATTCCGCTAAAACTCCTTTTAAATGCGCGAGTGAAATATCTTTATCTATTAGTAATCCTTCGACTTGGTAAAACATTGAGTCGTGGCTTGCGTCAGTCGCTTCGAAACGGAAAACTCTTCCCGGAACGATGAGTCTTAATGGTGCTCCGTATTTTTCCATTGCACGAATTTGGACAGGTGATGTTTGTGTGCGCAAAACCATTCTTCCGTGATCTGCATCATCTTTTTCTTGAATGAAAAATGTGTCCTGCATGTCTCTGGCAGGATGATCTTTTGGAATATTTAAACTTTCAAAATTGTAATGCTCGGATTCTATTTCTGGTCCATCTGTAACTGTAAATCCCATTTGTGAAAAAATTCTTTCGACCTCTTCTTGTAATTGAGAAAGTGGGTGAATATGTCCGAGTGGTCTTGTTGACGACGGAATCGTTGTGTCGAAAAATTCTTTTGAAAGTTCTTTTGCAAGTGCTTTATCTTCGAATATTTTTATTTTTTTTGCGAAATGTTCTTCAAGCGTGGTTCTTGTTGCACTACAAAGTGGTCCGACTACTCTTTTTTCTTCGTCGGAAAGATCTTTCATTCCTCGAAGTATCATTGTTATGTGTCCATTTCTGCCCAAATATTCGCCTTCGATTTCTCGGGTTCTTTCTAAAGAATCCGCTTTTTCAAGTGCGGACATTGCGTCTTGTTCTAATCTTTTTAGCGTTTCTTGCATGAATGTTTTTCAAATTTACGAAGGTAATTTAGTCGTTTTGTATGGATTTGGCAACAAAAAAGCCCCAGGGTGACCTGAGGCTTTTTCTAAAGTTTTTGAAAACTTTATCTAAAGATGATTATCTAACAGCATCTTTAAGAGATTTTCCAGCTTTGAAAGCAGGAAGTTTCATTGCAGGGATTTTGATTTTCTCCCTTGGGTTTCTTGGGTTAACACCTGTGCGAGCAGCTCTCTTTGAAACACGGAATGTTCCAAATCCAGTTACTGTTACGTTTTCCCCTTTCTTAAGGCTTTTTGTGATCATTCCTAGAACTGCGTCTAGAACTGCTCCCGCTGCCTTTTTTGTGACACCAGCTGATTCAGCTGCGCCAGCTACTAAATCCTGTTTAGTCATAGTAGGATTGGTTAAAGATAAATATTGGAAGTGCTTATTAAGCCCGTGTGCATTATATGCGGGTGTTGAGCCAAATCAAGAGATTTGTTTCGGGGGAATGGCTTTTGACAGGGAAAAAGGGCATGTTTGTGTTCGGAAAGAGGCCATTCTTGGCTTGTGTTGGCCATTCTTAAAATTACTTGCGAGTTTGTCAAAGATGTTATGGAGTTGATAAATAATTGCAAGAATGTAAGAAAATGCTTCTCGGAGCTTAAGCTTTTTTATATTTGTTTTTATTTTTGTTATCAATCTCCAAAAATATTAGGCCAAAAACTTGACTTAAAAATGGTGCTGATATAACAATGATTGGTAAACTTTCGAAAAATTTAACAGATTATATGTCAAAAAATTTAGTAATAGTTGAGTCCCCGGCAAAGGCAAAAACCATATCAAGATTTCTAGGAAAGGATTATAAAGTATTGGCTTCTATGGGCCATGTTCGTGATTTGCCAAAATCAAGAACTGGAATAGATACAGAGCATGATTTTGAGCCGACGTACGCAGTTTCTTTGGATAAAAAGAAAGTTGTGACGGAGTTGAATAAAGAATTGGCAAAGGCTGATAAACTTTGGATCGCAACTGATGAGGACCGCGAAGGGGAAGCTATTGGATGGCATTTATTGCAATGTTTGAAAGGTGCGAAAACGAAATTTAAAAAGTCGAGAATTGTTTTTCATGAAATTACTGAGAGTGCGATAAAAAAGGCTATAGAGAATCCTCGCGACATGGATCAAAATATTGTGGATGCGCAACAAGCGAGAAGAGTTTTGGATAGACTTGTTGGTTATGAACTTTCTCCGCTTCTTTGGAAAAAAATTAGATATGGGCTTTCTGCAGGGCGTGTTCAGAGTGTTGCGGTTCGACTTGTTGTGGAAAGAGAACGTGAAATTCAGGCGTTTAACCCTGATGAATATTGGAAAATAATTGGTGAATTTGAAAAAAATTCCGGCAAAAAAGATGCACAAACTTTTTCTGCGGAACTTATTAAAAGAGGAGATGAGAAGGTTGAAATGAAAAATGAGAAGCAAACTACTGATATTTTGGAGGCTATTAAAGGTGCGACATATAAAGTGAAAAGTGTTGAGGAAAAAGATGTTTCGAGATCTCCGGCTGCGCCATTTATTACTTCTACTTTGCAACAGGAGGCGAGCAGAAAACTTAATTTTCCTGTGAAGAAAACGATGATGGTTGCGCAAGGACTTTATGAAGGTGTGGACGTCGGAAACGGGCAACAAGGTCTTATTACTTATATGAGAACTGATAGTGTGAATTTGTCTGAATTTGCGCTCGACGGAATTCGAAAACAAATTGTGAAAGAGTATGGTGAAAAATATGCACTTAAAGAGCCGCGTAAATTTAAAGGAAGAAAAAGTGCGCAAGAGGCGCATGAAGCGATTCGTCCTGTAGATATCACAATCCATCCTAAAGATGTTGAGACAAAATTGACTAAAGATCAGGCGAGACTTTATGAATTGATTTGGAAACGCGCGATGGCTTGCCAAATGCAGGAAGCAGTTTTGAGTAGAACAACTGTTGATATAGAAGCGGAAAAAGGCTCAACTGAGACAAATTATGTGTTTAGGGCGAATGGTCAGGTTATAAAATTCCCCGGATTTATGGGGGTTTACATGGAAGGTAATGATTTGGAAGAGGAGGCTGAGGCGGTTGGCGACAGTATTTTGCCAAAACTGGATGAGGGCGAGAAAGTTGATCTTGAAAAATTGGATCATTCTCAGCATTTTACAAAACCACCGGCTAGATATACTGAAGCGTCTTTGGTCAAAAAACTTGAGAGCGAAGGGATCGGACGACCGAGTACTTATGCTCCGACAATTTCTACGATTGTTGCGCGTGGGTATATTAAGAAGGAGGCGAAAGCTCTTTTGCCAACTGACGTTGCGATGGTTGTGACGGATATGTTGGTGGAAAATTTTCGGGAAATTGTGGATTATAAATTTACTGCGGAACTTGAAGAAAAATTGGATAAAATCGAGGAGGATAAACGTGAATGGGTTCCCGTTATTCGTGAATTTTATGGACCATTTCACAAAGCAATTGTAGAAAAAGATAAGACTTTAAAAAAAGATGATTTGGTGAATGAAGAGAGTGATGAGGTTTGTGAAAAGTGTGGAGAAAAGATGATTGTGAAGCTTGGGAGATTTGGAAAATTTTTGTCTTGTAGTGGTTATCCGAAATGTAAAAATGCGCGACCTCTCGATAAAAATTTGGGAGAGGCGGCGATGAATGGAAGTGTAAATGTGAGTGAAGAAAAACTTGATGAACTTGTTGAGGATGGAACATTGACTTCCGAACAAGCCAAAAAAATTGAAGAAAAAAATGAACAAATGGCGGATTATGAGAAAAAATTTAAAGATAAAAAGTGTGAAAAATGTGGGGAACAAATGGCGGTTAAGACTGGAAGGTTTGGGGCGTTCTTGGGATGTAGTGGTTATCCAAAATGTAAAAATATCGTTTCGATTGTGATTTCTTCAGGAGTTAAATGTCCTACTTGTAAGAGTGGACAACTTATCGAAAGACATACGAAAAAAGGTGGGCGTGTTTTTTGGGGATGCAATAAATATCCAAAATGTAAATTTGCGACTTGGAGCAAACCTATAGAAATCGATAAAAGCGGGGTTTTGATCGTCGAAGATAAGGAGGGAAATCATGTTCCTTATGTGGATACAAAAGGTGAAGAGAAAGAATGAGTGGAAAGATTCCTTTGAAACGTCCTCGCCCGCCTTAGCGGGACTGCGGATTGTTTCTGCAGAAACCTTTCCACTCATTCTTTCCTTACCATGTTCTAATAAAAAAGACCTCTCATTTTTAGAAAGGTCTTTTTTTTGTTTTGATTATTTTGCTGTGTCTTCTGCCGGAGCTTCTGCTGCAGGTGTTTCAACTGCTTCTACCGCAGGAGTTTCTTCTGTCTTTCCTCCAAGTTGGCTTCCGATATCTTTTGCTGTGTCAGTAACTCCTTTGTTTACTTCGTCAACAGCGCCTTGCAGTTTGTCTTTTACCCAAGAACAACCTGTGAAGAGAAGAGATGCTCCAATGATTGAAGCGATGACAATTTTGTATGTTTTTTGCATACTTGTTTGTTTAGAAAATAATGAGGGATTTCGGTGATATTTTAGCACTCTTCAGCCAAAGGTAAAGAGAAAATCTAAATTCTTTACTTTCCGACTAATAATTGTATAATTTTGTAAGACCTTTTTCTTAAGAAAAATAACGAATTTTAATATGAACTTCAAATTTCCTCGTTTTGTGTTTTTGGCTTTTATCTCAGCTGTTTTTGTGGCCAGTCCTTTTCTTTACGGATTGAATTCCGAAAATACGGTTTTTGCGGAAGGCGAAGTGAATTGTAGTGGAAAAATTATTGGAAAAACTAAAGCTTCAAATCCAAATTTTGGACAGATTGATTTTGATTCTCATCCAAGTCCTTATTCTGATGCGAATCAAGTGACGAATCTTTCAATTGTCGGACTTGCGCCGGGGCTTGCTCCTGCGGATAGAAATCTTGCGGCGTGTCTTGACACTTCAAGTCCACTTGTTATTGATGAATATGCCGTGAAAGGGTTTGCGTGGAATACAAATCTTGGATTTTACTCTTTTTTCTGTGATGGAACGAAAAAAAATCAAGGAATAGATTGTGGAGATTATACTTATGGAGTGAAGGTTGGGGCGATGAATGGAGGGATAAGACTTCTTTCCGGAAATGCGTGGAATCCGTCTTTTGGGTATATGCAATTTGCTGGAGGTGGAGCTATTCCTTATCAGGTTGTTGCAGACACAAATGGAAAACTTTCCGGATATGCATGGACTGAAGCCAAAGTTTGGGTTGATATGACCGGGGTTACTATACAAATTCCGGGGAAAGAAATTGTAAAAGATGTTGTCGGGCCGTGTGATAAAAAGCCATATGTTTGTATTGAGGTTTTGGATCCGGAGAAGGCGCTTGATAAAGTTTCCTGTCCTGCGGCCGGAGGTGGAGGTGGAGGTGGAGGTGGAGGTGGAGGTGGAGGTGGAGGTGATGGAAGTAATGGGGTCGGTGGAATCGGAGTCGGGTTTGGGAAGGATTCTGATATAAAAGTGGCGAACGGAGTGGATGAATATGAGATTGGCTTGTATTTGAAGGAGGCAGACGGAGTTACGCCGATGCAGTCTTATACTGTTGATACTTTTACTTTTTCATGGAGTGATACTGTGAAAATAAATCAGGAGGCAGACAGTACTCAAAATGTTGGTGCGAGCCTTAATAATATTTCAGATCCATGGAATAAGGGGAAAGGTGGAATTATTTATAAACCTATTACGGTGAGTTTGAGTGATTTTACCGAGACTCCTCCCGAAAGCGGGTATTATGTTTTGGATAAAACTATAAAATCTTATGCTCCGACGACGGATATGAATATTTCGTATACTACGAGCATGAAGCCGAATGTTGTATTTAAAAATGAAGTGTTCTTTAATAGTATGCATGGTTTTGAGGACAAGATTCCTACTGTTGAGCCAAACAGATTGAAACTTTTAAAGATAGATGTTCCTCTTAAAGATAATGGTACGGGTTCTTTGCCTGTCGGATACACTCCGACTGTATTTCCAAATGGGAAGGATGGACTTTCTTTTCACTTTAGGCCTGCGGTCGAGGTGAGTACGCTTTATGCTGACAATAATCAGGATTCAATAACGGGATTTAGATCTATTCCTTTTTCTTTCAAAGTCGGGGGAGTTAAGGATCCTGTATTGAAGGATGTGGTTGCGAATGTTGAGTTTAAAATGGATTATGATCAAACTGCGACGGCTGAGAATTGTGTTGCAAATGGGCAAGAGGTTGTCGGTGGTGGGTTTGATATTAAGTTTGTTCAAGGAGCAAGTAACGCATATACATGGGGAAATGTTCAAACAGAGCCTTATAGTTTTGAGCTTCAAGCGGCGGCGACATTGCCGGAGTATGATGCGATTGAGAGTGAGGAGGAAAAGGCGGCGGTTAAGCCTTGTTCTCAGGCGGTTGGGCCATCTCTTTATAGTGTAGTGAAATATATTATTGATGGGAAAGCGGTTAGTTATTATTCAAATAAATTGCCAAGGATTGTGAGTGCTATCGCGAATCCTGTTGCGGTTGTTCAGGGGAATCTTTATGCGGCGAAATCGTTTAGTCCGAGCGCTTCTGTCGAAACGCAGGAAACCGGAAATAAAATCGTGAATACTGTTCGCAATGGTCTTTATGAAAATATCAGTAGTAAAATTCCCGGAGTGACTTTGAAAAGGGATACGTCTTCGAATGTAGATAATACGAAAACGTGTACGATAGGTGATAATGGAGGAACAAGTGCGTGTAGTACCGGTAAGGCTGTTAGCGATGTTAAGCTTGATGGAAGCGCTGTGACTGTTTATGAAAATACAGATGTTCATATAAATCTTTCAAGCTCCTCTGCGTATAAAAATAATCAGACTGTGGTCGTGATGAATGGAAATATTTTTATAGATTCCGATATTTATAAAAATGCTCCAAGTACGGATAAAATGCAGATTATAGCGTTGAGGTCGTATTCAGATGGATGTAATAAAGGAAATATTTATATAAATAGTGAAGTGAAGAATATAAATGCGAATGTGTTTACGGATTGCTCGATTTTTTCTTACAAAACAGGAATGGCGTTTGATTCTGTCACGGGTATTCCAAAGTGGAGTAGTTTTTCCGAGATGGTTGATTCTTTGAATAAGCAGTTGAGGTGGTTGGGAAGTATTGCTTCTCATAATACCGTGGGAGGTTCGGATTTGGATAAAGATCCAAAAAATCCTAAGGAATATCTTTTGGATGGATTTAAGGCGTGGCCTACGGTTGGGCTTACGAGCGCGCAGAAGCTTGCTATTCAGGCTTATGATTTGAATTATTTAAGACTTTTCAAATTGTCTATTCAGACAAATGAGCTGGGAATGCCTGTGGATCAGAGTTGTAAAAAAGCGCTTACATTGGAGGAGATGTTGCAGATAAAACAGTATAAGGCCCTGTTGGTGGAGGACACGGTTTACGGAGTGGGCGGAGTGGAATGTAATGGAATAGATGCTTTGTCGCCTTACGATTCGGAGAGCGGTGAGGGAGATTTGATTGCACCAATTAATTATTCTACTTTGGCGAAAGGGCTTGGGGCTACGGATTTTGAGCCAGTCTATGTTATTTTTTCTGCGTCGAGTTCACCGATATTTCAGAATTAGTGGGAAGCGTGGAGTTACCAATTTGTAGAGATTTCCGGATGGTTTTTTAGGGCGGAGGCCATTATTTTTTTCATTTCTTGAACTTTCTCGAGGGTTTTGGCTTCGAATCGGAGAGTCAAATTTGGGCTTGTGTTTGAGGCGCGGACGGCGGCCCATGAATTTTCGTCAAAGTGTACGCGGACTCCGTCGATTGTTATGCAGTTGTAGCTTTTTGTGAAGTAGGCGACCAATTCTTCGACTATTGCGAATTTTTTGTCGTCCGGGCATGGTACTTTTATTTCAGGTGTTGAGACTACGTGTGGGACGTCGTTGAACATTTGGGAAACCGGATGGGTGTGTTTGCCGACAATTTCTAGAATTTTCAATGCCGCTAAGAATGCGTCGTCGAAGCCATAATAATTCTCTGCGAAAAATAAATGGCCGGAAGTTTCTCCTCCGATGTCGGCATGTTCCTGTTTTATTTTTTCTTCGATAAAACTGTGGCCTGTTTTTGACATTATTGTTTCTGCGCCGAAATCTTTTAATTTATTTATAATCGCTTGAGAAAATTTTGTATCGAAAACAACTTTTGGATTTTTTACTCGTTCCGTGAGGTCGCGAACTAGCATAAGTAAGACAAAATCTGCGCAATACATTTTTCCTTGTTCGTTTACGATCCCGACCCTGTCGCCGTCTCCGTCAAATGCAATCCCGATGTCTGCGTGGTGCCCTAATACGGCTTTCATAAGGTCTTTCATGTTTGCTTCTTCTTCAGGATTGGCTTCGTGGTTTGGGAAATTTCCGTCAGGTTCGCAGTAAAGTTCGATCACTTCGCAATCAAAATTTCTTAAAAGTTCCGGTGCGAATTTTCCGGCGACGCCATTTCCCGCGTCGATTACGACTCGTGTTTTTTTATTCAAATGACTTATTGCTTTTGGTTTTGCTTTTGACAGAAGGTCTTTCATGTAAAGTGGCCATATGTCTTTTTTGTCTAGTGTTCCTTGTTTTTCTGATTTTGAAAATTTTTCGGATTGAATGATTTTTAAAATTTCTTGTAAATCTTCTCCGCAAATCGAATGTGCATTTTTTGCGACTGTTTTTATTCCGTTATATTCTTTTGGGTTGTGGCTTGCGGTGATATTTGTTGCGCTGTCGAAGGGCATTGCGCATGATGCCCAGTAGATCATCGGGGAAATAGACGCGCCGATGTCCGTGACGTCTAATCCACACTCTAGAACGCCTTTGATGAATGCGGCTTTTAAATCTTCACTGGTGAGTCTTATGTCGCAACCGACGGCCATGTTTTTTGTTTGGTATTTTTCTTTTAAATATGTCGCTGTTCCAAGGCCTATCAAATATGCGGTTTCGGTTGTTAGGTCGGCTTGTTGAGTCGTGTCTTTTGGCGCGGCTATGCCACGAATGTCGTATGCTCTAAAAATATGCGGATTTAAATTTGTCATGATTCAGAATGAAGAATTGTTGTATTTTGTTTGATCCATTGTGTGTTGAATGATTTTTATTCTTGAAGGAATTTTCATTTTTTTAATCAAATCTGCGCAAGCTTTTGGAACGTACTGTTCCCATTTATCGTTTTCCAAAATTGCTTTTCGGATTTTTGTTGCGCTGACTTCGAATTTTCTTTTTAGGTTTTTAATCTTTATTTTTTTGCCTATGTAACACGCTTTTACGATTTCAGAACCCGTGTAAACGGTATCGTATGGCGGAACATAAGTGTTTACGTGTTCGAACCAAAGATAGTAATTGTTTATGTTTCTGATTGGAATGATTCTATATTTTTCAGCAGAGATTTTTGCTTCTTTTAATGATTCATCGATAAGTTGAAATCTTTCGCTCGCCGTCATCGGATTTTCCGGAAGGAAGCTGTTTTCTGCGCTTCCAATTCCGATAATCACGCGGTCGTTTTCTTTCAGAATTTCTTTGATAACTTCAAGATGACCTTTGTGGAAAGGTTGGAATCGTCCGATAAATAAAGCGGATTTCATGATTAAATAATATTGAAAAACCTTTTTTAATTCAAGACTATAAGATGAGGTGGGTGTAATTTGTGCTGATTTATGTCTATTAATCTGAATATTTTGTGGACTAGATTTGGATTTATGCCTTTGTCGATGAGATTATCTTTTGTGAGGCCTCTTTCAACTTGAGCCAAAATCATATCCATATCTTTGTATGTCATTCCGAGTTCTTCTTCGTCTGTTTGTCCCGGATAAAGCTCTGCGGATGGTACTTTTGTAAGGAATTCGTCAGGAAGTCCCAAGTGTTCTGCCAATTTGTAAACGTCTGTTTTTAGTAGGTCTCCGATGACTTCGATGTCTGCGGCAAGGTCTCCATATTTTGTTCCGTAGCCTAAGAAAAGTTCGGTTTTATTTGAAGTTCCAATGACCAATGCGTTTTTTGTGTTTGCGAAATTATACATAATAGACATTCTTACGCGTGCTTTTACGTTGATTTGCGCGAGGTCGCTTGGTTGCCAAGGAAGTGCGAGAAAATCTGTCAGGAATTTGTTTATCGGGATTGTGAACATTTCCACTTTTAAAAATTGGCAAAGTGCTTTTGCGTGCATAAAATTTTCCTCTAAGGAAACGCCTTTTTCCGGCATCAAAAGCGCTGTGACGTTTTCAGGGCCGAGTGCGTCGACAGTGAGTTTTAGTGCAACTGCTGAATCGATTCCACCGCTAACGCCGATGACAGCTTTCTCAAATCCGTGTGTTTTGAAATACTTGTGGATTTCCGCGAGAATTTTTGTGTAAATGTTGTGCATGTTTTTGAAATGTTAAGAAAGGAGGTCAATATACCTCACTGGTGGAAAAATGGAAATGAAAATTATTTGTACCTCTTGATCGCTTGATTTACTTCTAAATCTTGGGTGCGTTTGCGGAGGGTTTCGCGCTTGTCGTAGAGCTTTTTGCCTTTGCAGATTCCGATTCGAAGTTTTATTAGGCCGACTTTTGGATAGAGTTCGAGTGGAATTATTGTGACTCCTTTTTGGTCGAGATTTTGGGCGAGGGTTGCGATTTCTTTTTTACTCAAAAGTAATTTTCTTGGCCTGACCGGATCTAATGTTTTTATATCTGCGAATTTATAATTTGAAACGTGTGCTTGTTTCAAAAATGCTTCGCCTCCTTCTATTGAGACAAATGAGCCTTTTAAATTTACTTGTGACTTTTTTATGGCTTTTACTTCAGGTCCATTTAATACGACTCCCGCCTCGAAATTTTCCAAAATAACATAGTCGTGGAAGGCTTTTTTATTTTTTGCGTAATAATTTTCGCCCTTGGTTTTATTTGTAATTTTTTTCATTTGCGTTTTAGTTCTCTTCTCGTGATATAATCTACCGTGGTTTTAAATTTTAATCCATACATATGGCAAATATTACAGAAGTGACTACGAAAGGATACTTTTCAAGGATCGGCGATGCTGTTAAAGGCGTTGTTTTTGGTCTTATTCTTTTTCTTGGAGCGTTCGGAGTGATTTATTGGAACGAGGGAAGTGTTGATATTTCTGAAATTGCGAATACTGCTACGAAAGTTACTGCTGAAAGTGTTGATACTATTGCTGAAGGAAAATTGATTGCTGTTACGGGAAAGACTGTGTCTACAGAAAAACTTGGTGACGGAATGTTTTTGAAACCTGCTGATTATCTTGCCGTTTCACGAAATGTTGAAATGTACGCTTGGGTTGAAAAATCAGAATCAAAATCAGATACAAATACTGGAGGTTCTGAGACAACAACTACAACATATAGTTATTCTACAAATTGGACTTCTGCTCCAGGATCAAGTTCTTCATTTAAAGACGCTGCGGGTCATGCAAATCCTGAAATGTCTATAAAAGCCGATACATTTCATGTGAAATCTGCAAAAGTCGGTGCGTACGAAGTTGATATGGCGAAACTTGATTTACCTGCTTATTCAGATTTGAATCTTACAAAAGAAGAGTTGGAATTGACTCAAGGTGTTTTTGAAAATGGATATGTTCTTGTTGGAAAGGGAACACTTGCTGCGCCACAAGTTGGAGATTTGAGAATTTCTTATAGCGTTGTGGATAATAATTTGGATGGGACTGTTTTTGGAAAACTTGATGGTGGAAAACTTGTAACTTACATAGATCAGAAAACTACAGAATCTTTATATAGACTTTTCGATGGAACATTTGACGAAGCAATTCAAACAATGCATTCTGAATTTACAATGTGGTTATGGATTTTTAGAGCAATCGGATTCTTGATGATGTGGATTGGCTTGAGCTCTTTATTTGGGCCTATCAGCGTTGTTCTTGATGTTCTTCCTATCCTTGGATCTATCAGTCGTGGAGCAATTGGACTTTTAACATTTATCGTTTCTTTAGTTTTGAGCATTCTAGCAATTGTTGTTTCAATGTTATTGCACAGTCTTGTTGCGATGGTCGTTGTTGCAGTTCTTGGAATTATTGCATTCGTCGTTGTGCTCAAGATGAAGGCAAAAAAGCCTGTTGTTGTTCAAGCATAAATTATTGACTTATAAAACAGGTTAAAAATCTATCTACTAAAAGCGTTGAGAAAAGTACGTCTGTAAGTTGACTTTTTGGCTATTATGAGGGATATTTTCATTGCATTTTATTTCTTAAACCTCATCCAAAATGCCAGTTAAAAAAGCAAAAAAGAAAGTTGCTAAGAAAGTAGTAAAGAAAGCAGCAAAGAAAGTGGTAAAGAAAGTTGCTAAAAAGAAAGTTGCAAAGAAACGAAAGTAATCTTTGCTTAGCGATTTTGAAAGGCTCTTCGTTTATCGGAGGGTCTTTTTTTTGTGTGGTTTTTGAGCTAAGATGTTTTTGTTGGCAAATATTTTTTAAATTTTTCTTTCTATGAAAAAACTTCTATCTATATTTTTTGTTTCGATGTTTGTTTTTGTTGGATGTGCGCAAAAAACATCGACAGTTTCGACCACTTCGATTGAAAAACAGCCTGCTGTTTCTGACACAATTGCTGGAGGGAATGTGGTTACTATTAGTGATTTTGCTTTTGTTCCTGCGGTAATCAATGTTGTTGTCGGAGATACTGTGACTTGGAAACATGATGATGTTGCGGCGCATGATGTTGTTTCTACCGGTCTTTTTAAAAGTCCATTTTTTGAAAAAGGTGGGAGTTTTTCTTTCAAATTTGAAAATGCCGGAACGTATGAATATTATTGTTCAATTCATCCTGCGATGAAGGGAACTGTTGTTGTTGAATAATTTTTAACTTTTATTTTTATGTTTTCAGCAGAAACAAAAAAAGCTTTAGTTGTTGCGGTTGTTACAGATGCGGTTGATTTTACTTTTCATTATTTTTTGACGCATCCTATGGAATCTTTGACGTATTTTGTTGTAAAGTTTTTGTTGGCGTTCTTTATTGCCTCTTTTCTTTTTGGTTTTGTTTCTTATGTTAAATCAAAAGGATGGAAAAATTTTGGAATCGGTTTTGTGTTTGCGCTTATTTTCAGTACACTTATGAGTGTGTATTATAGGGCTTGGGAGCTTGGGGAAGCGCAGGTTCCATTTGGTTCACGTGCTCCTGAGATATATGGAATTGCGCGTGATAACTTGGTTCTTTTTAGTGGAACATGGTGGTTGGGACATGCATTGTTTTTTGTAATTGGAGTTTTTGTCGCAAATAAAATTATTTCTGCGGCGAAAAAGAAAAATTAATTTTGTATTATGGAAAGTTGTAAACAATGTGGTGAAAAATTCGAAATTACGAGTGAGGATTTGGCGCATCTCTCTCAGCTTTCTCCTGTTTTTGATGGGAGGAAATTTTCTATTCCAAGTCCTAAAAAATGTCCTTCTTGTCGACAGCAAAACAGGTTGGCGTTTCGAAATGAAAGAACACTTTATACTCGAAAATGCGATCTTTCTGGAAAACAAATTCTTTCGATTTACTCTCCGGATAAACCTTATAAAGTTTATGATCAAGATGAGTGGTGGGGAGATAAATGGGACGGCATGGATTATGGGCGAGATTATGATTTTAGTAAGAATTTTTTTGAACAATTTAAGGAACTTTATGAAGTTGTTCCGCGGATTTCTTTGCATACGATAAACGTCGAAAACAGCTACTACACCTGCTATACGCTGAATATGAAAAATTGTTATTTGATTTTTGGCGCGGGAAATGATGAGGACTGTATGTTTGGAAAATATATTTCTTATTCGAAAAATTGTTTGGATAGTTTGTGTTTATATTCTTGTGAATTTTGTTATCAAGGGGTTGCGAGTGATGGTTGTTATGGTTGCAGATTTTTTACAAATTCGAGAAATTGCAGCGATTCAACGATGATTGAAGAATGTAGTGGATGTAAAAATTGCATAGGGTGTTTTGGGCTTAGGAGTAAGGAATATTGCGTGTTCAATGAATTTGTTGGAAAAGAAAAATATCAAGAAATTTTTAAAGAATATGAAAATCTTACGCATTCTAAAATAAAATTTTTGAGAGATCGTCTTGAAGAAGTGAAATTAAAATTGCCACATACTGCGTCGCATATTTATGCGAGTGAAAATTGTAGCGGAGATGCGATTTTTAATTCTAAAAATTGTAAATTTTCTTATGATGTAAAGGATAGTGAAGATTGTAAATTTTTGTATAACTCTCCGAGAAGTGTTGGGACGATGGATGCGGTTTATACTGCGCCTGAGGGCGTGCAGTTTTGTTATAATGTTTGTTCTACACTTGGAACGAATTTGATGGTTACGTTTTTTGTTTGGTATTCGGATAATGTTCGATATTCGATGGATTGCCAAAATTCTCGTGATCTTTTTGGATGTGTTGGGCTTCGAAATAAAAGATATTGTGTTTTTAATAAGCAATATTCAAAAGAAGATTATGGAAAATTGGTTGCGAAAATAATTTCTCAAATGGAAAAATCTGGAGAGTGGGGAGAGTTTTTCCCTTATGCGCTGTCGCCTTGCGACTATAATGAAACGATTGCTCCGGAGTATTTTCCTTTGAAAAAAAATGAAGCTTTGAAAATTGGGGCGAGGTGGCGCGATGAAGTTGATGAGAAAAAACTTGATGGAGAATATTTTGATGTTCCAGATGATATTAATGAAGTTGATGAAAGTATTTTGAAAAAAGTTTTGAAATGCGAAATTTCCGGACGTGAATACAAAATCACTCCTGCAGAATTTGATTTTTATAAAAGAATGAAAATCGCGATTCCGCGAAAACATCCTGACGTTAGGCACTATGATCGTTTAAAATTGCATGATGTTTATCGCTTGTGGCAGAGGAAATGTGCAAAGTGCGAAAAAGATATTCAAGCAATCTATTCTCCTGAGTGCAAAGAAATTGTTTATTGTGAGGAATGTTATTTGAAGGATTTGTACTGATTTATTTAATGTACTTTTCCAACAAACTGCATTGTTCTTTTGTGAGTGTGTCTCCGGTGTTGTTGTAGTTCATGAGGTTCCCGGCTGTGTCTGCGCCTTGTGTGGCTGATGCCGGTGGATGATTTGGATCTTTTATTTCATTTTTGCTGAATTGATGTGCGAGTTCGTGAGCGACGGTTCTGTTGTCCGGATCACTGCTTTGGTCTACGGCTGTTCCGTTTACTCCTCCTTTCCATGACCATCCATAGTCCCCGCCATCTATCGCAGGAACGTAGTACAGTGCGGCGCATTTGTTGCCTGATGCTGTTTGTCCTGTTGCAGGATGATTATTTGAGATAGCTGGGAGTTCGCCTTCATCTAAATTATTGTCATGGTTTGTGTCTATTGTGTTCCAATTTGCGGCGGTTAAGTTTGTCGTAGAATTTAAAGTTACGTTTATGTAAAAACTGCAATTACAGCTGGCGGCAATTTTGCTAAAAATTAGATTTGTCCAACTAATGTCCTGATTTATTTGTTGTGCCGTGGTGTTGCTATTTGGGAAAGTGAATACGTCTACGCAAATTTCTTTTGTGCTTTTGATATTGTACCACCATTTTGCAATACCATCTAATGCTGAATCAATGGTGCTTGTCGTTGTGTCTATGATGGCGGTGCCTGTTTCTACCGCGAGGTCTTTTGCGGCGTTAATTGCGGATTCAGCGGTCTCTACGGATTGACCGATTAGTCCTGCGAATTTTGCATAATAACTTTGTTCTTCTCCTTCTGTGTTTTTTAATACGATGTCGTCTACTCTGATTGTGCCTTCACCTGTGCCAATTACGTCAAAAAATATTTTCCCGATTCCTATGTCTTGTGCAATGTCTTTGTTTGTATCTGCGTTTGTTTGGCTGAAATAAATGATTCCGTTTACTCGATCGACTTCGTATATTGGTGGCGCGAATCCGTCTGCTGTGTCGATGTCTTCCACTTTTGAAAGACTTAATTTTGTTGCATCGTAATATACGGTGAAATTGTATGAGCCGAGGCTTCCGTATTTGCTTGGGAAGTACATGTACATTGGGGCTTCCACAACGTCTTCTTTGATTTTGTTTATCCCTTTTTGCATGTTTATTTCGAGTGGTAGGAAATATATTCCCGTTGGAACTGTTTTAAGAATTGCCGCGGATTTTTTGTCTTTGATGGAAACTTCTGCAATTCCCCAGTCTGATGCGGTTAATTCGACTGTGAAGATTCCTTTATCGTCATGCGTTACTGACAGAGTTCCGAATGTCGTGATTGCGTCGAGGACATTATTTACTGATGAATATGGAAGTGTGTTTTCGTATTTGTCTTTTGATGCGACTTTTATAAATGCTTTGTTGTGGTTTTGGTTTTGGTATGGCTGTAAAATCTCTAATATTTCCACGTGATCGAGTGAGCCCGGAGTTGCGGTGAAATATTCTGTGTATGATGAATTTCCTTTGTCGTCTTCAACGTGAACCGTGTAGTCTTGAGCGAGTTTTGTGTTGAATGTGGCGGTGTATACGCCAGTTGATGTTTCCATCATTTCCAATTCTTCGTGATAATCAATTCCTCCGCCAATGTTTGCTGAAAAGATTCTATCGCTTAGGGCCTTTCCTTTTTCGTCAAAAACTTTTGCTGTGATTTCCAGTGTTGATGAGCCGTTTGCGAGGATTGAAGTTTTGTTTAGGGAGATATTTATGTCTGCGAAATTTGAAATGGTGGTGTCGTTGTCTGAGTCATCGTCTGAGCTGTCGTCTCCTTCTGTCGATTGTGTTTGTTTTGGAGGTTCTACGTAGCAAAGCAATGAATCAAAATCTTTTGATGTTTTTTTTGCTGGATTATTCCAACATGTCACTTCAAATTCTTTGCGTAGTTCGGTCGTGAGTTCTTCGAGGTCTGTTTCGATTTGTTCGCTGTAGCAAAGGACTTTGCCGAATCCGTTTAAGTCTGCGTTTTTTATGAAAGTTTCGGAAAGGGTTTTGTCTGTGTAATCTTTGAGGATTTCTTCGACATCATCTTGAAATTCGCCGGAGTCGGAATAATAGCAGTAGTGATTGTCAAAATAGGTGTCTGTTCGATATTCGAAGACTCCGTTTTTTTTGAAGGCTTTGTTGTTGGAGAATGCGCCTTCGTTTCCAAATGGGCCTCCATGGCCGAAAATTCCGTCTGGTCCGAGTGGACCGTCGAAAGGAATATTGTATTTGTCGAATAATTTGCTTATTTTTTTGTTGTCGTAAGCGCTTAGGTTTAGGGCTTCGATTGTTTTATTTCTGAATATCATTTCTGCAATTTCTCCGCGATTCATTAGCTGTGAGATTTCATCATCTGTTATGATTTTTTTATCTTCTGCAAAATTTAGATATGGCTTGTACCAGTCTTCGGTTGTGGTTTTTTGTATTGGCCAGTCCATAACTTCTCCAATCATTTTTAATGCCTCGGCTTCATTTATTGTTTCTTCCGGTTTGAATGTTCCGTCCGGATAGCCGTTTATGAAACCTTCTTTTTTGGCTTGGCAAACATATGTTTCGTACCATTCATCGGAAATTATGTCGGGGAAACATGATTCATAATTTTTGTGGGTTGCTTTTCCTGCGCCTTCCATTATCAATTTCAAAAATTCTGCGCGATTGATTTCTTTTTCCGGTTTGTATTCTTTGATTTTCGTTTCTTTGTCTTCGTATCCGTTGATTACGTTTGTGTTGTAGAGGAAATATATTGCGTCGAAGTTTTCGTTTGTTTCGTATACGTCGCTAAACATGAGGTTGTTAAAGGCGTTGTTGGTGGTGATTGTGTCAGACGTGGTTTTTGCCTGTACGGAGCCTAAAGATGTGCATACTAAAACGGTCAACAAAAAAATGTTGAGAAATTTTTTGAAATTTTTCATAAGAATGGGTTAGAGGTCAATTCTTATTTTATAGTGTGGAGTGGTATTTCGCAAACGAAGAATTATGTGATATAATGTATTCTTGTTTAATTTTATGTCGATGGCTTTGGATGCCAGAAAATCAGGTGTGGAAAATGCGGGAGAGGGCGTTGATTTTGCAAAAAATGTTTTGGTGGTTGGGACTTTGCATTATTTAAATGAGCAAGAAAGGCAGAGGATTGAGGTACATGTGCGTGATGCGGATTTTGTGTGTATTGAATGGGATCAGATTCGTGACAATGAGGCGAAAGGGCGAAATGGAGGGTATAGGGATCATTTTCATACGGCGTATTTCGGGAAGACGAGGGTTGAAGGAGATCATTTGTATGCCAATTTGGGGGACATGTTTCTTTACGATAGGGTGAAGAGTGCTTTGGGAGATAGACAAAATGAAGAAGCTAGAAAGAATGGAGGGTCTGGGTCTTTTAAAACGGCGGAAGGCAATGAATTTTTGTATATTCAGGAGCTTTGTGCAAAATACGGGAAGCCTTGTTATTTTGTTGATAGGTTAATTTCTCACACGAGGCAGAGAATTATGAGTTCATTTAAGGATAAAGGGTTTGTTGAATCTTTTAGTAATGAGACGAGAGATCGTAGTCGATATATGGAAGCTGAGGTGCAAAGAATTTCTGGCGAAAGGCTTGCTGAAACTGGAAAGCAGGAACAATGTGCGCTTTTCGTAGGGAATACTCATTTGGAGGATTTTTCCGACAGGAGATTTAGGAAAGCGAAAGCGCCTGTGCGGACGTCTGAAGTTGATGTGAATCAAATGGATGAAGACTAGAAGTTTTCAATGATAATCCATTTTTGAATCTTGGATTTTTCCTGCTTGAAGTCTTGCATCTTCTGGAGTTATTTCTCCTGCCTGTAATTTTCGTAGGATGAAATCAATTTGTGGAATTTTAGCGTCGTTGCCGCCCATCATGTAGACGTCTTGGCGAATTTGCATGATTCTTTCACTTGCTGCTGTTATTGCTTCTGTGTTTTCTTGTGGGTTTGATGGTTGTTGCATGGTTGTTGTGTTATATGGCGGAGGGAGGGGGATTCGAACCCCCGATCCGCTTTTGACGGATGCCGCCTTTCCAAGACGGTGCACTCGACCACTATGCGACCCCTCCTTGTTTTTAAGCTCACTTCGGCTACGCGGTGGCGGAGCCACACGCTTGCCTTGTTGCGCGCTCGCGCCGTGCGCTCGCTTGTTTTTAAGCTCGCTTTGTAGGCTTCGCTTCGCTCAGAAGTGGCAGAGCCACATTCTTCGCTAGCTACGCGCTCGCGCCGTGCGCTCGCTTTTACTTGGGGGCGCAATATATCATATTTTGTTTCTAAAAATACAATTATTTTCTTTTCTTAGGGCTCATGTGTGCCCAGTTGTAGAAGAATGCGAAGACGAATCCGGCTACGAAACCTACTACTGCGGTGAGGCCAACGAGGCTTAGCGCTGTCAATAAATCAAATTGACCAACTACGTGTGGGTTTGGGACCATGTGAAGTTTGAATATGAAATCCATCATAGGTTTTGCATAATTTGCGGCAACCATGATTGCCCAAATGGCATGGCAGAAAGCTACGAATCCGCCGAGGGCGAGTCCTGTTCTGAGTTTATTTAACATATCTTTGAGGGTTAAAAAATGTTTAGTGTATTATAGCATCCTCTGTTTTTTTTGTGAACATGACGACGAAAAACAATTGGAGGCGCAGGAATTTATGTGTTAATGTTTTTAGGTAATTATTTTTGACTTATGGACTACGTATTCCAGTTTTTGGTTTTTATTATTGCGCTTCTTATTGCGATGACGGTGCATGAAGCTTCGCATGCTTTGGTTGCGTATTATCTTGGCGATCCCACTGCGAAAATTCGAGGAAGACTTACTTTAAATCCTATCGCGCATCTTGATCCTGTTGGAAGTTTACTTTTTTTAATTACGCAAAGAGTTGGCTGGGGAAAGCCAGTTCCTGTGAATCCAATGAATTTTAAAAATCCTGTGAAAGGAAGTGCGCTTACTTCTTTGGCGGGGCCTGTTTCAAATTTTATTTTGGCTTTTGTTCTTGCGATTCCGATGAAATATCTTGGAGTATATTTGCCGGATTTTGTAAATTTGCTTCTTTGGACGACTTTTCACGTAAGCATTTATCTTGGAATTTTTAATCTTCTTCCGTTCCCTCCTCTTGATGGTTCAGGCATTTTGGGGCTTTTTGTGCCGAAGCGTTTTTATCCTCAATATCAGAATTTTTTGCACAATGGAGTTAAATATTTTGTTGCCATAATCTTGATTGATGTTTTTATTATAGACTCTATCTTCAAATTCTCGTTTTTGCACTACTTTATGGGCTTTATGCATGATTGGGTAAGCACTATTTTACTTTTGGGCACCTAGATATAGTGTGTTGAATAGGTGATAAGGCGCATTATTTAGGGGCGGCCGGTTTTGGCAAATGGCTTGTGCTAGCCCTTTACAAGGTTTTGATCATTATATACAATGAAGTTGCTCGATAGTGTACGTCAGAGTCTTATGTACTCTCTCTATCATATAGTTTACGGGAGTCCGGTATCTCTTCCTTGCTGCGGCGAGGTGACGAGGACACCCACTTGGTTTAAGGGGGGCAACAGCGCCCAAGACCACAACGGCACGGTGGAGCAAAAAGTCTGAGATAGGTCCGTTTGCGGACAAGTCATCAAATTTTTACAAGGGATTTCAGAACTCACTCTCTAAAAAGTGTGGGTTTCTTGTATGGAATAGTTTAAATTTTGCACAGGAAAACTTCCTTGAAACGTCCTCGCCTAAAAAGGCTGTGGAATGTTTCTGCAGAAGCTTTCCTGTGCAAAATCAATACTATCTATACGTTAAATTTATGGAAGCATGGCTGTCTAAAGCTCTTGTTGCTGCTGCGCAAATTTCAGTTGAGATGTGCTCGCTTATTTTTGCTGATGCGCAAATTCCGCTAAATACTTTTGGTTCGTGTCCAAAGTGGCCTTCTGCTAGAGCTACAGGGCCTACGCCTATGTGATGAGGGAATTGATATTGTGCTGAAGTTTCGCTTCTCCATTGTTCTCCGTCAACAATTGAATCGCTGTGGACTCCTATTTTTTTGCCATGGTATCCGAGCGTTAAATTGCCTCCAAGTCTTTTGGTAAAGCCTTCTGTTGTTAATGGAATTTTTGCCCCTAGGCCTGCGCTAAAATGTTCTCCATGGACTGCAATTCCTTGTGTCGTATATGGATCTAAATGTGTTGCTTGTGCTGAAGTTGTTGCTCTTAAAAAATATCCTCCAGTTTGTGAGGTTGTATCTGATAAATGAAGTTGATCGGCTTTAAATCCTATTTGTCCAATGGTTGTTTTTCCTTCTGAGGCTTGTGCTGGTTCTGGAGCAAATGTAGAAATTCCTGCAAGTGCGGTAAGTGCGGCTAATCTTGTTTTAAGATTCATTCCTCGTGTTGGGGCTGTTGGTGTTTTTGCTCTAGCTTCTGCGCTTAACGATTCATTTTGGTGTAAATTTTCCATGTTTTTTATGATATAATTTGAAGTTTTTATTTTACAATATTAAATAAAAAAATCAATACTTCGAAAAATTTGTGCTTGATTCGTGATGCAAGGCAGGACATAGATTTGAGGTTAAGGCAAATTGAATTTGTTGGAAGCTGAAGGTATTTATAGTAGTCTTTCTGTTGAAATATTAATTTTTAACTCTAAAAATTATGGCAGAAGGATATTGCGTTAAGTGTAAGGCCAAAAGAGAAATGGCTGATGCACAAGAAGTAACGATGAAAAATAAGCGAAAAGCGTTGAAGGGCAAATGCCCTACTTGCGCAACAGGAATGTACAAAATTCTTGGAAAAGCTTAAGACGTTCACGGAAACAAGAGAAGCCCCTTGGGAAACTGAAGGGCTTTTCTTATGTGTAAAAATTTCTCATCTAGGTTTGACTTTGGTGTTTTGCTAATGTATATATTTTCTCCTGTATTTAGATATTAATTATAAAAAACATGGGTAAAGGTGGACCTGAAAGAGGAATTGTTTCTGATCGAGTTTCAGGAATTTCTGAGGGTGGTGATTTTGGCGGGCAAGTTGCTGTGGCCGAATCTAAAGTCTCGAAAGGTAGAAATAGTGATGGAGTTAGTAGAGGACCCGTGAAATTTCATGGAGAATCGAGAGCTTCTGATTTTTCACGCCCTGTTGTGGATAATGTTTTGGCTGAGATTGGGGATGTTGCAACAATTAACTCTTTGAGCGAGCCTCAATTGAGGGCTGTTGTTCGTGAAGCGGCAAGTCGTGTATTGAGACGTGCAAATCCAAAAGCTGTTTCAAGAAAAGAGGTTCCAAAACTTGGAGAAATTTCTGCGGAAGTTTTGAATGGTCTTAAAATGGTGATGAAAGAAGGAGTTCATTATAAAGCGGATGACAATGGTAAGTTTGTAACGATTACTTCTTTGGGAAATGCGTTGATTGGGAAAATGAAACTTGATATTGGGGTGGTAGAATTGGCGAAATTGATTGAAGGTCATTTGGATGAATTTAGGCTTGGTGAAAAGGAAATGAAAATTCGTGGAATGGCGCGTGGTGAAATTATTAAAGTGTTTGAGGGTAGAAATAAGAGGCTTGATGTAAAGAGAAATGGTGCGAGAGAGTTTTTGGGGAAGGGTAAAATTACCGGTCTTGATGTAGAGGAAGAGCAGTCAGAAGCGTAATCTATGATGGAGGTTTATCTCAAGGCTTTTTCGAGGGTTTTTAACTTCGGCCTTTGTACTTTTGTGTAATTTATCAACGCATGTCCGTCTGATTTTAATACGCGTCGCATTTCGGAAAGTAAATCTCTTAATGCCCTATAGTATCTTTGAGGATTTTGCTGCATTAACATTGAGATTTCTGGAGCGTTTAGGACTGGATCATGTGCAACCGGATTAATGTGTTCATTTAATACAAAATTTGTCGACACAACGACATCGAAAGTCCTGTCTTTTAAATGTCTTTGTAATCCTTCTGGGCGCATTAA
This sequence comes from Candidatus Peregrinibacteria bacterium, assembly GCA_030688025.1. GTDB lineage: Bacteria > Patescibacteriota > Gracilibacteria > UBA1369 > LOWO2-01-FULL-3 > UM-FILTER-38-24. The sequence goes on along the minus strand of JAUYJL010000024.1, from coordinate 27,475 downwards.
ATCCATTTGTACGAATTTCCATTCTTCCGGCTTTCCGGTTTGGCCTTCGTATTGTGGATAATATAAATCGACGCCTGTGATGTCTACTCCAGCTTGATGTAGGCTTCTGCATAACCATGGTTCCATTCTGCGCTTGAGTGGCCCCATCATTGTGACGAGCTCGGGTAGGAGTCCGTTAATGTTCCCATTGCCGCAAGCCAAATCGAGACATTTGAGTCTTTTTAAAGTTATTGTGTCCAGTGAATCATTTTCCCCCGAAATTCCTTCCAGTCTTGCGAAAGATTTTATTGACGAAATAATTCTGTTAATTGTTAATGTTTCTTCCGGTGGCACTTTGTAGCGTTGCGCGACTTCTTGCGTTAAGTGTGCAATGTCTGAGTTTTGATGTATATCTAATAGTGTTTCGTGCATTTTATTTAAGTGAAATTAGAGGAAAGGTTGGCGAGAATAGCAGGATTTTAATTATTTGTCAATTAAGGTGTTGACATTCTTCGGAAAATGATGTATTATGTGCATAGTTCCTTGAAAAAAACAAAAATAAAAATAATCGCAATTCATATTTGTTGCAGGAAGGTTAGAGCGTCTTTACAACTTGTCGAAAGGCTTCTTCTAAAGCGTTCTATCCTTCTTGTAACTTTCCTCCCCGCTAACACGGGTAGGGCATATGAGAATATCTTATGTTAAAGAGAAAGTTTTCTTTCTCTCGCTTTTGTTCCCTTCTTTAAGAAGGTTGAGCAATGGACGTTCATAAGAGGTATTTCCTTTTTTCTTTTATTCTCCGGGTAGTCTCGAAGGATTAAGAAAAAAGATTTGAGTTTGATCAGGTTGGTTTGCATAGGGATGTCTACGATCCATTTATCGCAAGATTTATGGGGGAAAACATTCTGTGATTGATCAAGAATCATGGCAACATCGTTCAAGAAAAGATCATGCTATATAGGTACAATAGAAGTAAGTCTTCTAACGGCTTGTATGGGAGTGCAATCGATTTTTCTTTCTTCCGCTGTAACGCAAGTTATGGTCGCTGAAAGTAGAAATTCATTTATATATTTTGAGGTTTACGTAATAGTGAACTTTGATCTATGTGGACTATCTTAAAATATCTCATGTGGCAGAGAAAGGTTGCAAGCGAGGTACGGAAAAAGAACTATCTATAAATTATATTTTGGGTGGTTCTTTTTTTATGGTTATTGAATGAAGTGTATGGTATATTTGAGGCTATAACTCAATAAAAATGGAGATACAACCACAAAAAGACCCACTTCACGGCGTAACATTAAAAAAAATACTTGAAGATTTGGTTGAAAAACATGGGTGGAAATATTTGGCAGAAAAAATTCAAATAAGGTGTTTTATGTTTTACCCAACAATGATTTCAAGTCTCAAATTTCTAAGACAAACGCCTTGGGCTAGAGAAAAAGTTGAAAAACTGTGGCTGGATTCTATGTGATTTTCTTTAAAGTGGAGCCGTCGGGGAGAATTAAACTCCTGACCTCCCCCTTACCAAGGGGGTGCTCTATCACTGAGCTACGACGGCAAAGATTTTTTTGTTTGCGAAAGTGAGTTTAGCGGATTTTTTGTGCTTGCGCCAACTTTATTTGGGCAAGATGGAGATGACCTCTAGGTTTTTAAAGAGGGTCTCCAATCTTTTATCCGTTTCTCGCCGAGTATTTTAAATGAAAAAAAAATGGTATGCAAGATTTTTGTCTATTTATGTCGATATTTTATTGACAATAAGCGAAATTGATATAGTATTCCTACGCATTTAGTCGCATTTAACGTAACATTAACTATTATGGCAAAGGGAAAAAGTCAATATTGCACTTGGTTCTGCCCGGAATGTAAGAAAGGAAATGATATCTCAGCGTATGACAAAAGAAGAAATGATGAGATCGTAAAAGAAATCAGCAAATTTTGTCCAAAGTGCAGAAAACATACAGATCACAAAAGAAAAGATACTAAGAAGGGTAAAAACTAATAGTATTTGTCCTATGAAGAAAATTTTTATTTTAGCTGCTTTGTCTATTGCGGTTTTTTCTGGATGTAAATTTTGGCCGTTTGGGGGGAATGTTTTGCCAGAGGCGGCTTTGCTAAAGGATAGTCAGTTCGTGATGGCTGTTGATCATTCTGACGGAGAGCAGGTCGGAAATATGAAAAAACTTATTGGAATGCTTCCGGATTATGGGCTTGGTGAACAATTTGAAAATGATTTGTTTAACGAGGAAGATTTGAAAAAAGACGGACTTGATTATAAGGAAGATCTTTTGCCTATTTTAGAGGGAGATTGGAAGGCGTCTGTGGCGATTGATTTGTCAAAAATTGATGGAGGGCTTGGGGGTGGCGGAATTTCGGTTGCTTTTTATACCGATGAGAAATCTAAAATGAAGAATTTTCTTGATAAATCGAAATCAAAAACATTTTTGTATGGCAATGATGGTGGTCTTTTTGTTTTTGGGAATACGCAGGCTGAAGTCGATGGAGCTCTTGGTCGGTTGAAAGATGGAACCGGATTTGATTCAAATGAAAATTTTAAAAATGCTTCAAAAAATTCGAAAGGAAATCTTGGATATATTTATTTGGAAACCGGAGAGGGTTTGAAGAAGTTTCTTGGTAGTCTTGGGGCTGACGAAAAGGCGATCGCAGATGCGGAAGAAAGAATGAAAGTTATTAAAAATATGTATGCTGAAATTGTTGCAAAAGAAGATGGTTTTGGATTTGAAGGTTTTGGAAATTTGGTTGAGGATAAAGATATTGTGACGAAAAATTTGCCTTATTCCGGAAAGAAACTTTCGCTTTTTAATAAAGTTCCGTTAGAGAGTCCAATTTTTTATTGGGAAATGCCTGAGATTGGACAATATATTGGAAATTTTTTGGCTGGATTTAAAATGGGACTTCAGGGGGGTACTAGCGATGAACCTTTGGATGTTCAAAAAGGTTATGATGACTTCTTGGCTTTTGTGAGCGAATTTGCAGGGGTCTCGAAAGACGAGGTGATCGGAATTTTGGGATCTCCGTTTGCTTTAGCTGTTGGAGATAGTGGAGAAAAATATCCTACAATTTCTTTCTATTTTGATGTAGATGAAAAATATACCGGGGCGGCGAAAAAAATTACAGCTTCTTTTGATTTATATGTAGATGCAATTATCGGTGAATTTGAAGGAATGATTGGAGCGGAAGGTGCTCTTAAGAAAGATGTAAATGTCGTGAAAGGCGGTGGATTAAACAAGCTTTATGTCGATTTCAATGCGATACCTGAAGAAATGTTTGCTGGATTCAATTTGATCCCCGGATTTGATGTGAAAAAGATGAAAATTGAAATTTATTATGGGCTGACCGGCGACAATGTTTTTGTTGTTTCTCTTTATCCTGAATTTAATAAAGTTTATGGGGAGAATATTGTTGGGAAAGATAAAGATGTGGCTGAAGTGCTTGAGAAAATTGGAAAAGATCCTTTCTATGCAATTTTCTTTAGTCCTGAAAAATTGATAAATTTCGTGGAGACAAATTATTATAAAACAGCGAAAGATTATGGAGTTCTTAGTGGTGATTATGATAAATATTATGGACTTGTGAAGGACACAATGCAGATTTTGAAGTATTTTGTGTCGTCTTATTCTATGCCTGAAAATGACAAGATTTTGTTTAATGCGTTTTTGAAATTTCAGGAGAGAAAGGGTAATGAGGCGATGGAGAAAGTGAAGGAGGGGAAATAGATTTATAATGGGAAAGGAGTTTTTTACTTTCTTTCTTTGATCCAGCGATCCAGTGATCCAGTGATCCAGCGATCCAGCGATCCAGTGATCCAGTGATCCAGCGATCCAGTGATCCAGTGATCCAGCGATCCAGTGATCCAGCGATCCAGTGATCCAGCGATCCAGCGATAGGTGTCTGCGCTAAAAGTGTTATTTGTGTTGTTCTTTTCAGCATGCTTTTTTTCGAATCTCCACGTAGTCAAGATCTTTGCAATGCATAAGTTCGTGATGCGCTTTACATAACGGAGCGAGGTAGAGTGGGTCGTGGCTTCGTACTGCGGAAAATCTGTGGACGTGATGAATTTGTTCGGACGATTTTTGACAATTTGGCGCGGAACATTTTGTGCCGTGTTCGGCGTAGATGATGCGTTTTATGGAGATGGGAATGTGGCGAGAAGGGCTTGTTTGAGGGGTTTTCGGAGATGTCGTGATTTTTCCTGAGGAGTTTACGAATGTATTTTTTGCAAGATTTTTAATTTGTTTTTCTTGTTCTCTTCGTACGAGCTCTTGGCTTATTTCTTCTTTCTTCTGCGCGATTTCTTCTTCGCGGTTTTGCAAGGATTCGAGGATTATTGCGTTTATGTCGAGGCCTTTTTGTTGAAGTGCGAGGAGTTTTTGCGTCACTTCTTCGGAAAGATTTAGGGTTTTTGATGTGAAATTTGCCAGCGGTTTTTCTACTATTTTCGATTGGTTGCTTTTTGTATTTTTTATGTCAAAATGCATCTGCCCGGGCACGACTTTTGGGTCGATTTTTGCTTCAAATAAGCCATTTTGGCCTGAAAAATCACTAAAATTTATGTCTGCAAATTTCTCATCTCTCACCAAAGTTTCGACAGCACTTTTTGATAATATTTGCACTTGGGTTGCCAAAAATATTTCGTTTTCAGGTTTTGCGATTGAGACGATTTTGGAAAGTTTGTTTATACTGACTTTTCCTGTCGTCAAAAGTGATTTCAAGGCTGGTGTTCGCTCAAATCTTTTTTCAAGATTTATTGTGAGTCTGACTTGTTCTTCGCTCATTCCCGCCAACTTTTTTGCAAATTCGAAAATCGAATAAAAGCCTTTCTTCTGATATAATTTTCGTTTGAAAACTTCCGGTAAAAGTCCCGCAAATCTTTGTCTCCAGATTCGCGTGCGTTCGCCGTAGGTTTTGCAGAGATTGTATAAATTTTCGTCTGGCATTGTTGTGATTTTATTATTCATAGGATTGATTTTTTAGAAGATATTTGTGCCCGAATACTAGCAGACACAAGCCAAAATTTCAATTTTTCCGAGTAGCGAATTCTTAAAATGTGACGTATAGTAAAACTCGTGTTTTTGGCTTGAGGAAGCCACGGAATAGCATTGCGTTGATGGAAAAATGTTGTGAAGCATGTTGTTGCGATGGACAAGTTTTTGGCTTGCAGTAGCGGCAAAATGATATCGTGTCGGAGAAAAAATATTGCAAAACAGGCGTGGGTCGTTGCGCGTATTTTCGGCTTAGGGGAGCGGTAAAACGACGTTGTGTCAGAGGGAAAATATTGATTGATATGTTGATGATAAATTTGCGGAAAATTCAAAAATAATTGTTAAAATTTTTTGTTGGTGATACTCTTGAGCTATGAAAATTTTCGGGTATTGGGGTGCCAATAAGTTTTTGAAACCGTTTGTTTATGTGGCTATTCTAAGCCTTTTTCTGAGCTTTTCTTTTAGAGCTTTGGCCGAGGAGGTTGTGCCGGAAGTGGTAGTACCTGTGGAAGAAGTTGCTCCTGTTGGAGTGGAAGGTGTGGATCCTGTTCTGGTGGAAGGAGAAGTGCCGGCGGTTATTCCGGAAGTGACGCAGGAAGGTGTAGTACCTACGGAAGAAGTTGCTCCTGCTGAAGATGAAGTCGTGGATTCTGCGCCGGTGGAAGGAGAAGCTGTTCCTGTTGAAGGTGGCGAGGAAGTGATGCCGGAAGTGGTAGAGCCTGTGGAAGAAGAAGTTGTTCCTGTTGAAGGTGGCGAGGCAGTGACGTCTGAAGTGGTTCCAGAAATTATCGGGCCGATGCCGGAAGTGGTAGAGCCTGTGGAAGAAGTTGCGCCGGTTGGAGGGGATGTTGCGACGCCTGAAGTTAATCCTGCGTCTGTAAATGACTTTCCGATGGAATTTCTCCAAGAAAAAATTGTTGATGAGATGGCAAAGAAAATTCCGTTTGAAGAGATTTTCCCAGTTAGCATTGCGCCTCAAAATGATTTTCACGAAGTGATTGAAATTGATAAAAATGCTTCACATTCTTGCGAGTTTGGTGTTTTCGAGGTCGCGATTTTGGAGGGGCAGGCTTTTGATGTTTCGATGTACTTGTCCGGAACTGATTCTGCAAAAACTTCTGTTTTGAAAATAGGAGAACTTCCTCTTGGGGTTACTGCAAAATTTTCTTCAAATGATGATTCAATATTTTCCGGAGTTTTGTCGGATTCAGAGATTTTGATAAGGTTTAATGCTGACATGGGAGCGCAAAAAGGGTCTTTTAATTTTCCTGTTGTCTATACACAAGTTGACGATGGAGGAGGGTCTTCTATAAATATTTGTCAGCTTAATTTAATAGTGCAGTGACATGAAAAGTTTTTTTAAAAATGTTTCGGTGTTTGTGATTTTGGTTTTGTGTTTTTCTTTTGCCGGAGAAATTATTTTTCAAAATAATGTGGACGCTTTGAGTGGAGGGCCGGATACGTATGGATATGAATATAGGGATACTTCTGAATTTGGAGTTTCTTATAGTTGGAATGATATTTCTGCAACCGGTACGTCTGTTGGTACACGTGGTGATGAGAGTGTTTATGGATCCTTTTCTGTTGGTTTTGATTTTGTTTTTTATGGAAATACTTATAATGAATTTTATATTTGTAATAATGGGTATATAGCTTTCAATAATACTTGTGCGTATAGCAATGCTGACATAATAACTGCTGCTACGCCTAATAATTACATTGCTCCGTTTTGGGATGATTTGTATTTATCGACGGATATTGTTTATCTTTCTGAGGGATCATCTCCAGCTAAAACGCTTACGGTTTCTTGGCTTGATGTTAATCATTGGAATGCTCAGGGTGGATATATTAAGTTTCAGGTGATTTTGTATGAAACTTCAAATGGGATAAAATTTCAGTATAACGATGTTGCTTTTGAAAATGCGTCTTATGATGGTGGTGCTTCTGCCACAGTTGGAATTGAGAATTCAGATGGGACTGATGGACTTAAATTTTCTTATAACACTTCTTCGCTTTCCGCCAGTTATGCGATACAAATCACCCTTGATCCTGAATACGACCAGTCGGCTTATGGATTGTTTGTCAATGCTGATAGTACCGATGTTGGTTCGGCCTTGGCGGCTCAGGATACTGCATATAGCCTCACTTCCGCAGGACAGGAGTTTCGACTGAGGATGCTTTTACATGTTTCTGTAAATAATCTTGTGTTAGATGATGGAAGTTTTAAGCTACAATTTATAGGGCGAGGAACCGGTTCTTGTTCGTCGCCGAGCGGAGGGACGCCTGCGACGTGGACGGACGTTACGACTTCGACGGCGATTGCTTATAACGATAATGCGACCCCGACTGATGCGTCTGTGCTTACTTCAAATGTGAATGATCCGACTCATAGTACGGATACGATTGTTAATCAAACTTATGAAGAAGAAAATAATTTTTCAAATTCAGAAGGGGCTGTTTTGCTTGGGCAAGATGGGAAATGGGACTTTTCTCTTTTTGATTATCAAGCTATTCCCGGAGCGACTTATTGCGTAAAAATTGTTAAATCTTTTGGTTCTGATCTTGATACATATTCTGTTTATCCGGAAATCACTATTTATGGAGGGCCGGATACGTATGGATATGTTTATAGGAACACAACTTATGGCTGGAATGATATTTCTTCCGGTTCAGGTACTCCCGGAACTTCCGTTGGGACTTTGGGAGATGATACTTTGTATGGAGCTTTTAGCGTCGGATTTGATTTTGATTTTTACGGGAATACGTATTCTCAATTTTATATTTGTAATAATGGATATGTGACTTTTACGAATGCAACTTGTGATTATTCAAATACTACGATTCCGACTGCCAGTGATCCTGATAATTTTATTGCGGTGATGTGGGATGATTTTTATTATACGCAGGGAGAAATCAGGTACCTTTCTCAGGGTACTGTGCCGAATCGGACGTTGACGGTTTCGTATCTTGATGTAAAAACTTTGAATAGTCCAAATGGGGGAACTTTTCAGGTTATTTTGTCTGAAAGTGATGATTCGATTATTTTGCAGTATCAAGATTCTACTTTTGGAGGAGCCGGTTATGATTATGGAATTATTGCTACGATTGGAATAGAAAATTCCGATGGTTCGGATGGACTTCAGCGAGGATATAATCAAGCGGTTGTTTCTGACGAATATGCTGTTTCGTTTTATATGTTACCAACCTATACGCAGTCTGCTTATAGATTTTTTGAGAATGCGGACACTGCGAGTGTTTTTTCTGCGTTAGCCGCGCAGGATACGTCTTTTTCTCTTGCTTCTCAAGGGGAGGCCTTTAGGCTGAGAATGCTTGTTCATGTTGGTGGTAGTGATATTTCCGGGAGTGAATTTACCGGCAAATTGCAGTATGTGGGGAAGGGCTCCGGGACATGTAGTTCTCCGAGTGGAGGGACGCCTTCTTCGTGGACGGATATTACGGGAGGAACGGATCTTGCTTATAAAGATAATGCAACTCCGGTGGATGGAGATTCTTTGACTTTGAATGGGAATGATCCGACTCACAGTACCGATACTGTACAGACGCAAACTTACGAAGAGTCTAATAATTTTACAAATTCAGTTGCGGGTATCGGTGTGGGGGAGGATGGAGAATGGGATTTCGCGCTTTACGATTATTCATTAATAGACGGTGATACTTATTGCATAAGGGCTGTTGAATCCGATGGTACGATTTTTTCTTCTTATGATTCTTATCCTGAATTCGATGCATATTCTTCGGATAGTCTTACTTTTAGTATTTCGGATATTGAGGTTGGGTTGGGAGAGCTGAGTTATCTTGCGGCAAAATATGCGACGGGAGATGCATTAGGTTCGTATGATTCTACTTCCGCACATACCTTAACAGTGGCGTCTACAGGTACATATAGCGTGACGGTGCAGGGGGCGACTTTGACTTCTGGAGGGGATACGATTACTGCGATTACTGGTGCTAGTGCGGCTTCAAATCCGGGGACAGAGCAGTTTGGATTATATTTGTCTGCGGCTGGAGGAGGAGGGACTGTTGTGTCGGATTATGGAACGGCGAATCAGTTTTATTATGCGGGGACTTCCTCGATGCCTTCTGAGGTAGGGAGTTGTTCGTCTTCGTGCGGGACGAGTAGCGTGTTTTCGGTTTATTACCTTGCGAATATTTCATCTTCTACGGAGTCGGGGAGTTATTCTTCGGCGTTTACTTATGTCGCGACAGGGACTTTTTAACGAATAGCAAATCAAATTCGAGTTTTGTGTAGTCGAATTTTTTTATAGTGGTTGAATAAAATTTTGGGTAGCTATATATTGTTGATTGGGCAAATTATTTCTTGGCGTTTTACCCCATATTCCTATGAAAGTTTTAGGTTTTTATAAAGTTTTTTCTATAATTTCCGTGGTGACACTTGTTTCTTTCTTTGTTTTTCCCAAGATGGAGGTGGCGTATGCAGATGCTTTGGTAAGTGCGGCTGATTCCATGAGTGATGTCACAGCTGAGGCTGTGTCTAATCATACTATTAAATTACTACTTTCTGCTACCGGTGGCGGTATTGCGATCGGAGAAACTTTGACTGTTACTTTTCCTACAGGTTTTGCGAGTGGTCTTAATGGTATTGATTTTGGAGATGTAGATGTTTGTCATAATACTACAAGTTTTCTGACTTGTTTTCAGGAGGCTGGAACGGAGCTTACTCTTGGGGCGACTGCTACCGGTACGACTTGGGGTGTTGCTGTTTCTACGATGACATTGACTCTGACTGCTGGTACCGAAACTATTGATGCAAGTTCATATATTGTTATGGAAATAGGAACTAATGCTTCCGGAGGAGATACTCAAATAGTTAATCCTACGGCAGGTTCTTATACTATAGATATTGCCGGAACAAATGGTGATGTTGGTTCTGCCGTTATTACGACGATTACTGATAGTAGTGTTGATGTTACGGCTACTGTTGATGCTGCCGATACTTTGACATTTACAATTAATGATACCGCTATTGGTTTTGGAACATTGAGTTATCTTTCTGCAAAATATGCTACTGCCGACGCATTAGGTTCGTATGATTCTACTTCAGCACATACGCTGGAAGCTGAGTCAACAGGCACTTATTCTATAACTGTTAGTGGCGATACATTGGAAATTGGCGGTATAGATCCGAGTATTACTGCTATTACTACTACTGGGGGGCTGGCTTCGAGTGTCGGAAGTGAGCAATTTGGAGTAAATATTGTTGCAGCTGGCGGAAGTGGGGTTGTTGATGGCGATTATGATGGTGCTACGTTTTATTATGGGGGTACATCATCGTTAGCAAATGAGGTGGCTACTTGTTCAGTAACGTGTGATACTACCACAACTTATACCGCTTCATATCTTGCCAATATAGCTTCATCAACAGAATCCGGAAGTTATTCCGCTACTCTTACGTATGTTGCCACTGGAACTTTTTAATTAACTTTGCTATCTTACGGCCATGAAAAAGATTTTGTTGTCAGGATTGGGAGTTTTGTTGGCTGTTTTAACCGTATCTTCTAGTGCGTTTGCGCTTACGGTTTCTCCTACAAAGATTGAGCTGAAAGGTGATCCCGGGCAAGTTGTGAGCGGGGACTTTGAGCTTTTGAATGAGCAGAAAAATCCTATTACTTTGTATCCTTCTTATGAAAATTTTGAGGCTTCGGGGGAAGATGGTACTCCGAATTTTGTTGCCGGTGATTATGATTTGGCAGTGTGGATGAAGGCTCAAGATAGTGTTACTTTGAAAGCCGGTGAGTATCAAAAAATCCCTTTTACTATTACAATTCCTAAAGATGCAGATGCCGGAGGGCATTATGCTGCTGTTTTTTGGGGAACAAATCCTCCTGCGGCAAGTGGAGAGACTTCTGTTTCTATTGGAGCGAAGACCGGAATTTTGATTTTGTTGACTGTTTCCGGTGATGTGAAAGAGGGGGGAAGTTTGCTTGAATTTTCTGCGAAAGAGAATCAAAGATTTTTCACGTCTTTGCCAATAGATTTTTATTATCGTTTCCAAAATGGTGGAGGAGACAGGCTGAAACCTACAGGAACTGTGAAAATAAAAAATACGTTTTGGCTGACTGCCGATGAATTTGATGCAAATAAAACTAATGGAAATGTTTTGCCAAATAGTACGAGAAGATTTGTTACGACTTGGGATGGAATAGATAAGGATGATTTGAAAGAAGATGTTGTTTTAAAAGATGAAAATTTGGGTGGGAAAAAAGGATTTTTTGATACAGTGAGTTATCAGTGGAATCATTTTGCGATGGGAATGTATACGGCAAAACTTGGTTTGACGTATGGAAGTGATGCGAAAATTGCCGGAGATAGTTTTATATTTTTTGTATTGCCGTGGCAACTTATGATTGTGATGGCCCTGATTATTCTTGTTGTTTTCTTTGTTTTGAGATTCGGAATAAGAAAATACAATAAATGGGTTATTAACAATGCATTGGCTAGCCGAAGGAGAAAATGATAAAAAAAATGAAAATTTGTTTTGCCGTTTTTTCTTTTTTGTTTTTTTCGTCTACAAGTGTTTTTGCGGAGGAAAGTGTTGGGATAAGCGTTACTGCTACTGTTGAAGGACATTCTTATTCTAGTGGTGGCGGTGGTGCGCCTGTCCCCGTTCCTGTTGTTAGTTATGTGAGTTTTTCTGGATATGCGTATCCGGCGGCAAAAGTTTACATAGAAAGCGATTCTCAGAATGTGGCGAGTCTTAGCGCTGGAGTAGATGGGTTGTTTTCTTATGAGGTTTATGGGATTACGGCTGGTGTTCATGATTTTTCTATTTATGCGCAGGATTTGAATGGAAATTATTCGCAGAGTGTTTCTTTTTTTGTAGACGTGCCTTCTTCTGCAATTACAAATGTTTCGAATGTTTTTGTTCCGCCTACTATTTCTGTTGATAAGGCGGAATATGGCATAAAAGATGAAATCAAATTTAGTGGCTATTCTATGCCAAATTCATCTGTTTATGTGGTTGTGAATTCTACCGATGGAAGTTTGAAAAGTTTTTCTAAAGAGGTTAAGTCGGATAGAAATGGATATTTTGAATATGCTCCAATCGCCAATGTTTTTAATTATGGGGCTTATTTGGTCACTGCGAGGACTTTATATGGAGGTGTTTTTTCATCGTTTGGAAGTTCTATGGATTTTCAGATAATGGGAAGAACTTCTTTGTTTGCGTCTAGGCCTAGATGTTCGATTAAGAGTGATTTAAATAGGGATTGTAAGGTGAATATTTTGGATTTTTTTGTGGAATTGAGATGGTATAAAAAACCGCTTAATAAAGAGGCAAAGAAGAGGTTTGATTTTAACGATGATGGGCAAGTGGATTTGGCTGATTTTAGTATAATGGCTTTTTATTGGAGTAGATGATAAAAATATTTTTATGATAAAAAATGTGTTTAAAATTTGTGGGGTTGTGGTTGTTTTTGCATTATTTTCATCTACTGTTTTTGCTGTTAATGTCCAAATTACTGCGGCGAAAAAAGAATTTACGATAGGAGATCAGTTTCAGGTTGATTTTAAAGTTGATGCACAAGGAGAAAATATTAATGCGATGGAGGGGACTTTGGATTTTTCTTCCGATTTGTTTTCTGTTGTAAAAATAAATGATGGAAATTCTATTGTCGGGAAATGGATCGAGAAACCTGCTGTTTCAAGTGCGGCTGTTAAATTTTCTTATATTATTCCAAATGGGTATAAAGGAATTTTGAGTCCTTATTACAGTGGATATAAGCCGGGAAAGATGTTTTCAGTTGTTTTTTCGGCGAAGAAAAAAGGATCCGGATATATAAAAATTTCGAAGGGAGAAGTGTATTTAAATGATGCGAATGCGAAAAAAACGAAGTTTTCTTCTTCTGCTTTGTATGTGAATGTTTTGGATGTGGGTGATTCCAAGGAGGCTGTTCTTCCCAAAAAGATGCCAAATTCCATGGATGTTTTGCCTCCTGATAAGTTTGTTGTTTTGCTTTCGAGTGATGAGAGTATTTTTGAGGGCAAGTGGTTTTTGGCTTTTGATGCTAAGGATAATGGGGATGGAGTGGATCATTATGAAGTTTATGAAAGTAGATCGAAGGGGTATGCTGAGGATGGTTGGGTTAGAGCTGAAAGTCCATATGTTCTTGAGGATCAGAATCTTTCCGGTTATGTTTACGTGAAGGCTGTTGATGAAAATGGGAATGCTCAGGTGGAAACTTTTTCTCCTTTGGGCGTTTTGCCTTGGTATAATTATTTTTCATTTTGGATTGCGATTGTTTTGGGAGGGGGTGTCGTGGTTTTCGCTTTGACTAAAAAGAAATAAGTAGTAGAATTCTGTCTTACTTATTTTTTAAGATTTATGCTTAGAGATACTGAAAATACGCCTTGTTTTTCTGAAAATGTTTTTTCTGCAGGGTTTAATGATGGGCAAATTGGGAAGAATATGTCGTTGATGGAAAGATTCGATAGCGATAAGGCTGTTTATACGAGCATGAAAGATCTTGTGGAATTAATTGATGGGGATTTTTTTGAGAGCAAAGACAAGATTGCGTATTGCTTGTCTGTATTGAGGGCTCAGGAGGTTGATTTGTTTCCGGAGATTGAGGATTTTTTTGCGATTGATTTTGCGACTAAAGAGTGGCAAATGATTGTTGGATTTTTGAGAGATAAGAAAACTGCATTGTTGAATGGAACATATAGATGCGATGGAGAGCTTGTTCCGTCAGGTAAAATTTTAAATCGTAGTGATGATTTGCTTTTTGAGCAAAAATTTGGATCTTATGTGCGCAAATTTATGCCCGGAGTGGATATTATTGCGGGGACATATCCTCGTTTGTTAAAGCAGTTGGAATTGCTTGTTTTGAAAGGGGATGACGTGGTTGATCATAAGGGGGTTAAGGTTCTTTCGAAAGGATTTGAGTTTATGCGTGACAAATTTTTGCCTAAACTTGAGCAAGCATTACAATGTTTTCTTTCATGCAGGAGTGAGGCGATTTTTGCTCAAATGGTTGAGGTTAGGAAGAGTGTTGATAAAATTTTGAGTAAACAAAAAAATGGACGAAGTCCTGAAATTAAAGATTATTGGGTGGAAAATTATAGAGATTTTATGGTTCAGATTCAGCTTATGTATGCTGTTTATGACAAATTGGAAAGAATTTTGTTTAAATTGGGTGTGATTGTTGAGGCTGGCGCTATTACTGAGGTTGAAATTGAGTTTGATGATTATCAGAGAGAGGCAAGAGATCTTATGTCGGAGATGGCTGAAGTTGTTAGTGGATATATGAAGGTTTTGATGCATCCTGGATTACGTGATCTTAGTGAAGAGGATGTCGTGGAGATTAAATCGTTTTTGAATTAGTTCTTTGCTTTAGGATAGTGCGGCTTTGATTGTTTTTAGCGCAAGTAATGCGCATTTTGAACGTGCAGGAGAGATTTCGATTTTGAGTAAATTGTAGATTTGTTCAGGTGTGATTTTTTTTGCTTGTGCTACCGGTTTTCCTTTGAGAAATTCTGTTAGCATTGATGCCGACGCTTGGCTTATTGCACAGCCTTCGCCTTCGAAGGAAATATCTTCGATTATTTTTTTGTCTGACACTTTGATGTAGATCTTTATATTGTCGCCACAGAGAGGATTATCTTCTTCGGCTTTGTGTGTGTCATGTTTAATGTGTCCGCGGTTGTGAGGGTGCTTGTAGTGATCTAGGATGATTTCTGAATAAATGTCTGACATGTTGTTTTATGATGTTTTGCGTGTGGTTTATTTTTGGAAAATTTTGAAAAGTTTTTTTAGGGCGATGTCGGTGCGTTTGATGTCGTCTTCCGTGTTGTAAATAGAGAAGCTGATTCTGGCTGTTGCCGGAATTCCGAGACGTGACATTAATGGCTGATTGCAATGATGTCCGGCGCGTATGGCAACTCCTTCTTTGCTGAAAACTTCGGCGATGTCATGTGGATGAATTTCTTCAATTACAAATGAAATTACCGGGCCGGATTCTTTCAGATTTTTTGGTTTAATTATTTTTACTTGTTTGTGTTTTTTTAGCATTTCTACTGCTTTTTTCGCGAGGGACATTTCGTATTTTTTGATGCTTTCTATTCCGAGTTTTTCGATGAAGGTCATTGCTTTGTCGAACGCTACAACGTCTGCGACGCTTGGTGTGCCTGCTTCGAATTTCCATGGAGTGTCGCTGAAAAGTGTACATGTTTCTTTAACTGATTTGATCATGTCACCGCCGTATAAAAATGGTGGCAACGCGTCGAGTAATTCTTTTTTTCCGTAAAGTACTCCGACTCCAAATGGACCGAACATTTTGTGACTTGAAAATACGAAAAAATCCGGGTTCATTCTTTGTACGTCAGTGTGTTCGTGGGCTATGGACTGCGCTCCGTCGACCATTACGAGTGCGCCAACTTCATGTGCACGTTTGATGATTTTTTTAAGGTCTGGAATCGTTCCTGTGACGTTTGACATAGCAGAAATACAAACTAATTTTACGTTTGGTTCTTTTATTAATTTTTCAAATTCTTTCATGTCGAGAGTGTAGTCATCGGTGACTGGAACGACTAAAAGTGTGAATCCTTTTTTGCTCGCCATTGTTTGCCATGGCACGAAATTTGCGTGATGCTCAAGCGAAGTTACGATGATCTTGTCGCCTTTTTTTAGTATTTTTTCGCTGAGAGTGTATGCCAAAAGATTTATCGATTCTGTTGTGTTTTTTGTGAAAATTATTTCTTCGGATGATTTTGCGTTTATGAATTTTGCTGTGTGTTTTCTTGTGTTTTCATACATTTTTGTAGCTTTTTCAGATAGGTCGTAAATTCCTCTGTGAATGTTTGCATTGTACGTTTCGTAGAAGTCTTTTATCGCATCTATAACTACTTTTGGCCGTTGTGTCGTTGAGGCATTATCTAGGTAAACCAAATTTTTATTTTCTTTTTTAGAGAAAATTGGGAAGAGTTTTTTGATTTTTTTCGGGTCGAGTTTTGGCATGCTAAGACATTAATTTTTGAATTTCTGTTTGGGACAGAGTCTCTAATTTAGAAATATCCGCTTTTAGGAAATTTTCTGCAATTAATTTTTTTGCTTGTAGTTCGTCGATGCCTCGGGACTCGATGTAGAAGAGGATTTCTTCGTTTATGCGTCCGATTGTTGCGGCGTGATTTCCTTTTGCTGTGTTTGAAACTATTTCCATTGCTGGAAGCGTATTTGTTTTAGAATTTTCTGAAAGTAATAAAGTGTGGTGCGATAAATCTGTGTCTGAAAAATCTGCATTTTCGTTTATTCTTGCGGTTCCTGCGAAATTTACTGAAGAGGAACCTTCCATTGTACTTCTTACATAAATTCTACTTTTTGTATGTGGTGCGTTGTGAATTACTGTTATTGCGAAATCATATTGTTCGTCTTTTTCTCCTTTTATCATGACGAGAATTTCGGCTAGAGCGTCAGGTTTATCGAGGTTTATTGTAATTGGCTCTGATTTTTTCAAAAAGAGTTTTTTTGCTTCTTCGGGAGTGATGATAAGTGAGAATTTTTTTGTCATATTTATTCCGTTTCGATTTCAAGTAATCGTTTTAATTCAACTGCATATTCCATTGGAAGTTCACTGACGATTGGATTTGCGAATCCGTTTACGATTTCGGAAACGGCTGTATCTTGCGGTAATCCACGCGACATTAAATAAAATAATTGTGAGTCGTCGATTTTGAAAATTGATGCTTCGTGTGCAATTGATGCAGTTGGGTCGTCGATACTTATTTTTGGGATTGTATCTGAACGAGCTTCCGGACTTAAAATAAGTGCATCACATTTTGAGTAATTAAATGAATTTCTTGCTGACTTTGTGGCCTTGAGTAAACCTCTATACGAAGCGTTTCCGTGGTCTTTGCTGATTGATTTTGCGATGATTTTTGATGTCGTGTTTTTTCCCGTGTGAATTATTTTTCCACCTGTGTCTTGGCATTGATTATCTTTGGCCATTGCGAGTGATTTTATTTCTCCTTTTGAATTATCGCCGATTAAATATATTGATGGATATTTCATTGTTACTTTTGATCCGACATTGCAATCAAGCCAAATCATTTCTGCGTTTTCGTAGGCATATGCGCGCTTTGTGACGAGGTTATAGACATTTGTTGACCAGTTTTGGACGGTTGTGTATTGAACGTGTGCGTTCTTTTTTACGATGATTTCAACAACTGCGGAGTGAAGTGAATCTTTTGAATAAACCGGTGCCGTGCAACCTTCGATGTAGTGCAAAAAACTGCCTTCGTCTGCGATGATTAGCGTTCTTTCGAATTGCCCCATGCTTTCTGTGTTGATGCGAAAGTATGCTTGAAGTGGAAGTTCGACGTAAGTGTTTTTTGGGATATAAATAAAAGATCCTCCTGACCAAACTGCTGAATTTAATGCGGAAAACTTGTTGTCGTTGTACGGAACAATTGTTCCAAAATATGCTTTGAAAAGTTCCGGATATTTTTTTAAACCTTGGTCTATTGAATCAAAAATTACACCTTTTTTGCTCAAAGATTCTTTGATTGAATGATAAATCATTTCGGATTCAAACTGTGCGCCTGAGCCTGCAAGGGACCTTTTTTCGTGTTCCGGAATTCCTAATCTGTCAAAAGTTTCTTTGATTTCGGCAGGAACGTCTTCCCATTTATTTTGTGTTTTATCTTGAGGTCGGATGTAATAATGAATGTCGTCGAAGTTGATTCCCCCTAAGCTTGGCCCAAAATCGGGTAGCGGTTTTTTTACGAATTCTTTGTAAGCTTTTACGCGATAATCGGTCATCCATTTTGGTTCTTCTTTTATTGCGGAAATTTGTCTGACAATTTTTTCGCTTAATCCTTTCGGAATTACGAGTGTGCTTTTTGTGTCAGTGTGAAATCCGTATTTGTAGTTTGTGAAAAGAGTATCAATTTTTTTCGTAGCCATGTTTTTCTGTGATATGTGCGAGTGATTTTCCTCCTGATTTTATTATTTTGCCGTCAGATAAAATGTGTACCTTATGCGGTTCAATGAACTTTAGGATTCTTGCGTAATGTGTGACAATTATTATTGCCGGAGAATATTTTTTAAAAAATTCTTTGATGTTTTCTGCGACGATTTTTAGTGCGTCTATGTCTAGTCCGGAATCTATTTCATCAAGTAAAATAAAGTTTGGTTTTAGGACTTTCATTTGAAAAATTTCCAGTTTCTTTTTTTCTCCTCCGGAAAATCCTTCGTTTATTCCTCTTTCCAAAGCTTTTTCGTCGATTTTCAATTTTTTTAATTCTATCTTTAATTCTTCAAGAAGTTCTTCAAGTGATTGTTTTTCTGTGCCTTTCAGATTTTTTATAGTTCGAAGCATGTGCAAGAAAGAAAGTCCTGGAACTTCGATAGGATGTTGAAACGCCATGAATAGGCCAAGATTTGACCTTTCATCTGCTTTTAAATCGTTCAGTTTTTTTGTTTTATCACCAGTTTTTAATTGAATTGTTCCTCCTGAAATTTGGTAATTTGGATGTCCCATCAATGCATTTAGGAGTGTGCTTTTGCCGGATCCATTTGGTCCCATTATTGCGTGAATTTCACCTTCTTTGATCTCTAGATCTAGACCTTTTAGGATTTCTTTTTTTGACTGTCTGTTCGTTTTATCTTCAGTCTCGACATGAAGATTTTTTATGATAAGTGAGCTTTTTGATGATTTTGTTGCCATGATTTATTTCGTAAATGTAGCTAAAGTTTTTGATAAAAAGAAATCCTCCATTTCTTTATTTAGAATGCTTAGTTGATTTTTTATCGCGCATTTTTTGTTCTTTTTGCAACATGTCGTCGTGTCCGCTCTTAGGCATGGGACTACCGATATTTTGCCTTCGAGTCCTTCGATAATTTCTTTTAATGTGATTTTTTCAGGCTTTTTTGTGAGTTTGTATCCTCCGAATTTGCCTCGTTCAGATTTTAATAGTTTTGCTTTCAGAAGTTTCTGTGCAATTTTTTGTAGGAATAAAAATGACAAATTATTTTCTTCTGCGATTTGTTTTATGGAGGTGCTGATTGGTTCTTTTTTCGCATCTGAACGGTCTTTTTCCGTGTTTGCAATCGTTGCGAGAATAAGAATTCCGTAATCAACTTGTTGCGTAAGATGTAACGCTCCGCGTGTTTTATTCATACCTATTTAGTATGCATTAAGTGGTTCAGATTCTAGGCCGTAGAATTGGATTTGTCAACAGGGAAGATGTGCGATATGGATCGTGTATTAATGCTTTTTTACAGCTTTTTGTAAATCTTTGTCGAAACTGATAAGTTCCATTTGATTTTCTTTGCTTAAAACGAGAAGGATTGTGTCGACGAAGGATAGGTTATTTTTGTTTTGCGAAAAATATGCTAAGGCTTTATTGAAAATAATATTTTCGATTGGTGTTATTTCAACATCTTTTGTGTTTGATATGAAATCATAGCATTTGTTTGCGGTTTTTAGGCCTTCTCTCATTTTTAAAACTGTTAAAACTTCGGCGATTACGCATTCCGGAATTAGAAATTTTTCATTGGATATGAAAATTTGCAGGGCTTTTTTGTGATTTTTTTCTTGTTGTCTGAAAATTGAGATGATGACCGAACTGTCCAGTATTTTCATGCTTATTTGTATAAATGTTTTTTATAAGTTGTGGCGAGATTTTTTTCTTTTTTGTTGCTACTGTTGAATGTAAAATTTTTAATATCTTCTTTCTCGTATTTTTTTTCTGTATGTGCCATTTCCAATGGAGTGATGCAGAATGCAGGTTTGCTGTTTTGGAATACTGTATATACGATTCCGTACTTCATCACGTCGTCACTGACTGTTTTTAGATTTCTATATAGATCTTTTTTTGCAATTGTTTTTGTCATGATTGTTCGTATTATAGTTTGTATTATAATTATAACAAAAGTTATAACTTTTAACAAATGCATTTTGTTGCTAAATTGACTCTAGCAGGCCGACATTAAATTTTTGTTAAAAAAGTTAATGTTTTTTTAAATTATTTCTTTTTGAGAATAGTAACTAAGTTTGGTATGATTCGTTTTAGGTATGTGTGACGATTTTGTCGGACATTAACTGATTATTTTTAACAAATCTTTCTTATGGATATTAAAATTTTTTGGAGTAAGTCTGTTGCAAAGTTTCTTGTTTTTGCGACCTTGATTTCTCTTTTTTCTTTTTATAGTACTGGTGTTTCTTCGGCTTATGGATACGGTTTTTCTGACATGAGGGAGGATGAAATGAGTTATAAAGCTGTTTATTTCTTGGCGAACGAGGGAGTTGTGAAAGGGTATAGCGACGGGAGTTTTGGTGTGAATAAAGATATAAACAGGGCTGAATTTTTGAAAATTGTGATGGAGGCGAAGGATAAAGTTTTGGATAAAGAGCAGAGTTCCGGTGGTGGAGCGCCTGTTTCCACTAAAAAAGATAGCGATACGACGGCATGGGAAGGATCAAATTGTTATAGCGATGTAAAAGATGAGTGGTTCGCGCCTTATATTTGTTCTGCGACGACAAGTGGTTGGGTGAATGGGTATAAAGATGGGACTTTTAGGCCTGCGGATACAATAAATTTTGCGGAAGCGAGCAAGATTATTTCAAATGTTCTTGGACTTGATATTTCTGCAGGGACAAGCGCAAACTGGTATGAGGGGTATGTTGATGCGCTTTCTTCAAAAGAGGCTATTCCTTCAACGGTGACTGCTTTTGATGATAAATTGACGAGAGGTGATATGGCGGAAATTATTTGGAGAACTTCAGATGATGTGACGTATAAGGTTTCAAATTCTTATGACTCTCTTGCCAGCGGAAATCTTGTTTCAGAATCTACGGCCGGTCTTCAAAAATTCGAGTCTTGTTCTGAAATGAGGAAATACATGGAGGATAGCAGTTATAATTTAAGTCCGGATGTTCTTTATATGGATAGCATGGCTAAAGAGGCGGCTCCAATGGCCGGAGAGGCTGTTTCTGATTCTGCGGCGCCCGGTGGTGGTGCGGAAATGGGTGCGGCAAAAGGAGTCGAACATTCTGAAACGAACGTTCAAGTTTCTGGCGTTGATGAAGCTGATATTGTGAAAAATGATGGGCAATATGTTTATACCTTGAAAGGAAACACGGTGAGAATTGTGGATGCTTATCCGCCAAATTCAATGAAAGAACTTACAAAAGTGACGGTTGCGGATCAGAATTTTTATCCTTCAGAGATGTATGTTGATGATGATAGACTTGTTGTTGTGGGAACTTCTTATAATGGAAATGTCTTCCTTGAGGGAAAAAGTGGAGGTACGTTTATTTCTGACACGATTACTCTTTCAGGAAGTTTGACGAAAGTTTATGTATTTGACATCACTGACAAAACAAAAGTGAAACAAATTCGTGAACTTTCTTTTGAGGGGAATTATAATTCTTCAAGAAAAATCGGAAATAATGTTTATCTTGTCGCAAATCAGTATATGTATTATTTGCCATGGGGATATGCTGAAAATGCGAAAAATGAAGGAGTTGTGCCGTATTACGCGGATTCAAAAGATGGGAAAATCAGTCCTGTAACCGGATGTAGTGATGTTTATTATGTTCCGGGACATACGAGTATGAACTATGCGATTGTTGCCGGAATTCCTGTAGATGATGCGACAAAGAGCGTTTCAAAACAGGTGATTATGGGTTCAAGCAGTAATATTTATGCGTCGACGGATAATCTTTATTTGGCTGAGCCAAGATATAGTAATTATGGCTGGTGGTTGGATAGCGTGAGTGATGAAGAAACATATCTTTATAAATTTTCACTTAGCGGGTCTCTTGTGAAATATCAGGGATCCGGAACGGTTCCCGGAACGATTTTGAATCAATTTTCAATGGATGAAAGTGGTGACTATTTCAGGATTGCTACGACAAAAGGAGATACAGAGAGTGAGAATAATAAGTCTCAAAATAATGTTTATGTTTTGGATGGAGATATGAATACTGTCGGAGCGCTTACGGGGCTTGCAAAGGGCGAAAGAATCTATTCTACGAGGTTTGTTGGAAACAGACTTTACATGGTTACTTTCAAAAATACCGATCCACTTTTTGTGATCGGTTTGGATGATCCAAAGAGTCCTAAAGTTCTTGGAAAATTGAAGATTCCCGGATATAGTGATTATTTGCATCCTTATGATGAAACTCATATCATTGGATTTGGAAAAGAGGCTGTAGACGCGGAAGGCGGAATGGGATGGATGGGTGATAATTTTGCATGGTATCAAGGAATGAAAGTCGCGATGTTTGATGTTTCAGACACAGAACATCCTACTGAAATGTTTAAGATAACTATCGGAGATCGTGGAACTTCAAGTCCTTTGCTTTATGATCATAAAGCGCTTTTGTTTGATAAGGCGAAGGGAATTTTGGCTTTCCCTGTGAGTCTTTATGAAATTCCCGATAGTATGAAAAATGATCCGAATACTGATGCTGGCACTTATGGAAATGAAACTTATCAAGGAGTTTATGTCTATAATATCAGCTTAGATGGTATTTCTCTTCAGGGAAGAATTTCTCATTATACTGATGCGGAATATACCAATGGAACGTTTATGTGTAGATATGATTGGATCGGAGCGGAGGACATGATGGTTGGTGGAAGTTATTGGTGTGGAGAGAAGGATATCGATAGAGCGATGTATATCGGAGATTATTATTATACGATTTCACCGGAAGTTGTGCAGGCAAATAAAATGAGTGACTTGAGCGAAGTTAATCAGGTGACTTTGGCTGAGTAGCCGGGGAAAATTTGTTTATGAGCAACAGGTTGTGGAGTTTGCCGGTTCTAGCATGTACGAACCGGCAGATTTTTGTCGATACATGATCGCCAAAAAACCACAACAATTGTTGCTCTCCAAAGCGTTTACTTATCTGGTGGAATATTTAAATAATCGAAGATGAATTCTGCGAGTTTTGAGAAGGTTGGACCGGCGGTGTCGGATCCCCATTCGCTTTGTTTTGCGTAATCGTATTTTACGATGATGACGAATTTAGGGTCTTCTATTGGACCAAATCCTGCGAAAGTTCCGATGGTTGTTCCTTTTCCGAAAAGTGCGCGGCCGCCTTTGTATGTCTGCGATGTTCCTGTTTTTCCTGAAACGAAATGGTTTGGGACTTGTCCTTTTGTCGCGAATCCGCGTTCTGTGGAATTTACCAGCATTGTTATTATTTTTGAAGATGTATCTTCTGAAATTACTTTTGTGATTTCTTGCGGTTCAAATGTTGTTTTGGTTCCGTCTGGATGGCGGATTTCTTCGACTAAATATGGTTTCATTACTGTTCCTCCGTTTGCGAGGGCGCAGTATGCTTGAGCCATTTGTATCATTGTGACGGTGAGTCCTTGGCCGAATGCATGAGTGGCAAGTTCGGATTCCGTCCATCCTTCGAAATATTCTATTTTTCCGACTGCTTCGGAGTCCATTTCTATGTCTGTTCTATCAAGAAAACCGAACTTTTTGAGATAGTTGTAGAAAAGTGCCGGACCGATTTTTTTTGAAACAAATGTCATTCCTGTATTTAAGGATTTTTCGAGAACGACACTCATGTTTACTAGTCCGTAATATCCTGTTGAATTTTTAATTTCGAAATCGTATTCGCCTGTGTATTTGTTGTAATCAACTTTTATCGGACCTATGTCGTTGAATGTTGTGTTTGGGGTGACATCGCCGTCGTCGAGGGCCATGGACATGACTATTGGCTTGAATGAGGATCCGGGTTCGTATGGCCAAGAAACGATTTTGTTGTGATAGACTTCGGGGCCGATTAAATTTTCATATTTGTAATAATGTACATTGCCTTCGGGGTCTTTTTCTTCAAACACTACGTATCTGTCCAATTCGGTTTTTTTTGTGTAGTAATAGTAGATTCCTGCGGTTTTGGTGGGAGTTAAATTTTGCATGTCTTGCGCGGTGAACTGTATTTCCTTTCTCTTGAAAACTTGTCCGTAATTGTTTGGGTCGAATGTTGGGTAGGTTGCCATTGCCATGATTTTTCCTGTTTTTGGATCCATGACGATGGCTTGTGCACTTTCTGCGTCGTACTCTTTTACGCCTTCTTCAAGCAGTCTTTCGGTTTTTGATTGAATGGATCTGTCGATTGTTAGCAATATTGTGTCTCCGTCTATTGCGGGCTGAAGGACGCTGTCTCCAACTGTAATTTGTCTGCCCATTGAATCTTTTTTTGAATTGAATTTTCCTGCGACTCCACTTAATTCTGTGTCGAAAGTGCTTTCTATTCCGTATTCTCCTTGGTTTTCGTAATTTACATATCCGAGCAAACTCGCGGCGAGGTTGCCTTCCGGATAATATCTAAATGATTCTTCCTGCATTCCAAGTCCAGACAGTAGTTTGTCTTTATCTTCTTTGAACATTTTTTTGATTGTGTCGGAAATGTCTGGAGAAAGTCTTCTTTTTAGGATTACGTAGCGATTTTCACCTTTGAGAAGTTTTGCAAGGCGTTTGGCCGGGATTTCAACATATTGTGCAATTTGTGTGGCGACGGCTTCC
Organism: Candidatus Peregrinibacteria bacterium; assembly: GCA_030688025.1. Lineage (GTDB taxonomy): Bacteria > Patescibacteriota > Gracilibacteria > UBA1369 > LOWO2-01-FULL-3 > UM-FILTER-38-24. Next base: position 2,971 of record JAUYJL010000024.1, on the reverse strand, counting down.
GGATTTCCGATTTGAGGAGGGTAGGCGTAAACACTTTTGTCTTTTATTTCTATTCCTGATGCGCCAATTGCGAGGAGTTTGTCGAGATTTTCTTGTTCAAAATCTTCACCGAGGAGAATTTGGGATCTTCTTTTTTCCGAGATTTTTGTCAGGAAAGCGTCTTTGTATTGTTTTGAAAGTTCCTCATCTGTAAGCGGTTTTAGGAGTTTTTCTTTTTCTTCTTCCGTTGTGTTTGCCGGAAGTTTTCTTGATAATTTTTCGATTCGTTCGTTGTCTGTTGCTCGTTCATCTTCGACTTTATATAAAAGAGGAATGAGTTTTTCCGTGATGTATTGAGGGTCTTTTATTAGAGTAGGGTCGGCAAAAATCAGATTTAAGGTTGTGTTTGTTGCGAGTGCAAATTCTTCTTTTGAGCTTTTGTCTTTTATTAGAATTTCTCCGCGTTGTGCAGGAAGATCGAGGGATCCGGACTGTTCTTGTGTCGCGAGATTTTGATAAAATTCATGATCAAAAATTTGAAGTTGGAATAATCTTAAGACCAAAATTGTCATGGTTACGCTGCTGAAAATTATGAAAATTGTAATTTTGTTGATTGGGTTGCGCTTTGACGGTTTTTGGTACATTTGCTGTTTTTTTTATTTTCGTGCAGGTATTATAGCATAGCAATTTTAATATTTTCATCATTAATTAATTATAAAGATGTACAAAAAAACTGTGTTAGACAATGGTCTTAGAATCATTACAAATAAGCTTTTGGGGACTGCGTCTGCGACTGTGCTTGTGCTTGTCGGGGCGGGAAGTCGTTACGAAAAAATAGAGCAACGCGGGCTTTCGCATTTTCTTGAGCATATGTTTTTCAAGGGTGCGAAAAAATATACGGATACGAAGCAAGTTTCAGAGGCGATTGATTCTGTGGGTGGAGAGTTTAATGCTTTTACCGGCAAAGAATATGCGGGATATTATGTGAAAGTTGCTACGGAAAATACGGAAATCGCGTGTGATGTTTTGTCTGACATGATGATCCATGCGACTTTTAGACAAGAGGAAATCGATAAGGAACGCGGGGTGATTTTGGAGGAATATAATATGTATCAAGATACGCCGATGTATCAAATCGGGTGGGATTTTGAGAGACTTGTTTTTGGCGATCAACCGCTTGGGTGGGATCAAATCGGGACTAAGGAAGTGATTGGAAAAGTGATGACCAAAGATTTTGTGGATTATAAAAAACAACTTTATACGCCTGAAAATACGGTGATTGCGGTTGTAGGAAATATTGATGAAGAAAAAATTCTTGAAATGGTTAAAAAATATTTTGTTTTGGAAAATGCGAAAAAGGCGTTTGAGTTTTTGCCGATTCAGGCTATCGAAGGAGAGAGGGTTTCTTTGAGGGAGAAAAAGACTGAACAGGCGCATGTGGCCGTGGGATTTTCGGGATATGCGGAGACTCACAAAGATCACTTCGCGCTGAAAGTTTTGTCTGTGATTTTGGGTGGGAATATGAGTAGTAGAATGTTTTTGGGAGTGCGTGAGGCGAAAGGATTGGCTTACTATATTCATACCTCGACCGATGATTATATGGATGGTGGGGCGATTGTGACGAATGCGGGTGTGGATTTGACGAGAATTGATGATGCGGTGAAAGGAATTATTGAGGAATATAGAAAATTGCGTGACGAGGGAGTGCCTGAAACTGAACTTGCGAAAGCCAAGGCTTACGTGAAAGGGAAAATGGTTTTGGGCATTGAGGACAGCGAGGAATTTGGGCATCTACTTGCGAAATATGAGCTTTTGCATGGAGCGGCGAAATCGCCTGAGGAAATTGCAAAAATGGTCGATGCGGTGACAGTTGATGATGTGATGATGGTGGCTCGCGATTTGTTTAAAAGTGATCGTATGAAAATTGCTGCGATTGGGCCGTATGACGACAAGACGAGATTTGAGAAATTGATGGGGGGACTTTAAGAAATGAATTGAATGTGTGAATCGGAGGGAAAGCGATTTTTCTTCGCAATAGGCTTAAGTATTTGCCAATTTTAACGTGTACGAATTGGCAAATTTTGGTCGATGCGTGATCGACCAAAAACTTGGGCTGGTTGCTGCTCGCGGGTGTTTCTTTGTGTCGATTTTATTTCGTTAGAATTTGTGGTATGTGGATTCATGGTTCGCGGACTGTAGATCGGGTTTTTTAAGTTGTCCTCGGGGATGGTTTTTTTGTTCAAGCATTTATAAGTTCATGATTCAGGGATTCAAAGTTTGTGGATTTTCCTAAAGTCATCCTCGGGGATGGGTTTTTTGTGATATGTTTTTGTTGGCGGGAGGTGATTTTGCGGTGATGGGGATTTGGGGATTTTGTGAGCTTTGTAATTTTGAGAGATTGCGAAATTGTGGATCGGTAAAATTGTCATTTTGCGAAATTGTGGATCGTGGATTCGCAACGCGGCGGTTTCAAAAACTTCGACTTGACGATTTTTTAAAAATTAAAATCTTTGAATATTTTTACTTAGAATGCTGATTGAAAACTTTTTGACTGCAGAAATCTTTTTTTGATTTTTTCTTGGCGGAGGTGTTTTTTATTTCTGAATTTTTGCTATTTCCCTTGCCATATATCGTCGCTGAATCTGTTCAGGAAAGCAATATGTTGAAATAGCCATTCCGCCCTTGCGCAAGCCAAAAATAAGGAATATTATTTTCGTGGAATTTACCAAAAAAGTCATCCTCGAGGATCACTTTTTCCTCCACATTTTTTAACCCTCAAAACCATGAAAACTGAAAAAGAATTACATCAAGAATTTTTGAAACTTGGAGCAAATCGCAGGAAACTTACAAACGAACTTTTGGCACTTTTGCCTGAAATCTATGACCGAAAAATTTATCTAAAATATGCGTCAACGATCATAGAATATGCCGGAAAATTCGGCGGACTTTCAAAAGGGGTGGTTTTAAAAAGATTTAGACTTGAGAAATATCT
>JAUYJL010000018.1 GCA_030688025.1 Candidatus Peregrinibacteria bacterium | reverse complement strand
ACAAAAGGGGTTTTATCCTTATTATAGGGCTTAGCATCGTGGCGCTGACGACATATTACAGCATCATAGTGCAAACGCAGATGATAAGTACTGTGCAGGAAGTGCGAAAAAATAACGAATTATTTCAAGCAAAATCCGTTGCCGAATCGGTGGCGAATTTTGTGAGTTATGTGGTTGATAAACATGACGCCGGATTTTCATTGGAACCAGTTGAATGTAAATATGCGGGAGGAAAATTGGCAAACAGCAGTTTAGATCCGTTATGTAGCTCGGACAGTTATTTTACAAGTATAGCCACAAGACAATGGGAAAAAGGAAATAATATGTCGATAAAAATTAGCGTAAAAGGGCATCAGGATGAATCAAAAGCGAGTTCAAAATATGGAGCATGCGTGGGGGGATTTTCATCCGGTTGCTACGGAGTACCTGCGCCTGCGACGGGCGACGCGGGGAACGAAACTCTATGCAAAGCATACAAAGAATCGCTTGATGCTACGGCGGTAACAAACGCCAATAGTGCAATAAGCTCGGCACAAAGCCAACCGATGGCAGACATAGAAAACCCATGTAATTGGAACAAATTGACATTTGGAAGTAATTTGACAGATAGAGTGGCGATACCGTTGTATTATGACAGTTCTTTATTTAACACGACAAAACTATCGGAATTGAAGGATATTCAAGTAATGATTCAGATATAAAAAAACCATTTGGGAATGGGGACAAAAACTTCATTTTGAGGGTACGTGCGCCATGTCTACCATGCTTCGCCAAAGACCCAAAAACGGGTGAAGAAATACAAGGAGTCCCCGGAAAAAGATCATGTGTCGGCGTGGACAGCTCCAACAAGCCAAAAAGCCCATACTACTGTACTGACGTCAAAGACAGATACGTTTTGGACACCTCCGACACAACAGAAAAAGATGCCACAACGCACGACGACATGGTGGTCTCATGGCAAATCACCGGCCAATGCGATGACAACAAAGATGGAACATACGATAATGAGTGTGGGATGATACCGGTGAAGGGTAAAGATAGTTTAGGTACTCAAGACCCAGGCTTTTCCGCCATAATAGAAAGTTTCATAAATAGTGATCCCATAAATATAGATATAGATCATGACAAACACAGAATAATAGACACAAAAATCAATGATCCTGCCAAAAAACCAAGAGCCAAAGACACCTCAAACTATGCCGAAACTCCAAAACTCATCCTCGACAACCTCAAAACCATGACCAAACCCGTCTTCAGCATGTTCCTCAGCGGAAAACTCATCGGCACAACCAAAGGCCAATTTGTTCCATATTTGGAATATCAATTTCTCACAGACACGCCGACGGGCCAAGCTCAGATAGAAAGCGAAATAACTGTAATAATAAATGACATATTTTACACAAAAAAGCTGGAGAAAGCGGAAAAACGCCCACTTATCGACTTTGCAATACAGAATTAGTCTTAAAAAAATTGACAATTAGCCGAAAAGTAGTATTGTAACAAGCCAAGTAACAATTAAGAACATGAGAGCACTAAGAAACAACGACACAGTAGTAGCCGAAAACACTCCGGAGCAAACATCCGGTCGTGGAATTTTGAGTACAATCGGGGAAAGATTGGGACGAATCCCTGCAGTAAGCAATGCGATAAAAACAGGAGCAATGCTTGGGATTTTAGGAGGAGGAGCCGTGGCAACGGAAGGATGTATGCCTGAGAGAGAATATCCCCAAGCCGGCTCAGAAGTATCTCCGCAATATGAAATGACCGCCTTCGCCCTCACAGCAGATGAAATGAAATTACTAAGTACACCACAAGCAGTAGCAGGAACAAAAGTAGGAGATGCCTTTCCCGAATTTGGAGAGATAGACGGTAAGAAAGTGATGTTTATAACTAACAAAAATGCGCAAGGAGTAATATCGGCTTATTTTAAGGCAGGAAATACTCTGAATGAATTAATGACACAGGGAGCTTTTTCATTATTAAAAAGTCTAGATGGAATAAATATGGCATCCAGAATAACAATTTATAAAAATAAAGCGTATATCCGTAGTACAAAAGGAGATATTTTTGAAGCAGACATAAAATTTAATGCACAAAATGAATTAGAAGTATCAAATTTTAAAGAACCAAATGACATGGCGGCAAGTGATATTAAAGTTATAGAAATAGATGGAGTCCCATACCTCTACGGAGGAACATGGGGATTTAATTCTAGAAAAAACTTAATCACAGGAGTAGTAGAAGACATACCCGGGCCTATGAATTACAACGACGGTCTCCCGGCCTACCACAACGGAATGTGGATAGGAAATAGGTTTGTAAAAGCGGGAGGTCAAGATGTACAAAAAGCATATTGGTCTCCAACATTCGAAGGAGTAGCAAAAAGCAGTACGGCAGTTTCCAAACTAAATGTTGGAATTCAAGCAAATACAGGAGATTTCGCGATTGCGGAAGACAACGAAAGAGTAGTTGTAGTGATGTCAAAATGGAACACAGGTTTCCCAACAAGTATAAAATATTCCGAATTCCTCAAACCCCAAAAACCTGACCCAGAACCGGATCCTGTCGATGCAGGTTCCGATGTACCACCTCCGGAAGATGTGCCCGTACCACCAGTCGACGCAGGAGCGGAAGTAGCAGATGATGTACCAGTACCGCCAGTTGACACAGGAGTAGACGTACCACCTCCAGAAGATGTTCCGGTGCCAGTTGACGCGGAAGACGCAGCAGAAGTAGCCGAAGATGTTCCCGTACCCCCAGTGGACGCAGGAGCAGACATTCCGCCAGCAGACGATGTTCCCGTGCCACCGGTTGACGCAGGAGCAGACATTCCGCCAGCAGACGATGTTCCAGTACCCCCAGTGGACGCAGGAGCAGACATTCCGCCAGCAGAAGATGTACCAGTACCACCAGTCGACGCAGGAGCAGATATTCCACCTCCAGAAGATGTTCCAGTTCCAGAAGACGCACCAGCACCAGCCGACACCACGGACACCCCTGATGCAGGAGTAGAAGTAGCAGACGATGCAGCCGCAGAAGTGGCAGGAGACACCTCGACCCCAGATGGCATAGCCGAAACGCTCGACATGTCACAAGACCCCGATGCCATAATTGCTGAAGTCAAAGCGGAAATACAAGACGACACTTCCCAACAAGACGGAACGGCTGACGCACCACCAGACATGTCACAAGAAGTAAAACAAGACATCACTCAAACCCCAGACAACCAAACACAACCAGACACATCCAAACCACCTGAAACATCAACAGGCGCAGACACAAGCGGACAACCTGACAACGCACAAACCCCAGACTCAGGTCTACCATCTGCAGATTCCATGCAAGCAGATTCATTGCAACAAATAGATGCAAATCAACCAGGAGATGTGATTTCAAAGCCACCCAAAGTTGACGACGGATGTTCTTCCAACCCAAGCCAAAGACATTCACCAAAAGGAACCGGAGCGTTAACATTACTTTTCGCAACGATGGTAGCGACAGTTCTCCGAAAAAGAAAAGAAACAAATCCTACTGATTGATGATATCCACAACGCTTTTCGTGTTCCACGCTTTTGCGCCTTCGAACCACGCGACTTGAACTTCGAAAGTGGCATAAACATTATCCACATGAGAAAATTTCACACTTCTATAAAATTTTGAGGCAACGGCACCATTTGAAGAAGTTTGATAAAGACCTGTCTCATTATTTAGATAAAGCAAATAACTGGCATTTTTCTCAATCCCTTCTGACAAATCCAAATCGGTTGCTATTTGACCGGAAAGCTTCCATTTTCCTCTTTTCTGATCACCGTCTTTCTGCTCAGGAAGGTAATTTGTTGAATCTGCAATTGCAACACAATTTTCGTCATCAGGATTCAGCCTAAGCCAGCACTCCGGCTCATTCGGGCTTAGCAATTTATTCGTATAAACAATATTTTTCACAGCCTCAGCTCCCTCGATCGCAAGTCCATTCGCAATCAAGAAATCTTTTGAAACAGCAGTCGTATTTACAGCATTTGTAAACATCCCTCCGGCAATCACAGCACATGTCACCAAAATCGAAATTGTCATAAGCGCTTCCGTGAGAACCAATCCTTTTTTTTCTACAAAAAATTTCATCATAAAGTTGGTTGTATATCAAATCCCTCAGCAATTCCGGATGTCTGAAAAACTGTTATATATTTCAAAAAATCAGTCTTGTCCTGTAAAAAATTAAAAGCCAAGTATCTCATTTCGGCGGCGGAGATAAGAGTCAACACACTGCCTTTCTTTCCATAAATCGCAAGATTTCCGGTGCCTGTTTCGTAAAAAAGATAAATCGGAAAAAGAATATTTTCGTCACTCATAGCCGCAACAGTTCCATCTTTTTGTAAGACATAAGGCTTGGAAGGATCACCGGAAAGAGCATCGAGATCTTTTTTTGAATAAATAGTATCTCCAGCATCCATTTCAAAAGGAATGGTTCCATTATCAGCAAAAACCGTTAAATCATTTCCTGCTCCCGGCAAAATTTTCACTCCAAATCTTTGGACAGGGACTCCATTAACAGTCTGCCCTGCAACCGCATAAGCTCGCGGTTCACGCAAAATCGCAATGACATCTTTATACGCGGAAACAAAAGCAAAAGTTCTTGTAGAATTTAGATAAGACGAAAGCGCCGCAACTGAAAGAATTCCAATCAAGGCTATCACAAGTAGAATTTCAATGAGGGTAAATCCTAAAGCTTTTCGCATAGCCTAATTATAAAGCAAAGAGGGCGTATATTGCAACGCCCCCTTCACATCTTGGGGATTGTTTTGGGTTTTTACTTGGAGGGAAGGCCGCAGAAGAAGAAGTACTTCGCGGGATTGTTGGGCATGGTAGTGGTCTTGCACTGCAATCCGTTCTTGCAGTTGTTGCAGGTTCCACCACAGCCATCGGGGCCGCACAAAATTCCGGTGCAGTCTCTAGGCTTGCACGTCGAAGAAGGGGCACTGCACTGGCCACTCGCATTGCACGAGAGGCCGAAGGGACAGGGCTTGTAGGTCTTGTAGCACTTGCCACTCGCATTGCACGAGAGGGAATAACTACCACACATCCCGCCACATCCGTCAGGCCCGCAGGACTTGCCGTTGCAGTTGGGAAGGCACTTGCACTGGCCCTCGGTGCAATAGGAACCGGAGTTACAGGTTCCACAGCTTGCCCCGAATTCATTGAGTCCGCAGGTCTTGCCATTGCAGGGATTGTAGGACTGCAAGCACTGGCCACTCGTATTGCACGAGTAGCCGAAGGGACAGGAGCCACACGTTCCGCCACAACCATCAGGTCCACAGGCGGCCTTGATGATGGAGCACCATGGAGTGCATTTTCCGCACTTGTCGAAGTCCTTTTGCATGAGCGCAATCGACGTAGTTGCGGCATTGTACACCCAGACCTTTTGACCATTGCTGTCGTCTTTCGAAGACATGTAGTCGAAGGACATGTCCACCTTTCCATCGGCAGGAGGGCCGTAGCAGTCGATACCGAAGGAATCCGGCAACGTCCACTTTTCCCCTTGCTGAAGGGTTTTCGGCCAGAACGAGAACCAGTCCGACCAAGCCTTGCACTGAACAAAATCATTCGCGTCGGAGAGATGCATCTTGATGGACTTGAATCCAACAGATGCAGTTCCGATGTTCGTGACCGTACACAGAGGCTTGATGGACATTTTCGTCTGCAGGCACTTGTTTGGAGCTCCTGAAGTATTGATCTCGCATTCGATCTTCAACTTCGCAGAGCCGGAACCACCACCGCCACCGACATCACTGCCGGAGCCGGAAGAGGCGCAGGCGAAATTCTCTTGATTGCACTTGCAACCGCCATCACACGAGATGTTGTCGCAGTAGCACGGCGAAAGGTTCGCCGCCATACGTACGAATTGTCCACGTGTGATGGAAGTTTCAGCGTAGTAGGACGTGAGGTTTGTGTCGATGGCTCCATACGCATAGAGCGTCTCCACGTACTTGTAAGCCGAATGATCGTACGGAATCTTGGAGAAGCTTCCCGTCGAGGGATTCTTCAACTTGATGACTCCGGCCTTTTCAGCCGACTTCACGAGATACTTCGCCGCCGTCTCGAAGCTGAGTGAACTGTTCGCCCAGAAGAGGAGTGCGCCGTTGTCGACGATTCCATTCTGAAGTCCACAGAGCACGAGCGGGTAGTACCAGTCCGTCGTCTTCACGTCGGGAAATGGCACGTATGCACTATTGCTTCCGCAATTGCTCACTTGGCCGAAGAGGTACATTGCAATCTTGAGTCCCTCGGCGTTCGTGATGATGTCGCTCTGATGAAGACCTCCGTCGTTTTTGCCATTGATTGCGCATTCTCCATAGAGATACTGCGCGGCGTTGCGGACAGAAGACGTGAGGTACTTGTCGTCGGAGAAGACATGGCTCTTGGTTGCATTGCAACTCGTGATGAGCGGACAGTTCGGGAGCGATCCACAGGAAACCGACTTGAGGCCGGGAACCGGAAGAGTCGCTCCGTTGTTGAACTTCTTCTTGGCAAATTCGCCAAGCGAATCGCACGCTTCCTTGGGCTTGTTCGTCAGCTTGAGAGCATTGTACTTGCCTTTGGAATCGTAGATGTCCTTGCCGATGACGCACATGGGAACGCCGTTTCCGTCGGTGAAGAACTTGAAAATCGGCTTGCTGTCCTTGCAGTTCTCGAATTGGAAGTGGAGATGTGGACCAGTGGAACCGGTTCCGGTATTTCCGATCTTCCCGATGATGAGCCCTTGGCAGATTCCGTCGCCATTCTTGACGGTGACGGAATTGTCCTGCATGTGGGCGTAGCGCGAGCAGACGTTGTTTCCGTGATTGATGACCACGTAGTTGCCCCACGCATTGCTCGATCCGGCCTTCTTCACGGTACCTTCAGCAGTAGCGAGGACGGACTTGCCCTCATCCTTGTTGCCGGGCAAGCTGAAATCCCAGCCGTACTTGCAGTATTCGCAGGTGGTATGACTCCACATGCAGATGTCGTTGTCCGTGCCATCGTTCTTGCCGTAGCCCTTGTTGTTGCAGACCTTGCAGTGGCTTGCCCACGACTGGGTCACCTGCCACTCGTACTCGGGGTCGAGCGGAACCTTGAAGCTGGTCGCGACGCCGCCACCGCCGTAGTCCACGGATTCTTCATCCATGAATTCGTCGGTCGAGGCGAGGGTGTTGTCGATGCTGTCGATGGTGTCGGAGTTCTTCACCTCTTCGTTGTTGGCACCGTAAGCGCCGTAGTAGTTGTTGTTGACTTCCGAGGTCTCGCACGCCGAAGCGAACGCGATGACCGCAAACATGATGCCGAAAAGACCGTAACGCATGACCGTCTCCTTCTCTCTTTGCACTTCTTCGTTTCCATGGACCGTCCACGGAAATCCTTTCAAATCAACCAAATCAAACTAAACCAAGATGTCAAAGAACATCTCGTGAACAGTTCATTTTTCAGAACATTCACAGGAATGAAATCGATTCAGCGAAACGCGGGGAATCAGAGGAGATCCGCGCATCTACCAGCCAAATCTAACATTTACAAAATAAACCCAAAACAAAAAAGTCAAAGAAATAAAATTTTATAAAAATTGCATTGGCTTTCTTAAAACAAAAATCTGACATAAAAAGTGTTGTTGAGGATTCAACAACAGAAAATGCTTGCAAAATCCTACAGAAGTGTAATATGGATTAATTAATACTTAACCCAAAAAATTATGAAAAAAATTCTCATAATACCCATATCGATTTTACTTTTAACGGCTTGTGCAAGGGTAGAAACACCATCGACACAACAAGAAGGATCAACCTCAACACAAGAAATTCAAAAAGAAATACCACTTTCTGTAAATCAACAGCAATTACAAGATGCAAGAGGGGAACAAACAGAATGCGATAAAAAAGATGAAAGAAAATGTACTATTGAAATAGCAAAAAAAATGGAGGTCATAGAAACAAAAAATGAATTTCTACGGAATTATCTATATCTGCTTGAAACACCAACAAAAGAAGATAGCGTAGTATGTGATGAAATAACAAAAGGTTCAAAAGACCAAGCCTCTTGTTATTGGACACTTGCAATGGAATTAAAAGACACGTCTATTTGTAACAAAATAATGCCATATACAGCCGAAAAAGAGAGTATGGCCGCAAACGCCGAAAATTGCAAAAACACGATAAGTTACAAGTACGGGAAAACAGAATGGGAATTGGCAACAGGAACTCCTCTGTACGGTGATTATGGGTTTTCTTATGCAGGAAAAGCAACTTTAAAGGGCTGGATGGAATTTGACGAATACTATAACGAAGAAAACCAACAATTATTTTTCCATATTTCACCGGAAGATAAAATAAAATTACCTCCGGCAATGCAGTCAACCAAAAGAGAACAATTTATCTTAGTCGATGAAAGTAGAGAGCAAATGTCAAAAGATTCAGAATCTAAAATGACAAAATATACAGAAAAAAATCCATTAACAATCGATGTTACAGAACTATACACACCAAGTGAAGGAGCAGCAGAATTAACAGTGGAAAAATTTCCGCAATAATCCTTAGCCCACAACAAATCCGATAATCTTGCCGGGGACATAAATTTCTTTTACGACTTTGCCCTCGGCGAGATATTTCAAAACATTTTCTTGCGAACGTGCAGAGGCAAGCGCTTCCTCTTTGCTCGCATCTTTTGAAATCTCGACTTCTCCGCGAACTTTTCCGTTTACTTGAACCCCGATTGTAACAGTATCATCGATAGTTAATTTTTCGTCATATTCAGGCCATTTGCTATCGACCACGCTAAATTTTCCGCCCAAAACTTCCCAGCATTCCTCGGCAAGATGTGGGGCAAGAGGCGCAACCAATTGCACCAAAACTTTTTTTGCTCCAGCATCGATTCCATTTTTCAAAACAAAATTCAAAAATTCCATAAACGCAGAAACGGCTGTATTAAAATGAAAAATCTCGACATCATTTCCAACTTTTTTAATCAATTTATGTAAATTTTTCTTTAATAAATCTTTATCCAAAACTTTCTCACTGCCCTCATTTATCAAATTCCAAAACCTATCAACAAACCTAGCGATACCGGTGATCCCCTTATCATTCCAATCCCCACCATCAGTAAAAGGTCCCATAAACATCAAGTACATCCTAAAAACATCACTTCCATATTTTTCAACAAACGCATCCGGCCCGACAACATTCCCTTTTGATTTACTCATTTTTGCGCCATCTTTCGTAATCATTCCTTGGTGAATAAGTTTTTTGAAAGGCTCTTTGTTCGGAACAAGCCCAAGATCGTGAAGCACAATATTTATAAATCTCGCATACAATAAATGCATACACGCATGTTCAGGCCCACCCACATACATGTCTACAGGAAGCCAATTTTTGATGGTCGCCTTATCAAACGCCTTGTCATCCAAATCATTGCAAGGATATCTCAAATAATACCAACTGCTACAAACAAAAGTATCCATTGTATCGACTTCGCGAGTCGCTTTCCCCCCACATTTCGGACATTTACAATTTTTGAATCCCGCATTTTTTTCAAGAGGGGATTTACCATCTCCACTTGGAGCAAAATCTGCATCGTCAGGCAAAACCACAGGCAAATCTTTTTCAGGAACCAAAACCTCTCCGCATTTATCACAGTAAACAACCGGAATCGGCGCTCCCCAATATCTTTGTCGTGAAATCAACCAATCCCGAAGTCTGAAATTTATAGTTTTATTTCCGAAATTTTTCCCTTCGATGTAATCCATCATTTTTGGCAGAGCCTCGCGATTATTCATTCCGCTGAAATCTCCGGAATCAAATAAAATCCCATCTTCTGTGTAAGCCCCCTCAAAATCGTCAGGATTTATCTCATTCCCATCCTCAGAGATCACAAACTTAAGTGGAATATTATGCTTTCTCGCAAATTCAAAATCTCGCTGATCATGTGCATCAGCCATAACAACACCAGTCCCATACATCAAAACAAAACTCGCCATATAAACGGGAATTTTTTCTCCATTCACAGGATTGATGGTGTATTTCCCAAGAAAACATCCAAGCTTGTCTTTTCCGCTCACAGAAGCCCTTTCTATAAGAGTTTGTTTCTTGATCTCTTCCCTCATAGCCCGAACCTCTTTTTCATATTTTGTGCCTTTAACCAAATCATCTACAAGTGGATGCTCAGGCGCAACAACGACAAAAGTCACACTATGAATCGTATCCGCGCGTGTCGTATAACAAGTCAAAACATCACTTCCGTCCTCCAGCGGAAAATTTATATTGCATCCGGAACTTTTTCCAATCCAATCTTTTTGCATCAAAATCGTTTTTTCTGGCCAATCCAAGCCTTCATAATCCAAAAGTTTATCTCCATAATCACTTATTTTGAAAAACCATTGGCTCAAATCTTTCTTCGTAACTTCGCTCTTGCATCTATCACAAGCCCCATCTTTTACTTGTTCATTTGCAAGTACTGTTTGGCATGAAGGACACCAATTCACAGGTGCATTTTTTTTGTATGCCAAGCCGTTCTCGTAAAGTTTACAAAAAATCCACTGCGTCCATTTATAATATTCTGGAGAAGAAGTTACAACTTTTTTAGCAAAGTCCCACATTGCCCCCATTTCAGTAAGTTGCGTGATCATGTGGTCAATATTTTTTGCAATACTTATCTTAGGATGCACTCCGGTCTTGATTGCATAATTCTCAGCAGGAAGCCCAAAACTATCAAAACCCATAGGTTGTAGAACATTGAAACCTTTCATTCTCATATATCTTCCATAGCTATCCACAGGTGCAAAATTATACCAATGTCCGATGTGAAGTTTGTCTCCGGACGGATATGGAAACATCGTGAGATTATAAAACTTCGGTTTCTTAGATTTCAGATTTGTATTAAAGAGTTCGCTGTCTTTCCATTTTTTCTGCCATTTCTGTTCAATTTCTCGAGCTTGGTACATAAAATTTTATATTTAAAAACTCGAGCAAAATTCTACTCGAATATAATCATTCAATCAAGAAAAAGCCCTAACTCAACTTGTTCACCATAAATTTAAGCTCCAACTGATCTTTTATTTCTTTGAAATTTGGATAAATATTCTCAATCCAATTTGAGTCTGTATTTTTCGGAGAATTTTCCGGAGAATTCTCCGGAGCGACTTCTTTTCCTTTGTTAAGTTCGTTAACTTTCTCAGTGATATCTTTTACATGCAAAGCAACGGCAAAAACTTTCTCATCTTCAAGAAGTGGCTTGGCATCAAGCAAAACGATAATTTCACCTTTTCCTTTAAGCAATCTATATGGCCCCATCCCATCAATTTTTTGTCCGGTTTGAAAAAGTTTTCCATATGTCGAAACGAATCCGGAAAGATCTTTTGCATTTATAAAATCGAAAAACAAAATGTCATTAAATTTCGCACATTTTACAGAAATCATATCGCAAAATTTTGCATTTGCGTATTCGACTTTTCCCTCTGCATTAATAACAATAACGGGATCTAAAGTCTTTCCAACAATTTTTATAAAATCTATTTTTTCTGTGTCATCAATCGCAGTTTCAGTCTCAGCACCGGCTTCATGAGCTTCAAGAATATTAGCTTCTCCGTTTTTGCCCAATTCGCCACTATTCCTCAAGAACAAAGCCATCATCACAAATGACACAAGAAACAGCCCAAAAGCCGAAAACGCTATTTTTTTATTCTGTGACAAATGTATCATTTATATGTTTATATTTATTTCTACACTACCATTATACAACAAAAACAGTAAGGCGTCAACTGCTAAGGAAAGCTAATTATATAAGGAAAGCGAATTTCTACTCTGTCGCCACTTCTCTCGCAGAAAGATGTTTCTCAGAGGTCAAATCGAGGAAAGTATAAGTCCAAACCGTATATGAAAAAATATCGATAACCCCGTTGAGGTAAGAGGCCAAAAACAGGCAGATAAGCCCGACAATCGCTCCGATAAGAAGTCCGGTTACGGCAAGCGTAACCGTTGCCACATATCCGGTAATGCCTATAATAAGCGCCGGAATCGCAAAAACCATCACGGCTTGGATGAAAATTCTGACACCGATAAGAATCATAAGAATTGTTATCAAAACCGTGTGCTTCCAGCTCAAAACGACCAACTTAGCGCTTGATTTCATCGAATCAAAAACTCCTTTTCCATCTATAACAATGAAAAAATCTGTGTAAGTAAAAAGAAGCATCATTGCAAAACTCACGATTATCAAAAGGAAGAAAACGGGGAGTAGTAGCTTGAAAAGCACGGGTCCAAGATTTCTTACGACAAACGACATCTCTATCAATAAAGAGAAAAAAGAAAAAGTTTTAATAATCATATGGTACTCAAAAAGCTGGAGGAAAGACATTATTCCATACTTTAGTCCGGTTCCGATAGAGGCCTCTTGCTTATTTCGATGTCTGGCTATGATTTGTATCGACGCCGCTCTTGCAAGCGTAGGAAAAAGAAAGTAAAAAACGCCAAAAACCACGGCGGTAACAACCAAAGGTACCGTCAAAGTAAGATGAATATTTATAAAATCCCATATAAAAGTGACTACATCCTTAAGAGCACTGCCTTGTTCATCCCCAAAAATATAAGATTTTTTGAAAGCCAAAATCTGATAAGCGATATATCCCACGCCCACAGTAGTCGTCAATATTGAAGGAATAAAGCCAAACCAGAAAATCAGCTTTTTATTGCTCTGCGTATAAATCCACGAATCTACGATGACTTTTTTATAGTCCATGGCCATCATTTTACATTAACTCTTGCCAAAATCAATTTTTTTGTGTAAACTACCACCCGCTATCAATTTTATATACATTTTTACTCGAAAATCATGGATAGAGCAAAGAAAAAAGTCCTCATCGGAAAATATGGAGTACACCAGAAAGACACAGGTTCTTCACGCGTACAAATCGCTGTTTTGACAGAAAGAATCACTGAGCTTTCAGGTCATCTTGAATCACATGCAAAGGATGATCATTCAAGAAGAGGTCTTATCGGACTTGTAGGAAAAAGGAGAAAACACCTAAACTACATGAGACTCCATGATAAAGACGCTTATGAGAAAATCCTGAAAGAATTGAAGCTAAGAAAGTAATTCGCCATTTCGTGGCAAAAACGTTCTTTAAAACTTTAGTCAAACCCAAGTCGGAAAGTCTTCGGTTAAGTAGCAAGATTCAAGTAAACGAACATTCGTTTCCTTAAACCTTGTAACTTAAGGAAGGTTCCGTTTGGGGATTATATAACTCCATAACCCAAAAAAACATGGAACCAAAAACAAGTATTATGACTCTCGCGGGGAGAGAATTTAAGATTACGAATTCCCCGATTATGTCGTATGCAAATGGCTGTGCCGTTGTTTCTCTTGGAGACACGGTGATAATGGCCAATGCTTCGATGACAGAAAAAGGTCTTGAGGGGGCAGATTTTTTCCCTATGACAGTCGATTACGAAGAAAATATGTATGCGGCAGGAAAAATCAAAGGAAGCCGTTTTATTAAACGTGAAGGAAGACCTTCAGAAAACGCGACTTTGATCTCAAGAATGATCGACAGACCGGTTCGTCCACTTTTCCCAAAGGGGACAACAAATGAAGTACAGCTTATATGCAGTACTCTTTCAGCGGATTTAGAAATAGATCCCGCTACAACAGCTATGAATGCCGCTTCAGTGGCTCTTTTATTGAGCGGTGCGCCATTTGAAGGACCTCTTGGAGCTGTCCGAGTTGGATATAAAGACGGAAAAATAATTATCAATCCTACATATACAGAATGTGAAGAAGGTCAGATGAATTTGATCGTTGCAGGAACGCTTGATGCCATCACGATGGTTGAAGCGGGAATGAAAGAGGTTACCGAAGAAGTAGTCTTGGAGGCGCTTGTAGAAGCACACAAACACATCAAAGAAATCTGCCAATTCCAATTGGATTATGTAAAAGGATTCGAGGTTACAAAAATTGAACCGGTTTTACATTTAATAAACGAAGAATTAGTCACGAAAATTGCTGAACAAATTTCAGTTGATGAATTGAATACAATCGAAGGAAAAACTAAAAAAGATGTAAAAGTAAAAATTCACGCACTTGAAGACAAACTTTCCACGCATTTTGCAAAAGAAATTGAAGAAGGAACTTACTCAAAAAAAGAAATCGCAGAAATTCTAAACAAAATGATGGAAAAGAATATGAGAAAAAATATTCTTGAAAAAGAAATTCGTTTAGACGGCAGAAAGCTTACGGACGTTCGTCCTATCAGTATAGTTTTGGACGTTTTGCCAAGAACTCACGGATCTGCAATTTTCCAAAGAGGAGAGACGACCGCTTTGACAATCACAACACTTGGAGGGCCTACAGATGCACAAATCATCGACACGATGGACAAAGATAAAGTGAAGAGATACATGCATCATTATCATTTTCCTCCATATGCAACGGGAGATATCAAACGTTTAATGGGGCCAAACAGACGTGAAATCGGACACGGAGATTTAGCTGAAAGAGCGCTACTTCCTGTGCTTCCTGATAAAGAAGTTTTCCCATACACAATGTGGTTGGTTTCTGAAATTATCAAATGTAATGGATCAAGCTCTATGGCTTCTGTCTGCGGATCTACGCTTTCATTGATGTGCGCGGGTGTGCCTATCAAAAAACCTGTCGCCGGAATTGCTATGGGACTTGTTTCCGACAAAGAAACAGGTGCTTACAAAATTTTATCAGACATTCAAGGCATGGAAGATTTCGCTGGAGATATGGATTTCAAAGTCACTGGAACACGTGATGGGATCACAGCACTTCAAATGGACATCAAGATCAAAGGACTTTCAATCGATTTATTGACAAATGCGCTTGCACAAGCCAAAGAAGGTCGTGATTTTATCATGGCAAAAATGATTGAGGCATTACCAGAACCAAGAAAGAATCTTTCAAAATATGCTCCACTTATCATGACGGTAAAAGTTGATCCGGATATGATCAGAATTATCATCGGAAAAGGTGGTGAAACAATTCAAAGAATTACTGCAGAATGTGAAGTTGAAATGGATATCAGCGATGAAGGAATTGTGACAATCACGGCTCCGGACCAAGAAAAAGGAAACAAAGCTTTGGATTGGATCGCAAAACTTACCTATATTCCAAAAGTTGGAGACACATTCGAAGGAAAAGTCACAAGAATCATGGAATTTGGTGCATTCGTGGAATTCGTTCCAGGAAAAGAAGGATTAGTTCATATTTCAGAACTTGATACAAAGAGAGTAAACAAAGTTGAAGATGTCGTGAAATTAGGGGATATCGTAAAGGTAAAATTGATGCAAGTTGATGATCAAGGAAGATACAATTTCTCAAGAAAAGCCCTTTTGACAGAAGGAACTGCTCCTCAAGCAAATAAAACAGTCACACAATCAAACCTAGGCAAGGCCGATGACGAGATTGTAGACGGAACATCTTCAGTTCGCAGAGTCCACAAGAACTAAGAGTGGAACATAAACAAGGTTGACCCAAAAAGGGGAATGACGAAAGTTGTTCCTCTTTTTTCATATTGACTACTAAGCCTTAAGATAGCGATTAACTGCCTGCGCATATGCGGCATGGTAATTCCGAAAAATCTTTTCCTCTCCGGCGTCTTCCAAAAATCTGCCAAGGTCTTTCATAATCTCCTGAACTTTTACATCCTGAACTCTCTCTCCAAGCCGTTCGATAACACTCTTATCGTCCTTAAACTGCATGTTAACCCCGGCCTGCTTCATTGCACGGTTTAGATATCCAAGATTAATTTTTTCCTTGCGATTCAAGTACCAGAGTAAATCGTAAAAATCCCTCCCCTTAATATATTCACGATTAAAAACAGCACACACTTTTCCGGCAAACAAAGTTCCATCGCTATGCTTTAAAATGGGGAACATCTCATTAAATTTATTAACAAAAAATGTTTCCAATTCATTATCGCCGACTTTGACCGGATTTGTATCGATCTCCAGCTTTACATGAATTTTTTGGCTTTCAAGAGGGCTCAATCCAAATAGATGTAACACCTTGCCAACACGAATGAAGGATTTTTGAACCACCTTATCCTCACTAACCTTCAGATCAACTTCAAAATCCGTATTTTTAAGGAAGGAAACAATTATTTCATTGAGTTCTTGGAATGAATATCCCTGAATCTTTTTGTCAAAAGCAAAATCCAAATCTTCGGAATATCTTTTCAAATCATGGCAGATCCGTAAACATGTTCCTCCCATAAAACTCAAGCCACTGCCGTATTTTGACTGATAAATCGCTTTCAGAATAAGCACCTGAAGATACTCGCGAACCAAATTGAGAACGCCATTGTCATCAATACCATTCTTTTTAGCCTCCTTAATAATTTTGGTGAGATTTTGCATAAGTGTGAAAGCTGTTAAGTAGTAAATTTACTTTTTTGGATTTGAAAAGCCCCGCATAGCTCAAAGCTTTTTTGAAATTAATTTTTGTTGCACCGGCCTCCAGTCTTGAGTGTTCCCAAAACTTATCATTAGGCTCAAGCTCTGCGGAATGAAGATAAAAATAATCCACTAATGCTTTTTCCTTGTCCGCCATAAGCGTTTCCGGATCAAAACCACAAAATGCCTCTTTCTTGATCTGCTGATAGGTAAAAATCCCAACAGGCGTTTTGAAATGGCGCGTAGCTTTCGTACTGACAAGTGTATATTGGAATACAGCCTCCGGCATGACGCCATAAAAATTCAAAGCGTATTCCAAGCTGAAATAACAGGGATAATATAAACCACGCGCAATTTCACGAGTCTCATCTTTCGCATCGGCAAACATATAAAGTCCCCGCTTCAAAGCAATCAGCTCACCTTTATTTTTCCATAAATGCAGTTGCAGATTTAAAACGTCAGGTTTATCGGCGAAGCAAAGCACCCGTGCCTCCGCCACGGAAAAAACATTCTTTTCCATCTTTTTACGGAAATCCTTTAATTTCATATAATTATACTTTTATATAATCTACTGAAATGATACAGCAAAGAAGCTTCGAAGTCAAATGCTACGCAACTTTACAAATACGCAGCAATAAAATTGTCGTGAATGATATCTCTTGTCCTGACATAAGCGACCATTCGCTTCCCTTCCAATGAACGGGTTTGAGTGTTGTCAGTATTATTTCTCGCCATATTGTTTTCGCCGGCCCTTACATATATTTCAAATTTAGTTTTCTTGTCAGCTTTTGCTTTGGCAAATGATGCCCATCCGCCATAACTCGCATCCAAAAATTTAGCTTTGTCAGGCGCAAACCCGGAAACAATTGCATTCCGCACGGCGACTCCTCCGGCACTATGTCCGGATAGAGTAACAGATGGAGAATTCACTTCTTGGCCAAGCATTGTACTTAATTGAGCAAGAGTTTCTGTATGTAAACTGGCCATGTCGTCATTTGTGCTATTTCCTTTTTCCATCCAATCATTGTCGTATCCCTGTTTGTAACCCGTGGATCCGACTCTCCCACGTCTTCCTGCGCTCAAAGGATAAACCATGATCATATTCTTATGTTTTTGGGCAGCAGCAAGTGCTTGATTAATGCGATTTGAACCTACCCCAAATTTACCGACATGAGTATTGTAATATGGGGAAGTCCCATTAAGTTTTGGAATTGGGACATCAACCCAGTTGCTATAAGTTCCATGAAAATGATAATCAATTTCGACAGGTTTACTAGCATTAAATCCCTCCGGAATATAAATCACAACTTGTCGTCCGCCATTTCCAGCAAGTCTCACAACTTCACTTTTTCCGGGAAATGTTTTAAGGATTTTATCAAGATTCGCTTTCGGAGTTTCGTTTTTATTGGAATTTGGATCAAGTTTTGCAGGGGGAGCTTCGACCGGTTCTTGTTGTATAGGCGCCGAAGGATTTTGCGCTACAGAATCAGGTTCTTTGGCATCATCATTCGCGGCAGCAGCAGCAACTGAACCCTCAGTTTTTGCATCGTCGGCAACACGGGCAGACGTATCTTTTCTTTCAGCTCTTCCTACAATAAATTCTTCAACTTTCCCAAGAGTATAAGGCCCAAACATTCCATCAGTCCCTTCTTTTGAATCTGCTTCTGTAAGTCCGACAGCCTTTTGTATTTCATAAATTTTAGTGACCAACTTTTTGTCATCTTTCACATCTTCTGCTGAAACAGTGACTCCAATATCTCCGGATTTTTTTATAAAATCATCATCGGAAATTTTTTGTTTTTCCAAAAAACGTCTGGTATAGCCAGCTCTTGTCTTCAAAGATTTTGAGGATTCTTCAAGTTTTTCAACGAAATTTTCTCCCATGCCAGAAATTTACCACAAAATAGATTGATTTAAAATACTTTAAGAATTACAATTTCGCATGCAAAACATTGAATTTATAGCGGCAAAAAAGCACCACAGAAGCACATTCACAACAAGCGAGTATGGTATAATGGCTATTACGCGACCTTGCCAAGGTCGAAACACGAGTTCGATTCTCGTTACTCGCTCCAAAGACGCTTCATAGTTTTTTTTATAAAAATTTTAGGAATTTTTAACGAAAATTTAATCTTCACCAGCTAACATTTTTTCATATATTTATTTTTTTAATACAAAATATATGAAAAAAGAAAACGGGATAATAATTTATCAAGCAAAAACAGGAGCAATCGAGCTTAAAGAAGATGTTTCGGCGGAAACAATTTGGGCGACACAGGCGGAAATAGCGGATTTATTTGAAGTTGAGAGATCCGTTGCTACAAAACATATTAACAATATTCTAAAAGACAAAGAGCTTAGTGAGGACTCAGTATGTGCAAATATTGCACATACTGCCAAAGATGGCAAAACATATAAAGTACAATATTATAATTTGGATATTATTTTAGCTGTAGGTTATAGAACAAATTCAGCTAGGGCTATCCAATTCCGCAAGTGGGCAACCAAAATCTTGCACCAACACATCGTCGATGGCTACACAATCAACAAAAAACGACTCGCAAGGAATTATGATTTATTCCTAAAAGCTGTTGAACAAGTAAGAACATTATTGCCATCGGGCGGAACTGTAGGAGCAACCGATGCCCTTGAATTGATAAAAATGTTTGCGAATACTTGGTTTTCACTCGACGCATATGACAAAGAAAATTTTCCGAAAACAGGAGTAACAAAAAAAGAATTTAAACTCACAGCAAAAGAGTTAACGGATGCAATTTCAGATTTAAAGATCGGATTAACCAAAAGCGGACAGGCTGGCGAATTTTTCGGGATTTCAAGAAAAGAACAAAGCATAGAGGGAATATTGGGTAATGTATTGCAATCATTCGGAGGAAAAGATTTATATTCGACAATAGAAGAAAAAGCCGCGCATTTATTGTATTTCACGGTAAAGAATCATCCGTTTATTGATGGCAATAAGCGCTCTGGAGCTTTCACTTTCGTTTGGTTCTTGAAACGAACAGGTTTACTAAATCCAATCCGCATGACCCCAGAAGCTCTCACCGCATTGACACTTTTAATTGCCGAAAGTAACCCGAAAGATAAAGGGCGCATGATTGGATTGATCTTATTAATCCTGAACTGAATCCAAATCATTATCAAAACCGTGAAAATACAGCAAATTTAACCAATTTTCACGATTATATGGACAAAACCGTGAAAAAAGAATATAATGCAAGCATATGACAAAGATATTAAACGTCTTCAGTAAAATAAATTCTCTTCGTGAGCGATATTACAAAGCGTCCACAGGCAAGGATTCTCTTCTAAAACTTATTGCCGAAACCGAAATTGCCGAACAAGTGTACAACTCAAATGCCATAGAAAA
Organism: Candidatus Peregrinibacteria bacterium; assembly: GCA_030688025.1. Classification (GTDB taxonomy): domain Bacteria; phylum Patescibacteriota; class Gracilibacteria; order UBA1369; family LOWO2-01-FULL-3; genus UM-FILTER-38-24. The sequence continues at coordinate 22,367 of JAUYJL010000018.1, read as the reverse complement.
CAGTACGCTAACGCTGGAAGAAACTGAAAAAATACTTCTCCAAATTGATTTGGATAGATTTATCACTGAAAGAGAAATTTTTGAGGCAAAGAATCTTGCAAGAGTGGTCTCGTACATAGACAAAAAAGCCAAGGAACAAGAGCTTAATCTTGATGTGATTCTGTCTCTTCACAAAATGTTGATTTCAAATATTCGTGACGATGTTGCCGGAAGATTTAGAAAAGAAAATGAATTTGTTCGTGTTGGAAATCACATTGCTCCCAATCCAAAAGAAGTGATTGATCGTCTTGAAAAAATGTTGGCACAATACAACGCAACGAGCCATGAAAATATCATAAAACGTATAGCAAAATTACATCTTACTTTTGAATATACGCATCCGTTTGTTGACGGGAATGGCCGGATTGGTCGTGTTATCAACAATTACATTCTGATACGGGAAGGATTTGTCCCGATAAATATAAAATTTATTGATAGAAAAAAATACTATGAAGCCTTCAGAGAATTTGATGCAAAGGGGATAACTGTAATTATGGAAGAAATCGTCGGGAAAGCGCTTACCAATAGCTATCACAAACGACTGGCGTATTTGGAAGGTAAAAAAATAATCACACTTGGTGACTACGCAAAAAACAATAAACTCTCACATTCGAACCTTATAAACAAAGCCGGTCGACAAACCATCGAAGCCTTTTTAGAAAAGAATGTTTGGAAAATCGGAATTGATTAAACCCCAGTCCGCACTTCATTCCATAATGAGCTTCAAAGAATCAAAATTGGTGAAAGGTGAATTCTAATTCGAATCGCAACTAAAAGAGGACATCTAGTTGGGATATGATAGTGATGCTGAATCATAATCATTAACCCAAAAAAGATGTCCCACAAACAGCTTAGCTCAAAGGAGCGGATAGTTCTAGAGAAGCTATTTAGCTCTAAATTAAGGCAAAAAGAGATTGCAGAAATATTGAATAGACCTGAATCAACGATCTCAAAAGAACTAGCCAGAAACAAAGGAAAAAACGGTAAATATTCAGTAAAAATAGCAAAGAAAAAACTGAAAAAACGGAGAACGAAAGCGAATCAAAAATTCAAGAAATTGTGCTCAAAATCTTCGCTAAAACAATATGTCATCAGAAAACTAAAAAAATATTGGTCGCCTCAGCAAATAGCCGCTAAATTAAGCCAAAAAGGGCTCAAACTGTGTCACGAAACCATCTATCAATTTGTGTACAATGAAAGATCTGATTTGAAAAAATATCTCAGAGGTAAAAAAGGTAAATATCGCAGACGACACGGAACTGTAGATCGTGAAAAATACAGAGAAGAAGCCAAGAAACGGCGCATAGATACCAGACCAAAAATAGTCGAAAAACGAGCAAGAATTGGTGACTGGGAAGGTGATACAGTCAGAGGCGGAGACAAAAAATCTGCCCTTTTGACCCATGTTGATCGAAAAAGTGGATATTTGCTTGCCAATAGGCTTGAAAGAGCTCTCGCAGAAAAAGTTAGAACAACAACAATAGCTGAATTTTCAAAACTTTCAAAAAAGAAATTATGCACGATTACTTACGATAATGGCTCTGAATTTTCTGAACATGAAACAACTGGAATATGGCTAAAAACAGCCATATATTTTGCATATCCATATCATTCATGGGAACGTGGAACAAACGAAAATACGAACGGATTGCTTCGACAATTCTTTCCAAAAGGCACAGACTTCACAAAAATTACAGATTTTGATTTGCAAAAAGTAGTGAAGTTGATAAATAATAGACCTAGAAAACGGCTTAATTATCACACTCCACAAGAAGTCTTCTCAGGAAAAGTTGCGATTCGATCTAGAATCTAAGGCTCCCAACTTGACTATTCTGCCAAGCAGACGTATAAAGACACCTAACCATAAAAAATATGCTAAGAACAATCGCAACAGTCGCACTAGCAAGCGCCCTAAACATAGGATGCTCTTCAGATTGTGACGTTCCGGTTATAGGGACAGAAGCCCAAGAAGGAATTTTGACATCACAATCCTCAACAAATGGTAGCATTTGTCATGTATTGGATAAAAAGGAGGATCTCTGCCAAGGTTATCAAGGCGTACAGCTCATAGTCGTGTCCGACAAGCCCGTAAAAACGCCATGGCAAGTATCAGATGCCGGAGTTAACGCATGTATTCCAAGAGACGGAAAATCTTACTCATACGGTACAAGCGGAGCAAAGGATTTTTCAGTTTGTGCAGACTTGGCAAATGGGACAAAAGAGGCAACACTTAAATGCACCACAGATGGAGTAGCCTTTGTAAAAAATCTTAATGGAAACGGTGGGAATACCGGTGCAAACATGCACTACGACGGAAGTGACGGCGAAAAAGATATAAATTGCTCTGTTACCGCAGAGTAATCGCCAAAGTCAAAAACATAATAATTGTTCCCTTACACCGAAAAGTAGTTTCCTTTCCCGCCGCCTTTTCCCATGTGCGTCAGTAAAAAATCGACAGAAGGGAAGATGTTGTTGCCTTTTTTTGCATCTTCGCCGGCCGCTTCAAGTTGATGTTGTATATATACCTGCGCATAAAAAGAGTTATTAATATCGATTTGGTGTTCAACTCCAATACGTCTATTAAACTTAATTTTACGTGCAAGTTTCACTTTTTTCTCCTGTTCTCCTATCTGTTCTCTTAGTTGATTTAGTCCATCGCCAAGCTTTCCTGTGTAATAAAATATTCTTGTTCCTTCAGGGATATCTTGTATACGGCCTTCGTAGGCTTTTGGTGCAAGGAAAAATCCATATTTTTGAATGTCTATTTGATGAGTTGGGTCATCAATATAATCATTGCTCATTCCTCCTATCACAATGTCGTTTTCTGAGTACTCATTCGTCTCTAAATATGCATAATTATTAAACAGTGCTTCGGCCGCAAATACGCATGCAAACTTGCCTTTTGGATATGCAATTTTGTTGTCAAATGAAAAATGGGTTCCTACTGATATACCATGCGTGTTTACTGGTGATTCATCCCATGTATATGCGTTCCTTTTGTCATCCAGTAGTTTACTTGCTTCTTCACTGTCGTCTTTGACGTGTAGCAATGCTGAAGATGTTAGTTTGGGGTTTTTTACTAATTTTTCAAATAGGTGGTCTTTTGTAACATGAACCAATAATCTGCCAGAGGATTGTGTTCTATCTCCACATTGTTCTAGATATTCTTGCATTGATAGTGTGCTAAGATTTCCATATCTCCATACGGTTGATTCGGGGGAGACTTCAAATAATTGTGCTTGTTGTTCTGTAAGTGCCGAAATTATTTTTTGTCGGCCTTTTTCTTCAAACGCTTCAGCAAAATCCACGATATTTGTAATCGGACATTCTTGCATAATTACCATTATTTCTTCTTCTGAGTAGTATTCTTTCAGGCGTTCATACATACACGATATTTGATACATTTCGTAGTGATGCAAGGCACTACCTTCTTCGTATAATTCAGAAGAAAGAAAGCTTGGCCAATTTATTTTTTGTCCAAATGTTTTTTGTATAAATTGAATCAATCGCTTGTCACTGCCTGTCCGTGATTCGGGAAAACCATCATTTGCGAGCATTTTCACAATATCTTCCGTGCTTGTTTCTTCTGGAGGTTTTGGTCCTTTAAGTTTTCTTAAAATTCGGTCTTTTAATGCTTCTGTCTGCGCCGGCGGTCGGGGCCTCTCTCGCCTACTTAATTGTTTCACATAATTAACTGGGGTTGCGGCTCTAACTTTTCTTGCAACATCTTTTTGTACGGTTCCGACAACCGGAGAGACCATCCATATTTCGCCACGGTTTATGAGTGCATCTATTACTTTATTGGGATCTACTCCATGAAAATATGCTATATATCTAAGCACATAACTCCCTTGCCCCAGAGCAATAAGTTGATCCGCAATAAGTTGATGGTGTTCAGGCGCCACTTCGGCAAGCTTGTGGGAGGGGAAAGATATCCCTCCATTTCTTCGAATACTTTCTAGCATTTCCGGCGTAAGTATTTTTTTAAGTTCTTCGTAGTGTTCTACAAATTGACCAATTATTGCTTCAGAATCAATGTCTTGAAACTCATTTATATGATGGAGTACTTGCATGCCAAACCCTTTAGCAATTAGGTAATCTGCAATCATTTGATGATATCTGGGCTCAATATTTTTAAGCTGTTGATATTGAAAGTTATATCCGCTCTGAATAGATTCAAATAAATAGGAATCATGTTTGAATCTTTCTACAAGAGCTGGATCCATTTCCGGGGTTGGGTTTGCTTCTAGGCTCATTTTTATTGTTTGATCAACAAATTATACCTTATTTTACGGAAAAACCCAAGCTTAGCAGGCAGTGTGGCGTTCTAATCGACTATAGAAATGCAAAATGGCGCAACGAAGGGGGTCAGAACCCTTAGGCGTCCACAGTGACAGCGTGGCGTTCTAACCGATGATTGAAATGCAAAATGGCGGAACGGACGGGGTTCGAACCCGTGACCTCCACAGTGACAGTGTGGCGTTCTAACCAGCTGAACTACCGCTCCAAATTGCCAATGAAAGATAATATATTTGAAAGACAAAAACAAGCAAATTTATTGATTATCAGTTCTTGAGGCCTCTCTAAGCGCTTTCCGAAGTTTTGCCATCATTAACGCTGACCTATTAATTCCGCCTATTTTAATATCACCACCTCGATCTGTTCGACCTACTATCGGCGCTCGATATCCTTTCACCTCTACCCCCCCGACGCGAACAGGGCCTGCTTTTCTCCTAGCACCAGGATTAGCCAATTCTCTTTTTATGAGAGCACGAAGCTCCTTAACAACAGGATTAACTTTAGCGGTGGTTTCAACACCTCTAACAGTTTCAACATCTCCAACATCTCCAACTTCTCCAACATCTCCAGCATCTCCGACTTCTCCATCATTAAGTGCTTCAGTAGCCATATGATAAAATTAATATATTTAAAAAGGAGCCCAGTATAACAATACGAAATCAAAAAAGTCAATTTCTCGGACTATTTATTTAAACCAACGAATAGCCTGATCCACTTTTTTCAAAACCGCAGCTTCAAACGCTTGGTGTCGAATTTTTTGGGGGCGGCGTCCCTTTCTAGAAATAATTCTTTGAACTAATCCAGTTCCGAGGGCACCATCACGCAAGGGGTGATCGTAATCTTCATCATCTTCGTCAGGCATAGAATCTTTGACTTTTGTTTTTCCTGTATATTCTAGTCCAGGAATTCTTTTAACATTCCAGTCTGCATATCTAACTTTTTTAGAATTTTTTTCAGCAATTAAACGCTCTTTTTCAAAATCAATTCTCTCCCTCAAAGGTACAAATCCGGCCCATATTCGATCTCGGACTTTTTGTCTTCTTCCTTCGATTGCCCTAACCGCCTCAGCTTCTCGAATCTCAGCCAGTCTACAAGTTTCCGCAATTTTTCTCTCCTCCATCCAAGGATTACAATCTGGCTTCATCCTGCAAAGAAAAGCGTGTTGTCTTTCCAGATTGGCAACACCTAGTTCGAGAAGAGTCGCATTTTTCCCCGCCATCGAGTGAACATCTGTAAACATGGACAAGTCAGCACCCTCGTTGTCAACATATGAATCTCTATGTCCAACAATTTCTACCATCGCAAAGTAATTAATTTAAAAAGGCGCGAAAGATAACATATTCAAGTGAGTCAGTCAATCGCCACGCAGTTCCATCTTTCCTAAAGATAGCTTACAATACGCACAAATCAATATTGAATCATGAAAATAGGAATCGACTGTCGTATATACAGTTCAAAATTCACAGGAATCGGACGCTACACTCACGAACTCGTCCAAAATATTATCAGAATAAACGACGAAAAAAAACGTCCGCACGAAATCGTACTTTTTTTCAATGCACCGGAATTCCACGATTACACTCCGCCAAATCCGGCGGTCAAAAAAGTGCTTGTGAATGCGCGCCATTACTCTTTTGCGGAACAAGTAAAATTCCTAATAAAACTAAATAAAGAAAAGTTAGACTTCATGCATTTTCCTCACTTCAATGTCCCCTATTTTTACAGCCGGCCATATACCGTCACAATTCATGATCTCACGATTTCTCTTTTCCCCGGCAAAGGCAACAAAATTTGGAAATTTTTTCAGCGCATGGTGTACGACGTAATCATAAAAAACGCGACAGTAACGGCAAAAACAGTTGTTACAATTTCTAAAAACACAAAAAAAGATTTAATCGAACGCCTAAATGTTCCAGAAGAAAAAATAGAAGTGATTTACAATGGAGTAAGCGACAATTTCACACTTATCGACGATCCGAAAACATTCCAAAAAACTCTTAACAAATACAAAATTAAAAAAGAATTTTTGCTCTACACAGGCGTTTGGCGTTATCACAAAAATCTGCCACGACTCATAGAGGCTTTCGCAATTTTAAGACAAAAAAAGAATCTCGATATGTCCCTTGTAATAACAGGAAAACCGGACTTGGATTATCCTGAAACAAAAGACAAAGTAAAAGAATTAGGCCTCGAAAATGACGTAATTTTTACCGGACTTGTAGACGAAGAAGAACTCATACATTTATATAACGCCGCAAATATTTACGTATTTCCTTCTCTATACGAAGGTTTTGGCTTGCCGCCACTCGAATCCATGAAATGTGGCACACCGGTCGTCGCATCAAACACTTCCTCAATTCCGGAAATTTGCGGAGAAGAAAATGCAATATTTTTTGATCCATACAATGTGGAAGACATCGCGGAAAAAATAGAAAAAGTCTACAAAGATGTCGATCTGCAAGCCAAATTAATAGAAAATGGAATAGCGCACGCATCACTATTTTCATGGCAAATTACCGGTGAAAAAACATACGATGCTATAATGCGAGCGACTTTAAATTAAAATCATGTTCGAAAACTTTCAAAAATTCCTTCCGGGAGCCGCAACAAGATACGGCATAAAAAAAGAAATTGAGGCCGCAGAAGTTTGCCATATTTTCAAAAAACTCATCCCTGAAATTTTCGCAACGAAACCTGAACCGGAAAAATACATCGAAGCGGGCTATTATAAAAACAATGTGTTGGTCATAAACACGCAGTCCCCTGCATGGAGCCAAGAAGTAATTATGCGCAAAGAGCAAATCATCGAGGAAATGAATACAAAAGCCGGCAAAAAAATTATTGCAAACATTCGCGCGGAACTAAAAAGATGAAAAAAATAAAAATTTCTGTTACAATCAATAAAAGAAAAAATTCATAACCTCCTTTAAAACTATGAAGAAAATTTTATCCATTATCACAGCAATAATTTCGTTCGCATTTTTGGCGAACACGACAATCGGAGAGACATTCCCTCCGGCATTTTCAGACGTAACCTACGGAGACACGTATTATCACGCAGTGGATTTTCTAAAAGAAGCAGGAGTCCTAAATGGCTATTCTGACGGAACATACCGACCATATAAAACATTAAATCGTGCGGAATTTTTGAAAATTGTACAAAAATCAAATTTGGAAGAAGGCATCGATCCAAAGTACGGCAAACAAAAATGTTTCACGGACGTAGAGGCAAATCAGTGGTATACGGAATATATTTGTTACGCCAAAGCAAATGAAATAATCCAAGGTTACTCAGACGGAACGTTCCGACCCGACCAAGAAGTCACATTGGTTGAAGCGCTTAAAATCACATTAAAAACATTTTTTTATGAATACGGAGAAAGCACTCCATGGTACAAAAGCGTCGTGGAAGAAGCCGCTGATTTAAATATTATTCCAATAAGTTTCACCGGATTCGACGAAAAAGTGACTCGTGGTGAAATGGCGGACATGGCAACAAGAATGAAAAAATATGAAACAGATGAGTTGCAAGACTACCTTGCATTATCACTCGGAAATAAAGCAAATTACAAAGTGACATACGAAACATTGCAGACGCAGGGAGGCCTTGGCGATAAGTCATATTGCACACAAAAGCCTATTATCACCGACATAGGGAGCGCGGAATACCCAAAAGCTCCCGAATATGAAAACTTTGGAGGGTATTTGGGACAACTTCTCACGGCTGGAGATTGTAGAGATAAAACGCGTATGAACGGTATATTTGGGGTTTCATTAAACGATAACGACGAAGCAATCTTCACTCTTGGCTCAAGTCTTTCTTTGGAAAAAGCTCCGAGTGAAAAATTGCTAGAGACACTAACAGACATAGGTTATGAGTGTTCAGAAAGTGGAGTCGCCGACAGCAAATGTGAGGAATGGGAACTCGCAGACGAAGAAGCTCTAGTAGACGAATTGCTGAAGTTAAAGCCGTATTCTGCCGAAGTAAGTTCCAACGATTGCATATATTGTGGATAAAAAAATCCTCACAATTACTGCGCTTGCGGTGCCACTGATAGTGATTCCGCAAGTGCATCTCACATTTGCGCTACCCAAAACGGCGGCGCTTTATGCGTTTACGATTTTGTGCGTACTCGCATTTTTTGTATATGCAATAAAAAATAAAAAAATTTCATGGCCGGTTCTTTCAAAAAAATTCTACATTTTCCTAGGCCTATATTTGCTCGCTCTGGGAATTAGTACAGTATTCGCGATTCAGCCACACACAGCCATTTTTGGCTCTTACGAAAGACAGCAAGGATTGATAACATTCGTAAGTTGCCTCACGATTTTTTTATTAATAATCTCTGCTAAAAAAATATTTTCATTTATTGAATGGATTTGTTTCGCCTCATTCCTCGTAGCCGCACTCGGAATTTTACAATATTTTATTCCGGAACTTCTCGCAAATTATTCCACTTCCATCCTTGATGGACGCGCAATAGTAGGCACAATCGGCAATCCAAATTTCCTCGCGGCATATTTGATCACAACAATTCCACTATTTTTTGTTTTCCAAAAATATGCAGAAAAAAAACTAACAAAAACTTTTTGGATTATCGCAATTGCAACATCATTAACGGCAATTTTCCTCACCGCTACGCGCTCCGCACTGGTCGCACTTTTCGTAGGATTTATTTTTTACGCAATTATAAAAAATAAAAAACTGCTAATTCTTCCGCTAATTCTTATCATAACTTTTGCCACAATAAATCTATTTTCCGAAACAAATTTTATAAAAAATCACGAATTTTTAAATCGTCTTACTTTTTCACAGGACTCTCTGCGGTCACTAAAATCCCGTTTATATATTTGGCCGGCAACACTCGGAATAATAAAAGAACGCCCGATTTTTGGCTACGGGCTGGGGAATTTTAGAGAAGCATTCTCAAAAGTTTCACCAAAAGAATTACTTACGCTCGAACGTTTTACAGATACAACCGACCGTGCTCACAACGAAATTCTCGGAACGGCCGCGGCAATTGGCATCCTCGGGCTTATTGCATATTTATTAATTCTTTTTTACTCAATCTATCTCGGGATAAAAAACAAAATAAAAAATCCATTTGTGAAAGCCGTTTCTTTCGCCTCTGCAATTTCACTTATAATGCTTTTCGCAAATAACATGTTTAGTTTTTCAAACACGGAAATTCGACTCCAACAATTTATTTTAATGGGAATAATTTTTGCGGCAACTCCAAAAAAAACAATCACAAAAAAAATCTCACTAAAATTTTCCACAAAAATAATCATCGCAATTCTTCTTGTGGCCATTGCGATTTTCGGCATCTACAAGCTCACAATCAAGCCTCTCATCGCCGATTACTATTTTGACAAGGGTTACTCAAATTCATTCACCGCCGACAAAAAAACAACTTTGGATTATTTCAAAAAAGCGGTTTTGCAAAATCCAAACCAAACATACTATTCAATAAAATCCGCAAAATATGCAGTCATTTCTGCAAAATTAACAAACGGAAATGATAAAAAATATTTTACAGACACGGCCGAATTTTTCCTACAGCAAGCCGTAAAAAACATAGGAGAAAATCAAATCGACACGCTTCTCGTCAAAGCGGAAATAGACGCGATAAAAGAAAACTACGACTTGTCTTTTGCAAATTTCGAGAAAGTATTACAGAAAGCCCCAAACAATCCCGCCATAATTTTGGAATACTCCAGAGCGCTTGCAGATGCGCAAAAACACAAAGAAAGCTTAGGGATGTACGAAAAATATTTAAACCTTTCCACTGTATGGCAATCAGCAGACGCCTCAACCCCAGAGGCAAAAAAACAATTCCGCACATTCTTTAAAAACGCTCCACATTTCCTGACCGCAATGGAAGGCGCAGCCGAAGTTGCAAATAAACTTGGAGACTCTGTAAAATACAACTACTATAAAGACATGGTGAAACGGACAAAAGACACTCTATATAAAATAAATTTAGAACGAAATGACAACTGAAAAAACTCCGGCCCCGTCTCCGCGAAAAGCGCCTAAGCAAGCTCCAAAGCCACTAAAGCAAGCTCCGAAACAAAAGATTTCTCCGGAAGCCAGAGCAAGGCAATCGCTCGCCCCGTCCAAAAAATTACTCAAAAAAAGATTAAAAACGAAACCTGCAGAAAAAAAAGATCCCAAGAAAGAACTTCCGACAGACATCACAAAAGAAAAAATAAAGATCGCAAAAAAATACATCGAACAGGCCAAAAACACACTTCAGCAAAAAGATCCTTATAAAACCGCACTAAAAAAACACGGAATTAATTTAAAGTCAGCATCGTATTATCTTTCATTCGCAATCAAAGAAAGTCGCGCAAGTGCTTCAGCAAAATCAAGTGCTGGAGCAGTAGGATATTTCCAGATAACTCCATTCGCTACGGCAGGAATAAAAGAGGCATTTGACATTAACCTATCTCCGCAAGCCCTAAAAGATCCGATAAAAAACGCCATCGCGGGAATTTTATATTTTCATTACTGTCGTGATTTTTACTCCAAAAGATGGAAAGTGGAATGCGACCAAAAAGAGCTTATGGCCGCGCTTATGTATAACGCTGGGCCAACAATTTATAGGAGTATTTATCGTGCACTTAAAGGGCAGAAATCATACAGGGAAATAGAAAAATATTTGGCATCGGAGTTAATTTCGCAACTACCAAGTTTATTTAAAGCAAAGACAGACAAAGAGTACAGCAATGGCTATCGAGTCTATTATCATTCCGATTTCGAAATAACCGGAAAAATAAAAGGCAAACACATATTGATAGACGGAAAGTCTTACTCGGCGATAAGAATAGTCCAAGCCCTTCACTACACGCGAATCGTCGAATCCATTCGCAATTCCAAAAAATATTCAGTTTGAGCAACGACTTTTTCATAATTTTTTTTTGTGCTAAAATAGCAACATGGAAAAAACATGTACACAATGTCAATCAAGTTTTGAAGTCACGCAAGAAGATTTGGACTTCTTGGGAAGAGTTTCTCCAATCTTTAACGAAAAAAAATACTCGATTCCAACGCCTACTCTATGCGTGGACTGCCGCCATCAGGACAGGCAGGCATGGAGAAACGAAAGAGTCCTATATAAGAGAAAATGCTCAGCCACAGGCAAACCAATCATTTCAGTTTATTCGGAAGACAAGCCGTTTCCAGTCTACGAAAATGATTATTGGCATTCGGATAAATGGGATGCATTGAGCTATGGTCGTGATTTTGATTTCACTCGCCCATTTTTTGAGCAATTTAAAGAACTTACAAATATCGTTCCACAGATTGCACGCTCTGCACTTTCAAACGAAAACAGTGACTACGTAAATCAAGCAGGATGGTGCAGGAATTGTTATTTGATTTTCGAAGCGGATCACAATGAAAATTGTCTTTATTCGAGCTATATATATGATTCGAAATTCTGCATGGACATGACGATGGCGAGCAAATGCCAACTTTGTTACGAATCAATCGATTGCGAAAATTGCTACAATTTAAAATTTTCACAAAACTGCAAAAATAGCTCTGATTCGTGGTTTTTGAAAAACTGTATTGGGTGTAAAAATTGTTATGGATGCGTGAATTTAAGAAACAAAGAATATTTTTTCTTAAATGAAAAATTAGACAAAGAATCTTACGAGAAAAAAGTCGCAGCATTTAAAAAAATGTCGATAAAAAGCCTAAAACAAGCACATGCAAGCTTTTTAAATTTTGCAAAAAAATTCCCGCAAAAATTCATGGAAGGGCATCAAAACGAAGATGTTTCGGGGAATTACATCTCAAGTTCGAAAAATTGTCACGATTGCTACGACATAAATAATTGTTGGGATTGCAAAAATGTGACAAACAGCAGATTTATGAAAAATTGTCATGACATCACGGTTTTCGGGTCGCTTGAAGGCGCGGAAGTGTGTTATTACTGCCACGAAATAGGCGCAGGCACAAAAAACGTGATTTTTTCAGATCAAATAATAAGTTGCTACAATATAAATTATTCAAAAGCCTGCTTAAGTAATAGTCACGATTTATTTGGATGCATAGGCCTAAAACACAAAAGTTACTGCATTCTAAATAAACAATATTCAGAGAAAGAATACAACGAACTCGTGCCAAAAATTATTGCACACATGGAAAAGAATGAGCGAGCGCACGGCGCGAGCGCGCAGGTGGAGCGAGAATCTGGCTCTGCCAGTTCGAGCGAAACCGAGCCTAAGATAGAAAATGGTGAATTTGGCGAATTTTTCCCAAAAGAACTTACCCCATATAGCTACAATGAAACCGTCGCGCAAGATTATTATCCACTCTCAAAAGAAGACGCGATAAAAAAAGGATACACTTGGAGAGATCCAGCCAAACGCGATTATTTACCGCAAACCTATGTCGTTCCGGAATATATAGATGAAGTAAAACCGGACATCACGGCTCAAATTCTTGCCTGCGAAATTTGCAAAAAAAATTACAAAATCACAGAAGAAGAATTAAATTTTTACAAAAAACAACTTCTACCAATCCCTAACGACTGCCACGATTGTCGCCACAAAAACCGGTTTAATTTAAGAAACCAACGCCACCTATACAAACGAAATTGCCAAAAATGTAACATCGGAATCGAAACAACCTTCAAGGAAGATTCTGACATAGTAGTCTATTGCGAAAAATGTTACATGGAAGTTACCGAATAAAAAAAATAAGCTAAATCTTTTGCTCTAAAACCCTAATCCTTCGGTCATGGCTGTTGATTTTGTCATCCATATCGCAGAGCTGTTTGCCGGTTAGTATCCCGACTCGCTCAGCATTCTTAAATTCCAAAGACATCGGGTCCAAAATCTTTAAAAGAGTATCTTGATCGGCTTTCGTGTACATATTTTCGGCTATATATTCCTTAAAATCATAAAACTCAACTTTGGTCACTAGCATATCAATAGCACGGTCGAAATGATCCCTTGTCACCATCTTGGCCATAGCACTCTTCAAATCATCCTTGCTAGCCATCTTGGCCATAGCATTCATGATTCCATCAATCTTGCTCCCGAGTTTATCAAGCTTTTCGCTTAGGCTGCGACCCGATTGTATTTTTCTTTTTTTCATAAATTCAAAACTATCATCCAAATGTGGATTCTAATTATAATCCTCGGCGGAAATTTTTTACAAGCCAAACTGAAAATTTTCTGTTGTTGAAAATGCAACGACACTATTTACAATTTTAGCTTGACTTCCTGCTATCAATCTCTAAAATAAAGCCCGCTATCCAAGCAATTTTCAGAATTTAACGCTAAAAACTTGTTAAAAATCAGATTAACCAGAGTCGGAAAACACGCACAACCAAGCTTTAGAGTCGTCCTTCAGGAGCACGCATCTGCCGTAAAAGGTAAGTTTATCGAAGCTCTTGGATATTACAAACCTGCGGACAACCCAAAGGTCTTGAAAGTTGACGGTGAACGCGTGAAACATTGGATTTCAGTCGGAGCTAAGCCTTCAGACACGGTCGCAGTTCTTCTAAAAAAAGAAGGTTTTGAAGGAATGGATAAATACATTGAACCAAGAAACAAGAAGAGGAAGAAAAAGAAAGAAGAAAAGGTCGCGCCGGCAGCAGTCGCTCCAGCACCAAAACCGGAAGTAAAAGCAGAAGTAACTCCAGAGCCAACTCCAGAAGTTCCAGCAGCAGCTCCAGAAGTAACCCCAGAGCCGGAAGCTCCAGCAGCAGCATAAAAATAAAATTCAAGTTTAAACATACCTTAATTCATATTTTATAACTTTTACTGCAATGACCGATCCAACAATAGACAGCAATAAAGATGTAGAATTTGTTAGATTTGTAGTTTCACAAATCGTCGGAAACCCTGACGAAATAAAAATCGAAAGAAAAGTAGACGAAATGGGAGTTTTGATTACTCTTGAAGTGGGAAAAGACGACATGGGGAAGATTATTGGTAAAAGCGGACAAACGGCAAAAGCGCTACGAACACTACTAAGAATCATCGGTTCTCAAAATAATGCACGCGTAAATTTAAAAATAGTTGAACCAATCGAAGCTTAAGAGTATATTCTTTTTGTAAGGAATAGAAATTAAACTCTTTCACTATGTTTTTCCCAACCGCATACGCTGAGTCTCAAAGTATTATTGAAGCGGCACAAAATTATCAAGTACTCGAAATAATAAACAGAGGCCTTGCTTACGCAATCATTGTTGCGGGATTCTTATCCGTGGTTTTTATATTTATGGGAGGAATATCTTTCATCCTTTCAGGAGGAGCCGAAGACAAAATCAAATCAGCCGTTTCCACAATTCGATACGCTATTATCGGCCTTATCATCACAATCCTTTCGACAGTAATTGTCGGAACAGTCGGTAAAGCGATGGGACTTGATATCATCAAATACATCAATCTGGGAGACATAATCGAGACAATAAAAAGCATCACGACGGAAGGTAGCACTAATTCCTCTCCGGAAAGCTTAAACTAATAGACGACATAGGTTGATAGAATAAAGTTTATTTTCGCACAGGTATGTTTGATTTTTTATGACTTGTTAAACTTATTGGATGCACACGTGCATCCAATATTTGCTCGGGCGTACACGTTAGCTTGAGCAAATTGTTTAACGGAGTAAAAAATCAAATATACCTGTGCGAAAATAAGTGCAACTATATCAACCCCTGTCTGATAATGTGTTTCCAGTCGTATGGAAATTTGAAAGTTTCTACTGCCCTCACTAATGCCGCGAAAACACTCCAAGGCGAAGCTGTTTTATAAATGAAAGCATTTCCGCTTTCATGATTTGGATCATAATTTTTCACTTCCGGCCTTTCGTAACTTACGGGGATAATTCCATTAGCAAGAATTTCTTCTACGTCAGTAAAAGAAAATACGAGCGCAATGTCCGCCGCCTCAAGAAGATAATGTCTGTTCATTCTGTTATATTCCATCGTTTTTACGTCAGCAAAAATTTCAGAATTCGTGTCCGCAATCGCGATGACAGTCGCCTCCAAATCTTTTATTCCATCCAAAATAATCGTCAAATTTCTTTCTTCCATCTCACTCAACTCCTTGTCTACAAAAAGCGCAATAAGTGGCTTCTTTATGTGGAATTTCAGCATTGAAGAAAGTTTGTTCTTCGCCTCTGATTTGTCTTTGATAAGTAGGTCTACAGGTTTGGTTTTCATTTTGTTTTTATTTTTGTTAATTAGGAAATTATACCCTATAATAGGGCAAATGTCGACATACTACTTCTTGACAAAACCCTGAAATAATGACGAAATTAATACTCATCGACGGCAACGCAATCATGCACCGCGCATATCACGCAATCCCACCATTCAAAACTTCAAAAGGAACTTTGGTAAACGCAGTCTATGGCTTTTCATCAATGCTTTTAAATATTTTAAATAAAGAACATCCGGACTTCATCGCAGTTTCTTTCGACTTGAAAGGCCCGACTTTTCGTCACGAAGAGTACAAAGAATACAAAGCAACGCGAGTAAAAGCGCCTGACGATTTCTACGAGCAAATCCCGATGATTCGTCGAGTAGTTGAAGCATTCGGCATTCCGATTTACGAAAAAGAAGGATTTGAGGCTGACGATGTTTTGGGAACTCTAGCGACACAAGCCGAAAAATCTGACGATGTCTACACCTATATAGTCACCGGCGACATGGACGCGATCCAGCTTGTCAGCGAAAAAACCTTTGTCTACACGCCAGTCAGAGGAATCGCGGAAACAATCACTTACGATATCCCAAAAGTATTCGCAAAATACGGACTTACTCCTGAACAAATCCCTGAGCTAAAAGGCCTAAAAGGCGACAGCTCTGACAATATAAAAGGGGTAAATGGCGTCGGCGACAAAACTGCATTAGTGCTATTACAAAAGTATGGAACAATAGACAACATATATAGACACATCGACGAAATCGAAGGCAAATTAAAGGAAAAATTGTCTATAGACAAAGACTCCGCATTCCAAAGTCTACATCTCGCAACAATAGTCAGAGGTGTGCCGGTCACACTCGACATCGACGCCTGTATTTCTCACGCATATGACAAAGAAAAAATCATTTCACTATTTCAAGAATTCGAATTCAAAAGCTTAATCGCAAAATTAACAAACTTCAATAATCATTCAGATCGCGCCCGCGCAGAAAACTCTGTTGAACAACAATCATTATTTTAAATTGTTCGAGCCGATCTATGGCGGGTGGGGGAAATATTTATTTGAAATTACTTATGTTATTTATTGACTGATCATGATCAGTCAATATTTGTCAGTCCGTACATGTTAGGACTGACAAATGATAACATCAATTTCAAATAAATATTTCCCCCGCCCGCATACTGGCCCGAACAATTTTTTTTGATTTGTCACGCAAATGGATTTCTAGTACTATCAAGCAAAGCAAAGGGCATTAAAATTTACAAATCAAGCATATGGCAAGGTCAAAAATTATTGCCAGCCTGGACATCGGTAGCTCAAAAATAAGAACGGTTGTTGGTGTAAAAGACGATGAGTCTCCGGTTACAAATGTTATAGGCGTGGGAATAGCTCCATCAACGGGGCTAAGAAAAGGAGCGGTCATAGACGTTGAAGAAACAATAAACAGTATCTCGGCATCACTTGAAGACGCCGAAAGAATGGCGGGAGAACCAATAAACCATATCTTTTTAGGAATTGGCGGAAATCACATAGAATCTCTAAATTCGAGAGGGGTTATCGCTGTTTCACAAGCCGAAAATGAGATTTCCGAAGACGACGTGGACAGAGTGATAGAAGCAGCGCAAGCGGTAACAATTCCAAGCAACAGAAGAATCCTAAGAATTATTCCAAAGACATTCACGGTAGACGAACAAAAGGGCATCAAATATCCTGTCGGAATGACCGGAATTCGCCTCGAAGTTGAAACACATATTATTACAGGATTCGATCCAACTATCAAAAATCTTGAAAAATGCGTACTTCAATCCGGAGTGGACATTGACGACATCATCCCAAATTCACTCGCGCCATCCGAAGCTGTTCTTTCAAAGCGTCAAAAAGAGCTTGGCGTCGTGGTTATAGACATTGGATGCGGCGGAACATCTGTCACCGTTTTTGAAGACGGAGCACTTCTTCACACATCAATGGTTCCAGTCGGAGGAGAAAACGTCACAAATGACATAGCAATCGGTCTTCGCACGTCTATAGACACAGCAGAAAAACTAAAAATCGAATACGGAAGCGTAATTCCTGAAGACGTAAATGACAGAGAAGTGATCGACCTCTCACTATTGAGCAAAATCGACGTTCATGTCGTATCAAAGAGACAAGTTGTAGAAATTATTCAGGCCAGATATCACGAAATTTTACTATTAGTAAAAGACGAACTTACAAAAATTCACAGAGACGGAATGCTTCCTGCCGGAGCAATTCTTACGGGAGCTGGCGCAAAAATGCCAGGAATAATAGACCTTGCACGCGAAATACTAAATCTTCCTGCCCAAATTGGATTCCCTCAAAATTACGACGGAGTTGTGGACAAAATTGACGACCCTGCCTATGCAACAGCAATAGGACTTTTGATTTGGGGATCAAGATTTGAAGGCAGACCACATGGAGGAATGGGGTTAAAGGGCCTAAATTTAAAGAAAGGGCTGAACAATATGAAGAGCTGGTTTAAAAACTTGCTCCCATAAAGGCACCCAAAAGATATAAATTACCCATTATTAAATTAAGTTTCACCTTGACAAATTGTCAAGCAATGGGTAATAATTCTTTTCCATTTAATAAAAAAATGCCATGGCAACACGTGATGACAAACAAGACCTTAAAAACTTATTCTCTTCACACAGAGAATCAGTAGTTCTAAAACCAAAACCAAGAACAATGGAAGTTACTCCTGAAATCACACCGGTAGCCAATATAAAGGTAATCGGAGTTGGAGGAGGCGGAGGAAACGCGATTAATCGCATGATTAAGTCAGGATTAAAGGGCGTTGAGTTCATTTCCGTGAATACGGATGCGCAAGCTTTGTATCACTCAGACGCTCCAACAAAGATCAATATCGGAAAAGCTACAACACGTGGACTTGGAGCCGGTTCAAACCCTGATATCGGAAGGCAAGCCGCCGAAGAAAGCATAGATGAAATAAGAGATGCACTTGAAGGAAGCGACATGATTTTCGTAACTTGTGGTCTTGGAGGAGGAACTGGAACAGGAGCCGCCCCTGCAATCGCTAATATAGCGAGAGAAATGGGCATTCTAACGGTCGCAGTTGTCACAAAGCCATTCTCATTCGAAGGACACAAGAGAAAGAGCCAGGCGGAAGAAGGATTAGAAAACCTAAAAAACAAAGTTGATACACTTATTACAATTCCAAACGACAAGATTCTTTCAATAATAGACAAGAAAACTCCGCTAAATGACGCATTTGCGGTAGTTGATGATGTTCTAAGACAAGGCGTTCAAGGTATTGCTGACTTGATCACGGTTCATGGAATGATCAATGTGGATTTCGCGGACGTAAAAGCCGTTATGGAAAACGCAGGTTCAGCGCTTATGGGAATTGGTTACGGAACAGGAGAAAACAGAGCCGAAGAAGCCGCAAAAGCCGCTATCGAAAGCCCACTTTTGGAACTTTCTATCGACGGAGCAAAAGGAATTCTATTCAATATTACCGGTGGAAACGACTTGAGTATGTTCGAGGTTGATGAAGCCGCTAGAGTTATTACTGAAGCCGCAGATCCAGAAGCAAATATCATCTTCGGTGCAGTAATCAACGATTCATACACAGGAGAAATCAAAATCACAGTTGTCGCTACAGGCTTTGATTACAAGCAAAACGACACTTCAATTTTGAAAGCTCGTAGCCGTTCGGCATTCTCAGGTTCAGACAATACACCGCTTAAACAAGCCGAAAACGAACTCGACATCCCTGCATTCATCAGACAAAAAATGAACTAAAATGCGACGAAGTCGCACCGGTATTCATTCTCTACACAGGCCAAATAAATAGATATGAAAAAGCTCTCCCCTAAAAAGGAGAGTTTTTTAGAAAAACTTTATAATTATTTAACGAAAATTTAATGTCGACCTGCTACGCTCATTGAAAATAATTCTTAACATTTTACAAATGAGCGAAACGCAACCACAAAAAGAAACAATCTATGTCTTTATAGACAGCCAAAATCTGAATCTCTCAATCCGCGATCAGGGTTGGAAACTGGACTTTAAAAAGTTCAAAAAGTATCTGTCTGATAAATTTAAGGTAAAGAAAGCATATCTCTTCATCGGTTTAGTGAAAGCCAATCAGAAACTTTACAATTTTCTTCGACAATCCGGTTATTCCCTTATATTTAAGCCAACACTACAAAGTGCAAAAAACGAAACGATAAAAGGGAATATCGATGCCGAATTAGTTTTACATTCAATGATAGAATATGCGAACTACGATAAATCTATAATAGTGACGGGCGACGGGGATTTTCATTGTCTGATAAAACATCTAAAACAAAAAAATAAATTATGCAGGTTGATAATACCTAATAAATACAAACATTCTTCATTGCTTAGAGAATTTGGCGAACACATAACATTCCTGAATAAGAAGAGAGAAATGCTGGAACAATAAAAAAAGAGGCATTACCTTGGGACAAAACCTTTTGGGTAGCCTCTCATCGTGATTACCGTCATGATACACCTTCCCAAAAAAACTTCAACCAAAATCTTTTTATAATTATTTAACGAAAATTTAATGTCGACCTGTTATCATGCCAACGTTTTTACAAAATAACTTGACCATAAAATGTTTGACAATTGTCTGACACGCATAGTAAAATTGATTGCAGGTAGGCAAAAACTAACCAATGCAATTATGAAAACAACAACTACTACGGTACGAAATTTTCTAAGGAATTACAAAAATTTGGCTTCCAAAAGTCAAATTCTGATAATAGAAAGACACGGAAAAGCGGAAGGGGTTTTTATGCCATACAGTGAATGGGAAGAGAAAGGTCCAACAGATAAAATTTCTGCAAAAGATTTATTGAAAGGCCTTACGTTCAAGAGTAAAAATAAGAATTTAAGTTTGGAAATAGACGACATTTTGTATAAAAACTTCAAAAAATGATAACCCTAGATAGCTCAATTTGGGTGGCGGCACTGCACGAAAGCGATTCACAGCATGAAAAGGCTATTGATACATTCGATTCAATAGACATAAGCAAAGTGTCAATCTTTGATTTCACGTACATCGAAGTTATGAATGTATTAAAAAGAAAAGCTTCAATAACAATATGTGAAAACTTTTTGGAGTTATTGCACAGAATGAACGCAAATATTCTAATTAGCAGTAGCCATCAAATTGCATTAACGAATGAAATGTTTTTCGAAGACTTGAAAGATTTATCATTTTCGGATTGTATGCACATGGCAACAGCAAAAATTTTCAATGCCGACCTTCTCACTTTCGACAAAAACCTCCAAAAAGCGTGGAAAAAACTTAAAAAGTAGCGTAAAATTCCCCTGATGAAAGCCAAAATCTTAGCAAAATCAGAGGAAGTCATTTGGGATGAATTTGTGAATAATCATCCACTTGGAGGAATCCAACAATCTTCAGCTTGGGCACGTTTCCAAGGAGTGATGAAAGGTCGTGGACAATATTGGATTGTAGCGCTCACAGATGAGAAAACAGGCGGTCCAAAGAAAAACGCACCAGCATTAAAAATCCTTGGTGGCACAGTCGTAATCCGTCACAAAATGCCAAAAGGTTATTCTTGGTTTTACGGCTCTCGTGGGCCACTTTTGGATTACGAAAATCTGACCGAAAAAGAAATAAACACACAAGTTTCACTACTTTTAGAAGAAATCTCAAAACTTTCAAAATTGGAACATTCGATTTTTGTCCGTTTTGATCCACCGATTATTGCAAAAACAAGTAAACACGCTTCCCTACTCTTCAAAAATTTCCGAAAAATCAAAGAAGGATTTTATCCCCAAGATACACTTGTTTTAGACCTTGAAAAATCCGAAGAAGAATTACTTTCCGAAATGAAACCAAAAGGCAGATACAATATAAAACTTGCGGAGAAAAAAGGCGTAAAAATCGAAA
The DNA here is from genome assembly GCA_030688025.1 of Candidatus Peregrinibacteria bacterium. Lineage (GTDB taxonomy): Bacteria > Patescibacteriota > Gracilibacteria > UBA1369 > LOWO2-01-FULL-3 > UM-FILTER-38-24. Next base: position 924 of record JAUYJL010000018.1, on the reverse strand, counting down.
AATACACAGCAAACGACGACACGCCTAAAAGCAAAAAAGAACTAGAAAAAGCCATCGACGATTTTTACGAACTTCTCGGCGACACGACACAGCGCGACGGATTCACTCGTCATCCAAAAGAAGTTTACACCGCGATGGTCGAGAATCTCCCGCAACAAGCAATTTTATATTTAGCAAAATTCGAAAACACCCCCGTCGCCGGCATGATCGCCGTGACCTACAAAGACACAGCGACATATTATTATGGCGCATCTTCAAACGAATACAGAAATACGATGGCCCCATATTTACTTCAATGGCACGCCATAACAGAGGCAAAAAAAGAAGGATTCAAGTGGTATGATTTTATGGGAATTTCCCCTGAAAACGACGAAAAACACAAGCTTTCGGGCGTCACCGACTTCAAAAACAAATTCGGCGGAAAGCGTCTCTCATACATAACCCCACAAGAGCACGCATTCAAGAAACTTCTTTACCTTGCGTACAGACTCAAAAGTATGGTAAAATAACATAATATAAATTAAAACAAAAATAAAAAACAAAAACTATGCACAAATTCAATCTATTTGAGAATGTAATAAATTCCCTAGGCAAAGAAAATCGCCTTTGTTTTCAACAAGCTTCGGGGCCAGAAGCAACTCCCCTTCCATTGAAGGCAACCCCGGATACCGCCGCAGACTTGCCAGAAGGCGCAACGCCGGACAAAGCAGTCCCAGGAGCCGCCACAAAGAAAACCGCAGAGGCAGGCGCAGACCCATCTGCAGGCCTAGCGGCAAAAAAAGCCGAAGTCGCACCACCAGCAGACGATCCATATGGAGAGCCTGCGCCAAATTTATCAAGTGAGTCGCTACTAGGAGACATAAGCGCCGACGACAAAGCTGCACCAGCTGGCGACAAAGACGCACCCGCCGACGCCCCAGCCGC
>JAUYJL010000003.1 GCA_030688025.1 Candidatus Peregrinibacteria bacterium | reverse complement strand
TTATGTTATGTTGATGGTGCTATTGTTTTACCAATTACATAAGTCTATATGGTAGAAGTTAATCAAATTTCTGAAGTTCCTAAGTCTCGTTTATTTCTGAAAGTTTCTTTGATTTTGTTGATTATTTTTGTTTCCTTGTTTTTTGTTTGGAAGTTTAGAATTGGGTTGTTTGTTAAGGCAAAAATTGAGCCTGTGAATGAATCTTATAAAATTGGAGATGTTATTAATATAGAAACTACACTTTCAAATTTTAGTCCTATTCCATTTTCTTCATTAACATGTAAGGATAGCCCTGTGTATATAGTGGAGAATAAAGCTGCGAAAAAATCTGGTTCTCTAAATTTTGATGATGGAATTGGTTGTTTGGAGGCGGAGCCTGTCTACATAAAGCCTATGGAAGTTAAAAATAACATGGCTACTTTCAGATTGGTCGATGATTCTTTAAAAGATTATTATGGTTCGCCATGGTTGCGAGTTGCTCCTGGAGAAAATGAAATATCTATTGAATGGGGTGATGAAACGACGAAGTTAGTTATAAATGTTATTAAGTAAAACAAGTGTCTCAAAATTAGCTTGAACTCATCACTATAAGTTGTTAATATTCCACGCGAACTTTTCTATATATTTAATATTTTTTAATTTATTTTAAGATGTCTATGTCTACATATCTTTTTGCTTCGATATTCGGCATTAGTCTTCTTTCTCTTGTTATAGCAATTTTGCTTGCGCGCCATGTCCTTGCGCAGGACAAAGGTACGCCAAAGATGCAGGAAATTGCTGAGGCTATTAGAGAGGGAGCTATGGCGTTTTTGAGAAGACAGTACGTTACAATTGGTATTCTATCACTTGTAATGGTTGTCGTCATTCTTGGTGCATATTCTTTAAGTGGTGATTTCAACTATGGTTGGCACACTGCTTTAGCATTTGTACTTGGAGCGGCTTGTTCTGCTCTTTCAGGATTTTTGGGAATGTACATGAGTGTAAAAGCGAATCTTCGAACTGCTGCTGCGGCTCAACACAGCGTAAATAAAGCTCTTAAAATGGCTATTCGTGGTGGAGCTTTCTCAGGTATTCTTGTAGTTGCCCTTTCTCTTCTTGGAGTTGGTGGACTTTTCGTAGCTTACGGTGGAGTTGCAAATCCTACAGAAGTTCCTCTTCTATTGGTTGGTTTCGGATTCGGAGCTTCTTTCGTTGCTCTATTCGCACAACTTGGAGGTGGAATTTATACAAAAGCTGCCGATGTTGGAGCTGATCTAGTTGGAAAAGTAGAAGCTGGAATTCCTGAAGATGATCCTAGAAATCCTGCAGTTATTGCTGATTTAGTTGGTGATAACGTTGGAGATTGTGCAGGTCGTGGAGCGGATCTTTTCGAATCTACAGCTGCTGAAAATATTGGAGCGATGATTCTTGGAATTGCGCTTTTCCCAGTATTTGGATTTAAAGGAATTATTTTCCCTCTTGTAGCTCGTGCCTTCGGGCTTATCGCTTCTATCGTTGGAGTCATGGTGGTTTCTATCAAGGAATCTCAAGATCCAATGAAAGGACTAAATAAAGGTTATTTTGTTACAACAATATTGTCAATTATCGGATTTGGAGTATCGAGCTATTTGCTTTTGACTCCATCAGCAGAATATCTTCTAGCTAATCCTACATCTGCAAACGCATGGATGTGGTTCTTCGGAGCAGGGCTTGTTGGTATTATTGCCAGCGTTGCATTTGTTTATATTACTCAATACTACACAGAATATAGATATCGCCCTGTAAAAGAAATCGCAGAGGCTTCAGAAACAGGAGGTGCTACAAACATCATTAGTGGTTTCGCTGTCGGTCTTGAAAGCACAGGTCTTCCTGTACTTGTTATCTCTGCATCTTTGATTGCGTCTTATTATCTTGGAAATGCTACCGGAATTGTTCATGGTGGACTTTATGGAACTGCTGTTGCGACGATGGGAATGCTTGCTACTGCGGCTTACATACTTGCAATGGATAACTTTGGACCGATCACAGACAATGCCGGAGGAATTGTTGAAATGTCAAAAGCTCCTGAAGAAATCAGAAAGAGAACAGATCGTCTTGATGCTGTTGGAAACACAACAAAAGCTCTTACAAAGGGTTATGCTGTTGGATCTGCGGCTCTTGCGGCATTCTTGCTTTTCTCTGCTTTCCTGGAAGCGGCAAAACTTACAAGTATCGATCTTGCTAAACCGATTGTCTTCGTTGGAGGACTTATCGGAGCTATGCTTATTTTCGTTTTCTCTTCATTCGCAATTCGTGCGGTTTCTCGTGCGGCTTCTTACATTATCAATGATGTTCGTGCTCAGTTTAAAGAGAAACCTGGAATTATGGCAGGAACTGAAAAACCTGATTATGCAAGAAGTGTTGATATTTGTACAAAAGGTGCGCTTAAAGAAATGGTACTTCCAGGACTTACAGCTGTAGCTGTTCCTACTATCGTTGGATTTACTCTTGGAGTTGAGGCAGTTGGAGCGACTCTTATGGTTGGAACTATTGCCGGTGTTGTTTTGGCGCTTACTCTTAACAATGGAGGAGGTGCTTGGGACAATGCTAAGAAATATATTGAAATGGGAGCTCATGGTGGAAAAGGTTCATTTGCTCATAAAGCGGCGGTTGTTGGAGATACTGTTGGTGATCCCTTCAAGGATACAGCAGGTCCTTCACTACACGTTTTGATCAAACTTTTGTCTACTCTTACACTTGTTCTTGCACCACTTTTCTTGTTGGTACAGAAATAAGAAGTTTAGTTTGAATTAAAAAAGGCCCTTCTCAATTGCGAGAGGGGCTTTTTTGGTGTTATATTATTTTACAGTTTATAAAAATTCCTATGAAAAAAATTTTTGCCATTGTTTTGTTTTCTTTTTTAGCGCAGTTTGCTTTTGGGTTTTCGGCTAGTGCTCGCGAAAATGTTGATTATTGGTATATAAAAGATTTTCAGTCGGAGATAGTTGTGAATAAAGATTCGAGTTTGCTTATTACTGAAAAAATCACTGCTGATTGTGGATCTTGTTTTAATAAACATGGAATTTTTAGGATTTTGCCGACGAAAACAGAGACAACGGTTGGGACTTTTAAAAGGCCTGTGGAGCTGATTAGTATCACGGATTTTGACGATAATTCGCTCCAATATGATGCTACGAAGAGTAGCGGCACTGTTACTTGGAAAATTGGTGATGCGAATGTTACGGTGCAGGGATTAAATTATTATAAAATTGTTTACAAGGTTCAGAATGCGGTTTATTTCGGGGGAGAAAATTTTGATGAGTTGTATTGGAATTTGAATGGAAATTTTTGGGATATAGAAACTGATAATTTTTCTGCGGATATAATTTTTCCAGATGAAGTAAACGAAGGGAATTCTGCGGTAAATTATTTTACTGGTGAACTTGATTCTACGTCTAAAGATTTGGCTGATTATCAGTGGACTGATGAGCATACTCTTCATTTTGTTTCTATCGGAACGCTTGGATTAGGTGATGGAATAACTGCTTCCGTCATGTTTCCTAAAAATATTTTTACTCCATATCAATTTACTTTTATGGAATTGTATGGAGAGTATTTGTGGTTTTTGATTCCACTTTTTGTTTTTATTTTTTGTTTTGTTATGTGGAAAAAACATGGAGATGATCCGGCAAACGACAAATCGATTGCTCCTGAATTTGGATCGCCGGATGATCTTACTCCGATGCAAATGGGAGTGCTTATGGACCAGGGGGCGTTTGATAATAAATTTATAACCGCTTCTTTGATAAATTTGGCAGTGCATGGATTTATTTCTATCAAAGAAATTGAGTCAAAAGTTCTTCTGGTTTTTACTTCAAAGGATTATGAGATTTCGTCTTTGAATAAAGATATTCGTGAGGGAAAGGGGATTAGTAAAGCTGATATTATTGTTTATAAAAATTTATTTGTGACTAAAAAAACTGTTGTTGGTTTATTTAGTATCGTGGCTGAAGGTCTTTTTAATAAAAAAATTAAAATTGATTCGGATCCTGCTACGAAATGGACTGTGAAATTATCTGATTTGAAGGATCATTTTTATAAAGTTTTAATCCCGATCAAGAAACAGGTGCTTAAAGAATTGCATGAAAAAGATTTGTTGGAAAAACATGGACTTATGCTTAAGTCTGCGTTTTTCACTGCTGCTATTTTTTCTGTTTTTGCTGTGTTTTTCTTGTTAACTTGGGAAGTTCTTTCTGTCTCTGGAGTTATTTCGGTGTTTGTGGTTGCTGTTATTTTATTCTTATTCTCTCATATTATGCCGAGGAAAACTGTGAAAGGAGTTGAGGTTGAGAGGAGGATCAAAGGATTTAAAATGTATATGAAAACTGCGGAGAAATATCGTCAGAAATTTTATGAAGAAGAAAATATTTTTGAAAGATTTTTGCCGTATGCGATTGTGTTTGGGATTACTTCTCTTTGGGCGAAAAAAATGGTTTCTTTGTATGGAGAAAAGTATTTTTATAGTCATTGTCCTATTTGGTTTTCATCTAGTTCTGGAAGTTTTGATCTTGGAGATTTTTCTTCGAATATGACTTCTTTGGCAGATAGTATTTCTTCAACTGTTTCTGGTCCGTCTGGAAGTGGAGGCGGTGGCGGTTCTGGCGGAGGCGGCGGAGGAGGAGGTGGTGGTGGCTGGTGATGTTGACAATACGCATCGGATATTGTATAAAGATGGCTACTTTATGTAATATTTATGGGTGAGCAAGTGGCGCCAGTACAGGAGGTTGTAGATATGCCTTTGGAGTTTGTTCTTAGGCATATTGTGTATTCAAAGCTTAAGAAGCGTGGTTTTGAGGCGAGAGGGCCTGGCCTTGCGGTTCCACTTAAAAGCGGAAAGTCTTTTGGCGGAGGAATGGCCAAAGGTGATTTGGAAGTTATTTGTATGTTGAGGGATGGAATTCCTTCTGTTTCTGTATTATTGCCTGTTGATGAACGTGTTAGGGTGGATATGCTTTTTAAACGGGTAAATGTTGGTGAAAGATCTGTGCTTGTTTGTGATCGAATTTTACCGAATGATGATTCTGATTTTGATAGTGCTGAGAATATTGAGCAGATGGTTGAGGAATGTTGGGGTGAAGTTGAGAAAATTATTCAGCATGGGGCTGCAATTCTTTGGTATAACGAAAAGTATGTTTATCAGGATTTTATGCCAGAGAAAAATGAATCTGCAGGTGGAGATAAAAATATTTCTTTGGTGAAAATTGCTATCGTTGGGTCTATTTTGGGCGTGATGCTTGATCAAAGGGTGGCGTTGGATATTCTTGATTTTCTTAATAAAAATGGTCTTGATGCTCCGGATTCTGTGAGGGATTATATGTTGTTTTTTTCTAAATATCCTGTTCTCCAAAGGGCGTTTTCGGCAGCGTTTGTGGCTTGTTTGACGGTGCCTTTTTTGGTGGCGTTAAAGGATGGACTTTTGAAGATTGTGAAAAAAGATAAGCGTCAAGATGTGGGAATGTAGTGTTTTTGCTTTGCACTGAGATGGATTGTGTTATATATTTTTAATATGAAAGAAAGAAAACCTTTTCACTTTAAATCTGATAGCGCTCTTATCTTGGACAAGCTTCCCGGATATTTTTTGATGGTTTGTCTTTTGTTTGCGCTTTATTATATGGTTGGGATTTTAGAGCCTTTTATCACCGTTGTTTTTGTGGCGGCGGTTTTGGCGATATCTTTTAATCCTTTGCATAAATCTTTGCTTAAAGCTTTTCGAGGATGGGAGAGGACGGCAAGTTTTGTCTCATGTATTTTAATTGTTCTTATTATTCTTGTTCCTATAGCTGTTTTTATTATTTTCCTTACGAGTGAGGCGTTTTCAACTTATGAAATTGTTCAGTTGAAAATAAATTCCGGGGTTTTTGATAAATATTTACAGTGGAAAAATGGCGGATTTTTCTATGATTTGAAGGGAATGATTTCGCCTCTTGTAGACGTGGATAGTATGGATTTGAAGCAGAATATAGTTGAGGTAGCTAAATCTTTAAGTACTTTCCTTGTTTCGCAGACTGCTTCTTTTTTGAAGAGTATTTCTGAAATTATGTTGAGTCTTGTTGTTTTACTGTTTTGTTTGTTTTATTTCTTTAAGGATGGGGCTGGTCTTGTGAAAAGGATTGGGGAATTAAGCCCTTTACCTTCATCTTATGAGGAGCAGCTTTTTTACAAAATAAAAGATATGGTTAAGGCTGTGGTGTTTGGAGTGTTTTTGACTGCTATCCTTCAGGGAGTTGTTGGAGGCGTCGGATTCATGGTTGCTGGAATTTCCAATCCGGTCTTTTGGGGGACTGCTATTGCTTTTTTCTCTCTTGTTCCTGTCGTTGGAACTGCGGTTGTTTGGGTTCCCGCTGGACTTATTTTATTGATGCTTGGAGATTATTATTCTGCTGTTTTCCTTTTGTGTTGGGGAATTTTTGTTATAGGAACTGTAGATAACTTTGCGAGACCTTATCTTATGCGTGGAAATACACATACTTACCCTCTAATGATGTTTTTGGTCGTATTGGGTGGAGTTGTGACTATGGGGCTTAAGGGGGTCGTAGTTGGACCTCTGGTGCTTATTGTGCTAATGTCGTTTTTGCACATTTATGAATTTGAATATAAAAATCTTTTAAAAAAATAATTTAACATTTTATTATGCCTAAAATAGTTCAAAACAAGAGAAGTTTTCCTCCGAAGAAAATTGTGAACCCTAAGGTTTCGGATAAGAAAATGAATGAAATTTCTTCTCGTCATTCTTTTTCGGGAATGGATATGTCTAGGGGTTTTTTAGTGCTTTTGATGCTTTTTGTCGCTGTTTCTGGGTATGCGATTGGATCATTTTCTAGTTCTAATAATGATTATTTAAATAAATTCTATTCTTCTGTTCTTGGAGCGGATGATGAATCTGTGAGTTCTAGCGGTGAGGTTTCGAAGGAAGATGCGAAAAAGCAGATATTCAAGGATGTTCCAGTGAATCATAAAAATGCCGCAGCGATTGAGTCTTTGTATAATTTTGGGATTTTGACAGGATATAGTGATGGAAATTTTAAGCCTGATAATACAATAAATCGTGCTGAATTTTTGGTTATCTTGTCTAATGCTGTCGATGCTGATTTCGCAGGGAAGAAGCTTGAAAATTGTTTTTCAGATGTGAAAACTGAATGGTTCGCAGCTTTTGTTTGTTATGCTAAAGAGGCCGGATGGGTGAATGGATATGCAGATGGCACTTTTAAGCCTGGCCAGAGTGTTGCAAAGGCAGAGGCTGTGAAAATTATTTTTGCGGCGACAAACTATCCTCTTTGTGCGGACATAAAGGTTGATCCATATATTGATGTTCCTGCTGACAGTTGGATGGCGCCATATGCGTGTGCGGCGAAGGAAGGGAATATTGTTTCCGGAAAAACTTTGTATACACCATTTTATAGCGTTACAAGAGGGGACAGCGCTCAGCTTATTTATAACACAATGGCTCAGCTTAAACTTTTGGACTAAGTAAGCGTTAAAAAATATTCATCTATTACGTTGTCGCGAAATTTTGGTCATCATGTACGTTATGTACATTGTCGTCCAAAATTTCGCTGTCGCCTTGTATCTGAATGTTTTTTAACGCTTACCTGTTATTGAGACTAGGATTAAGGTGATGATTATGATTGGGGGCGTTAGATAACGTTCCCAATTTTTTGGAGATTTGGTTTTTGAATTACGGTTGACTGTTCTTGAAGTGGTGTTGCTTGTTGGGTTTACCGTTTTTGGTTTTGTTGTGTTGTTAATGTTTGTGATTTTTTTGACAGGGGTTGTTTTAGTTTTTTTCTTTGTTTCTTTCGTTGATTTGGGGTTTTTGTTTTGCGATTCTTGAATAATTTTATTACTCGGTGTGTTTTGGCTAGGGGTGGCGGTTGTTTGTGGGGTAAAGATTGGTTGTGGAATGATGATTGAGTTTGCGAAAACTTCCTGAGTTTGCCAAATTGAAAATAGTATTATTATTGATGAAATTATTTTTCGTATTTTTTCTGATGAATTTTTCATGGGTGTTTGATTAATTTAAAAATATTTTTTAATTTAATCCATTTGAGCATATTGAGATTAAATTTTTGTTAAATTTTATTAAAATTTCCTTAATGTTTTCCTAAAAGCTGTTTGACATTTTCGGGTAATGAAGTACACTTTTGGTGTAAGTATTTATTTAAATATTAAGTTCGAGCTTTAGGTTTTACAGAGTTTAGAATTACATTTTTGACACGTACGCTTTAACGGCTTATATAAAGCAGAAACCACGATGATTAACTTGATTTCAAAGATCAAATATAGACCTATATTGATAGCCTAGGATTGCTAGGTGTTCTTTTGATTTCAGGCGTTTTAAACTCATGATGACTAAAGTAAGGATTAAATAATCTAACTTTTGTTGATATGGGTATAACATTTTTAATTGCCATCATAGGCGCGGCCATTGGTGGGTACGGAGGATATCTGTACAGGAAAAAAACAGTTGAGGAGAAAAATAAGGATCTTGTAGTGAAGGCTGAACAGATCATGAATGATGCCAAAAACAAAGCTAAGGAGGTTTTGTATGAGGCAAAAAATGAGGCTTTTAAGCTTCAGGATGAAGTGAAAAAGGATGAGAGAAAAAGACAATCTCAGTTGAATGAGATTGAGGAAAGGCTTCTTAAGAAAGAATCCAGTCTTGATAAGAAAGAGGACGATATTGACAAGCTTAAGGGCGAAATGGATTTGAAAATCACTTCTATTCGTCAACTTAGGGATCAGGTTGAGGAGATTTATAAGATGCAGGCCGCTCAGCTTGAGAAGGTTGCGAGCATGAGTAAGGAAGAGGCAAAAGAGCTTCTTATTAGGAAAGTTGAGGAAGATTCGAAGGAAGATATTGTTCTTCAGATTACAAAATTTGAAAAAGAATTGCATGATAAGGCGAGGGAAAAGGCTAAATGGATTTTGGCTGAAGCTATTGTGAAGTGTGCGGCTGAAACTACGGCTGAATCTACTTCTACAATAGTTAGTTTGCCGAGTGATGAGATGAAGGGACGTATTATCGGTCGTGAAGGTCGAAATATTAATACGTTTGAGCAAATTACCGGTGTTGATGTGATTGTGGATGATACGCCGGGATCTATTGTTATTTCCGGATTTGATTTGGTTAGAAGATATATCGCGAAGGTTGCTCTTGAAAGACTTATTGAGGATGGACGTATTCATCCTGCGAGAATTGAGGAAACTGTTGAAAAGGTAAAGGAAGAAGTGAATATGCTGATTAAAGAGCTTGGAGAAAAGGCTGTTCTTGAGACTGGAGTCAATGGTCTTCATGTGAATTTGATAAAGATTTTGGGACGTTTGAAATTCAGAGTTACTCATGGACAAAATGCTTTGAAACATTCAATGGAGGTCTCTTTCTTGGCTTCTGCTCTTGCGGGAGAACTTGGTGCGGACATCTCTGTTTGTAAAAAAGCTGGACTTTTGCACGATATTGGAAAAGCGGTTGATCACGAAATTTCCGGTCATCATGCGAAAATTGGTGCTGATATTGCGAGAAAATTTGGACTTCCCGAGGAAGTTGTTCATGCAATTGAGGCGCATCATGGCGATCCTGAGCCAAAAAGTCTTGAGGCACAGATCGTTCAGGCGGCGAATCTTATTTCAAATTCAAGAACTGGAGCAAATAAAGATAATTTGGATACATATATCAGAAGGCTTACTGAGCTTGAAACGCTTTGCAACACCTTTGATGGTGTGAAGAAAGTGTTTGCGGTGCAAGCTGGAAATGAGGTCAGAATCTTTGTTAATCCTGATGAGATCGATGATCTTGGGGCAATCAAAATGTCTCATGATGTTGCTCGCAAAATCGAAAAAGATTTCCACAGTCCAAATCCGGTCAAAGTTCATGTAGTAAGGGAGACTCGAGCGGAGGAATTTGCGGTGTAAAAAAAGAAGAAAAAGACATTATCTACTGCGTTGCATAAAAAAATCCGAGGCTCATGTACAGCTTGTACATGAGCCTCGGATTTTTTGTGTGCCTTGTATCTAAAATCTTTTTCTTCTTTTTATTTGTCTTTATCGACAAGCTTTGCTTGAAATGTAAGCCCTTTGTATGCTAGTTTGATCTTCGAATATTTGTTAACTGATATAAATTTATGGCTAAGATTCAACCTTTGGGGAATAATGTGGTGGTGGAGGCGATTAAGGAGGAATTGACTTCTTCTTCTGGAATAATAATTCCGGATAGTGTTTCGAAAGAGAAGCCTATGAAGGGAACAGTTTTGGCTGTTGGTCCGGGAAAAATGGCAAATGATGGAAAGACTGTGATGGCGCCTGATCTTGAGGTGGGAGACGTGGTTCTTTTTTCAAAATACGGACCTACTGAAGTGAAACTTGATGGAAAAGAAGTTTTGATTCTTTCTGTTGAAGATATTTTTGCGAAATTGAAATAAAAATTTTTGTAGTTCTTTGACAATTTGTTTCTGAGCAAAGTCCTTGTGTTGCTAATCGAGCCATCATGATGGCTCGATTTATGACAATTTGTACATGTTAGAATTGTCATATTGCGACACGACTTTGAGAAGGAATAAATTGTCAAAGAATTTATTATTACTTATTAATTTTAAAAAATCATGGCTAAACAAATTCGATTTGGAGATGATGCAAGACAAAGACTTTTGGCTGGTGTTGAAAAATTGGCAAAGGCGGTAAAAATTACGCTAGGACCTAAAGGAAGAAATGTGGTTTTGGATAAGAAATATGGCTCACCACTTATCACAAATGATGGTGTGACTATTGCGAAAGAAATCGAACTTCCGGATGCGTATGAAAATATGGGAGTGCAGATGGTGAAGGAAGTTGCGACAAGAACAAATGACGTTGCGGGAGATGGTACGACTACTGCAACTGTGCTTGCGGAAGCTATTATAAAGGAAGGACTTCGAAATCTTACGGCTGGTGCAAATCCAATGAAATTAAAAAGTGGTATCGAAAAAGCTGTAAAACATCTTACTGCGGCTTTGAGCGAGATGGCGATCGATGTTGGAAACAGCAAAGAAATGATAGAGCAGGTTGCGACGATTTCTGCGCAGGATTCTGCGATTGGAAAGCTTATCGCTGAGATTATGGAAATGGTTGGAAATGATGGAGTTGTTCAGGTTGAAGAATCTCAGACGATGGGGCTTGAAAAAGAAGTTGTTGAGGGGATGCAATTTGATAATGGATATATTTCAGCTTATTTTGTGACTGACCCTTCAAGAATGGAGGCCGTGTATGATGATGCGAAAATTTTGATTACAGATAAGAAAATTTCTTCAGTTCAGGAACTTATTCCTCTTCTTGAAAAAGTTGCCGGAACAGGACGAAAGGAAATCGTGATTATTGCGGAAGATGTTGACGGTGAAGCGCTTGCGACACTTGTGTTGAATAAACTTCGTGGAATTTTTAATATTCTTGCGGTGAAGGCTCCTGGGTTTGGGGAACGCAGAAAAGATATGCTCAAAGATCTTGCGATTTTGACTGGTGGAACTGTGATTAGTGATGAGATTGGACTTAAACTTGAGAATGTAGAGCTTGAGCATCTTGGAGAGGCGCGAAAAATTGTGGCTGATAAAGATCATACGACTATCGTTGAAGGAAAAGGAAAAAAGAAGGATATTGAGGCTAGAGTCGATGAAATCAAATTTGTGTTGTCAAAAGCGACTTCGGATTTTGACAAAGAAAAATTGCACGAGAGATTGGCGAAACTTGGCGGAGGCATAGGACTTATCAAAGTTGGTGCCGCCAGTGAACTTGAACTTAAAGAAAAGAAACTTCGTATCGAAGATGCTTTGAATGCGACGCGTGCGGCTGTGGCTGAAGGAATTGTTTCGGGAGGTGGAGTTGCGCTTTTACTTGCTGGAAAAGCTTTGGAACATTTGAAAGGGGAATCTTTGGATGAAACTACAGGAATCAATATTATAAAGAGTGTTTTGTCGGCTCCGTTAAGACAAATTGCGGAAAATGCAGGAAAGGAGGGAAGCGTTGTGATTGATAAAGTTTTGAGCGCGAAAGATGGTGTTGGTTACGATGCTGATAAAGATGAATATGTAGATATGGTTGAGGCCGGGATTATCGATCCTAAAATGGTAGTTCGCAGTGCAATCGAAAATGCGGCGAGTGTTGCGGCGATTTTTCTTACAATGGAGAGCGCGATTTGTGATATTCCTGAGGAGAAAGACGGATGTTGCAAGGGAAAAAAAGGCGGAGGAATGGAGGATATGATGTAGAAGAGATTTGAAATAAGAAAAAGTATATATGTCCACTCAAAATAGGTTGTACAACTTGCCAATTCTAACATGTACGAATTAGCAAGTTTGCGTCGATACATGATCGACGCAAAAGTACAACAAGCTATTTTTTGCGAACATATATACTTTTTCTTATTTCAAATTCTTTGCAAAAATATTCTTATTATAGTATTCTTTGCCTTGTGTAAATTTAAAATAAAAAAATGAGTAATAATAAATCTTTGTCTAGGGCTGTTGCTATTTTTTTGGTAGTGACTTTTTTGTTTGGTTCGGTTTATACGGCTATTGGTGCGACAGGAGATGCTCCAAGTTGGATGGGGGATATTGATGAAATTCTTGATGCGAATCAAGATTATGTTTTTCCTACTAAGGAGGAGCGAGCCGCAGCAAAAGCTTTAGCTGAGGCAAAGGCGGCGGAAGCGGCAGCAGCAAAAGCTGCAGCAGATGCAAAAGCGGCTGAAGAAGCGGCGGCAGCAAAAGTTGCAGCAGATGTAAAAGCGGCCGAAGAAGCGGCAGCAGCAAAAGTTGCAGCAGATGCAAAAGCGGCCGAGGAAGCGACGGATGAAGAGGCAAAAGCAGATGCAGTGGCAGATGCAGTGGCAGACGCAGTGGCAGACGCAGTGGCAGATGCAGAAGAAGCGACTGGACAACAATCTTCTGAGGATACAGCGGCGGCGGATGAGGCGGCAAAAGTAGAGGCGGAAGATACAGCGGCGGATGCGGCTATTGCTGCGGAAGATGCGGCTATTGCTCAGGCTATCGAAGAATCAAAGAGTGGTTATACCGATGAAGAAAGAAACGCCGTAAGAGGAGAAGTAGCTAGTGCTTTGGGTGATGAACTTGATAAAACTGGGGAGCCTGTCAGGGTTTACTTGGGAGATGGTAAATGGGGAGAAGTTGATAAGGGCAATCTAGACGAATTTAATCGGCTTACCGGACTTTATGCCGGTTCAGATAAACTTGGACATGATTTAAATAATAATGGAATTGATGATTCTCTTGAGGCTGAGAGAGGAAAAGTTTCTTTTGGTGAGGCTGAAAAAGAGGCGGCGAAGGATGAAATAGTTTATGGTATTACTAGAGAAAATGCGGGTAGAGCTGTGCTTGTTTCGGCTCCTGCCGGAGATAATAAAAGGCCGCAGGTACTTGGGGCCGAACCTTTATTTAAACTAAAGGATCCTGCAAATGTCGCAGGAAAAAGAGTAGGTTTTACTTTGACAGATAAGGAGGGCAATATTATAGAATTTTTGAGTATGGAGACTGATGAGAATGGAGTTGCCGTGTACAAGCCATCCGCATTAAGAAATGGAAAATATTCTATGGTTGCTGTGGATGCTGACGGAAATATTCTTGCGAAAAATGATTTTGAAGTTGATTCAGATAAAGCTCCTGCTGCTCCGAGGTTGACCTTTGGAGATGAGCTTAGTATGAATCCTGTGGAAGATGATGTGGCAAGTCTTCATTATGGACAAGCTTCTGTTCTTGGGGCTGATGCGTTTTCGAAAAGTTCTTTTGATCTTACCAAATATCTTATAAAAACTTATATCTATAAAGTTTTCCCTTATCTTGATCCTCGTAATGAAGATGTTTTTGCGGCGGCCGGGATTAATGTTGTACAGGAAGAAAAGCCTAAAGTTTTATATGGTTCCGCACAGCCCGGGACGAAGATTTTCGTTACATGGAAGAGTATAGTGAGGTCTTCTGTTGTGATTGCTGATGCGAATGGGAAATTCAAGGTTGAAGATCCTGTAGGACCTGGAAATCATGAAGTTTTTGCGTTTGCGTATGATTCGAAGAATAATTTTGTAGGAAATGTTGCTTCAATATTTTTCAAGAAATAAGTGTTGCGTAGAGGCGTAAAAATTCTTCACTTTATGAAAGAGATGTGTTAGTCTAGACGAAGATTAACACATCTTTTTATGTATAATGACGATGATATCATTGATTTAAGGGGAAAGCGCGTGAGAAATGAAGACGCTGAGTTTCGTATAGGACGAGGGACGACTGTTGCTGATGAGCCTGAAGAGAAAGCCATTAGTGCTATGGGGGCTTCGTCTATTTCCGTTGCGGAAGAAGAGAGTCTTAAGCCTAATGATAAAGTAAAAATCAAATTTGATAAATTTGTGAATTTGATTGCGACGCATGCATATGAGGATATTATTCGACAACATTCCGATGATGATGTGATAATTTCGACTGATCTTTTGGCGGATATTGCAAATGCTCATGATGAAGAAGAGTCTGATGCCGGCAAAAAAATTCCGATGATTTTTATCATAGGAATTGTGCTTGGCGTAGCGCTTACGTATATTTTAATAAAGATGTAATTTCTAATTTTTCAGAATGCCAAAATTGAAATATAAAAGGATTTTGTTGAAACTTTCAGGCGAGGTTTTCAAAGGAGATCTTGCGAGTGGAATTGATGGAAAAATTTTGATGAGTTTCGCGAAAGACATAAAAAAACTGCAGGACATGGGAGTGCAAGTTGGGATTGTGATTGGTGGTGGGAATATTTGGAGGTTTAGAGATTTTCAACATTTGAAACTTGATCGAGTTACTTCGGATTCTATCGGAATGATGGCTACGTGCATGAATTCTTTGGCGCTTGAGGATGCGCTAAAATACGTTGGTGCTGATGTTCGTGCTGTTACAAATTTTCCTTGTGAAAAGGCTATTGAAATTTATATTCCAAAACGTGCACAAATGCATTTGCAAAAGGGAAGAATTGTGATTTTTGCAGGCGGAACGGGTCATCCGTTTTTTACGACAGACAGTGCGGCGGCGTTGATGGGGCTTGAAATGGGATGTGATGTTTTGTTGAAAGCGACAAAAGTGGACTATGTTTATGACAAAGATCCTATGAAATTTAAGAATGCGAAGAAATTCACGAAGATGACTTTTTCTCAAGTGCTTGAGCAGAAATTGGGTGTTATGGATTTGACTTGCGCGAGTATGTGTATGGACGGGAATTTACCGATGATTGTTTTTAATCTAGAAAAAGCCGGAAATATTGCAAAAGCTGTCAAAGGTGAGACAATTGGAACTCTTATTACAAATTAAAATTTAACAAAATTTATATGACGACAAATGAAGCTATTTCAAATGCGGTTAAAGAATTTGAAAAAGTTATGGTGCATTTGAAGGAGGAATTTTCAAGACTTCAAATCGGACGTGCGAATGCCGGGCTTGTAGAAGGCGCGAATGTTGAAATGTATGGCGTTACTCAGCCGTTGAAAAACATTGCGAATATTTCTATTCCCGATCCGCGAACAATTATGATTCAGCCTTGGGATAAGAGTTCGATTGTGCATATTGAGAAGGCGATTGTTGGCATGGGGACTGGCTTAAATCCAATAAGCGATGGAGTTTGCGTGAGAGTGCCGATTCCACCTTTAACAGAAGAAAGGAGAACTGATTTAACGAAACATGTTAGACGTTTGGCCGAGGATGCAAGAATTTCAATCAGGACTGCGAGACAGGATGTGCTTGGTGTTTTTAAGCAATTAAAAGCCAATGATGAAATCACCGAGGATGATGTGTTTTCTTCGGAGAAAGCGTTGCAATTGAAGGTTGAGGAGTTTAATGGAAAAATTGATGAAGTGACTACGGCTAAAGAAAAAGATGTCATGACGGTTTAAACTTTTAGAAATCAGCTATTAATTAACCTTGTTCCTATGTCCTATGTTTTTACCGCTATTGTGTTTATTGTGATTTTCTCGTTATTGATTTTGATTCACGAGTTAGGTCATTTTTGGGCGGCAAAAAGGTCAGGAATAAAGGTTGAGGAGTTTGGGCTCGGGCTTCCTCCGAAAATTTGGGGAAAGAAGTTTGGGGAGACTGTGTATTCTTTTAATTGGATTCCTTTTGGTGGATTCGTGAGGCTTTTTGGTGAGGATAGTTATGATCCAAGCATTTTGAAAAAGAAAAGAAGTTTTGCGGCGGCAAGCTCGAGGAATAGATTTAAAGTGGCTTTTGCCGGAGTTTTTATGAATTTCTTTTTGGCTTGGTTTTTGCTTTCCATCGGTTTTTCCGTTGGAATGAAGCCACTTATTGGGCCTAATGAAGTTTTTGATTATGTGGATTCCGGACATGTTCAACTTGTTGAAGGATTGAAAATTAAAAATGTAGAAAATGAAAGTTTGGCGCAATATGTTGGGATGAAAAAGGATGATCTTATTTATTTTCTGGATGGGAAAAATATCGGGGAGGAATTTTTGATGAGGATGAATACAAATCCGGTTGGAGCTTATAAAGTGAAAAGGGGAGAGGAGATTTTGTCTTATGAAGTGACTGATGAAATGGTCGAAAAAACGGGCTTACACGCGCTTGGGGTTGTTGTTGGGGATACTGCGGCATTTCCAAGGATTGAGGTTTTTAAAGTGGATCCGGCCGGTGTTAATTATGCATATGGACTTCGGGACGGAGATATTGTTTTAAGTGTAAATGAAAAACAGGTTTTTTATGTCGATCAATTCGAATCTTTAATTCGAGGAGTAAGTCCGCTTGAATATGAAATTTATAGGAATGGAGAGAGGCAGAAAGTGATTGTTGAGGTTCCTCAGACAAGGAAAGTTGTTGTTTCTGATGTGTTGGCGCAGAGCCCTGCGGCCGAGGCCGGAATAAAACCCAGAGATGTGATTTTGTCTGTAAATGGAACAAATGTGACAGATAGCCTTGAGCTTATAAAATATGTTAGTGGGCATGCTACCGAGACTATTGCATATGCTATCGATAGAGATGGGGAGAAATTGTTTTTTGCAATTACGTCTAACGAGGATAAGAAAATCGGAGTGCTTTTGTCTGAGCTTATGAATTACAAAAATTTTGAGGACATGAGTCTTTATAATGTGAATGTTGTGTCGTCGGTGGCTGAGGTGAAAGATGAGAAATATCCTGTACACATAGCTCTTTATAAGTCTTTTACGGAAATGGTGAAGGTGTCGAAACTTACTGCTGAATCTTTCGGGGCTTTTGTTGGAAGTCTTATTACTAATGGTCAGGTTCCCAATGATGTTGCCGGACCTGTTGGTATTGCCAGGATGACGCATACTTTTGCACAACAAGGAATTATTGCTTTGTTGCGATTTGTGGCTGTCTTGTCGCTTAGTTTAGCGGTAATCAATATACTTCCTTTGCCCGGACTTGATGGTGGAAGAATTTTCTTTATCATTGGCGAAGTGATTTTAGGAAAAAGAATGAGCCGAAAAATAGAATCAAGGATTCATGTTTTGGGATATTTTCTAATATTAATTATGATCTTTGTCGTTACCTATAGCGACATAGTTCGATTGATAAAAGGGGAGTAGTAGATTCTGTCGACACGATGAAGTCGCCGTTTTCCTTTGTGGATGCGGCGATTTTTATTTGTTGGTTTTTTTAGGTTGCGATGGTTGTCAAATATGTGATGTGGGATTATTGCGTGGGTGGGGAATGTGTTGTCTAATTGTGTGTTTTTCCTAAATGTTGTATGTCTGGTGTAGGAATTGTCTACTTGTAGTGGAGGGCTTGAATAAGGGTAAACCCCTTGTAGTTTATGTGGAAAATAAATAGTATTGGTGGTGCAAGAATTTTTTAGTTTTAATAGCGGGCAACGAAATGAAGGGTGCTAAAAGTTTTTGTATTTCATATTCTTTAAGTTTTACTAAAATGACAAACCGTGATCTTTGGACTAGTGTCTTAACTAGAATCAAACCTACAATTCAGAAGGCTCATTTTATTACTTGGTTCCAAAATACTACGGTTTTGAAGAATGAAGGAGGGGTTGTGACGGTTGGAGTGCCTACGATGTTTGCAAAAGGCTGGATTTCAGCGAAATATAACATCAAGTTGATTCAGGCGATGCAGGAAGTGGATGCGACCGTTGAATCTGTTGTTTATGATGTTTGCGCGAGGTTGTCTGAAAAAGAAAACAACGAATCTCCTGAAATAAAAACTTTTTTCAACGAAGAAGATGAGAAAAAAGTTAGAAAAGTTCGCAATATGAATGAAGTTGTCGTTAAGAGAGGAAGTGTTCATGGACATATTTCAAGCCAGATGTTGAATAGCAGATATGATCTTTCAAACTTTGTTGTCGGACGCGAAAATATGCTTCCACATGCTGTTTGTACAGCGGTTTCCGATAATCCGGGGGGGATGTATAATCCTCTTTATGTTTATGGAAGTGTTGGGTTGGGAAAGACTCATTTGGTTCAAGCGATTGGAAATCAAATTTTGAAAAATTTTCCTGATATGGTTGTTAAATATATTACTGCTGAGAAATTTGTGACTGAAGTTGTTGAGGCGATCGGCAAAAGACACATGGCTAGATTTAAAGATCAATACAGAAATGTAGATGTTTTCTTGATTGATGATGTTCAGTTTTTTGCAAGAAAAGATTCTTCACAACAAGAATTTTTTCACACTTTCAATGAACTTTATGATAGAAACAAACAGATAGTTTTGACTTCAGACAGGCCACCAAGCGAGCTTGATGATTTGGACGAGAGACTTAAAAGTCGTTTTGGAATGGGAATGGTTGTCGAGCTTCTTTTTCCTGATTTTGAAACGAGACTCGCGATTTTGAATGAGAAATGCAAAGATTTTGAGGTTTTGATTGATCCGGAAGTTTTGAGTTTTATTGCGAATAATGTGCATCATTCTGTTCGTGAGCTTGAGGGAGTTCTTCGTCAAGCTGTTGCGGAAAGCCAACTTAAAAATAGTGTTCCGACTATCAGATCTGTTGCGGAAATAATCAAGAGATTAAATAAAGCGCAGGAAATTATTGGTTATGATGTGAACGAAAAATCTGCAAAAACTTACGCAAAAACTTCAGAAGATGTCATGAAAATTGTCGCTCAATATTACAATATGAGTTTTGGTGATTTGATGGGGCAGGACAGGCATAAAGAATATATGTTGCCAAGACAGGTTTGTATGTATTTGATCAAACATGAACTTGGAGAATCTTACGAAAAAATCGGCGACGGCTTCGGCGGCAGAAATCACACAACTGTAATGCACGCCTGCAAAAAGACCGAAAAACTTCTTCGAAACGATGTTCGTTTGGTTCGCGATATTAATGCAATCAAGAGAGAGATGGGGATGTAGGGGGGGGGAATGGGTTTTTAGAATGTGTCCATTACAGTATTTACTATGATTACTTCTATTTGTTTCGATTTTTCTAGTGCTGATTTTGTGGCTGAGAATTGTTCGTATGTTGCGTTTTTTGGAAGAATAATCTTAAAGATTGGGACGTCTTTTTCGTAGCTGGAAATGTCGGCTCCAACTGCATATATTTGAGAAATTAGAATGTCTTGATTGTAATTCTCGTTTGGAATTATCAATAATTCGTTTGATATATATTTTAATCCTGTTTCTGGATTATTTTTAGTTAAAGTTAAGTCTGATGGAGTGTAGCTTGGAATGTTTTCTAAAATTTTTTCTTTATCAATGTTTGGCTGAGATATTTCAAGTGCTTCTATTTGCTTTGTTAGTTTTTTTGTTAGTTCTATGTCGCATGGTATTATATATAAAGATTTTTTAATTGTTTTTTGTGATTCAATTACTAATGTGTTTTGACCGGACTTCACTATTATGTTTCTTTCATCTTCTGAAATTCCTGCAAGAGGTTCCCAAGATGATTTATCAACTAAATTTATTTTTTGATTGTAAGTCTTTGAGTGAAAAGGAAGAATTTTGTCACGAAGATCGTCGTACGATGCCAGTCCAGATGGTTCATCCGGAGAATCTACTCCTTCAATATAAATGAAGCTTTTTCGTGAATAGATCGGGAAAAATGAAAAGTTCTTAATCGTTGTCTTTATAATTAAAGGATCATTGAATTTATATCTGTCCAGGTCAGGGTCTATTGAGGTTTTCACTAAAATTCCCAGGTCAAAGATGTGGAGCACTATTAAGAAAATTGTTATAAATGAGGCAATAAGAATTTTTTTCTTGTGAAGATTAAAGAAAGTTTCTTGAGGTAATTGATTTGGAATTTGGTTGTCTATGTAATTTTTGTTTAAAACTTTACATTATCTATTGTAAATGAAGATATATAATTTTAGTAGTGATTTGTGCCCTGGTGGAGCCGACGGGGGTTGAACCCGCATCTGTCGGGTGACAGGCCAGACTGTTCTACCATTAAACTACAGCCCCATGTTCCACCAAGGTGATTTAAGCATACATAAAAATCCTTCTTTACAAAGGATTCTTATGAGTCACCCGACAGGGTCGTAGTTTAACGACAGTCTAGCTTGTGCTTATATACTAGCAAATTTCGATTTTGTTGGCAAGATTTTTGGGCGAAAAAAGTGTTGTTGGAGTTTCAACGACAGGGGGTAATTACTTTATTCCCGATTTTATTGCCATTTGTCTGCGCTTTGCGCTAATATGTGTGCGTAAAAATCAATAAATCCTTCAAATATGTATTATTCTCCTTATCGTGCGCAGAGAAAAGCTCCTTCGAGAAAGGGCTATATTATGCCGTTTTTGGTGATTTTGTGTATTGGAATTATTGGAGTTTTGGTTTTTAATTTATGGGGTTTTATTTTTGGAGGAAGATCTGTGAATGGAGTATATTTGCATATTTTGCAGGGGAGTGTTCAGATGAAAACTTGGAATACTCAGGACTTTTTTGGAGTTTCTTCCGATGCTTTGGTGCTTCAGGGAGACGAATTTAAGACTTCGGCTGACAGCAAAATTATTGCGGAATTTTTTGATGGGACGGTGATGAGAATTGCCGGAGGTAGTGATATAGTTTTGAGCGTGATTGATGATGACGAAAATAGCCCTGCGATAAGCCTTCTTATTGTGAATGGAAAAGTCTGGGTGAATAAGGTTTATGGGCAAACTGCGGGTGGGACAATTGTCGAAATCAGAGGCGATAGTGTTATAGCAAAATCTGACAAGCAAAGTATTTTTGATTTTGAAAATGAGACTGATGAGAATTTGAGAGTTGTTGCTGGAGATGCTGTTTCTGTCGATATCTTGAGCGAAACTGGTGATAAAGTTGTAGATAGTGAGATTGTTGGAGTTGGGCAGGAAGTTGTTTTTACTGATGAAATCATGAGTAGTTATTGGGGATTCAGAAGTCCAAGTGTGCTTTCTGCGCTTTCTGATGCGTTTAAAACGGGTGAATTTTATCTTTGGAATATTGGAGAGGATAAAAATCCGACTAAGTTTATTAAATCTACAAGTGGTGATGGGCAATTTGTGAGGGTTGAGCCTGAGGTGATAGCGCCTTTAGAGCTTACGGTTGATACAGATGGGGACGGAGTGCCTGATGCGCCTGTGGAGGTTACCGATGAACCTTTAAATCCGGATGGAACGAAAGTGGAGGGAACTCCTAATCCTGCTGATGCCGCGAAAACTAGTGCTGATAAAACAAAAGAGGTGGTTGTTCCAAAAATTTCAGGGGTGGCGCCAACTGTTGTTTCTGTTGGGGGTGGAAAACCTGATGACAAGGGTGTTTATCAAGTTACTGCAAATCCTGCGGTGATCGCAGGAAATCCAAATGGTGCGGTTGCGATTGTCGTAAATGGTCTACAATTAAAGAAATTTAGAGCAGGGGATAAGACTTGGTCTTATTTTGCAAATATTGATTATGGCTATATGAAGGAAGGGGACAATGTTTACGAAATCTATGGACTCGATAAAGATGGCAATAAAACGCCAATGACTACGATTAAAGTGTTTTACAAAAAACCTGTTCCGGTGGTGGCGCCTGCGCCTGTAGAGCCAAAACCTGCGGAGGAAAAGCCTGTGCAATAAAAATTTTGCTTAAAGATATTTTGCTTTATTTATGCTGTGTTCCTCGTTTGTTTTGGAATAAATTGTTGTGCCGTCTTTTGCTGACAAATAAAACCAGTAATCTGTGTTTGTAGGATTTAGTGTGGCGGAGATTGCGTCGATGTCTGGATTGCAAATTGGTGTTGGAGGAAGACCCTTTATTTTTCGTGTATTATAAGGAGAATCTTTTTGAAGGTCTTCTTGTGTTATTTTTTTGTCATTTTTTTCGTATAGTAAAGTCGCATCTGCGCCTAGCATCCAGCCACTTTCAAGTCTTTTCCACAAAATTCCGGCTACGATCTTTCTGTCATTTTTGCCGAAAACTTCTCGTTCTACGATTGATGCCACTACAATTATTTCCGGAATTGAATATTTTTTGAGCATTGAGCCATTTGCGCTTATCGCTGTCTGCCATTTTTTCTCAAAATTATCTAATGCTTTATATATAAGGTCGTTTGGTTTGAAGTCCGAAGGGTCTAAATAATAAGTGTCCGGATAAAGGTAGCCTTCGAGCGGTAATGGAAATTTGCTTAGCGTGTTTTTGTCTAGAAATGCGTAATACTGCCATCCGTTGAAGGTTTTTACGGCGTTAGCAAATTCACCGTTTTTTATTAGTTCCATTTCTACCAGTTTTTTGTCGATGTCTTTTATGGTTAGTCCTTCTTGGATTGTGATGATGAATTCGGATTTTGATGAGTCTATTAATGTATTTGCGATTTCTTCAGGAGTCATCGATTTTGATAAAATAAATCTTCCGGCGATTAGTTTTGAGGCTGTGCCATGAAGTTTTCCATAAACGCGAAAAGCCAATGAGCTTTTTATAAGGTCTTTATCTTCGAGATTGTTTGCAACTTCATGCAATGTTGCATTCTTTTTCACTGTAAATGAAATTTCTTTGGTGTCGGACTTGTCGACAGGATTTTCGATATTATTAAAATATGCCTTTGTGAAGACGAAAATATTGATTAGCAATATAGCTAAAATCAACGTTAAGGTTTTTTTGTTTTGTTTTTTCATTTATAAGGAATTACATCCCCGGCAAGTTGAAATCAGGGCCCATTACGCTTTTCATAAGGTCTGCGCCGATTTGTTGTGATTTTTTGACTGCTTTGTTGAAGCATTTCTCAAGTTTTTTCTCCAAATCTTCCTTTTTCTCGTTTGTGAGTTCCGGAAGAGTGACTTTTACGACGTTTTGCTCTCCGTCTATTACTACAGTTACGCCTTCGTCTTCGGCTTCGATATGCGTGTTTTTTAGCTGACCTTTTATCTCTCTGGCCTTTTTCTGGAGCTGATACATTTGTTTTGCTTTGTCGAACATAATTGGTTTTTTTAAGCGATTTTGGCCAACTATACCACATACTTAGGATTTCCTCAAAAATTCTATTGCATGGGTAACTAAATTCGGCTAGACTGAGCCAGCAATTTATTCTTGAATGGTAAAAAATATGGATGCAACAACACTTGAAGTACAAAGCAGAAATGCTGGAGAGAAGGCCAAAGATTTGTTGGCTGAGAATTTGATTCCTTTGGAATTTTACGGGAATGGCGTTGAAAATATATCTTTTAAAGTTGATTATCAAACTTTTAGAAGAACTTTTGTTAAAGCCGGTACAAATACTATTATAAGTCTTCTTGTGGATGGCAAAAAAGGACCAAATGTTCTTGTTGGTGATGTCCAATATCATCCAGTTAATGGAACTATGATTCATGTTGATCTTAGAAACGTGAAGATGGATCAGGAAATTACTACAAATATACCTCTTACTTTTGTTGGAACTGCGCCTGCAGTGAAAAATCTTTCTGGAATTTTCATGGCTAAACTTGATGAAGTTGAGGTTAAATGTTTGCCAAATGCACTTGTTCACGAAATTGAAGTAAGTGTTGATTCTCTTGAAGATTTCCATTGTTATGTCAGGGTGAAAGATTTGACTGTCCCTGCTGGAATTACAATTATGAATGAACCTGAAGATGTAGTCGCTGTGGTTGTTGCTCCGAGAGCGGAGGAAGAACCTACGACTGTGGAGGCTGCTCCTGCGGAAGGTGAAGCCGGTGCTCCTACAGAAGGCGAAGCTGCTTCTGCGGAAGGTGATGGTTCGAAGGAGGAGCCAAAGGCAAAATAATTCTAATGCGTTTTTGATGTTTTTGTTGCATTTTGATTTAAAAGTGCAATAATATTAACTGAGTTATTTGTTGTGCTTATGAAGAAAATTATTTATTCAGTTATATTGGTTGCCATTTTCGGCCTTGTTTACGCTGGGTGTTCTGTTTTTGGTGCTAAGGCTGAGGACGTCGTTTCGATTGAGTTTTATATTGATGATGGAAATATTCCGGATGATTATTTCTCTGTTTCTACTCTTAAGTTGATTCCAAGTCTGGGAGATAGAACTCTTTCTTTGGATTATGTGCGTTCTTATCCGAAGGCTTCGGGAAGCGTTAAAGCTCAAAATCCGGATGTGAAAAATAATGGAGTTGTGGGTGGAGAATTTTATGATCGTTTTGAGGAATCGATAGCCTTGATTTTGGATGGAAAATTAAAAAATTCTGATTCGTATGATGTTTCTACCGGTGTTGGAAAATTTGTTGTTTCGCTTAATTTTAAAAATGGGAAAAATCAAAAATATGACTATAGTATGATACAAAATGACGTGGAATTTGATCCTGTTAGATCTTTATTCTTGGATGTTACAAATCTTTTTAGTCAGGATGTCTATTAAAATTTAATCAAAACGAAATGAATCTCAAAAATTATGTTATTTCTGAGGCGAAAAATGCTATGGCGATTTTGAAGTTTGATAAGGTTATTATGGCTCATGTGGCAGGGAAATCCGATGCGACGAGAAACGGTATTATTATTCTTGTCGTCCCAGCTGTTTTTAATATTATTTTTGGATCGCTTAGTTTCCCTTCAGGATTTTCATCGATTTTTTCAAGATTTCTTGTTTGGCCGCTTTTGATTCCGGTGTTTGCTTTTGTTGGAATGATTTTTGGGGTTAGCTATGTGGCCAGAAAATATTTTCATGGAGTAGGAAATGATATTGGATTTTTCAGAGTTTTATCTTATGCAGGGATTGTTTCTTGGCTTTCTATTCCCGTTGCGGTTCTTTCAGTGATTGGAGTTTTTGACATTTTTAAGTTGCTTAGCATTATCAATTTGGCGGTGGTGATTGTGGTTTTTGCGGTGTGTTATCATTTACTTTTGGATTATCACAAAGTTCACAAAGATGACGCTGTAAAGGTAATCGCGATCGGTGTTGTCGGATATTTTGTGCTTCAGTGGATTTTGGGGAAAATTTTGGTGGGAAGTGTGTATAGATACTTTTAAAGGACTATATTTATGGAAAAAACTTATATTTGGTTTGCTATAAAAACTAATTTTTTTCTTTTTATTATAACAATCTTCTATGGTAAGGTTTTTGGTTCATTTTTGTTCCCAGTAGAGCTTTTGTTTCCCTTTGCATTTTCTGCTTTGCTGAAGTTTTTAATTTTTTTTATTTTGATAGGAATCGGTATTGCAATCCTAAGTTATATCGCATTTAAATACTCGTATAGAGGCGTTGCTATGTCTCAAAATATACGCTTAATAGATGCTATTCTCTATGTTATTGCTTTGCAAATTTTTGTTGACCTTATTTATATCAATTTTTCTCAAGAAAAAATTGAAGTGTATATAGTTATAATATCTTTTTTGCTAAAGGCGGGGATAATGTTTAGTTCTTTTTACTTTGCTGGTATTAATTGTCGTCAGCCAAGTAATGGGGAAAGTGGAAAAACAAATGATAATAATCAATCACCCCCTCCACCACCTTCGTATTTTAATCCTCAAATTTGAAGATTGATTTTTGTTATTTCTAAAAATATTTCGTTTTTTGGTAGTCGAATACTGGCTTGAACAAGGCGAAATTTAACTGCTTCATTGTCGTTTTGGAAAAATGTTTAGTTGATTAAGTTTAAATTGTTGAGAATACCTAGTGCGCAAATGTTTGGGGTACGATAGTTGTCCTTATCTGCCTCAACTGGCACTCGTGGCATATATAAGCCAAAAATGCACAGAAAGTGCCGTTAACGGTGACGTTAAATTTTAAGTCTATTTTGGAATATGTCAAAATGTGTTGCTGGAAAACCTGGGGCTTTCTAATTATTTTGATTACGCTGTTCTATTATCTGTTGCGTAATGCGGTTTCCTGCTTTAAAAAAAGGCTGTTTTGTGGTATAATGTTTAGATATAAATTAGCTATAAATGGATAATAAAAAAGGACAAAATTTTGGGATAAATCCGTTCGCAGATGATGCGAATGCTTCAGGTGGGGCTCAATTTTCCGATGATGCTGTTCCAAATGAAGATAAAACTTCCAAAAAGAAGGAGAAAAAGATGAGAAAGCCTAAGGTTATTGATCAAGATTTGGAGGAGGATAAGACGGAGGTTAAGCATAAAACTAAGAAAAAAATTAAAGGTTATGAGAATGATGTAAAGCAATATGTGAGTGAAGTTGCATCGAAAGGACAAAGGTCTGAATTTAAAGATTCTATCGCGGAAGAAGGCGTTTTGGCTGACAGTGATGGTGATGTTAAGAAGAAACGAAAGAGAAAACGAAGGAAGAAAAAAATTATTGCTGACAATACTGAGGAGGAAAATGTTCCTTCTGTTGGGGCTGTTCCTGATGAAATTTCTGAAGAGGATGTGAAAGATGCAAATGTTGAACTTGAACCGGAAGAAGATGTAATAGAAGATGAAGATGTTGCTCCAGAGCCTATCCCAAATTCTGAAGTTGAAGAGATTACTTCTCCTGAGGAAGAGGATGCTGTTGAAGAGCCAGTTGTTTCTTCGGAACCTGAGGTTGTAGAACCTGAGGTTTCTGAGTCTGCGAAAGTTGAAGAGTCTGTGGATGAAAAAGTTCCTGAAATCAAAGAAGAGCCAAAGCAAGATGATACTTTTAATCCTTTTGGTGATGGAGTACTTGAGGATGATGCTATAATTGAAGCTCCCGTGGTTGAAGAGAAAAAAGAAAATGTTGCTCCCGTAAATCCTTTTGCGGAAGTTCCTTATGAAGAACCAGAGGATCAGAAATTGCAGGAGGAGGAAAAGCCTAAGGAAGAAGTTTCCGCAGATATATCGCAAACGCCTGCTACTACGCCTGAAGTCGTTGAGGCGAGGGCAGTGCATGTAGAGCCGAAAGATGTTGAGCCGGAGGTTAAACCTATGTCTAAAACCGCACCTGAGGTTATAGCGTCTAGTGAGTTTGATGATGGTGGATTCTTTTATATGCTTGAACAAGCTGGAATTACGAAGGGTAAAATCCTTGGGGTTTTTGTGGCGTTGATTCTGGTTATTCTTGGAATTGTCGGTGCGTTTTATATTCCATTCGGAGATATTTTTGGAGGAGGTGAGAAAACTGAGACCTTAGCGGAAGATTCGCAGCAAGAAGAAAAACAAGATGTTCAAAAGCCTGTTGCCGTAACTCCTGAAGTGAAAGAGGGGACTGATGCCTTGAATATGAGCGAAATTCTTGGTAATGAGTATGACTATTTGATTCTTGGCAGTAATAAAATTTTGGGTGCGTTTTTTGCATTGAAACTTGGTGGGGAAGTTGTGAGTCCTGAGCATAGATTTGCTTATTACATGCGGTATTTGAATGAAATGCAAAATCTATATTCTACCGATATTTATAAATTTCTGGATCAATCGTATGACAGGAGGGCATCTTTGACGAGTTTCTTGAATAAAATGAAGAGCGAAATAGACAATGCTAAGCAAATTCAAAATGAAGTTGCAAAGGCGGCGGCAAATATAAATGTGGCTAGTCTTTCTGCAGGTGAGCAGAGAGATCTTCTCGAAAAAGAATTTTTTGCGGATACAAAAGATTTGAGAGGACAAGATTCTTTCAATAATCTTGAAAAATTTGTAGGATTTTCGCAAAGCGCGATAAGGCTTCGTGCTTATTACAAAGCCTATAGTTACATCTCTGATATGTATGTAAATTCTATTAAGAAACTTGAACCAAGATATAAAGATATTTCTGCGAATTTTGAAGCATTAGTGAAGGGTATACACGTTTTTGATATACCGGACTCCGATATAAATGCAATTATTCGTTTATCTAACTAGGGAAAAGTAGTATACTTTGTTTGGGTATTTTTTCTTGAACATAGTATGGTTCAAAAGGTTTCAAAAAAAGTGAAATTATTTGATTCTGAGCGGTTTGAGCGTGCGCTTTCTCTTGCTAAAAATCATGAGGCTTGCTGTATCTCGGCGCTGGATATTTTGATGCCTATGAATCCCGATGAGGATACGGTGATTGCTTTGCTTGTTAAGGATCTTTTTCTTAGAGAAATTTTGACGGAAAAAGAGATTGAGGAATCTTTTGGTAAATCGGTTATAGCGCTTATTCTTGCGGTTACAAAGATTGAGAATTTAAGTTATAAAGAAAATGATCGAACTTCTAGACTTGAGATTTTGAGAAAAATGTTTTTGACGATGGCCAAGGATATAAGGGTTGTTTTGATGAGTTTGGCTTGTAGGCTTCATAAACTTAAAGATTTTCATGGAGTTTCGGATCATGTTGCATTTGCCAAGGAAACTCTTGATTTGTATGCGCCTATTGCGGATAGGCTTGGAATTTATAATATGAAAACAAGTCTTGAGGATCTTTCTTTCAAGTACACGAATCCCGTGGAATATAAAAATATTTCAGGAAAATTGAAGGAATTAAAGAAGAGTTGTGAAATCTCTATAGCATGGATTAATAAGAGATTAACGGATTTTTTTGCGAATCGTGGAGTTATTGCTGATGTTTCCGGGCGAATAAAAGGCGTTTACAGTATTCACAAAAAGCTTAAAAAGAAAGGACTGAATTCTCCTGAGGATTTGTATGACATTTTTGCAATAAGGGTTGTTTTGCCTGAGAAAAAAGATGTGTTGGGGAATTTTCAAGTTGAACATTTGTATTCTGTGTTGGGGCTTGTCCATAGCGAATGGAGGCCTGTTACAAGAAGATTTAAGGATTATATCGCTGTTCCAAAAGCAAATGGGTACAAGAGTCTTCATACTGTTGTTTTGGGGCTTGCTCCAAAGGATATGGATCAACCTGTTGAAATACAAATACGGGATGAAAAAATGCATATGGATAGCGAGTTTGGGATCGCTTCACATTGGGTCTATAAACAGAATGGGACTTCAAGTGCGGAGGCGCTTAAGGCTTATTCCGATTGGGTAAAGGGAATTGCTGATATTCGTGAGGGGCTTAATGATTTGGATGTTTTTAAAGATAAAATATTTGTGCTGACTCCTCGTGGAGAGGTTCGTGATTTGACTGCGGGCTCTACGCCCATTGATTTTGCTTATAGTGTTCATACCGATGTTGGGAATAGGTGTATTATGGCAAAAGTTGATTCGAAGATTGTGCCTCTTGATTACGAGCTCAAAAATGGAGAAGTGGTTGAGATTATTACAAGAAGCGATGCGACTCCAAAACTTCAATGGCTTTCGGTTGTGAAAAGTGGATTTGCGCGCAACAGAATAAAGGCTTATTTTAGCTCTTTAAATAGGGATAATAATGTAAAATTGGGACGTGATATTTTAAATACTCATTTGGAAAGAATTGGAAAACCTTTTCTCGATCAGAATTATACTATTTTGAGAAAATATCTTGGAAAAAATTTGAATTTAGTGCAAAGAGAAACGATTCTTGAGGAAATAGGGAAAGGTGGAAAGCCTGCACATGAAATTGTTAAGAAGATTTATCCTTATGAAGAGGCGGTTGTCCATTCCGTCGTCATGCCCGCAAAGGTCGCTAAGAAGTCAAAAAAATGCACTCTTGAGCAGAGTGTCGTGATAGAAAAACAAGTTTTGATTGGTGGAGAAGAAGGGCTTCCTATAAAGTTTGCGTCGTGTTGTGAGCCGAAATCCGGAGATAATATTCTTGGATATGTAACGCGTGGAAATTGCGTTACGGTTCATAAAATGGATTGCAAGATGATTGGGGCTCTTAATTATGATAGATTCGTTGCCGCTCATTTTAAAAATATTTCTGATGAAGGGCCGAAATATATTGTCGGGATCAAGGTTGTTGCGGTATCTAGAATAGGGCTTATGAATGAGCTTACTGTGGAAATGGCCAAATTAAATATGACGATAAAGGATATTCAATTGAAGGCGCTTGGGGATGCTGGACTTTATGAAGATTATTTTTTGTTGGAAATGGATAATTTGGATAAATTCGATATTGTTATAGATAAGCTTGAAAATATAAATGGTGTGATGAAAGTTTCCAGAGCTAAGAAGGAAAATGAAAAATATGTCGCAAGCCCTCATGGAAGACGAAAAGCTTCTGGTCGTATAAAAAAGAAGGCTTAGGGAACCTCTGAAAAACAATGTAGTGTAAGGAAACAAGGAGCTCCCGACATAGCCGTACTAATTCGTACGGCGAGGAGGGGGCGACAAAGTTGACGCAACAATACATGTTTTTCGGAGGTTCCTTAGAAATCCAATAATTTATTGAGATATTTTGAGATATAAGTGTCTTCTTCTTTTGTTGTTTTTATTTTTTCTATTTCTGTGAAGGTTTTTGCTTTTATGAATTCGAAAAATTTGATGTATTTATCTGAAATGTGCATTGTGCTGTCTTTGAAGTCCGGAACGATTCCAAGTTTGTCCATAAGTTTTATCGCGAATGCGGTGTAAATCAAGTGTGGTTTTTTTGATGTTATCAAATGCATGATGGCTTTTCTCATCAGGCTTATGAGGTTATCGTATTTTTGTTCTTCGAAAAGTAAGGCGTTTGCGATCTCTGCGATTTTTAATGCGCTTTGAAAAGTTTCAAGTTTTTCAGCTTTCTTGAGGAGGGTTTCGTTGCTGGAAATTTCTGTGATGATTATGCTTTGTGGGCCGAAATAAAGTGAGACTTCTGCGATGTTTAGGGTTTCGATGTGTCCTATGAATTTGCTTAAAATTTTTCTTCCTCCTTTTGCGTATGCTTTTATTTTGCCTAATTCTTCCGAATATAAATAAACAAGTCTATCGGATTCTCCGATATTCTTGTGACCTAAAATTATGCATTTTGTGGTTACTGATTTAGATATTCGTGTACTGCGATTAGAGAACTTGTTACGCTTAATGCGATTGTTGCCAGAATTTCGCCTATGATTATTTTGATGATTTCAGAATTTTGGAATGTCATTGAAATTCCATATGATGAGATGTCGATTTTTTGTGTGATTAATGCGAACATTCCAAGGCTTAGGACAATTGCAAGAAGTCCATAAATTATGCTTTCTATGATGAATGGAAGTCTGATGAAAGAATAAGATGCGCCAACGAGTTTCATTACTTCGATTTCTTTTTTGCGATTAAAAATCGTGATTTGGATTGCGTTTAGGATGATTAGTGCGCCTCCGACTATGAAAATTGCAATGAGCCAGAATATGATTTGGCCTGCGAAATTTGTGATTTTTACGAGATTTTGTGCGGCGCTTGTGATGAGTGATGCGTTTTCGGAACTGTTCGCTTCAAAGTTTGAAAGGTAGGTGCTGTATTTTTCTTGTGATAAAAATTCTGTTACGGTTTTGTAATATTTTGGATGTATGGTTTTTATGTTTATGCTTGCAGGAAGCGGATTTCCGAGGTTGTATTTTTCAAAGGCGCCCGAGATGTCCGGATGTAATTTGTTGATTTGGGCAAGAGCGTCTTCTTTTGAAAAGTATGTGGCACTTTCTACTCCTTCAATGTTTTTTAAATCGTTTGTTATTGAAATTACTTGTTCGTAGGAGGTGCTTTCTTTGAGGTAGGCGACGATATCTATTTTTTTATTTAAATCTGAAAGTGCGTCTTGTGAGATGAAGTTTACAAGTAAAATTGTGTTGAAGATCAGCAAAATAACCGCTATTACAAATATTACGGCTACTGATAAAAATTTATTTCTCCATACATTTGAAACTGCGAGCGAAAAACCGCGTTTAATTAGGTTGAGTGATGAGGGTATTTGTTTCATGAGGGGTTTGTTTATTCTCTGAGAGATTATATTTAATTATTGAAGATTTGTACATATCAGGACGATATGGCTTTAGTCTGACGATTTTTGTTTCCAGTCCAAGCTCGATTATCATTTTGTCGAGTAGATATGTGAATGCGAATTGGTCGTATCCAAGCGCGATAATGTCGGGTTTGTAATTTTTTATCACTTTTGTTTTGTCTTTTGTGTCGCCTAAAACTACTTTGTCCGCCCAAGATGTTTCTTCGAGAGCTTTCATTCTTTCTTTTTCGTTGTGGTCGGGAAGAGCGCCTTTGATTGTTCTTACTGTGTTGTCGCGCGCTATTATTGCGATGATTTCGTCACCAAGCTCGCGTGCTTGTGAAAAGAGATTTTCGTGACCGGCATGCAGGTAATCAAATGTTCCGAAGACCATTACCAATTTTTTTTCTTTTTCGTTTTGCATTTATTTTTTTAAAATTTTCTGCTTATAAAATTGTTGGAATTGCTAGATTTATGATTATTAGTGCGACCAAGGTGATTATTATCAATGATATCAGGAAAATGTCCAGTGTTTTGTGGGGTTCTTCCGGATTGGTGAGGGATATTCTGAGGGAACATAGTCCGTACATCATTCCAGTGAGAATGAATGGGATTTCCATTGTTTTGCTTACGATGTAGCTTGTTTGTGAAAATATATTATTTGCGATTAGCATGCTGGAGCCGAGATGGATGATTCCTATCGCAATAAAGAAGATTAGGGAAACTCTTTTTATGTTGAGAAGTGTGTTCATTTTTGTTTGTGGCTGTCAATGAAGGAATTTTAGCTTAGTTCTTGCTTTTTGGCTACTTTTTTTGTAGAGTTTTGGCATGTTAACAGAAGAACAGGTAAGACATGTAGCGAAGCTTGCAAGGCTTAAACTAACCGACGAAGAGGTTAAAAAGTTTGCCGGACAGCTGTCCGGAGTTCTTGAGTATGTGGATATTTTGAAGGAAGTTGATACGGAGGGAGTTGAAATTACGAGTCAGGTGACGGGTTTAAAGAATGTAATGAGAAAGGATGAGGTTGTTGCGAGTGAGGCTAAGAGGGAAGAACTTTTGGCTTGTAGTGAGCTTGAAGTTGATAGTAATCAGGTAAAAGTGATGAATGCAATTAAATAAACTTAAAATTAGTGAGGCGGCAAAAGGGCTTAGAGAAGGGAAATTTTCCTGTGAGGATTTGATGAAAGATTGTTTGGTGGAAATTTCTGTGCGAAATAAAGATTTGAATGCTTTTATTTTTGTGGATGAGAAAATGGCTTTGGCTGAGGCAAAAGAGATGGATAAGAGGTTCAAAAAAGGTGAGGATTTGGGATCTTTGATGGGAATTCCTTGTGCAATGAAAGATATTTTTAATACAAAGGGAGTTAAAACGACGTGTTGTTCTCCGATGTTGAAAGATTTTGTCCCGCCTTATGATGCGACAGTTGTGAAAAAGCTTAGGAATGCGGGAATGGTGATGATTGGAAAGACAAATATGGATGAGTTTGCGTGTGGAAGTAGTACTGAACATTCGTGTTTTGGTGTGACGAAAAATCCTTATGATCTCGAAAGGGTTGCTGGTGGTTCGTCCGGTGGAAGCGCTGCGGCTACTGCTGCTGATATGTGTATTTATGCAATGGGAACTGATACTGGAGGGTCGATTCGTCAGCCTGCTTCACTATGCGGAGTTGTTGGAATGAAGGTTACTTATGGTCGTGTTTCTAGAAGTGGTGTTACGGCGATGGCTTCTAGCTGGGATACTATCGGGCATTTTGCGAAAAGTGTTGAAGATGCTGCTATTATTTTGAATGTAACTGCTGGAAAAGATTTGAATGATTCTACTACTCCTGATGTAGAGGTTCCGGATTATACTTCGTTTTTGGGAAAAGGTGTTAAAGGGCTTAAGATAGGGATTCCTAAGGAGTATTTTGGGGAGGGGATTGATAAAGAGGTTTCAGATAAAGTAATGGAAGTTGTTCAAAAACTTGAAAAGGAAGGGGCGAAAGTAGTGGAAGTTTCTTTGCCAATGACGAAATATGCGATTGCGGCTTATTATGTATCAATGCCGGCTGAGCTTTCTGCGAATTTGGAAAGGTTTGAT
The DNA here is from genome assembly GCA_030688025.1 of Candidatus Peregrinibacteria bacterium. GTDB lineage: Bacteria > Patescibacteriota > Gracilibacteria > UBA1369 > LOWO2-01-FULL-3 > UM-FILTER-38-24. The sequence goes on along the minus strand of JAUYJL010000003.1, from coordinate 50,071 downwards.
GGAATTCGATATGGAAAAAAGCCTAAAGAGAAAGCGGAGGATTTGGTCGAATATTATTTTGCGGCTCGTGGAGAAGGATTTGGAAGCGAAATAAAGAGAAGAATAATGATTGGAACTTATGTTTTGTCGGCTGGTTATTACGATGCGTATTATAAAAAAGGACAAAAAGTCAGGACTTTAATTATAAAAGATTTTGCGGATGCTTTTGAGAAAGTGGATGTCTTGATCGCTCCTGTAAGCCCAACTCCTGCATTTAAGGTTGGAGAGTTTGTGGATAATCCGCTTGCGATGTATATGGCTGATTCCTTGACGATTCCTATGAGTGCGGCCGGTATTCCTTCGCTTGCAGTTCCGGCGGGAATGTCTAAAAGTGGCTTGCCAATCGGTTTACAGATCATTGCTCCGCAGTTTGAAGAGGGAAGGTGTTTTATGGTTGGGGAGGTGGTAGAAAAGGTTCAAGTAGAATAAAGGAAATGCCAAAAACATTCCTGAGAGCTTAGACTTCTTTTTTCGTAAGTATTTTTTTATCTAATGAAACGTAATGCGCTCTCAGAAATATTTTTGCCATTTCTTTACTGCTATATTGAACTTTTCTAAGCTCTCCCACGCTTTAGTAATATTTTCTCAAATATATTTCTTCCTTTCTAAAACAATGACAGATTCTTTCTGTAAATGTCCTCGGCCGTTTCTTCTTTGGTGGCGATTAGATTTTTTGTGCTTTTGATTGGTTGGAGGAGTTTTGTTTTGATGTCTTTGGATTTTTCCACTTCATCAAGTATTTTTGAGAATTTCCAACACATGTCGAAGATTACACGTTGGCTTTTTGCGATTTCTGCGCTTTCTATGATCATTCCTATTAGTTCATCTTTGAATGAAATAATTGCGACTTTGTCGTCGTAAATATTTATTTCGTTTGTGAAATCGAATTGAGTAGGGTCGAGTAGCCTCATTTCGCGGAAATATTTTTGGTCTAGTTCATGCACTTTTTTGCCGTATTCATCGTTTTGGCAAATTCCTTTCAGGAAGATTTGCTTCTTTGCTCTTTTTTCTACATATTCGATGTCGTAATTTGGCCAAGCATTTCTTATTTCTTCGGAATTTGAGTAGTTTAATATTTCTGTTTTGCTTGTGAGTGTGTCCGTATAAATGGCTTTGATGCCCTCAAGTCCTTCGAAATATCTTACTCGTGGATGTGACATATCGCCCGTGAGTTTCTTTAGTTTTGGCAATGCTATACGAAGAGAATTTGTTCTTTTTTCGAATTCTTCGAGAAGCGTTTCAGGCTTTGTGGCTGTGAAATATTTTATTTGTTTTTTCGTAAAATGGCTGATTACGCCGCGTTGTTTTAGTTTTTCCAAGATGTCGTATGTCGTGACCCTGTTTATGCCGGCTTTCTGCGCAATTTGCGATACGGGTGAAGTGCCCGCCTCTGTTGCGGCAAGATAAACTTTGGATTCTTTATCTGTAAGGCCGAGGCTTGTAAGGATTTGGATAAGCTCTTTTTCCATGATGGTGTTAATTTTATGAAATAGAGATTTTGCGGCACTGAGAATGTGTCTTTTTCCCGCGGTTTTCTTGGATTTGTCGAAATCTTGTTGTAAAACTCTACGACAAATTTACGAAGTAGATTTTAACAATTAGTTTTTCTTACAGCAATCAATTATGAATTTTTCTATTGCGAGTTTGTGGTGACTATTGTCTTGAGCTGAAGTTTTTATTTGGCCTGTTTTGAAGTCTGTATCTATTTTAAGTAATTTTTTGTAAATTTCAATTAGATCTTTTTCTGTGAAATTTTTGCATTGTGATGCCATTTTTGGGACGACGAATGGTTGTATTCCTAATTTTTTCATAATACTTTGTTGTGATTCTCCTCTTTTTAGCATGTCGAAAGTTTGGATTAGCAATCTGAAATGTCTGACAATCATGAAGAATATTTGGGGGGCATTCCCTTCGGATTCTTCGATAAGTTCAAATGTGCTTATTGCTTCTTTTTGCTTTTTGCCACCGATAAAATCTGTCATGTGGAAAATTGATGCTGAGATGTTTGGCAGGACTAATTCTTCAACCATCGCTTTTGTGATTTCCTCGCCGTTTGCGAATGTTTTTAATTTTTCGTATTCGTTCGTGAGGGTCCAGAGCGTTCCTGAAACGCGGTCTGCTAATATTTTTGCCGTGATGATGGATATTTTTATATTTTCTTGTTTTGCTTTTTTCATTATCCATTGGGCACTTTCTTGAGGAGAAAGGGCAGGGAATACTTCTATTTTTCCTATTTGTGCAATTTTTTTATACAATGATAACGTTTTTTTGACGTTTGCTGTTTCGTAGAAAATCAATACGCAAAATTCAGGAGTTTTTTCTATTATTTTTGCCACTTCTTTTTGCTCTTCTGCATCTCGTTCTGCGAATAAATCTTTTATTACTATCATTTTTTTTTCTGACAGAAAGGGGAGTGATTGCAGGTCAGTTTCGAAGTTTTTGATGTCGAGTTTTTTCCCGTCGAGAGCCTCTATGTTGCTGTCTTCACCGTATTTTTTTGAAAATCCGTCTTGGTAAAATTTTAGTTTTTGGTTTGAGGAAAAATTATCTTCGCCGAAGATAAGAAAAATGCTTGCTTTGCCTTGAGGTTCGGATGTTGTTTGTTCTGTCAATGTTGTTTGTTAATGTTGGGTGATATTATAACCTGAAGGTATGTTTTTATGGAAATAGAAAATGTGAGAGCGGGGTGGGTGGTGAGGTTTACATATTTGACGGGGATTGTTTAATTCAACGTATACGTTGAATTAGAAGTCTGATTTTCATAATGTCAAGACCGCATATGTTTGAATGTCAAAAGAACCTCCGGTTAGGGAAGGTTCTTTTGTGGGATGTGTGAGTGCGGGCGTGTCGTGGGTGCCAAAGGCTTACGGAATCAATGATTGTGTGATGTTTAGAAGATCACTTAGTCCCGGTGGGGTATTGAGCAATATTCTTTCGTCGTAACGAACTGTGACGGCTCCTTCGTCCTTTGTAGGATCGCCGGCGCCTGTACGTGTACTGAAGAGTTCGGAGACATTTCCGATCAAACTTCCGTTGATGACGAGTTTGCGATCAGAGGTGTCGTTTTCGTCGAAATGTAAATTTCCGGACTTGTCGATGGTAGCATTTGTGATTTTGCCGTCGCCACTGTTGTCTGTGTCGATTGCCATTATGATGGCGTCGATTTGTCCGACATTGTTGTCGATGATGATGTTTCCATCAATTACAATGAATGCGGCTGATGGGATCTTTTTCGGATTTTCGTAGGTTGTTTCTCCGTAGATGATGTCGGATTTGATATGAAGTGTTCCGCCTTTTATGATGTATGTTTGGCCGGCAGGGACTTTTTCGGATCTATTTAGGGCGAAAGAATTGATTTCGAAGGTTCCATTTCTTCCGATAGTAAGTGTTCCGCCTTCTTTGACGAAGACTCCGCTTTGCGCGTTATCAAGATCTTGCAAGCTTGTCATGTTTGAGATTTGTTGATTTTGATCTTTCAGGTTTTGACCGAATCTTGAGATTCTTTCTACGTTGGCTTTGATTGATTCATTGATATAGGCTTCTTTCCAAGTTTCTGCGACTTCTGCACGCATTTCACAAATTGTACTTGAGAAGTTTTTGAGGACGTCATCGTATCCTTCTACATTTGTTCCTGTGTTGCTGTAGCGGCAAATGTCATGTGAAGGGACTGAGAGGAATTTTGCTTCGTCCGGTAGGTCTCCTGAACCTGTTTTTGTCACTGTGGTTGTTTGTTTCTTTTCAGGTTGGACGACAAGTCCCGGAGTGCTTTTCACTTCGGAACAACGTGATACGTCGATTCCAGTTGAGAGGGCGTCGTAGAAGAATACATCGCCGGCTTGTCTTGTAAGAACGTAAGGACAAATCACGATGACTTTTGCAGAGACGGAATCGTTTTCTTTGCCACCGTAAAGTATCGTGGCTTCGAATTTGGCGTTGTTGTTGAATTCTTCTCCACAACCGTCTGCTGTAGAAAGTCCTTTACAAGTAGTATCGTCGATTGTGTTTGTGATTTCCATTTGGACCTTGATTTCGATGACTGTGTTTTTCAGGTTTGTTTTTATGTTTTTGAATGGAATTGCGTAGCCGTCTTTGAATCTGTTTACTACACTTGTAAAGTCTGGATTGTCGATACAGATGGCGTCGGCTTTTAGAGTTCCGTTGTTACAGTTGTGTTGGTTTTGAAGGTCGGCTAATTTGAAATCATGTCCACGGAAGTATGTGTCTTCTGTTTCTGTTTGATAATTTCCGTCTTTCAGAAGGGTGCGTTTTGCATCGGGACCTGTGCCTTCTGTGGCATTGATTATCATTCCTTTGTAGCCCATTGTTCCGTTTTTGTTACCTTTGATGATTCCGTTTGACATAGTTTTTTCAGAGATGTCCACTTCTTCGGCGGAATTTGCTTTGAATTGGATCTTGTATGTGACAAGTTTTTTGCTTGAGGAAGCGCCCATGTTTAGGATGTCTTTTGTTGTGTTTGTTGGTTTTGGGCTTGTTGCATAGACTGATTTTGTCATGATAGGGCTTCGTACTGTTTTTGCGTTGATTGTGTCGGAACATTCTTTGATTTTCTTTCCGTCTTCGTCTTGTGCGTAGACTTCGACAGTTGTGCCGTCTTCTGCATCTTCGAGAGAGTTTTTAAGGGAGCTTGTTCTGTCTTCTTGTTTTCCGTTGCTCCATTCTCCTTTTTTGTCTGTTACTTTCCAAATGTATGTAAGATCTTTTTCTTTGCTTTTTGGGTCAGTTAGGACATCAAGTTCAAATAGTTCTTTTGTTGATTTTTTTGCGATCCATGGGCTTTTTGGAGTTTTGATGTTCAAGCTCTTACAAATTGTCGGGTTTGCCGGTTTTGGTTCCGCTTTGATTGTGGTTGAACATTTTGTGATTTCTTTGCCATCTTTCAGCGCATAGATTTTTACGGTTGTGCTGTCTTGTCCGTTTTTGAGAGTGTTTGTGAGTAATCCTTTTTCTTGGTCTGTTGCGTGGCCGTTGCTGGTCCAAGTTCCGTTTTTGTTCACTTCCCAAGCGTACAGAAATTCGCTTTCTTTGCCTTGGGGGCTTGTTTCGACTTTGATTTTGAAGTCGTCTTCTCCTAATTTATTAGCAGTCCATGGGCTTGTTGGTTTTTCTAAAGTTAAACTGTCACAAATTGTGCCTTGTGGTGGAGCTGGGTTTGCTGTGATTGTCGCTAAACATTTTGGAATTTTTGCGCCTGTTTTGTCCAAGGCTTGGATTTTTACAGTTGTTCCGCCTTCAGCATTTTTTAATGTGTTTGTGAGGATGCCTACGGTTTTGTCTGTTGTTTTTCCTGTGCTGTTCCATGTTCCGGTTTTGTCTGTTTCCCAAGTGTACGAGAATTCGCCTTCTTTGTTTGCCGGAGTTGTTGTGACTTTGATTTCGAATGGATCGATTGTCATTCCGTCGGCGGTCCATGGGCTTGTAGGTTTGACGATGCTTAGAGTGTCACAAGTAGGTTCCGGTTTTGGTATCGGTGGTGTGTAAGTTAGTGGGAAGAATTTGTCACAATCAGCGGGAGTTGAGAATTTTTCCGCTTTTACTTCCAAGGCTTCCTTGTCTGAGACTTTTACGTCGCTATATGTGACGAGGTAAGCTGTTTGGCCGTCTGCGACTGTTTGAGATGGAAGGAGTGTGAATAATGTTTTCAATTTGCCTTCAGCTGTAAGATTTTCTGAAAGTCTTAGGTCGTTTAATACTACTAATTGAAGTGATTTTATTAGTGGGTTGCTCGACATTGAGACGACTACGCCCATTCCTTGTTTTACTGCAAAAGTGTTGTTTGCGATCACAGTTTTTGAGTATTGAGCTTTTGCCCTGACTTGGTAGATTCCGTTTGGAGCAAGAGATGGAGCTTTGTTTGTGGCTACATCTATGACTGATATTTCTTTACAAGTTAATGGTTCTTCTGGTTTGACCGGTGGGATCTCAGGTTGCAAAATCGAGATGTCGGCTTTACATTTTTCTGAGTAAAGAGGGCTTGATTTGTCGACTGTTGCGGTGATTTGGCCGATTTTGTCCGCTCCTGAAAATATCAGAGGAAGATTGTTTATGGTCGTTGAAAATTTTCCGGTTTCTGTGTTTTTGGTTCCTTTTGAGTCTGTCACTTCCCCATTTGTGTTCCATACGAAATTGAATTTCGTGTCGTCTGGAAGGGGATTGCCTTGGTTGTCTTTCGTGTTAAGTGAAAGTTTTATAGCTTGGTCTTTTTGTGCGATTAGTCCCGGTGAATTTGGTGGGAATGCTTCACCGTTTGAGGTAAATGTTAGTGATTCACAATTTTTTGTACATGGGGGAATGAATTTTGAACATGATTTTTGAGTGTATTGTTTTCCGTTTAATGCGATGAGGGAGGAGGTGACTTGACCTTCACCGATGTATTTTACGGAAAGGCTTGCTACAAATGGGCTCTTGGCTCCATTTTGATTTGCAGGAGCGCCTGAAGACATGTCGTAGAATAGGCTATTTGGGTCTGTCGATTCCCATTTTACGGATATGTCTTTTGGAGGCGCGAGAGATATTTTCTGATCTTTATCTTGGTAGAATCCTGTATTTAGGAGATATTCTCCTTGTTTCAGACATGAGACTTTTTGATTTGTTTTCATGTCTGTAACTGTTAGGCCTGAGGCTTCACAGACGATCGGTATTTCTTTTGGAATAGATATGATCTCGAATGTTTTGCTACATGAATTAGAGCTACAATTTATGGATACGGAAACGACTTTTTGACCTTCTGATCCTTTTTTTGGAACGAAATATACTTTTGTGTTTGGATCGACTACGATTGTTGAGCCTTTTTGCGGATCTCCGGCTTTTACTTGTAGTATTTTTTGGTTGAATCCGGATATTTTTGCTTTGTCGGCTTGAGTTAGTTTTTCTTGGCCGAATGCACCGAAAATGTTTGTTGCGCCGGGGTTGGTTGTTTCTCCTGTTGGATTTAATGGATTAACCAAATCTGAGGTGTTTGGATCGATCATTCCATTTGCTCCAAATTTTCCTATGTCGATTATATCTTTGATTGATTGAAGAGGTATTGTCCCATACATTTGCCCGAGGATTATGTCGAGAGCGGAAGGAATTGTGTTTGGATTTCCTGCTATGGTAGGGGCTAAGTCTTTTGGTAGTTGTACCGGATTTTTACAGAAATCGCCGTCTTGTGGTTTTATTTTGCTAAGATCTCCTACTTGTGTTTCGTTGTATTGTTCTGTGAATTTAGATGTGTTTGCTTTTGCGGTATTTACATCTGCATCATTTGGGTCGGTGTAGAATGTTCCGTATTCTGGAGGAACGGAATATGTGACTTTCCCGTTGAATGTTTTTCCTGCATAATCTTTTCCTATTGCTGAGAATTCGGTGACTTGGCCTTCTGTTATGATTGAATGTTTGTTTACTGAGATTTCCTTACAGCTTGGTGCTGGTGCGATTGGTAAGTCCAATTTACATTTTGAGACGTCTATAATGCCTGTTGGATCGTAGGCTTTAATGTGGACTTGTTGGCCTGTGGCCTTCATTCCTACGAAATGTGTCCAAACTTTTTGGTTTATTGTTACGGATTGTGTTCCGATTTGGCCTGTTTTTTTTGCTTCTCCTTGAAGGGTTTCCGGTGTATATCCAAAGGCTATTTTATATGGCTGAGTCATGTATGGATATTCTGATGGAGGGGCAGAATAGAATCTTCCATCGTTTATGTTGTCCACCCAGTATTTGATTTGGCCTTGGAAGTCTGCTGTTGTTTTATCATCTTTTGTGATTGTGGCTTTTGCCATGAAGTCGGAAATTACGCCGACTGTTACCGTTTCAGGGTAATTCACTTCAAGTTTTGTACATATTGGTGGGGGAGTGAGAGTGAATTTGTCGGTACACTTGGTTGGGTTTGCTAAATTGTCTGCGATGCCCGTCAGTTTTGCGGAGACTGTTCCGTAGCCTGTGTAGAAGATTTCTTCATCGGGATTTGACAATGCTCCGGGGGAAGATCCGCCTGAGGCGGTGATGTCTGAATATTTGTATTGCCCCGGGACTGCCATTTCTATTCTTTGCCAGAATTTACCTTTGCTGTCGGTTGTGCTCCATTGGATTTGTGTTGTGTCTGGAACTGTATTTGTAGGGGCAAATGTTGGAGTTGCGGAGATTTTGTATGATGGTTGAAGTTGGAGTTTTGGCTCGTTGATTGCTTCTTTTACGACTTTTAATTCTGAACATATTGAAGCTACCGGCTCCGGTTTCTTCACGACTTTTACATCAAAATAAACGAATCCACTATATCGAAAACAGCCTGGGAGGCGGTCGAAGTCAACCCACATTTTTCCTTTGTCGTTGTCTATGCTGGCAAGCAATGTTGATGTGATCGCGGGTTTACCGGTAGGTTTAAATGTTAATTTTGTTTTATTATTTGCATCTGATGAAACTTGGATCGCTTTTTTGTCTTGCTGATTCATGAAATCTTCTCCTGCCGCTACATAAATTGAACCTGCTACTGGTTCCAAAGTGAAGTCAAAGGTTGGCATCTCTATTGCTATGTCGTCTGTGGCTGTATGTAGGTCTACGCCATTTACTTTTATTACTTTGGTAGGATCATTGAGAATTGTTCTATATGTATTATTATTTGCGCGAATTACTCCTATTGGATGTAGTTCATTATTTAGTGTTTTTAGAGATCCGTCGTCGTTTTTTAGTTTTATCCCTATTTGTACATTTTTTGCTTCTGTTGCCGAATCTCCGTCTTTTCCGTTGTTGTGATAGTATACTGAAAATCTAAGAGTATCTCCATCTTGAAGACTTGTTATTTTGTTATCGTAAGAGGAGTCATATGGATTTTGTGCTGTACATTCTGCTACGTCTTTTTTACAGAGTTTTCCAACGAGTAAGTTTCTTTCATCTCCGGCTCGTGGATCGAATTGATTTATCTTGTTGTTTGCCCAATCCCATCCTATGTTTGGATTTTTTAGGAAACTATTGAAACTTGTATAGGACAATCCATCGATTCCACATGTGTTGTCTATACATGATTTTGTGGCTCTTTCGAATGGAGTGAATTTTAACACTACTGTGTCTGCCAGTACCGTAAAAGTGGTTAACAGTATCGTTGTTAAGGAGACTAAGGATAAGAATATTTTTTGTGTTGTTTTCATTTTTGTTTTTTAAATTATTTTTTTATTATTTTTAAAATCCTTCTTCTTCTCCTGTGTCTCCACTTGGAGGGACTTCGCCTTGTGTGGGGGGGGTTGCTTGTTTTGTGTCTATTTTAGTTGTTGGGCCTTCTGCTGCATTTTTCTTTGGTTCTGTTTCCGGTTCGTCTTCGATGTTTACGCCGACGGCGGTTGCGAATTTTAATTCGGCTTTGCTTTGTTTTGATTTGACTCTTGTTTTTGTGGATTCTCTGTAGACAGCGATTGGTTCTTCGAGTACTTCTTCATGAGGAGGTTGACCCGGTTTGAATACTTTTCCTTCAACCGGTGGTTGTACTTTGTAGATGCTGATTTCACCGTCTTCTTTTACGGCGACTGTTCCGTTTGCACAACGTGCATATGCGCCGGTTTGGATAGTTGTTGTCATGTTTAGGACGAGTTTGTAGTTGTCGTTTCCCCATTCGAATTCTTTTTCATATGGTTTGCCTGCTAATTGAGCGGCTCTGACTTCTTTGACTATTTCTAAGTATGCGTCTACCGCGTCTTTGTATGCTTTCTTTGCATATAATGCGTTGAATTGGTTTGGGTTTCGGTTTGTTATCTTCCCATAAAGTTCACTTATTTTGTCGAATTTTGCTTTTCCGAATTTAGGGACAAGCATGAGTGTTTCCAATCCGGCCAGTCTTAAGGCTAGCGGTGATGTAAGAAAACTGCGGGCTTGGTCTGCTGTTTTTACCTCCTTTTCCGGAGAAGGGCTTGCCATCTCGAAAAGTATGCGGGCGATTTGTTGTTCTTTAGGTGTTCCTGTGTTTAATGTGTAATCTTGCATCGCGGCTTTGATGAAGCCGTTGTTAAGCCCTAGAGTTTGTCCTTGAGTGCCTGGTTTTGAAACGTATGCGATTGTTTTCGCGAGAGTTCCTGCACCTTTTTTGCCATGTTTCTTTCTTAATCTTGTTGTGGAAAAAACTGTTGAGCCTTCTTCGATTGGTTGGATGTCTGGGCTATTTTTCCCCCAGTTTATATCGTTAAATTTGAAATCTCCTTTTCGTATTTTTTTGTAGATGCGGTCTGTTATTTCCTTTGCGATCTCTGCTGAGGAAATGGTTATTTGTTGATCGTTCGGAAGGCGGGCGTTGATTGCTTTTCGTGATGCCTCGAAAGATTCTGTGAATATTTGTGTTGCGAATCGTATTCTTCCTGCAAGGGTGCGATGGATTGCTTTGTCGCTTTGTTTGTCATCCCTTAATAGGGTGAGAAACCATTTGTTCAGTACTCCGATCATTGCGTGATTGATTTCGTTTTCGTGGCCTTTTTTGGTGATATTTTGTAGGGCAGGATATAGAAGTTTTCCGCTTCTGGTTGTCTTTTTTGCGTATGTTAAGATTAGGGTTTTTATTTTTTCATCATTGCCTGTGATTTCTCCTAATTCTTTTCGGAATGCGGGATTTTTAGCAAGGCTTACGATGTCTGCATCGAAAGCTGGTGGAACTGTTTGTTCTTTCAAAGCTTTTGTTTTTATTGCGTCCAAGGCTTTTGTACGTTTGGCTGTAGATGTGTCCATTTCTTTGGCTTCTGTTTTGCGGGTTTCTTTTTCTTTTTTGCGGGCATCGTAGGCTTTTTTCCCTTTCTCTACGTCTGCTATGAATTGTTGTCTGCCTGTTTCTCTTGCGGCTTGCTCGTCTTGTCTTTGTTTTAGTTTTGCCGCTTTTGCCGTTGAAATTGCTTTTACTTCTGTTTGTTCTTCGGGTGCGAGTGGGCCTTCTTTTATGTTTTCTTGAGCGGATTCTCCGTATCCTGTTTCCAGTGAGAATCCCATGTCTCCTTCAAGTTTTTCGGCGTAGGCGCTTGAATATCGTTCTATATATTCTCTGTCGACTGTGCCGGCGACTGAGCCTTGGTTTCCGAGGACGATGATGTCTTTTATGCTACTTGTGCTTTTTTGTGATTTGAACGGCATGTAGAATCTTTCGCGAGTGATTGCGATTTTGTCGATATCTCCGGTGATGTAAAGTTTGCCTCCTTCGACCGTCAATCCGAGTTCTTCACGTGGGATACGAGGGTCGATATAGACTTCAACATCTTTATTATAAGTATTTAATACTTTAAGTTCGCGTTTTCCGTCTTTGTCTTCGCCAAGTTGTAATTGTACTTCTTTAAGAAGTTTTTTGTTGAAGCGTTTTAGTTTATCGGCTTCGATTTCAAGAGGAGTTTCTTTGGTAGGGTCTGCAACTTTTTTCCATTCCGGTTCATCGGTCTCTTTCAGGAGGTCGGCGAAAGAAGTTCTTGCTTTGGAGGTAGTGACTCGTGGTGAGCCGTTTGGGTCTATTTCTGCGGTTTCTGCGCTGTTGTAGACTAGGTTTGCTGTTTTTTGTGCTCCTTTAAAGTCTATTTTTCTTGCAGGTCCATATGTTCTTGTTTCAATCGTTGGGGCTTCCACTCCGATAGATTTTCCCTCTTTCATTCTTTTTTCTGCCTCCTGAAGTGCAACTTCCAATTTTCTGCGCATTATCTTGTTTGAGATTTTGTCTTTGATTTTTCCGAGTTTGTCTCTGCTTGGTATGAATACTTTTGCGGAACCAAGTTTGAACACTCCTACAAGCATGAAGAATGGAGGGTATATTGTCGCGACAACTCCGACTCCTTGGAAAAATTCCCATGGTGAGCTTGCGATTTGATCTACGGCTTTGTCCGTGACTGCGTCTTTGAAGCTGTCCATCATGTAGACTATGTCTCTGTGTTGAACGGCTTGGTCTCCCGGGAATGTTGATTTATATGGGATTACGATTGCGTTGTATAGTTTTGTTACTTTCTTAAGAAGTGCATATCTTTCTTCTGTAGGTTTACCTTTTGAGGCTTTGAATGCTTCCCATTCCTGTGAATTTATGCCTGTTTCTTTTTCGAGATTGGCTTTGTTTTCTGCGATTCTTAAGGCCACATTTCTACGGGTGATGAGGACTCCGGCTCCAAGGGAAATACCTTTTCCGAGTCTTCCTCCCACTGAGAATGAGATTTTTGCTCTGCCTATTCCTATGTTTACGTCTTCCCATGATGTATTTAAGCTAGCGCCAACTCCTCGTAAATCGAATTCTAATGTTGAGCCACATTTGAAGTTTTCTCCCTCATATATGCTGAATGTCAGTGCGGCGCCTATGTTTGTTCCTTCTCTTGTTTTTCCTCCTCCGATGGTTAAGGTTGTGTTTTTTCCTATTTTGATTTTTTTGTTGAATGCGACTCCTGCGCCTTGCAAGTCTCCGTGTTGGTTGAAAGTAAGTGCGCCCATTGCTAATATTTGCGCTTCTACATTTATGATGTCCTCTTTTGATACTCCTTGTTTTTCGAGGTCTTTGAGTAGGGCTTCTATTGCAGGATTTTTTGCGTTTTCAGGACTCTCTTCTCTTAATAGTGCTTGAGTCTCTGCCAATTCTGTGTCGTATTGCATGTCTTCGCCAAGAATGAATCCAAGCTGGAATGCTTCCATTTGTTCTTTTGGAATTTCTTTTGTTTCTGCCATCATTTCGGCAGTGAGCGGAGCTGGGACGAGTGCTTTTAGCTTCTTTGCGAAATCTTTATCTTTTTGTAATTCATCGAGAGATTTTTTTCCTTCTCCTAGCATTAATTTTCGTATCGCTATGCTTCTTCCTCCAAGGGCGATCAATTCGTTTGTTTTTGCGAGCATTTTTACAGGATCTATTGTTCTCTTGTCGTTTTCATCGACAGTGATTGCTCCGCTTGTTTCAATGAATTTGGCGTATGCGGCTTTTGGATCGAATGAGCGTCTTAGGATTCCTCTGTCGAGATATTTTATTTCTCCGTCTAGGTCTGTTAGGACAGGGACTTTTCCTGCTTTTTCGTCATCTGCGTCTACATGTTCCACTCCTTGCATCCAGCCCATGAGGCGTTCCCATTTTCCCGGTTCTCTTTCGGAATAGGTGAACATTGAGGATAGGCTTGTTCTGATTTTTTGTTGTTTTGGAGTAAGAATTTCGGCGGTTTCTTTTGCTTTTTCTTGGTTGTAGCGAAGTTTTTGTATTGATTCGAGAAGTCTTAGGGCAGGGGATAGAACTTCGTTGAACATTTTTGCTAATTCTTTTTGTTCATCGGGGGTCTTGTTTGCTTTAGCTGAAAGTGTTTCATATTTTTTCATGAAATCTCCGAAATCTTGAGGGAAATCTTTATTGTACTGTGCCGCGAATTTGAAAATATGTTCCAGGTCGATTTTGAAGTCTAAGCCTTCCGTGATGACTTGTGCGACGAATCTTCCTGTTTGGGTGTCGTCCAGTTTGAATGGACCTTCGTCGGTTGTAAGAATTTTGTCAATTCTTCCGTGGCCTTTCATGAATGCCCATTTTGCCTCGATCCCGTCTTCGCCGAGTTTGTGGACGCTTTCGTCGACAAGGTTGGTTTTTGTTGCGAGGGCTTTGTAGTTGGTTTTATATCTTGCGTCTGTTTCCAGTCTTGCGCTTGTGTCTTCGTATTTTTTTATTTCTTTTCTGAATGTCTCGAATTCAGGTGAGCGTGGACCATGTTTTTCTTTTTTGGCTCCTGAGATTTTCTTTATTAATTTTCTGAAGCTGTCTTTTCCCGCTAGGTCAAATTGGTTTATTGGTTGGTTTGTCCATGTGATGCCAAATGCCGGGAATTCGATTTTTTTGATTCCTGTGTCTTTGTCGACGGCTACTAATGTTTTTGATATATTTGTCGAGAGTTTTTCCAGAATGTCTCGAACTTCGGTTGGGGTTTTGGCTGCAAGAAGCGCTGGTTCTAGTGCTGTTGATAGGGTTTCAATAGCTTTTGCTTGTGCGTCCGGTAGGTTTAATTTTTCTCCGCTTATTATTATGTTTTTGGAGGCAAGGTTGGTAATGTTTTTTGTAGTTGGGTTGACCGGGGCTGCGATTTTTTCTATAGCTCCATTTGGTTTTCCGTCTGGGTTCCATTTTCCTTTTTCTTTGTCGCCATTTGGCAATGTTCGTATGCCATCTATGAGATTGCCGGTGCCTTTGTCGAATTTTCCGACTTCAATCGTGCCGTCTGTTTTTGTTTTTTTACCATCTATGAGCTTGCCTGTGTCTTTGTCGAATTTTCCGACTTCAATGAGTTTTCCGGCGGTTGAGGTTGTTATTCGTCGGCCATTGATAAGTTTGTTTGAATCTTTGTCGAATAATCCTTCTTCTGTTGTCTTTCCGTCTGCGCTTACATGTCTTCCTTCTTTAAGCTGAGCTGCTTTTCCCCCTTCTGCCGGATGAAATTCTCCTTCGAATTTTTCTCCAGTTTTCAATGTTATTCGTCCAAATATGATTTGTCTTGTTTTTGGATCAATTAATCCTTCGAATTTTGTATTTTTTTTTGTTATGGCTCTGCCTTCTACTAATTTATTGTCTTCGCCAACGATACCTGTAAACAATGTTCCTTGTTTGTTTCTATATATTGCTGGTCTTTCTCCGGCTTTTGGCGTTCTTTCTCCAGCGGTAGCTGCTGTTTTTGCAGCTTCATTTGCTATTTTTGCGGCGGCATCGGCTATGGCTACAGCGTTTGTGATTACTTCGTTTTCCGGTTGGACTTCCGGTGTGGCTTCTGGGGCGGCTGGTTTTTCTGTGGTTGGAGGAGGGGTAGGTGCTGGTGCTTCTGCTTGTGCTTCTGTTGTTGGGGGTTCTTTCTTTTCGGCGGTGGCGGCTTCAAGTCCTTTGACTTGGTTTTCAAGTTTTATTATTTTGTCTCCAATTTCGCTTGCTTGAGCACCTGATGTGTTAGGATTATCTCTTTGTGCGTAAAGTTTGTCGATTTGTTTCTTGAGTTTTGCAATTTTTTCTGCTGTTGTGGGTTCTTTCTTTTCGGCTGTGGCTTGAGTTTCTGTAACTGTTCCGTTTTTCTTTCCTTCTTTGTCCCATTTTCCTGTTAGGATTGTTCTGTTGGGAAGGGTTTTTGTTCCTTTTTTTAGGTATCCTGTTTGATGAAATTCTCCTTCTTGGATTGTTCCGTCTGGGGATGTTTTTCTTCCTTTTGTTAATCTTCCTGTTTGATCAAATTCTCCTTCGTAGGTTGTTCCATTTGGGAGGATTATTCTTCCTTTTTTTAAGGTTACGGTGTTTGCGTCAAATTCTCCTTCTTGGATTGTTCCGTCTGGGGATGTTTTTCTTCCTTTTGTTAAGCCGCCCAGTTCTTTATCAAATTCTCCTTCGTGGGTTGTTCCATTTGGGGCGATTTTTCTTCCTTTTGTTACGATTTTTCCTGTTTTTTCTCCGATTTCTGTGTATGTTTTTTTATCAGTGTAGCTTCCTGTTAGATTTTTTGTGGCATCTTGTGCGGCTTTTTCTGCATTATCAATTGCTGCTTGTACGGTTGGATCTAGTGGTTTTGATTTATTTCTGACTGACGCATGAGTGAGGGCTCTTGTAGCTTTGGCTTTTGCTAGAGTTTCTTCGTATTTTGTTTTGTATGTGGCAGGGATTTCTGGTTCTGCCGGGGCGGCTTCTTTGGCTTTTGCTGGGGCTCCTGCTGCTCTGTCTGCTGGGGCTTCTGCTGCTCCCGTGCCGCTACTGCCTTTCATGAATTTTTCTTTTCCATTTGTCGTTAGGACTTCTCCTTTCTTTAGTTTTTCTAATGTTGATTTTAGCTTTACTAATGTTGAGTCGATTGCAGCTTTTGCGTTGGCTAAGGCTTGTGGATTTCCCTGGGTTTTATTTAATTTTTCTAATTTTTCGGTTTCGGCTGCTATTAATTCTTCGATTTGTTGGATTTGTGCGGCTTGTTCTGCTTTTTCTGCAGGTGTCGTTGCGGTTTTGAAATCAGGGGTTTCTAGTGTGGTTGCGTCTATTCTCTTTTCCACTCTTGCTGGAGCGGAGTCTTTTGTTGGAGCGGCTGTAGTTGGGGCTCCTGCTGGTGCTGCTGCTGCTGCTGGGGCTTGAGCTGAATGTTCAACTTTTTTCCCATTTTCCCATGTTTCAACTTTTCCATCAGTTGTAGTTCTTGTCCCGGTAGCTAATGTCTTATTTGCAAATGTTCCTTCTAGGATTATGCCAGATGGCAAAATTGATCTTCCTTTTGTGATACTTCCCGTTTTTGGATCGAATTCTCCTTCTTGGATTTCTCCAGATGGGAGAATCGCTTTTCCTTTTGTTATGTTCTCGCTGTTGGGGTCATAGTTCCCTTCTAGGATTGTTCCGTCATTTAAAATTGCGCGTCCTTTTATAAGGGCTTGTTTTCCGTCGGTGGCGAAGTTTCCTTCTAGGATTGTTCCTTCTTTGTCTACTGCTCGTCCTTTTGTGAGGATGCCTGCTGGTGTTCGTTCGCCGATTTCTGTGCGATGTGGCGTTGTGTTGGTGTTTTCTGCGTAGGCTTTTCCTTTTAGTTGATCTGCGGTTGTAGAATCATTTGCGGCTTTTTGTGCTTCATCAATTGCTGTTTGTACGTCTGCGGGTAATGGTGTTAATGTTGCTTTGGCTTTTGCTAGAACTTCATTTGACTTCCTTAAAGTCTCTGCGGCTTTTGTTCTGGTCGCTGTGGCCATTTTTAATGTTTGCTCGTGGTTTGCTTTGTATTCTTGTGTGAGTTCTGGTTCTCTTTTTGCGTCAGGTTCTGGTTCTCCCGCTGTGGCTTCTGGGGCGGAAGCGGCTGGGGCTGGTGCTGAGACCGATGCTGGAGTTGGAGCTGGAGCGGGTGCGGTCTTGGCTGGAGCGGCTGCGGGTTTTTTCAATAATTTGTTCTCTTCTATATACTTTGCCAGGTTTTTAGGGGTTTTTATCAGGGGACTCGTAAGCTGGGTTCCTATTACCATAAAATATGGGGGCTTTTTCCTATCTTGGAATATTTTAATTTGGTATGCTCCCTTTTTCTTTGTGGTAAGTGTAAACATGGGTGAGCCTTCTCCATCTGTAGTTATTGCGCTTACAAATTCGCCTGTGGTTTTCAGCTTGTCTCTTAGTTTTTGTAATTCCGCTTTTGCTGTCCGCATATTTTCCATTCCTGAGTCAGTCATATCGTCTGACAATGATTTTACTTTTGGTTGTTCTGCTGCTGGAGCTGGAGCGGGTGCGGCCACTGGTATTTTTGTGATTTTTCCGTCTTGGTCGATTTTTATACCGCTGGTTAGATTGGTGTTTGTGTCAAATTCTCCTTCTTGGATTTCTCCATTGGTGAATATTATTCTTCCGTTTTGTAAGTTTCTGTTTTGGAATTCTCCTTCTTCGATTGTGCCTATTGCATTAACCCTTTGGCCTTTTTTTAATTTTCCTTCGTGGAATTCTCCTTGTTCTACTGTTCCAGTGTCTTCGATTGTGCGACCATTGGTTAAATCATGAGTCGCGTCAAAAGTTCCTTCTGCTGTTTTTCCTTCTACAATATTTTGGATTTTTTTCGTTGGTGCTTCAAAAGCTGTTTTTGCGGAGGCTAAAGAGGCTGTTATGCTTGAGAGTGGTAGTGATGGGTTTGAAGCTGATCTCTTGTCTGTTGCTGCCATTTTGTCGTATATCGCTTTAGCTTTCGCTCTTGTCTCTCCGGCTTTTGCTATTGTTCTATCAAATGTTTTTTTTGTTTTTTCTAAAAGTTCTACTGGGGTTTTTGATTCTGCTTCCGGGAAAGCTTTGGCTAGGAGTGTGTCAATTTTTGCCTTGTATTCTGGGTCGTTGTCGGCGCCTGGGATACCGACTCTTAACACTTGATAAAAAGTGGCTTTGATTTTTTCTGGGGTTTTGTCGCCTTGCATGTAATTTACTCCAAATAATTCGTACTCTTTTGTCACTTGGCTGATTGCGACACGGGGTACATTTCTGTCTTGTTGGGCTGAAAGCGCGTTAAGGCAGTTTTTAAGAACAAATGGTGCATTTTTTACAAATCCTATATCTTTTTCGTTTTGAATCTTAGTGAAGGCTCTTAGGAGTTTTGTTATGTGCTCTATCGCTTGGGCTTTGTCTGTAGGTGTTTCTTTGGCAATTTCAGCTGAGGTGGCGTTTGCTTTTTGAACAAGTTTATCTGAAATGGTTTTTGTGAAAGTGGCTTTTGCTTTTGCTTTTGCTCTGTCATTTCTTGTCCAGTTGTGCGTGAAGGCGGAGTCTAGGTCGGATTGGGATACAGGGAAGCTATTGTATTTGATTATTTTGCTAAGTTGGTCGGTTGACAGTTCCGCAATTGATTCTGCGGCTTGTTTGTAGTAAAGCTCTATGTCTTTTCTTGTTTCCTGATCTGTTATTTCGGCTGGGGCTGTTTTTTTCTCGAAATCTGTGGAGACGTTTTGCAATGTTTCTATGTATGCTTTCTTTTCCTCTGTGGCAGAAAGTTCCACTGATGTTTCTCCCCATTCTTCTAGGTGTAAGTTTAATAGTTCTTCGAATTTGGATCGTGCTTTAGTCGGGGTTGGGTTAAGAAAGCTTTGCTCTGATGTTCCTACAATAAATATGGCAGGGCTTTCCATGGCGGAAATTGACACAATTTTGGCGTTTGTTTTTTTATCAGTTGCTTGCAATTTAAATTTGTTTGAGTCGGTTGCATCATTTTCTATGAGTGTCCATGTTATTTTTTCTGCATGGGTTTTGTATTTTTCTTGAAGAGTTGTGGATAGGGTTCTGATGAAGTTTTTTCTTTCGATGAAGGCTGGATTTTCTTTTTTGGCGTCTAGTTTTTTTGCTGGGTCGTTGCTTACTGGAATTAAAGCTTCTCTTGTTGTGCTTTTCGTGACTCTTTCGAATTCCGCTAGGACGGCTTGCGTTATTTCGACTGGATGGGCTAGGTCTTTAATGTTTAGTTTTTTAAGTTTATCTTCGAATTCTTGGGTCCATGGGAAGCGTTCTGTAGCTTGATTCTTAACTGGAAAAACGAATTTTTGATCGGTACCGGTTCCTTCGATGCTTACTCTTGTTTTTTCTTGAAGATATTTTTTAAATTCCTCATGATTCATGTCTTTTGGCTCTTTTTGTGTTTCTGCTGGGGCGGGTTTTTCTGCATCAGCAAAATACACGAATCGGTTCTCTTTTTGGGAGAGTTTTTGACTGTAGTTAGAGATACAATCTAGGAATTTTTTAATAGCCATTTTTGTTTTTGTTTTAGTGCCCTTTTTCTCGGGCTTTATTAAAGCTATCATAGTATTATAGCAAAGTTATCTTCTTTATGCAAGTTGTAAAATGTAAAATTTTCTTAAAGTATTTATAAAAAGTTTTTTGTTGTAAATGAATTGGTTTTTGACTAGTATTTCTGTGATTTTTTAGTTCAAAAAATGTATGGAGAATAGTCAAAAACAAATAGGGGATAATATTTCGGTTGTTTTTGAAAATTTCAATATTCGGAAATATTATGATGAAAAGCATGAACTTTGGTATTTTTCGGTGATTGATGTTGTGGCTGTGTTGATAGAGCAGACTGATTACAAAAAGGCAAAAAGTTATTGGACGACTCTTAAAAATCGCTTAAAGACTGAAGGAAGTGAAGTGGTCACATTTTGTGACCACTTGAAAATGATTGCTCAAGATGGTAAGTTGCGAGAAACTGATGTGGCGACTGTGGAAACACTTTTGCGTCTTATTCAATCTGTTCCGAGTCCAAAAGCTGAACCAATCAAGCTTTGGCTTGCCAAGGTTGGTTATGAAAGGCTTGAAGAGACGGAAGATCCTGAGTTATCGATTGACCGTGTGATGAAAAATTATTTGCAAAAAGGGTATTCCAAGGAATGGATAAATCAGAGACTTAAAACTATAGAAGTATGCAAAGAATTGACAGATGAATGGCAAACTAGAGGAGTCAAGGAAGGGCAAGAGTATGCGGTTTTAACGGATGAAATGACTAATGAGTGGGCTGGGATGAAAGTGAAAGATTATAAGCGGTTTAAGGGTCTGAAGAAACAAAGTTTGAGAGATAATATGACGAATCTCGAACTTGTTTTGAATATGTTGGCAGAGGCTACGACAACGGAAATCTCAAAGAAAAAGCTGCCTGATGGATTTTCGGAAAGTTGTGAAATTGCTAAGCAAGGTGGGCGGATTGCCGGTGATGCGCGTAGAGGTATTGAACGGGAAACAGGAGTGCCTGTTGTTTCGAGGGAAAATGCCAAAAATTTCTTGATGGAAGCAGAGGAAAAAAGAAAATTATCTGGGCATTAAATTTTTAATAAGATTTTGGATATAAGTGGGATTTGTAGTATACTTTCCTCATGAAATTACCTTTGATTTTAGTCAATTTTAAGGCGTACGAGCAAGGGACGGGTGGAAGTGCCGTTGCTTTAGCGAAAATTCATGAGCGGGTTGCGAAAGAAACCGGTGCGAATATTTGTATTGCGGTTTCTGCGCTTGATTTGGTGAAAGTTTGCGAGGCGGTTTCTATTCCTGTTTTTGCTCAACATACGGATTTTGTGGGATATGGAGGGCACACCGGACATATTTTGCCGGATATGGTGAAAGGGGTTGGGGCTTATGGGACGCTTTTGAATCATGCGGAATTTCAGCTTGAAAATGAAAATTTGGAGAAATGTATAAATGCGGCGAAGCGTGCAGGACTTTTTGTTATTGCTTGTGCGAATGATGGAGATAGGGCGAAGAAAATTTCTGGGTTTAATCCTGATTTGGTCGCGGTTGAGCCTCCGGAACTTATCGGAGGGGATTTGTCTGTTTCGAAAACCGAGCCTGCGATTATAGAAAAAGCAGTGGAGTTGGTGGGGAGTGGGAATGTTTTGGTCGGAGCGGGAATCAAGGACGGGGAAGATGTGAGGATTGCTTTGGCGCTTGGGGCGAGTGGGGTTTTATTGGCTTCAGGAGTGGTCAGAGCTGATGATCCTTATAGCGTTTTGATGGATTTGGTGAGCGGTTTAAAATCTTAATTTCTATGTAAAAATCTTATGAATATTGAAATTTATCGTGACGGGGTTGGCGCAAATGAAACAGAGGATAATTTTATTCGTGAAAAAATTGAACATTTGGCGAAGTATGCGAATCGGATTGATGATGAGGCGAGTATTGTTCATGTGAAAGTTGCGAAAAATAAAATTGAGATTACGATGTATGTTCCGCATGCTGTGATCAGGGCTGAGGAAGGCGGTGAATCGACAGAGGGGGCTTTGCGAAGGGTTTGCGAAAAGCTTGAAAGACAGATGGAAAAATATAAAGAATCCGAGGAAAGAAGAACTAAAGATGGAGAGTGGTTGCCATCTTCGACATTGAAAAATGTTTTAACTTCGCAGGATGAATTTGGTGTAATGTCGGATGTGGTGAAACGCAAAAAATTAAAAAAACTTCGACCGATGACGGAGCAAGAAGCGATCAATCAGATGGAGCTAATCGGTCATGATTTTTACATATATCGCAATGAAGGTGATGGTGCGGTTCATGTTGTGTACAAGCGAAAAAGTGAAGATGGGTATGGGACGATAGATGTGGACGAAGAGGCTTAGCTTAAAAGAACGATTAAACATTATCATCTACTACGTTGTCGAAAAATTTTGATTCTCGCGTACTTGTTAGTACGGCTATGTCGTGAGTTCCTTGTTTCCTTACACTACATTGTTTTTCAGAGATTCTTAAACCTGTGTTTTTGCAGGAAGTTTTTGTAGTCCTAACTCCATGAAAAGTATGAATAAAATCAACATATCGTTTTTGAAAAACGGCGTGTCAATCATGCCATGAAGGAAGAAATATAGAAGGATAAAAGTGAATATTAATTTGGAGGGGTCTACTGTGGAATTTTCCGACACGAGTGTCTTTTTGAATGCTCGGTATAGGCAGGTTGTGACGAATAGAAGCCCTAAAACGCCGTACTGAAAAAGGAATAGAAAGAAGACATTGTGAGGTTGCAGAACGTAATAGTCGAGAGGTTTATGGCCCAAAACTTTGTCTGCGTTTTGTAAATAATATTCTTGGAACTGTCCTTGGCCAAGTCCAAAAAACATGGTGGTAGGGTCTTTTGCGAGGTATAGAGATGTTTTCCAAATTTCTTGTCGTTCGTTTAGGCTGGAATAATTTGTTTGAAAAGCTGGAATAATTTTCGTGTAGAAAACTCCGACAAATATCGCTATACCTATTATTGCGATAGCGATTTTTGTGGCTTTTAGACTTAAGATTTTGATGTCGCTGTTTTTTAGTGCGTAAAAAGAAATTACTAAAAAGCTCCCTAAAATTGCTCCGGCTGAACGCGTCGCGAGGATTAAAATCAAAAGTAAAATTGATGAGATTAGATTTGTTTTTTTATTTTTGCCCGTGTCTTTGATGAATTCTAAAACGAAAAATATGAAAAATGGAGTCATGTAGTATGCTAAATAAACGGCGGCATCAAGCGGTCCGAGAAGTCTTATATCGTAGGCAACATTGTATCCGAGAAGATTATAAATTACTGAAAAAATTCCAAAACAAATTGCGCCAAATCCTCCGATTTTTATTGCGAAAGTTTGTTCGTCCGTTGTTTTAAATGTCTCTAAAAATAAGTAAACGAATGCGATTGTGAATATGAAAAATTTTAAATATCTTATGAAATCCAAACTGTTGACAGGATCGACCGTAATGATAGAAATGGCTGTCAGAAGGGTAAAAATCGTTATGGCCTTGTGGCTGTAAAAGTTTTTTATTTTCTTGAAAAATGTTTTTGAAAAAACGGATTGAATGAAAAATGATAGAGCTGTAAGTGCTATTAAAATTTCTTGAAGATTTGTCGGGTATGAAAATATTTTGAATCTTATTAAGTAAGACTCAAGGAAAAAAATATTTGCGAAAAGAAGTATTTTCGTGAGATGACTAAAAAAATTTTCCATGTGTGATTTTGTTTTTTCTGTCATTTTATTTCTTGTGTTTATCCTTCTTTGTTTAGTATATTTCAATTATGAAAATTATTGAAGGACAAGTTGTGAGAGGATTGGGAGTTGGGAAAAAATTGGGATTTCCGACTATCAATATTTTATATAATGGGGATCTTTCTGGAGTTTTTGCAGGTAAGGTTTTTGTTGGAGAGAAGCCGAAAATCATTACTGCTCAGGGGCAGGAAGCGCACGCTTGTAAATGTGGAGGAGGATGTTTGTGTAGTTCCGAGCAAAATAAAAATGGTTTTTTGTCAGCGATACATATTGGAAAAAGGCCGACTCTAAATGTAGAAGAGCCGATTCTTGAAGCTTATATTATAGAGGGGTTTGAAAAATTCGAAGAAAAAGATATTTCCGGTCGAAAAATAAAAGTGGAAATTTTTGAAAAAATTCGTGACACCAAAAAATTTGAGAATCTTGATGGGTTGAAAAAGCAGATTGCGAAGGATGTGAAAGATGTGGGATACTTTTTTAAGAAGAATACTTAAATTTATGTTTGATCTCTTAAGAAAACTTGTTCCTGATACTCATCCTTTACGCCTTTTGTATCACAAGGTTGCGGCATTTGTTGCGGCGCTTGTGAATTTTTATCCGTCTGACAATATGATAGTTATTGGTGTTACGGGGACGAATGGAAAAACTACGGTAGTAAATCTTATTGCTGGAATTTTGACTGCGTGGGGGCAAAAAGTCGGAATGACTTCGACTGTGAATTTTCAAATTGGTGATGATAAATGGACGAATGTTTCTAAGCAAAGTACTCTCGGTGCATTCAAGATGCAGGGCTTACTGAAGCGCATGAAGAATGAGGGATGTAAGTATGCTGTGGTTGAAGTGACGTCTCATGCGGTGACGCAATCCAGAATCGCCGGAATTAATTTTGATGTCGGGGTTATAACAAATGTGACGCCTGACCATGTTGAATATCACGGTGGGTTTAATAATTATTTGAATGAAAAAGGAAAATTTTTCAAAAAAGTTTCGATGGATTCGAAAAAAGTTGGAGTGCCGAAAGTGCTTGTGTTAAACGCGGATGATCAATATTATAATTTTTTCAATCAATATATTTCAGACAGAAAAATTACTTACGGAATGAATTATGCGACTGTGTATAGCGAAAATGTTGAGAGTACGACCGGTGGATCAAAATTTATTTTGCATGTTCCAAACAATGTTATTTCTGTCGAAATAAAATTCCCCGGTCAATACAATGTGTATAATGCTCTTGCGGCGGCGAGCGCGTGTATTGCCATTGGTGTGCCGCTTGAAGTAATAAAGAAAGGACTTGAGGAAAGTGTTGGTGTTCCTGGTCGGTCTGAGCAAATTTATGTCGGTCAGCCATATAGTATAGTTGTGGATTATGCGCATACGCCTGAGGCGCTTGAGAATTTGACGAAGCTTTATAAAGGGCTTACGAGAGGCAAATTGTACACTGTTTTTGGGGCGACCGGTGGTGGTCGTGATAAATCTAAGCGTCCGAAAATGGGACAAGTTGTGAATGAAAATTCTGATTATGTTATTGTTACAGATGATGATCCTTATTCTGAGGATGAATTGAGTATTATTGAGCAGGTTTCGACAGGAATTCCTCGAAAAGAAGGGCATGATTTTTGGAAGATTCCTGACAGGAGGGAGGCGATTCGTTTGGCGCTTACTTTAGCGAAAGAAGGGGATTGTGTTATTGTTGCGGGGAAAGGATGCGAGGAGGTGATTATGCTTAGGGGAAAGCGAATTCCTTGGAATGATAAACAAGTTATTGAAGGACTTTTAAAGAGGGAGGCTGAGATTTCTGTGACTTAAAATTATATGGATGGATTTGTTTTGGTGGATAAAGGAAAGGGGGTTTCGAGTTTTTTTGTTGTGAGGACTCTTCGAAGAATTTTTGGCGTAAGGAGGGTCGGGCATGGGGGAACACTTGATCCTTTGGCGACTGGACTACTTATTGTTGGAGTTGGAAAAGCTACAAAATCTTTGAGTCAATTTTTGGGGTGCGATAAAGAATATAAAGTTACTGGATATTTTGGGGCTGTGTCTGAGACTTATGATGCGGAGGGGCCGATTTCCGAGAGCTTGCCTGCTAAAGAGAATAAGAAATTGGAAGCTTTGTTTGAGGATGATTGCCAGAAAGTAAAAGATGTTATAAAAGAAAAATTTATTGGGGAAATTTTGCAAACTCCGCCGAAGTTTTCGGCGTTGAAAGTTGGAGGGAAGCGGGCGTATGATTTGGCTAGAAAGGGCTTGGAGGTCACGCTTGCGCCGCGCAAAATTTTTGTTCAAGAGTATAAGATTATGAAGATCGAATTTCCGAAAATTTCTTTCCGAATAAAGTGTGGTAGCGGGACTTATATTCGTTCTCTAATTCATGATTTGGGGCAGGTTTTGGGAGTTGGTGCGTACACAGAAAAACTTCGTAGGACCAAGGTGGGGGACTTGGATGTAGAAAAGGCTTTTAAGATCGAAGATGTAGAAAAGTTGTTTCGCGAAGGTAAGCCTGAAGTGTTCTTAAAGCAGGTTGATTGATAAATTTGTGTCGGAACATTCCCTTGAGCTTAAGCTTTTTTTGTTTAAGTTCAATCTTTATATGAAAACGAACGCAATGCGCTCAATGAAATATTCCGACACAAATTTATATAAAAAACTTTCAATAAAATAAGTTTTAAGTTTGTTTATGAGGTAAAGTGAAAATATCTTTTAAGAGCGCATTACGTTCGTTTTAAATAAAAGATGGATTTCATGAAGAAGAAGTCTAAGCTCTTGGAAGATATTTTCACTTTACCTATGTATCAAAAAACTTCATACTTGCCTTTGTGGAAAACTTTTTTTTAAATTATTTAGGAATTTTTGTTTTTGCTTTTGTGCTTTGTCTTGTGCTTGTTTTTCTTGCGACAAAAATTTTTCCGAAGATTGGATTTATGGATAGGCCTGAAAGATATGGTATTAAAAGGGCGCCGATTCCTTATTATGGGGGTATAGCGATTTACTTGGCTTTTTTGATTTCTGTTGTTATTTTTGTGCCGTTTGATGTGCGTGTTGTTGGGTTACTTTTTGGTGGAACTTTGATTTTTCTGCTTGGATTTTTTGATGATAAATTTTCTTTAAGTCCTTTTTTGCGCTTGTTTGTGCAGTTTTTGGCGGCGTTTATTCTTGTGGTTTTTGGAATAGGAGTGCTTTCGATAAAGCTTCCTTTCATAGGGAGTATTGATTTTACTTCTATAAAAATTGCATTTTCTGTGTTTGATTTTAATGTTGTTGTTTATTTGTTCGGTGCGATTTTTACTGTGTTTTGGGTTCTTGCGATTATCAATGCAATGAATTTTGTTGACGGAATAAGCGGCTTAAATAGCGGAGTTTCGGCTATTGCGGCGTTTATTATTTTTATTTTAAGTGTTCATCCCGGGATTCATGAAAATCCCGCTGGACAGTTTTCTGTTGCGACAATAGCTCTGATTATTTCGGCGTTGGCTCTTGCGTTTTTTGTGTTTGATTTTTATCCTCCAAAGATTTTGATGGGGGATAGTGGTAGTACTTTTTTTGGCTTTATGATCGCGACTCTTGCGATTTTTTCCGGAGGAAAAGTCGCGACGGCTTTCTTGGTTCTTGGTCTGCCTATTCTTGATATGGTTTGGGTTGTTGTTCGAAGAATTTTGTCGGGACAAAATTTTTGGAAAGGGGATTTGAAGCATTTGCATCACAGGCTTTTAATGGCTGGATTAAGCGAAAGACAAGCTGTTCTGTCGTATCTTTTGATCGTTAAGATTTTTGGGATTATGGCTGTTATTTTTGTGAGTACCGATCAGAAATTTTTTATAATTGTAGGGCTTGTTATTTTGATGCTTCTTTTGGGTGGGGCTCTTATATTTTTACCAAGGCTGAAGGGAAAGAGGCGATAATTTTTCCTTTTCTTGTTTTTGTGCTTGGTTTGGAGTATAAAACACATGGGTTTTTCATAAATTTATGGTAGACATTGTTTCAGACATAAAAGGCAGGCTGGATATAAGCGATGTTGTTTCCCAGTACGTTCAGCTAAAGCGAGCGGGGCACAATTTTAAAGGGCTTTGTCCATTTCATAGTGAAAAGACGCCGAGCTTTGTGGTAAGCCCTGAAAAGCAGATTTGTCATTGTTTTGGATGTAATAAAGGTGGCGATATTTTTGGATTTATACAGGAAGTTGAAGGCGTGACTTTTGCCGAGGCTATGAAGATATTGGCGGATCGTGCTGGGCTGAAGATTGAGAATTTTGATAAAGTTGTGAAAAAAGAGGGAAAAACTGAAAAAGATGAATATTTCAAGGCGCATGAGCTCGCTTGTGAGTTTTTTGAAAAACAGCTTCATTCTACAAATGATGGAAAAAAAGTTTTGGATTATTTGTATTCTCGCGGAGTCAAGGACGAAACTATCAAAGAATTCCGAATTGGATTTTCGCCCGAGAGCTACGATGCGCTTTATACTGAGCTTTTGAAGAGTGGGGTTAAAAAGGATGTGCTTATAAAAAGTGGATTTGTTTCTGTTAAAAATATTTCTTCGGATCAGATTTTTGATAAATTCAGGATGAGGCTTATGTTTCCGATTTTTGATGCACTTGGACGGATATGTGGATTTGGTGGGCGTGCTCTTAAGGCCGACCAGATGCCAAAATATTTAAATTCGCCTGAAAATATAATTTACAGTAAAAGTAAGGTTTTGTACGGATTTTCTCATGCAAAAAAATATATAAAAGAGGCAGGTAATGTGGTTTTTGTGGAAGGATATTTTGATGTGATTTTGCCTTATCAGGAAGGTGTTAAGAATATTGTTGCGACTAGTGGGACTGCTTTGACGAAAGAACAGGCGAAAATGATGAGTAGAATTACTCAAAGTGCTGTAACTTCCTTCGACACTGATACTGCTGGATTTGAGGCTACACGAAGGGCTTTTGAGGTTTTGCAGAAAGAAGATTTTAGCGTAAAGACAGTTTTTGCTTTTGACAAGAAGGATCCCGCTGATTATGTTCATGAGCATGGTGGAGCCGCTTTCAAGGAAGCCGTAGCTGAGGCAAAAGATTTTATAAGTTTCTACATGGATAGGCTGATCAAGGATTTTGATGTGGATACTTTTGATGGAAGAAAAAATGTTATGAATTTGCTTATGCCTTTTTATAAGGTAATGACGCCAACGGACCGTGATTTTTATGTGAAAGAGCTTGGGGCTAAGATTTCTACCGGTGAGAAAATTCTTTATGATGAGATTGATAGCTATAAATTGCCGAAAGATCATCCTGCAAGGCAGAGTTTTCAAGATAGTTTGTCTGAAAGTTCTGCAAGTAAGAAATTTGAGATAGGTATTCAAGAAATTATGCTTGGAATTGTTTTAGTGTATCCTCATATTTTCGCTGAAA
The DNA here is from genome assembly GCA_030688025.1 of Candidatus Peregrinibacteria bacterium. Taxonomy (GTDB): domain Bacteria; phylum Patescibacteriota; class Gracilibacteria; order UBA1369; family LOWO2-01-FULL-3; genus UM-FILTER-38-24. The sequence goes on along the minus strand of JAUYJL010000003.1, from coordinate 21,762 downwards.
TATCGTCTGTTTTGACTGAAGATGATTTCGAAGAAGATTGTAAAAATGTTTACAAAGACTGTTTAACTCAGTATAATTCGTCCCGAATTCAGGAAGGAAAATGGGATTTTGAAAGTGAAGTTTTCGTCCAGTTTAAAGTCAAAACGGGGGTTTACATGCTTTATGTTGAGGATAAGTATCAGGATTTTTCGGACGTTGCTGTTGCGTTAGAGGTAAAAAAACTAGTTGACAGTATGAAGAAAAGTCGTAGGAATAATCTTTTGAAAGAATTGCAATTGAAGCTGAAAGAGGCGGAAAAGTCTGAAGATAGAGAATTGTTAATTAAACTTTTACAGGAGCAGCAAATATTATTATCTAAATAATTCCAATGGCGAGAACAAGTAAATTTATAAGTCAGCCGACCGATGATCAGTTGTCCAAGTTTCCTAAAGGAGTTCAAGAGCTTGTAAAAAAGGGAAAAGGGCAGGGATTCATCACTCAGCAGGAACTTTTGAAGGCTATGCCGAATGTTGAGGAGGATTTGATTCTTTTGGACGAACTTTATAGCTTGTTTATGGACATGGGTATCGAGGTTCTTGATACTAAGGATGCGTTTATTTTGGAGGATGACGATCTTTTCCCTGTGGATGAGGAGATTGCACCTGAGGTTGCTGGGGAAATTCCTGAGGAGAAAATTTTTGATGTGGTTGCTATTAAAGACAAAAAACAGAAGAAAGAGGCTGAATATAAGGAAATTGCGAATGATTCGATTAGGCTTTATTTGTGTGAAATTGGGCGTGTGCCGCTTCTTAATGCAAAACAGGAGGTTGAGCTTGCGCGTAGAATTGCAAAAGGAGATCAGTCTGCAAAATCAAAGCTTGCTGAAGCGAATTTGAGGCTTGTTGTGAGTATTGCTAAGAAATATATCGGTCGTGGACTTTCTTTTTTGGATTTGATTCAGGAAGGGAATATTGGACTTTTCCGTGCTGTCGAAAAATTTGATCCAAATAGAGGATTTAAATTTTCTACTTATGCGACTTGGTGGATCAGACAGGCGATAACTCGTGCAATTGCGGATCAGGCGAGAACGATTCGTATTCCGGTTCATATGGTTGAGACGATAAATAAATTGACTCATGCGCAACGAAGACTTGTTCAGGAGCTTGGGCGTGAACCGCTTGTGGAAGAGCTTGCGGCTGAAATGGATATGGAAATAAAAAAAGTTCGTCATATCTTGAAAATTTCACAGGATATTGTGTCTCTTGAGGCGCCTGTTGGAACTGAAGAAGATAGTAAGCTTGGAGATTTCATTGAGGATGATGATGCGCTTTCTCCTTCAGAATCTACAAATAGGCAGCTTCTTAAAGAAAATATTCATGAGATGTTACAGTATTTGTCTCCTCGTGAGAGAAAGATCATAGAAATGAGATTTGGGCTTAAGGATGGAGTTGGGCATACTCTTGAGGAAGTTGGTCAGGAATTTAGGGTTACACGTGAAAGAATCAGACAAATCGAGGCAAAAGTTCTTCAGAAGTTGAAAGAACATCCAACTAGTGCTAAGATTCGTCCACATTAAAATATAATGATTAACTAATTTAAAAATATGAATGATTTATTTTTTCAAGAAGATGATTTATTGAGCGGGAGTGGTGTTGCTGGTTTTGGTGCTGGAGATGATGACGATGATGATGAGGGGCAATCTGTGAAATCTGAGGAGTATAAAGATGAGGAAGATGAGAAAGCTGAGATGGATTTGATGGAGCAATATGGGGATGATGATGATGAAGAGATGGTGAGTGAGGATGGGAAAAAAGTTACTCTTATCACAAGAGAGGGCTTGAATAAGCTTATTGAGGAATCAAAATATTTGAAAGAGACGAAAAGAAGGGAAGTCGCCGGTAGAATTAAGGAGGCTATTTCTTATGGAGATCTTTCTGAAAATTCCGAATATGAAGAATCTAAAAATGAGCAGGCTTTCGTTGAAGGAAGAATTCTTGAGCTCGACGAAAAGATTAAAAATGCAAAAATCATATCAGGACGCAAAAAAATTACTAAAACCGTTCAGCTTGGAACAACTATTCATCTTAGGAATCTTACTAAAGGAAAGGACGACCTTGAGATTTACACAATAGTTGGATCTACTGAGGCTGATCCGTTCGCTGGAAAGATTTCAAATGAATCTCCGATAGGAAGCATGCTTCTTGATAAAGAAAAAGGAGACAAAGTGAAAGTTGCCGTTCCTGCAGGAAGCGTTGAATATCAGATTGTGAAATTAGATTAATTCTATTTTCTTTTCTTTCTTGCTGTATAGCTTACTTCTTTTTGTACGTTTTCTTTGAATGTGCTTTTTGGATTTAGCTTAAGTTCTTTTCTGTATTCTGTTCTGTGTGTTTTTACGTAGCCGTAAAGCAAGTAAGCAAGGCCTAGAAGTGAGATATAAAGTAAAAATCTCATTCCGAAGTAAGGGATATTTTCGTATCTTGTTCCGAGGAGAAATAAAAATAGAATTCCGAAGAAGACTAGGCTTCTGCTTGTGTTCTTAAACATTCTTTTGAAGGCGAAGTCTTTTCTTTTTCTTTTGTTATAGATAAACATGAATACAATTCCTGCTAGGATTAATAGTCCTGACAATATTAACATTGGCAAGTAGTAGCCAAAATCTGACCCTGGAGTTGTGTCGAAAATATATTTTAAGAGTGTGTTTACTTTTTCCATACTTTTTTAAATTTATTGATAATTTTTTTTGTGATGGTTGAATTATAGCGAAGATACAAAAATATTCCAGATGATATTGCTATAAGTATCGCTATTAATTGCGGAAGTCTTATTCCTAAAATCATTATTGCGTCGTCTCCTCTTAAAAATTCTTCTAAAAATCTAAAAAAATTATATGCTGTAATCCCGAGTAAGCCGATGAATCCTGTTCTCTCAAGTTTGGAAATCTTTTCTATGCGATTTGTGAGAATTAATCCGGCGGCGATTAGGCTTGTGTAGATGAATGCGTATATTTGTGTAGGGTGAATTGGAACTGTGTATTTTATTGATGGACTTTCAAAATTTACTCCCCATGGCATGGAAGTTTCGTGTCCGTAATTTGATCCGTCGAAGAATGTCCCAATGTTTCCAAATGCGATGGCGATAAGGGATGCTGGGATTAGTGTGTCCAGCCATTTGAAAAAGTCTTGATCGTTTTTTTTGCAAATTATAAAAAAGTAAATTAAGAATGCTACTGCAGCTCCGCCGAAATTTAATCCTTTGTCCCAAATATAAAATATGTTGAGGATTGTGTGGATTGAGAATTCGTAAAAGTACGCTTGGTAGTTTTCTATTATTCCAAAAATTCTCGCTCCGATAAGTGTCCAGAGAAGCAATTGCGCGGAATTTTCGCTTAAGAATTGCAGTTTTAAGCTATTTCTCTCCGCTAGGATTATCAAAGTGTAGACGCCAATTATTACTCCTGCTGCTATGAAAAGCCAGAGAGTGTTGATTGCGAAGTATTGAGTTTCGAATAGGACTGGGTTCATTTTTTTGAGTTAAATTTGTGAATTAAAAGTTTAGTAAAATTAAAACACTGCCGAACACAAATCCTGTCGGCAATAATAAATTTGCGATAATATTTCTTTGAAAGAAATTTATTTTTAATGATGTTGATGCGTGCATCAGAAATAATATTCCGAGTATGTACTTGAAAATATGGCTTTTATAAACGAAAAATCCTTGAGGGATTTCCGTTAAGCCGAAATTTTTTGTGGTAATAAGGATTGAAATGAAATAATAAAATAAGTAAAAAACAAGGAGCCATCCTGTTAATGAGTTTAATTCTTCTATTGCTGGTTCTATAAATTTACCTTCTATGTCCATTGTGTTTACTTGGCCTGCTTCTCGTTTTTTTATTAATTCTTTTGCTTGATCTAAACTGTGGACTGCTTTTTTTCTTGCGGCCCATATTGTTTTTAATGCATTTTTTACTTTGTCTTTATATTCTTTTGTCGGTTCTTTGAAATACATTTTTGCAAACTCCCATAGTTGGTGATTGTATGCGCTTATTTGTTCTTCTATTACCACTATTTGTGGTGGTTTTTTAAATAGGTTTTTGATCCATGCCAATGTCTTTCCAAGAAATTTTGCAGGGATGCTTTCTTGTTTTTGGCCAGTATTTGATTGCTCCCATTTGTCGATTTTGCTTATAATATCCTCTGAAATTGAAGTTGGGGCCGAAGATCTATGAAGTTCTTTTATTAATTTTTGTGTTTCCATTTCGAGGTGCATTTTTTTCTCGAAATAGCCTTTTTCGACGAGTGTTTGTTCTTGCTCTTTTATGGAATTTAATAGGTCTTCTGCGGTTTCCAGTACATAATTTAGGTTTGTACTGTTTTTTATTCTTAGAAGTTTATTTATCTTTTTTTCTATTTCAGTTCTTTGTCCTAACGTAAAATCTTTGTCGAATTTGACCAAGAGTTCATTTATTTCTCTTAATAGATTTTCAATTTTTGTTTTTACAAATGCTTCTTCTTTTTGTTGTTCTGCGTTTTGTGTCTTTTTTCTTTCATTCTCTTCATTCTTTTTTTCGATAAACTCTTCCATTTTTTTGCTTCCTTTTGTTCTTGCTTCATTTATCTCTTCTTCTAGCGCTCCTTCTTTCCAGATTGCGGTGACTGTTAAAGAATATCCGCTTGTTAGCTTCGAAAAGGCCTCGTCAGTGTCTTTTGCTGGGATTGTTCCGGAGACAAGCTTTGAGCTTGAATCGATTGCTTCAAAAACATATTTAGTTAAGGAGTCGTCATGTTTTGGAAGTTCTTGAGTTTTTTCTAATGTTAAAATTGAAAAACCGAGGTTATTTAACTCGACTCTAGCTGTTTGTTCATCAGGAGCCTCTACTGTTCCTGTAAGTTTTTTCCCGTCCTTGTTGGCGACGATATATTTAAAAACTTCCATGAATTTTATTTTTTGAGTTTTTTGCAAGCGTCAATAAACCCTTCAAATAGCGGATGAGGGCGAAGTGGTCTGGATTTAAATTCAGGATGAAATTGTGATCCTATCATAAATGGATGTCCTTTTAATTCTGCAATTTCAACAAGATTTTGCTGAGGATTTGTTCCTGAGAAGATCATTCCGGCTTTCTCAAGCGCAGATTTATAATCGTTGTTGAATTCATATCTGTGTCGGTGTCTTTCGTCTATTAATGTTTTTTTGTAAAGTTTGTATGTTTTTGTATCTTTTTTAATTTTACATGGATAAGATCCAAGTCTTAATGTTCCGCCTTTTGCTCTTTCGTCGGATTGTCCCGCTAAATAGTGAATGACATATTTTTCCGGAGAAAGTTTTCTGCCTTCGTCAAATTCTTCGGATGTTATTTCGGGATCTTTTAGTGCGAATCTTGCGAATTCGATAGTCATTATTTGCATTCCAAGACAAAGGCCTAGATATGGAATTTTGTTTTCTCTGGCGTATTTTGCGGCCATTATTTTTCCTTCTATTCCACGTGATCCAAATCCTCCTGGAACGATAATTCCGTCTGCTGTATGCAGTAATTCCCATGTCTCTTTATCTTTTTCTTCCAAACTTTCCGATGAAACCCAAAGTAAATTTAGGTCTCTGCTGTTGTGATAACAAGCTATTTTTAGGGATTCGATTACGCTTAAGTAGGCATCATCAAGTCCTGTGTATTTCCCCACTAAAGCGATTTTCAATGATGGTTTTTTGGCTTTTATTTTTTCAACGACTTTTTCCCATTCTTTTAGATTTGGCTTAAGTTTGCCAAGATTTAGTTTGTCGGCAATTAGTTGAGTGATGTTGTATTTTTCGAAATTCAAAGGGACTTCATAAATTGTGCTTACTGTGGGAGCGGGGATTACATATTCTTCTTGTACATCGCAAAATAACGAGATTTTCTTCAGGATATCTTTTTTGATAGGGTAGTCTGCTCTTGCCAAAATCATGTCTGGTTGTATTCCTATTGACCTTAGTTCTCTTACTGAGGCTTGCGTTGGCTTTGTTTTGAGCTCTTTTGAGGCTGCAAGATAAGGTAAAAGCGTAAGGTGAACAAAAAATGTGTTCTCTGCTCCAAGTTTATTTCGTAATTGTCTTATTGCTTCAAGGAATGGCTGCCCTTCGATATCTCCGACGGTTCCTCCTATTTCCACCATCATAATGTCGCATTGTGATTCTTCTGCGGCTTTTGTGATTTTGTCCTGAATTGCGTTTGTGATGTGTGGAATGATTTGGATTGTGCGTCCTAAAAATCCACCTTTTCGTTCTTTATCAAGGACTTCGCTATATACTTTACCTGTTGTTACAGAGGAAAATTTGTTTAAGCTTGTATCGATAAATCTTTCGTAGTGGCCGAGGTCCAAGTCCGTTTCGCCTCCATCATCTGTGACAAAGACTTCTCCATGCTGAAAAGGGCTCATCGTTCCCGGATCTACGTTTAGATATGGATCTAGTTTTTGTGTGAATATTTTTAGTCCTGAAGCCTTAAGTAGTGCGCCGATGGACGCTGAGGAAATTCCTTTCCCTAATGAACTACAAACGCCTCCAGTGACGAATATATATTTACACAAATTTATAAAATTAAATTGCCCCTTCTGGTTTACTTTAATGGAAGGGTGGCCAAAGTTCAAGTGATAAATCTTGTGTTTATCTTGTAATATATCCTACTTTTGTTTTAACTTCTTTTAGAGTTTTTGCCGCTAGAATTCTTGCCTTGTTGGAGCCATTTTCGAGGATTGCGTAAACCATGTCTTTTTTTGGATATATTTCTTTATATTTTTCTCTGGATTCTTTGAAATGTTCGAGTATTTTTGCGAGGAGGGTTTTCTTTGCATCTCCGTAGCCAAAGCCACCTTTTTTGTACTTGTTTTCCAATTCTTTTATTTCTTCTTTTGTGGCGAGGAGCTTGTAGAGATTGAAGACGTTACATTTTTTTGGATCTTTAGGTTCTTCAAGAGGAGTTGAGTCTGTTACTATTCCCATTACTTGTTTTTTCAGTATGTTTTCTTCTGCGAAAATGTCGATTGTGTTTCCATATGATTTGCTCATTTTTTGGCCATCTGTTCCAGGAACTACGGCAACTTCTTCTTTGATTAATGGGTCTGGAATTTTGAAAGTTTCTCCGAAAGTCGTGTTGAATGTTATGGCGATGTCGCGACTCATTTCGATGTGTTGTTTTTGGTCTTTTCCAACTGGAACGAGGTTTGGTTGATATAGTAAAATGTCAGCGGCTTGCAAAATCGGATAATTGAAAAGTCCTACGCTTTCTTCTTTTTTGCCTTTCGCTTTTGCGTCTTTCCATGCGTGTGCTCTTTCCAAAAATGGCATTTTCACCAAACAATCAAAAATCCAACAAAGTTCTGTGTGTTCTGCTACGTCCGATTGTTTAAAGAAAATTGTTTTTTCCGGATCGAGTCCGAGTGCGAGATATGAGACTGCAAGATCATATGTGTTTTCTTGCATTTCTTTTGCGTTGTGGACTGTGGTAAGTGCGTGTAGGTCTGCGATGAAAAGGAAGCATTCAAAATCTTTTTGCATCTCGATGTGTTGACGCATTGCTCCAAGATAATTTCCGAGGTGAGGGCGTCCGCTTGGCTGTATGCCTGATAAAATTCGCTTTTTTGATGCTGGCATAATGAGGTTATGAAGTGGTATTTGGGTCGATATCTATTTTTATAGACGTGTCCATTATAATCTCTTTTGCGATATTTTCTAATGTTTTATCTAGGATTTCTCTGTTTACTGATTTTAAAAGAATAATATATCTGTATTTACTGTGCAGTTTCATCATGTATGCTGGATATTTTAGGACTTCTACTTCTGACATTGCGTTTAGTTTTGAGAGAATTTTGTTTATTTGTATGTATAATCTTTCCGTTCTGGTTTGACAATTATTCAGTGATTTGTCTTCTATCATGATTTTTATTAAATGAGAGAATGGGGGATTAGATAGCAGTTTTCTTTGTGTTATCTCGTATTTGAAAAATTCATCGTATGAGTTTTCTTTTGTGTATTTGAGGGCGAGATTATCTGGGTTATATGTTTGAATTATTACTTTTCCTTTTGTGTCGGTTCGGCCTGCTCGTCCTGAAACCTGTGTCAAAAGTTGGAAGTTTTTTTCGAGAGTTTTGAAATCTGGAATGTTTAATCCTATGTCTGCCAAAACTACACCGACCAGATTTACAAGCGGTAAATGAAGTCCTTTTGCGATCATTTGTGTTCCGACGAGGATGTCTGCTTTATGATTTTTGAAGTCTTCATATATTTTTTTGAAACTGTCTTTTTTGCTTGTTGTGTCTTTGTCGGCGCGGACGATTTTTGCTTTTGGAAAAAGTTTTTGTATTTCTTTTTCTATTCTTTCTGTTCCTATTCCGAGAAATCTAATGTTGACGCCTTTGCACAGAGGACAGGTTGAGGGTGGTTTCAAAATTTTTCCGCAATGATGGCAGATCATAGTGGGGGAGCCCAATGTTTTTTCATGGTAGGTCATCGGCATTTCGCAATCCGTGCATTTGTATATGAATCCGCAGTCTCTGCATACGACCGATGAAGATGATCCTCTGCGATTTAAAAATAGGATTGCTTGAGTGTTTTCTGCCAAAATTTTTCGCAATTCTTCTTGTAATCTTTCGCTGAATATTGAGTGATTTTGTTTTTTGAACTCTTCTCGGAGGTCTACGATTTCGACGTCTGGAAGCGGAATATCGCCGATGCGATTAAATAATTTTATGGTTGAGTCTTTTAATTTTTCGGCTATTTCTATCGATGGGGTTGCGCTTCCGTAAACTATTTTTATAGGCCTGTCTTTTGATAATTCTTGAATTTTTTCAGCGACACGTTGGACAGAATATCTTGGTGAATTTTCTTGTTTGTATGATGATTCGTGTTCCTCATCGATGATTATTAAGCCAAGATCTTTGAATGGGGTGAAGATTGAAGAGCGTGATCCGATTATCAGTTTTGATTTTCCTTCTGAGATATTTTTCCAGTTTCTTATGCGCTCTCCTTCGGATAATTTACTGTGAATTACTGATGCATTTATGCCAATTGACCTTTCAAAGTACTCAATTGTTTGTGGAGTTAGGGCGATTTCGGGGACAAGGATCAAAACTTGGAGGTTTTGATTTATAAAATGTTTTGCGAGGTGTACATAAATCTCTGTTTTGCCCGATCCGGTCACTCCTTGTATTAAAAAAGTGTTCAATGGGTCTTTTAATATTTTGTTTATCGCTTTTTCTTGCTCTTCTGTTAGGTCTTTTTTCTTGGAACTAATAATTTGTTCAACTTCTCTTGTTTTTGGCTTGTTCGCGCGTCTTTTCGGTTCTTTTGCGATTAAGAGTTTTTTAGGGATAAATAGTTTTATTATTTGGTGGATGGGGCAGTAGTAGTAGGTGCTAATCCATCTTAATAACTCTATTTGACTGTTTGTCAAAACCGGATATGGTAGCATTATTTCTTTGATTTCCAGTGTTTTGAAGGTGGGGACTACGTCCGAAAGTTCTAAAACGATTCCTATTCTTTGAGAATTTCTGATTGGAGCTTTTACGAGTGATCCTTTTTCGACATTTAGGTCTTTTGGAATTTTATATGTCAAAGTTGAATTCAATTCTTTTAGAGAATTATCTTTTTGATTCTTGAAAATTATTTTTTGTGGGAATAAAACTTGTGCGTATTTCATGCATGGATTATAGCACGAATTTTTTTAAATTTTATATACTGCTTTCGGTTGAATTTTTTGAAAGTAGTTTTAGGTTAAATATAACCCCGTATTGTCGTCTATGTGCGGAGCGACTTGACAGGTTTTATATTTAGTGTATCATGTGATGCTCTTAGGTTTAATTAACTCAATTTGAATGTTTAATGATAAGGATAAAAATTTGGTTATTGAGAGGTTTGCGAAGGGACAGGAAGATGAACTTATTCGAAAATATATAATTCTTGGGCCTTCAAAAATGAAGCAGGAAGTTTCTTTAACTGATGAAGAGTTTGAGGTGGTTTTTGATTATTTGGTGTTTGAAAATAATCTTCTTTATAAGTGTGTCGTTGCGAATGTTGATTTCTTTTTGGATCAATATGTTCGACATGGAATGGCTCATTTGAGGGATATGCTTGGGGTTCTTGATGAAAAATATGATAGAGGGTGTGAAGTGATTTTTGATTTTTTGGTAATTTCGCATGATGGACTTTTGCTTCATGTGATTGAACATCGTGGAAAATATTTGGATTCTTTGAATGAATATGGAAGTGAATTTGTTAGAAAAGTTTTGGGAGTTTCCGGTGCGAAATATTCTGAAAATTGGGAAAAGGTTTTGGATTTTTTGCTAAAGTCTGTTGTGAAAAATATTGTTTCTGAAAAAACTTTTGAGCAGGGGATTACGGCTTTTACGATGATCTATAATGGATCTAGGGAGCAGAGACAGATTACGAAGGAAGGGATTTTGTAGGATTTAATTGATCGTTGCTTTTGGATTTACCAAGATTACATTGTTCCCTTGTATTTCTGTGGCTGAAGCTACAATTGCTTTGATTTGTGGATGTATGTTTGTGCTGTCGTATGGGAGAAGATTGTATCGTCTTAGTATTGCTATTTCATCTTGTGGAAATAGTTCTCGTTCTGTTCCTTTGCATGATTTTGCAAATTTTTCAAGAATTTTTGGATGTGTTTCTGCAAGAAGTATTAGTAATTTCATTGTTAACATCAAGGCTGGAGTCAAGACTTGTGTGCCATTTTTCAATGTTATAAGTCTAAGAGTGGTTACGTCTCCACTGCCTAGTTTATAGTCATTATATTCCTTTAATCCATTATTCTCATCTTCTTGTTCTTCTTTTATTTCCCCCATGATTTAATGTTTATATCGTGCCGTGCGACTTTGTCGCATGTGGTGCACCGCGCAGGGGTCGAACCTGCAACCTTCGGTTCCGAAGACCAACGCTCTATCCAGTTGAGCTAGCGGTGCATAATGTTAACGTGAGGATTATAGCGGTTTTAAAAGAGCCCCGCAATGCGGAGCTCTTTTTGTTCTATTTTCTTAGTTCTATTTTTGCTTGTCAGACCATGCTTTCCAATAAACCAGCATTGGTGACGCTACGAATATTGATGAGTATGTTCCGAACATAATACCGATTGTAAGCGCTAGGATGAAGTAGAAGATGCTTGAGCTTCCAAATATAAGTATTGATGTTAGGGCGATGATCGTTGACAATGCTGTGCCGATGGATCTTCTTAGAGTTTGATTTAATGCATCGTCTGTAACTTGTGCAAAATTATCCAGTTTTCCGTATGTAAGAATATTTTCACGCAATCTGTCGAAGATGACGATTGTGTCGTTTACGGAATATCCAAGGACGGTAAGCATCGCTGTAATAAATAGTGCGTCTATTTCGACGTTCAGTACTTTTCCAAGAACAATGAAGATTCCTGTTACGATTGTTATGTCATGGATAAGTGCGACGATGGCTGCGACTCCAAATCTCCATGGATTTAATTGTTTTGGGATTTTTCTGAAGGCGAAAGAGATGTAAAGAATGATCATTACTGAGGCTAAAAGTACTGCGATAAGGGATTTTTGTAGAATGCTTGATCCTACGATAGGTCCCATTGTTGTGAATCTTTTCTCTTCGAATGTTGGTAGTTTGTCTTTTAATATTGATAGTAATTTTTCGTGAGTTTGAGATGTTAGATACTTTGTTTTTATGATGTATCCGTTTTCTCCAGATTCTAATACTTTGGCTGAAGCAAGATCTATAACTTCTTCTGATTTTTGTGAATCTTCAGCGACTATTGCTTTGTCGGTTGTTGAAGTTCCTGAAGTGTCTATTACGGATTTTTCTGAAGTTTTGTCTTCTGTCTTCGTTTCCATAATCGATCCTCCAAGATTTTTTAGTTCGTCTCCTGCCTTTACTAAAGCTTTAGATATTTCATCTTTTGTTATAGGTTTTTCAAATTGGAATTCTAGAAGTGTTCCTCCTGTGAAATCTGTTCCAAGATTTGGCCCTATGATAAAGAAGGAAAGAATTGAAAGAACAAATAATGTTGCTGAAACTGTTAGGAATTTCTTTGCATTTTTTATGAAGTGAATTTGTTCTTTTGGTTTTGCATTAGGATTGACTCCAAATAGTTTCAAGTTTTGTGTGATTTCTTTTCCTACCATTGTTTTAAGTAGCGTTTTTGTGACAATGATTGCTGTGAACATTGAGATTATGATACCTATAGATAAATTCATTGCGAATCCTCTAATCATTGAGCTACCGAAGTAGAATAGGATTGCACAAGTGATGAGTGTTGAGAAGTTTGAATCTCTGATTGCGGCCCACGCTCTGTCGAATCCGGCGTCAAGTGCGGCATTGAAAGTTTTTCCTGTTTTTAATTCTTCTTTTAGTCTTTCGAAAATAAGGACGTTCGCATCAACAGCGACTCCAATAGACATAATTACTCCGGCGATTCCCGCAAGCGTCATTACTACTCCACTTTTTAGGATCACTGTAAGGAAGAAGAATGCGAGACAGCTCAATGTAAATGATATGAATTTTTCCCATCCTGAGTCTTTGCTGTTTATGACTTTTGTGAGGAGGAAGACGAATGTCGTGATTGAAATTATAAGTGCCGCCCACATTGGAAGTTGAGATTTTAGAACGAAAAGTAAGATGCTTATGTAAATTAGAAGGGCGAAGCTGGCGAAAATTCCAGGAAGTCTGTACATCAAGATGAGGAATGCCATGACCAAAAATAGTCCGATAAGTCCTGCAACCATGCTTTGATTTAAGGCTTCCTCTCCGAGTGTTGCTCCGATTGTGTATTCTCCTGAAAGAATAATTGGCGCTGGAATAGCTCCTGTGTTTAGGTTTCTTGCCAATTCTTTTGCTTCTTCACTTGTGAAGCTTCCTTGAATTACGGCTTTTCCTCCTGTTATTTTTTCATTTACTTTTGGAGCTGAAATTTTGTTTCCTCCAACGAAGATTGCGATAGGTTTTCCAACGTTTTTGGCTGTTAGGTCTTCGAATAGTTTTGCTCCTTCATCGTTGAATTGGATTGCTACGAATGGTTGGTAGAAATTATCCAATTGTACGTCTGCGTGTACAAAGTATTTTCCTGTAAGATCTGTGTCTTGCCATGCGTCAGGAAGTGTAGAGAATACAAGTGATTCGTATTTGTATTTTACTTGGTTTACGGATGTTTTAACGTCAGTAGCTTTAATAATGTGGTATCCGAATTCTGTTTTTGTTACAGAGCTTAATTCATCTTTTTTTGTCAACGCAAGAGAGGCTTTTTCGAAATCATATGCATATGATCCGTCACCTTTTACTGGATTGTCCAAGACTCCACCTGTGTCTTTGTTACTCTTGTCGTCTGAATATTCTTTCGCAAGTTTTGCGAAATCTTCTCCTGATTCAAGTTTTGTTTTTAATTCTTCTGCAAGTTGTTTCGCTTCGTCTTGTGTCCTTACGACTGATTCGTCAGCTCTTTTTGCGTCTTTGTATGAAATTAAAATGTGGCTTACCGATACTTCTTTTTTGTCCAGTTTTTCTTCTTGTTTGTCTATAAGTTTTATTACTCCTAGGCCTGTGTCTTCGACTGCGTTGCCTGTGTCGTCTACTACGAAAGTTCCTCCTGTCTCAACTAATTCTTTTGTGTATTCTCCGATTTTTAGTTTTCCAAGAGCGTCTTTGATTGAGCTTGGAAGTTGATCTTCTGTTTGATAGTCAGGTTTAGAGTATTTTACTTTTTCCGGATTTATAAGGGATTCTTCTTGCGCTACTACTTCGAAGCTTTGTCCATTTTTCATGTCGTTAAGCGCGACTAATGCATTTTCTTTTACTTTCTCTTTTTCTTGTGGATCGATAGATTCTTTCTTTTCTTTAAATTCAAGTTGAATTGTTTTTCCTACTGTTTCTTTTGCTTTTTCCAAGCTGACTTTTTTGCTTTCATCTGAAGTTAAGGTCTCTGCTGTTCTTTTTTCTTCCGCTTTTTTCCCTATATTAAGGTATTTGTCTACATCCGCTTGTGTGATTTGAGCGTTTTCCGCCAATTCAACAACTATGTGTTTTTCACCTGGAAGATCTGCAATATAAATGTTCGGTTCCGCGACTCCGAGGCCGTTTACACGTTTTGTAATAACATCCATGACTCCTTCGATGATGTCTTGTTGATATTCAGCGGGAACATCTCTTAAGTCGATCTTATAATCGAGTTGTGAGCCTCCTTGAAGGTCTAGACCAAGTTGCATCCTTGTTGTTTTTAGCGCTTCTGGAGTAAATGGAATAAGCTTTGATTGTATTTCTGGAGATAAGTCATAGAACCCTAAAAATAGAGCTATAAGAATTATTCCTACTATCTTCCAAGATAAAAATCTTTTCATGGTTGTGTTTTATTATTATTTAAATTTTTATTGATTGTGTAATGACTCATCAAGCCCTGCGTTGTTTCCTTTTCCTGATCTCCCGTAGTCGTCGTCTAGTTTTACGACATCGTCGAGTTCCGGCGTTGATACCTCAAATACCTTAGTATTGTCCTCTAAGGCTTCCAAGCGGTGGATAGTATATGGAGTTATGTCAAATTTGTCACCAGCATTTAAAATTTTCTCTTGCAGGTTTGTTATCTCTGTGCCGTGGATAAGTTTCACTTTTCCGCTCAAAATATATTGAGTTTCCGACTTTTGCTCATGGTACTGCAGGCTATAGCGGTGTCCTTTTTTTATTTCCAGGATCTTCCCTGCGTATTTGTCAGTATGGGCAAACCAGATTTCACGCCCCCATGGCTTTAGTTTTATTTCAACTTTGTCCATTATTTAGTTCTTTAATTCTTTGACATTGTGATTTGTCGCAGATAAGTATTCCGTCTTTTGTGTTTACTATTACGACGTCTTTTAGGCCGATTACGGCCATTTTTTTGTCTGTGTCGTTGTATATTAATGAGTTTTCTACGTCAAGTGAGGCTACTTCGCCGCGTTTTACGTTTGATTGTGCGTCTTTTCCTTGTACTTCCCAGATTGTTTCGAAGTTTCCGATGTCGGACCATCCGAGGTCTGATTTTAAGATTCTTACGTTTTTTGGGTCAACATTTTCCATGATTGCGTAGTCAATTGATATCTTTTCCAATGTCGGGTAAATCGATTCTAGCGTATTTTCGTAGGCTTGTGTACCAAAATTTTCTGCGATTTTTTGGAGTTTTTCGTAGGTCTCTGGTTTGTACTCCTTATAGTAGTGCAATATTGTAGAGGATTTCCAGACATAAATCCCCGTATTCCATAGGTAATTCCCTTCTTTTATGAAGGTTTTCGCTTGCTCGAGTGTTGGTTTTTCCTTGAAAGAGTCCAATATGTAAATTTCGGTGTCTTTTACTTTTTTGTGGAGTTTTCCAAGTTTAACGTATCCGTAATTTGTGTTTGGAGACGAAGCTAAAACTTCTATTATATTTAAGGTATGTTCTTCTTTTGCTAATGATTCTGCGATGCGTAATTTTTCTTCAAATTCTGCTTTGTTTTGGACTAAATGATCTGCGTAAATGATGGCCATGACTTCCCCAGGGTGCTTCTTCTCAATAATAGCTGCGGCAAGCCCAATACATGAAGCTGTGTCTCTTAGTGCTGGTTCTATTATTATGTTTTCTTCTGGGACCTTAGTACAAATTTTTTGTACAAGGGGTTTGTGGGTTTTGTTTGTGGCGATATATATGTCTTTTGGGTCTAAAAAAGACAACCTGTCTAAAGTCTCTTCGATAAGTGTTTTTTCCGATACTAATTTTTGGAATTGCTTTGGGGACTCTTCCACGGAGAGTGGCCAAAGTCGGGTTCCTCCTCCTCCTGCTAATATTACTGCTTTCATGGTGTTGATTTTAACTGCTTTATTAAAGGCTTTCCAGTCATTTCTTTAGGTTTTGGAATTCCCATGATCTTTAGGATTGTTGGGGCGACTGATGCAAGGCCAAGATCTTTGTTCTTGAGCAAAGAGATTTCCTTGCCCAGTTTCGATATCAAAATAAAGATTACTGGATTTAATGAATGTGCAGGGCATTGATCTCCGTTTGCATATTTTTTGAATTCTGCGTTTCCGTGATCGGCTGTGACCATGATTGTGTATCCTTTTTTTTGTGCTTCAGGAATTATTTCTGATAGGCATTTGTCTACAGTTTCGACTGCTTTTACCGTTGCTTTGAAATCTCCGCTGTGACCGACGAGATCACAATTAGCGAAATTTAGGACAATGAAGCCATATTGTGGTTTTTTGTGCAGTTCTTTTAGGATGTGACTTTTTATTTTTAGTGCGCTCATTTCTGGGCTTTGTGCGTATGATGGAACTTTTGGAGAGTGAACCATTATTTGAGTTTCGTTTTTGTAAGGTTCTTTCACTTGTGAATTGAAGAAATAGGTGACGTGTGCGTATTTCTCGGTTTCAGCGATTCTTAGTTGGTGAATTTTATTTTTTGATAATGTTTCTCCGAGATTGTTTTTTACTTCGTTTGTTTTGAATAAAACTGGAGCGGTTTTTGAATATGGTCCAAAGCATACGAAGTGAGGGAGTGGCGTGGAATTTCGTTTGAATCCTGTGAACTTTTTTTCTATCAGTGATTCCGCTAATTGTTTTGCCCTATCGGTTCTGTAGTTGAAAAAGACGACAGAGTCTTTGCTCTCTATTAAGCCATCTTTGTCCAGAAGAATCGGGTTTAAGTAATAGTCGGTTTTTGTGCCTTTTTTGTAATCGTTTTTTATTGCGGTGAGGGCATTTTTTTCAAATGTGCCTTTGCCTTCTGTTATTAAATCATATGCTTTTTTTGTTCTCAGAAAGTTTTTGTCGCGATCCATTGCGTAATATCTGCCTATGATTGTTGCAATTTTTCCGACTTTGAATTTTTTTATTGCTGAGTTTATTTGTTTTATAAATTTGTCTGCGGATCTTTCAGGGACGTCGCGTCCGTCTGCGATTGCATGAATATATACTTTTTCTAATCCTTCTTCTTTTGCGAATTTAAGCAAGGCAAAAAGGTGATCTATATGGGCGTGGACGCCTTGATCTGAAATCATTCCCATTATGTGAAATTTGGAATTGTTTTTTTTGCAGAGTTTTGCCGCTTTTTTCAACTCTTTGAGATTGAAGAATTTTTTTGATTGGATGGATTTGTTTATTTCTTCAAGTGATTGAAATACTATTCTGCCTGCGCCTATCGTAAAATGTCCGACTTCGCTTCCTCCCATTGAATTTTTTGGCAATCCGACATAATTTCCTTCGGTTCGAAGGAGTGTCGTTGGGTAATCTTTTCGGAGTTCATTGATGTACGGAGTTTTACTTCTTGTTACGGCATTGTATGTATAATCTTTTCCTTCTCCGTAGCCGTCAAGAATTATGAGTAAAACTTTTTTATTCATCTGTGGTTTATTCAAAAATGATATTTTCTTGTTGTTTTGAATTTGTAGTTTTTTCATGTGTGAATTATAGTCCTATAAAAATTCCTCCAAAATACCAGTCGAGAATTTGTTGTCCAAAGAAAAATGCGATTAGTGTTCCCGTAACCAAGAAAGGGCCGAACGGTATTTGTGATTTTCTGTCTAATTTTTTCATTCCTAAGAGAATCAAACTTAAAAGTGCTCCGACCATGTAAGCTATTATTAATGCGACAAGACCTTTTTCCCATCCTAGTAAAACTCCCATAAGGAAGCCAAGTCTTAAGTCTCCGCCTCCGATCCATTTTCCTCTTGAAAGTAAAAATTGTAATGCGAAAAATAGCGAAATTGAAATCCCTCCGATTGCCATATTTAACGGATTCACTGTGTTTAGTAAAATGTTTCCTGTGATTGCTAAGACGATGGCTGTGATTGAAAACCTGTCTGGAATTTCTTTGTACTGTAGGTCGTAAAAGAAAATTGCCATTAAAAATAAAAATTCTATCGTGTAGAAAACAAATAATTTTAGCATTTCATAATTCAAGAAAAATTGGTCAAATTTTATTTCTATGAAATTGAATGTTAAAAATAAAACCAGAAATGTCAGGCCTGTTGCAACCTCTAATGCCAAATAATTTATTCCGATTTTTTTGCCGCAATATCCGCATTTTCCGCGAAGGAAAAGCCAACTTAAGACTGGGACTAAGTATCTGAATTTTAGTTTCTTTTTGCAAAATGGGCACATTGAGCGGCCCAAAATCATTCCTTTTTTATTCGATTTTATTCTGTAAATTATTACACTTAAGAAACTTCCAAAAACTGTTCCCAAGATGAAGGCTAAGATTGCAAAGAAATTTATCATTTTTATTTGGTTAATTAATTTTTGTTAGATCTTGATATTTTTTTGCGGCAAGTCTTGCGACGCTATTGCCTTGGCCTAGAGAATATGCCTTGGTGTAGGAGTCTTTTGCCAAAGAGGTTTTGTTTTCTTTCTCGTATATTTGTCCCAAATTTAAATATGCGGCGTCGAATTTTGGATTTAATTCAATTGCTTTTTGAAGGTATGCTTTTGCGTCTTCCAGATTGCCTTTACTTGAAAGTGCCCATCCTACGAGGTTGAAACTTATTGCTTCTGATGGTCTTTCATATAAGGCTTTTTTTGCTAATATTAGGGCTTGATTTGTGTCTTTCAATTTTTCTATATTTACCCAAATCGCTTTGGTATAGAGGTTCAAATTTTTTGTGTCGGAGGCTAAAACTTTTTCGTAAAGAAGTGCGGATTTTTTATATTCTCCTTTCATCGTGTAGAGATCTCCAAGTCTGATTTCTATTTCTTCTTTTGGGGCGAATCCATATGATTTTGCTTTTTCGAGGTAGAAGATTGCTCTGTCTGCGTCATTTATGAATGAGTAAGAAAGTCCTAGGAAAAACAATGTTTCCGGTTTTTCGTTGTCGAGTTTTAGGGCTTGTATAAGCGCGTCTACTGAGTCTTGATATTTTGCGGTGTTTAGGTAGGCGTATCCAAGTACGATCCATGCGTCTTTGTAATCGTTTTTTTGGTTAATTACGTCGTAGAGTAGGGGAATCGCCGGTTCGAATTGTTTTGCTTCTGTCATTGCTTTCGCCAGCAAAGTTTCTAAAAATATTTGTTCTCCTTCTTTGTAATATGAAAATTGAGTAAAAGCGTTTACGAATTTTTGAGCGTTTTCTTTGTTTGGATCATTTTCGATTTTGGAAATTTCTGTGAAGATTTTTTTTGCGCCTTCGTTGTCTTTGAAAAGAGAAAGGATGATTCCTGTGTAATATTTAACCTCTGGGTCTTCTTTGTTTAATTGTTTAATAATTTCTTTTGCGGCGTTGATATTTCTTTGGGCAAGATAACTTTGGGCAATTTTTAGTTTTATTTCTGTCGAAGATGAGTCGAGTTTTTCGGCTTTCTGATATGCTTCTTGTGCTTCTTTTGGTTTATATTCTGCTAAATATTTGTCTCCAAGTTTTGTCAGAGAAGTCGGTGAATTTTCGTTAACGTCTTGTGGTGTGGACTCCGTTGGAGGTGTTGTTTGTGGAGATTTTTCTGTGGAATTTTCTGGTGTTGTGGTTATGACTTCTTCGGCGGTTTTTGGCTTAAACAGGCCTACGCTGATTACTATTGATCCTGCGATTATTATTATCCAAAGTGTTGCTAAGAATTTGTTCATTAATTTATTTTTGTATGCGTTGCTTTAAATTATGACTGTTGGCCATGCAAATCGCTGCTGCTATTGCGTCGGCGGCGTCATCTGGTTTTGGAATTCTTTGTAATCCCAATATCGCTTTTACCATTTGTTGCACCATTTTTTTGTCTGCTTTCCCGTATCCGCAAATTGCTGATTTTATTTCGAGAGGGGTGTATTCACTGATTTCTATATTTGTTTCTGCTAATTTTTCTAAAATTATTCCGCGAGCTTCTGCAACTGTCATTGCTGTTTTTATATTTTTTTGAAAGAAAAGTTTTTCAACTGAGGCCATGGATGGCTCCCATTTTTTGATCAAAATTGTCAGGTCTTCGGAAATTTGTTTTAATCTTTCGCATTGAGGAAGCGAAGAATGTGTTCTTATGCAGCCATAATCGAGTAAACTTATTTTTCCTTTTATCGAATCTATGATGCTGAATCCGGTCGTGGCGGTGCCTGGATCTATTCCCATTATCCTCATAATTTGTATGTTGATATTGTGCTTGTGCTACTTGCGTTACAGATAATCACTATTTTTTGTCCTTTTTTCACTAAGCGTTCTCGTGCGATGAAATTTACGATATTTTGCAATTTTTTGTTTACGTCTAGAGGGAATTTTTTAACGAAAACTTTGTTTATTCCCCAAACTAATGTGAGTTCTCGTGCTGTTTTTTCAGACGATGTAAAAGTGATTATTGGTGTGGATATGCGATATTTTGCGATTTGTCTCGGAGTGAAACCGTCGTCTGTGTATGCTACTATTGCGGCGGCTTTTGCTCTAATTGTAAGGTCACATGCATTTTCACAGGCTATAAGTGAGGATCTTGTTTTTTGTTTGTTTGAAAAATTATATTCTTTGAGTTCTTCGTGTTTTTCCATTTCTTGTTCGACAGAGTGTGCGACTTTTGTCAGTACCAAAGCGGCGCGCGCTGGATATTTGCCGACTGCGGTTTCATTTGAAAGCATGATTGCGTCCGTGTGATCAAAAACTGCGTTTGCCGCGTCTGAAATTTCGGCTCTTGTCGGAATTGGATTCTTTACCATAGATTGAAGAACTTGCGTCGCTGTGATTACAGGTTTTCCGTATTTGTTTGCTAGATGAATTATTCTTTTTTGAACTAATGGAACGTGTTCTGGCGGTATGTCTGTGCCCAAATCTCCGCGTGCGACCATTACTCCGTCTGTTGCTTTTATAATTTCTTTCAAATGCGAGACGGCTTCATGTCTTTCGATTTTGGCTACGATTGGCGTGTTTTTGCCTTTTTTTTGGATTAGCGCTCGTAAGTCTTCGATGTCTTTTTTTGATTTTACGAATGATAGTGCAATGAAATCTACGTCGTTATTTAGTCCGAATTCAAGGTCTTTTAAATCTTTTTCTGTAATTGTTTTTGCGGAGATTGTTGAATTTGGGAAATTTATTCCGTTTCCGTGTTTGATGACGCCTGATGTTTTTGCTTTCAAGATGAGTTCGTCTTTTTTCTTGTTTATGACTACTGATTCAAGTAATCCGTCGTTGATTAGGACTGTTGCGCCTTTTTTTACGTCGCGACAAACGTTTTTGTATGTGACCGGAATTATTGTTTTGTGTTTTGTTTTTTCTCCTGTGATGTCTTTTATTGTGATTGTGAAAACCTCATCTTTTTTTATCTGGATGCCTTCCGGGGGCATTTCTCCAATTCTGATTTTTGGGCCTTGGAGATCTTGAAGAATTCCAATCCTGGTATTCATAAGACTTTCAGCTTTATGAATATTTTTAATTAATTTCAGATGCTGTTCGTGTGTCCCATGTGAAAAATTCAGTCTTGCAACATTCATTCCGGCTTTTATTAAAGCCAATAATTCATTTACACTGTCGCTTGATGGACCGAGGGTGCAAACTACTTTTGTATTTTTTTGGAACATAAAAAATGAGGGAAATTTATTCGTAAAAATTATATCAAAAATCGTGTGTGGATTGAAATAGAAAAGACTAAAAAAGAGCCCTAATTTAGGGCTCTTTTAATTGTTTTATTGTTTTGGACCCGGATTTGGGCTTGGATTTGCAGGTTGATTGTTTTTTGGTTGGTTGTCCTTTGGTTGGTTGTCCTTCTTCTCTTCTTTCTTTTGTTCTTGATTGTCTTTCTTCTCTTCTTTCTTTTGTTCTATGTTGTCTTTCTTCTCTTCCTTCTTTTGTTCTATGTTGTCCTTCTTCTCTTCCTTCTTTTGTT
>JAUYJL010000019.1 GCA_030688025.1 Candidatus Peregrinibacteria bacterium | reverse complement strand
CCGCCTTACGGCATTGCTACCCGCTATACCTGCCATTGTAGCACCTGTGCAGCCCTGGACATAAGGGCCATGCTGATTTGACGTCATCCATACCTTCCTCCGACTTTGAATCGGCAGTCTTCTGTGAAAAATACAACACAGGACATGGGTTGCGCTCGTTTACGGACTTAACCGAACACCTCAAGGCACGAGCTGACGACAACCATGCAGCACCTGTCACCGAGTTCCGTAAGGCACTTCTCTGTTTCCAAAGAATTCTCGGGATGTCAAGTCCAGGTGAGGTTCCTCGCTTATTATCGAATTAAGCCAGATGCTCCACCGCTTGTGTGGGTCCCCGTCTATTCCTTTGAGTTTTAATCTTGCGATCGTACTCCCCAGGCGGGATACTTAATGCGTTAGCGTCGTCACTGAAGGGGTCGAGCCCTCCAACAACTAGTATCCATCGTTTACGGCGTAGACTACCGGGGTATCTAATCCCGTTCGCTACCTACGCTTTCGTCCATGAGCGTCAGAACGTCCCCAGCATGCTGCCTTCGCTTTTGGTGTTCCTCTGTGTATCTACGGATTTTACCCCTACACACAGAATTCCACGCACCTCTAAAATTCTCTAGTTCGCCAGTTTTGAATACGAACTCGGAGTTGAGCTCCGAGATTTAACATTCAACTTAACAAACCACCTGCGGACGCTTTACGCCCAATAATTCCGGGTAACGCTTGCACCCTCCGTATTACCGCGGCTGCTGGCACGGAGTTAGCCGGTGCTTATTCTTGGGGTACCGTCAGAATTCTTCCCCCAAAAAAGAACTTTACGATCTTACGACCTTCATCGTTCACGCGGTATCGCTCCTTCAGGCTTGCGCCCATTGTGGAAGATTCTTTACTGCTGCCTCCCGTAGGAGTATGGACCGTGTCTCAGTTCCATTGTGACTGATCATCCTCTCAGATCAGCTACCCGTCATTGCCTTGGTAGGCTTCTACCCCACCAACTAGCTGATAGGCCGCAGGACCCTCTTAAGCCGCAAAAGCTTTACCCTTTCGGGACCATCCGGTATTAACCCGTATTTCTACGGAGTATCCCCGAGCTTAAGGCAGGTTCCAACGTGTTACTCACCCGTTCGCCGCTCCCCCACTCTATCTTCAAAAATTTGAAAACACAGTGGGGGCGCTCGACTTGCATGTATTAGACATACCGCCAGCGTTAACCCTGAGCCAGGATCAAACTCTTCTTTAAAAAAGTGATCCTTTGTTTTTCCTGACCGAAGTCAGAAATAAAAATTTTGATTTAAAACTTTTCGGCTTCTCTATTACGCTCAAAATGTTAAAGAACTTCTATTCGCAGGAGGCAGTTTATTCAAAATGCTTACCGAAGTCAACATCATTTTAACAAAAAGAATTAGACAACAGGCTTGAGTCTCCGTCAAGAGCATTGGGCTGACTATTAAGCCAATATTTGCTATAATGACAAGAGTAAAAAATATCAAAATAACAAAAAAACATAATGCATTCACAAACAAAAGAGATTACAAATTCTATTTTAATCCCTACTGTAATTGAAAAATCACATGCCGGAGAAAGAGCTTATGACATTTATTCAAGACTATTAAAGGATAGAGTTATCTTTCTTGGGACAGCAATTGACAGCAATGTTGCAAATTTAATCATCGCACAATTACTATTCTTAGAAAATGAAAATCCAAACGATGACATTATAATGTATATAAACAGCCCGGGCGGACATGTCACTGCAGGACTTGCGATTTACGACACAATGCAATACATCAAACCTGATGTTTCAGTAGTTTGCGTCGGAATGGCGGCTTCAATGGGCGCAGTCCTACTCGCAGGAGGAACAAAAGGCAAAAGATTCGCACTTCCAAACTCAGAAGTAATGATTCATCAGCCACTTGGAGGAACAGAAGGGCAAGCTTCAGATATCAGAATTCACGCAGACCATATAATGAAGACTAAAGATTTGTTAAATAAAATCCTTGCAAAACACACAAGTCAACCGCTTAAAAACATTGAACGCGACACAGACCGCGACAATTTCATGGACGCAGACACTGCGAAAAAATATGGGTTGATCGATGAAATCCTTATAAAAAGGAAATAGGGAAAAACTATTCAAAAAAACAACTAAAGTGCATCCGCACATCACTCGGGCTAACATGTACGCCCTTCGCGAAGACTCGCATCGTGATGCTCGTCTCTTTTAGCAATATTTTTTCAAATAGTTTTTCCCTATTTCCTTTTCGAAGCATATTCCACCGCATGAGTAACTATCTCCTTAGCGATATTTACGCCAGTGGCCATTTCCAAAGCCTTAAAGCCTGGATTTGAATTCACCTCAAGAACTACAGGGCAACCATTCGCCCTGATAACATCAACTCCACCATATTCAAGACCCAACGCCTCAATTGAACGAATAGCAATATCCGCTTCCTGCTCAGTAATTTCTATATTCATTCCTTTCCCCCCAAGTTCAATATTTGACCTAAATTCACCTTTTTTCGCAGACCTCATCATCGATCCGACAACTTTTCCATTAATAACAAAAATTCTAATATCCCGCCCTTTCGCATATTTCACAAATTGCTGAAGCAAATACATTGGCTTATCCCAGACCAAAAAAGAATTCAGCGCACGCATACTTTCCACAATCACAACGCCATTCCCAAAAGATCCATAAGGCTGTTTAACAATTACCGGAAACCCTCCAAGAAGCTTCACCGCACTTTTCAAATCATCTTGCCTTTGAAGCACCACAGTTTTTGGAATTGGAATATTTTTGCCATCCAAAATTTGCATTGTTTTCACTTTATTTTTTGCGCAAAGAATAGAATTATAATTATTAAAAAGAGGCGTTCCTGTCATTTCCATTTGATCAATAATAGAAATATGCAATTCAACATTTTGCAAAACAGAAGGCCTCGTAATCATCACATCACACTTCTTAAATGGCTTACCTTCGTAGATAAGACATGGCGAAGATTTATCATAAACCATGTGAAAATTCGAAACTCTATAAATTTTAGCAGAATGCCCAAGCAATTTAGCCGCTTTCTTAAGCCCTGTTTCTTCTTCCGAAACTTTACGACTTCTAGCCCGAAAAGAAAGAATTCCTATTTTCATTAATTTCTCTTTTAGGATAACAAATGCACAGGATATACATGTTTTTTACAAAGTCAAGAAGCTGTGCTAACATTTCGCAAAACATTATCTCCTGACAAAAAAACATGACAAAATTATCAAAAATTATAATAACGAGCCTAGCCATCTTATCTTTAACAGGATGTTCTTTATTTTCGTCCGACACAGACACTTCAATCACAGGAACAACCACCTCAACAAATCCAAACAAAGTGATATATAACGCTTCAGATTTCAACATAACAGTTCCGAGAGATTGGGAAATTTTAGATGGCATAAAACTCCCTGCCGGAAGCCCACAAAGCGTAGTGGTCGCTTTCAAAAACAACATAAAAAACAAGAAATTCATCGCAAACATGAACGTCTCCGAATACGACACAAAAGACCAAAAAACAACACAAGAAGAAATGGTAAAAAGCATGAAAGATAATTTTAAAAATACACTAATAGACTTCAAAGATTTAGGAGATCAAAAAGTAAATGTAAACGCAAACGGAACCCCAATCGAAGCGATCCTAACAACTTTTTCCGGAAAATCCGACGCGATAGAAGATTCAAAGAATTTCAAACAATTATATGTAGAAAACAACAACACAGCCTACATCATAACAACTTCATACAGCACAGACGAAGACCCGGAAGTGGTAGCAAAAATCGAGGAAACAATAAACAGTTTTGAGTTGAAATAATGGTGCCCGGGGCGGGAATCGAACCCGCACTCCATTGCTGGAACAGGATTTTAAGTCCTGCGCGTCTACCAATTCCGCCACCCGGACACATAAAAATTAAAGAATTGGTCTTCGTACATTCTCCTTTTTTCAGAAATAAAATCAACAGATTTTTCTAACCTAGCATAAAAAACGAAGACACAACCAAAGTCACAGTTGCGATTATTATTCCTACAATAGTAACCCACGCCACCAAATTGCTCCAAAAACCATTGGTGTACTCCCCCATTATGCTCTTATCATTAATAATCTTCAGCACAAACAGCAAAACAAACGGAAGCAAAATTCCATTAATATCCTGAGACAAAATCATAATGTTAACCAACGAAACCCCAGGGATAAGCACAACCAAACACGGCAAAATTATAGTAATAAGAATAATCGAATAAAAATATTTTCCGCGATTCCAGTCGCTGTCAAATCCATCTTCCCATCCAAACGCCTCACATATCGCGTAAGCCGTTGCAGTGGGCAAAATAAACGCTCCAAGCATCGAAGCCACAAACAATCCAAACGCAAACAAAAACTGCGCTAAATGCCCCGCCAAAGGCTCAAGCGCCGCCGCCGCATCTCCGGCATCAGTAATCTTTATTCCATATTTATAAAGAGTCGCCGCCGTACTTATTATTATGAAAAAACTAACTACATTCGTAATAAACGCCCCCGCATAAACCTCCACTCTTTCCGCTTTATAATGCTGAACATCCATTCCCTTATCAACGACGTAAGACTGTATAAAGAATTGCCCCCAAGGCGTGATAGTCGTACCTATAAGCGCAATAACCATAAGCAAAAACACAGCATTCCATTCAATCGTAGGAGTGACCATATCCTTGAAAGCTTGACCAAAATCAGGCCCTATAACAAAACCATTTATAATGTAAACAATATAAAAAAATGAGAAAATCAAAAATATTTTTTGAGTGGTTTTAAACGAACCTTTAAAAAGAATAAAGAAAACAAAAGCCGCCGCAACAGGCACCGCAATATATTTCCCGACTCCAATAATTCCAAAAGCCGCCGCCACTCCGGCAAATTCCGCAGTGACAGTCCCCATGTTCGCAATAAGCATAAGGAACATCACAAGCGCAGTAAGTTTCACTCCAAAAGTTTCACGAATAATACCACCAAGTCCTTGACGAGTCACAAGTCCAATCCTAACTCCCATCTCCTGCGTCACTGCCAAAGCAAAAGTAAGAAGAAGCAAAATCCACAACATCTTCGTGCCGAAATGCGCACCCACTACAGAATAAGTCGTTATTCCACCGGCATCATTGTCCGCATTCGCAGAAATAATTCCAGGCCCAAGAACTCCTAAGAAAAAAATCAATTTATACTTAAATTTAAACCACCTATCTTTTATTGCTGCAATCATCTTTATGCGTTAGGGACTAAATGCCTCATCACATCATCAATGGAAACAATCCCAAGAAGTTTACCATCCTCCCCCAAAACGGCCGCAGTAAAAAGATTGTATTTAGTCATCACCTCCATTATTTCATCAATATCATCATCAACTTTCAATGTAGATCCCTTATGAAAATCTCCCTCATCAGTAAGATCACTGATTTTCTTTGAAGGATTAGAAACGATAAGCGATCTCAAAGACACAACTCCTTTAAATTTATCATCTACATCAGTCACATAGACATATAATAAGAATCTAAACTTCGAAGATTGTTTTTTAATTTCATCAATCACGCTTCCTACTATCATCTCAGGAGACACCTTCATGAAATCCAAAGTCATAAGTCCACCAGCCGTATCATCAGGATAAAGCAAAAGTTTCTCCACATTTTTCATTTTTGCTCCCCTCAAATGAGACAAAAACACTCTCGCATCCTCTCTCGGCAAGCTTTTCATAAGATCAACAACTTCATCAATCGACATTTGAGAAAGAATTTCAGAAGCTTTATCGGGACCAAGATGTTTTACAAGAATTTTCTGAAGTTTTGGCTCAACCTCTTCCAAAACCTTCGCCGCATCTTTCACGTCCAGAGACTCAACCAAATTACTACCATGTTGAACATTTAACCCTTCAATAATATTTGCAAGATCCGCAGGATGAAGCCTATCAAGCTCATTCGATCCCATACTAAGTTTAAGCTCCCCTCTTATAGCATGCGCTTTCCTCCAATCAATGAAATTCACTTTAAACCAATCAAACACGTCCATCCACTCAATCCCAAGCCTTCGAAGAATTCCCCTCGTACTTATATCAATTCCGAATACACACATTTTCCCATTCACCTTCCCCATTCTCAAATCATTCACACGCACAACACGAATACCGGATACATCTACAATTTGCTGATCAAGAACATCTCTATCCAAAAAAATAGCCCTCACAGAAACATTTTTCACTACCTCAACTTTCCTAAACAAAGTATTCAAAGAAACCTCCTCTTTGCTAAAGTCATCGACATATTCATAAGGAATGAAAACATCTTTTTTGCTTTTCGTTAAATTTACAGCCAAAAATTTAATAGGCGCATATTCACCGGATTTTGGAGCAATAACAAGATCTTCCAAAACTCCGACAACATTATCCGCACTGTCCAAAATTTTTGCGCCTAAAACGTGACTTAAATAAACCATAAGAATAAGATGCTACATATACACCGTAACGAAACTTCCCAAATTTTCTTAAATCAAGTGTATGTCTTAAGAACAAATTAGTCAAAATTCTATAAGAACAATTACGAATAAATTGTTTGACAAAGAAGCAAAAAACAGAGAAACTGCAAAACCAAATAAAAAAATAGCATGGAAGTATCAAACACATTTCCGGAGGCGGAAGCATCAAGAGAAGCATTCCCCGTAGGATTAAATCTATATGGAACCTCTGAAGTCTTGGCAAAATCCGGAATAGAAAACATAGACAAGGGAGGACAAAAATTATTAAGATTAGCCAACAGTGACTCCGAAATAAGAATTCATCCTGGAATGATGAGTGCACGAATAACAGCGGCGGAGCACATGCATATCACGCACAAACTCTTTAACGCCCTATACGAGCTTGGAGACCTGACAGGAAGCGGAATGCTACCAAGAACACCTCTGCCAAAACCATTCAATCTTTCAATGACAATCCCAAGATTTTTAGAAGAATATACTCAATCCGTCATCCCTGCCACAGCAGAAAACATAGTAAATACATTTTCGGAATTATTTACGGAAGACGAAGAAACTCAAAGAATAATAAGAGGATTAACATTATCATTTTCTGAAGAGACAAAAACTCCGGCAATAGAATTAGTACTTGAAACTCCGGGAATAAAGCTCTCCGACCATCCAAATGTTCCATTAACAGTAAACTCCTTCGGCAAACGATGCAGATACACTTTAGACATGAGAGAATTAGACCTTGCAACAGCCTTACAGATAGCTATTCAAAAAGTGGTTCACACCCACGAACCGAGCTCCCCAACAATGCTTCTCACAGACAGAACAACAAAAGATGGAAAAAGAATAGCCGTTTCCAGCATCCAAAGCCATAGAATAGTCCTTAGAGAAGTTTCAAATGAGAATCAAGCCGCCGCCGCACTCCACGAAATAACACCAACTCCACTCAAAGCAGTTTCCAGTATGGCGGTTTTCAGAAAACTGGTTTAAATTTTTTCATGGTGGGCCAGCCGGGGCTCGAACCCGGGACCAATTGCTTAAGAGGCAACTGCTCTACCGACTGAGCTACTGACCCACACTATGCGACAAATTCGCACGTGAAAAGTTACCACCTCTTCAATACTTTATCAATAAAAAAAAATCAGCTATACTCACACGCGTGAAAAGAATCTTACTTTATACAGACACGCCACTCGCAGGAGGAGCCGAAATCCAGATGTTTTTGCTTGCAAAATTTTTGGACAAAAAAAAGTTTACCCCAATCCTCGCACTAAGTAGCAACGAATCACTCGATAAACTCAGAGAAAATTTCGACAAAGAAGGAATCAAGGTTATACGAATCAACGCAAAGAGCAAGCACAACCCCATTCATTACCTTTCATTGAAAAGAATAATTGCTGAAGAAAAAATCGACATTTTACATTTAAATTTATGGAATCCGGCAAGCTGTCGCTATGGATTTTTGGCAGGCAAATCAGCAAAAATTCCGATGATTGTCACCGAACATGATCCATTCGAACTCACAGGATTTAAAAATGCATTCAAAAAATACGGACTTAAAGCCGTTTCAAAAATAGTCACAGTTTCATTGGAAAATCAAAAATTATTAAAGAAACTTTTCCCTGAACACAAAGAAAAAATCGAAGTAATTCAAAACGGAATCGACACAGATTGGTGGCAATCACAAGTCTTGCGATTCGCAGAAAACGACAGACACGAAATCAAAACTGAAGTTTTCCGTGCAAACGAAGACACATTAATAATAATTTCCGTCGCAGAACTTCACGAGAGAAAAGGGCTTAAATACTTGATAAAAGCCGTATCGGAAGTAAAAGAAAAATATCCAAATATAAAATTAGTCATCGTAGGTGAAGGTCCTAATCGAAAAAATCTCGAGAACTTGATAGAAGATTTAAAACTCGAAGATCATGTGATACTTCTAGGACGCAGAAAAGAAATTCCAAAACTTTTAAAAAGTTCAAACATCTTCGTTTTACCATCGCGAAGAGAGGCTTTTGGCCTAGTAAATCTCGAAGCAATGAT
Source organism: Candidatus Peregrinibacteria bacterium (assembly GCA_030688025.1). Classification (GTDB taxonomy): domain Bacteria; phylum Patescibacteriota; class Gracilibacteria; order UBA1369; family LOWO2-01-FULL-3; genus UM-FILTER-38-24. Next base: position 37,505 of record JAUYJL010000019.1, on the reverse strand, counting down.
CACTCCCCTGCCAGTAATCGCAAGTGCAGTCGGCGGAATTCCTGAAATAATAAAAAATGGAGAAACAGGGATATTAGTCAAAGCTGAAGATGAAAAAGAGCTAGCAAAAGCCCTTGAAACGCTCATATCCGATTCACCTCTCCGTGAAAAAATGGCAGAAAAAGGATTTTTACGAGTAAAAGAAAACTTCAGTGCTCAAAAAATGGCAGAGAAATACGAAAAACTCTATTCAGAATTAGGCTAAAACATTTTTTCCATACAATCGTCAACACAATCCACCTTGACGGTGAGCGTATACTCACCTATACTGTAGGCAGTTTAATCCTCAATTATGAAATTAAAAACTGTCTATATTTGCTCAAATTGTAGCCACGAAAGCCAAAGATGGGTCGGGAAATGTCCAAACTGCGACGCATGGAATACTTTTATGGAAGATGTCATAAATGTCGGGAAACCGATAAAACAAGGAATTTCATCGACACCAAGATCTCTAAAAATATCAGCACTATCCCCTTCTTCACTCAATACAAACAAAACCTCAATCTCCAGATTCCTCACGGGAATTGAAGAATTTGACCGCGTAATAGGCGGAGGGATTGTTGCGGGAAGTTTGATTTTACTCAGTGGTGAGCCAGGAATTGGTAAATCAACCCTCACCCTTCAAATCGCAAATAATATTTCAAAAATCAAAAAAGTTTTACTTGTTTCCGGAGAAGAATCCGTAGATCAAATCGCCGAAAGAGCACAAAGACTAAATCTAAACGAAGAAAAGCTCACGGCCATAAACGAATACAATCTGGAAACAACGCTAGAAACTATTCGAAAAGAAAAACCGGATTTTGTCATAATCGACTCGATTCAAGTAATCTCCAGCATCGATATTCCGGGATCAGCAGGCTCAATAACTCAAGTCAGGTATTGTACAGAACAAATAATGGAAGTCGCCAAGACTTCAGGCATTGCAGTCATGCTAATTGGTCACGTTACAAAAGACGGAAACCTCGCAGGACCAAGGGTTTTGGAACATTTGGTAGATACAGTAATGCAAATTGAAGGCGACAGATTCCAACAATTCAGAATGCTACGAACTTCAAAAAACAGATTTGGCTCATGTAACGAAGTGGGAATTTTTGAAATGACAGAAAAAGGAATGACAGAAGTGAAAAATCCATCAGAACAATTCTTAGAAGGCAGAAAAAAAGACGCAATCGGAAGTGTAATAACAGTCGCAATGGAAGGAACAAGACCCTTTTTGGTTGAAGTGCAAGCCCTTGCCTCAACCAGTCCATTCGGATATCCAAAACGCACAGCGAACGGTTTCGACCTGAATCGCCTACAAATCCTCATAGCCGTTTTGGAGAAACATGCAAAAATAAATCTCCAGACACAAGATGTATTCATAAATATAGTCGGAGGGATTCGCTTAAATGAACCTGCCGCAGACCTCGCAGTACTCATGGCAATAGTATCATCCCATACAAAAAAACCAGTTTCACCAAGCACAATTATTTACGGGGAAGTAGGTCTTTCAGGCGAACTTCGTAAAGTCAGCCACGCAGAAAAACGCGCTAAAGAAGCCGAGAAACTCGGATTCACAAATCAAATGACCCCAACCAAATACAAAGAAATCATTCAAGCAATCAATTCTGCACCTGAAAATCAGAGGAAAGAATAGAAGCTTCCAAGAGCTTCTTACCATTAACATCAAAACCCTTTATTTCAACTTTCAAAGATTTTCCGTTATCAAACCTAAAAACAGCATACAATTCATCCTTCTCAACCCCTCTCATAATATTAAATCCTTGCCCCTCAGCTAGAAACAAATATCTCTCCGCGGGAGTAACCTCAATTTCTCCAGAAGAAAACACATGTGAAATTTTAAAACCCTCTTCCCCATTAATATAAATAGGAAGACCAATATCCTCCTCGGAAAATCCAAATTCTTCAACCTCTCTGTCTGCAAATTCCATTCCCATAGATTTTTTAAATAAAACAAGAGCGCATAATAACATAACAAAGAGCCTAGTCAACAAGAAACCCCTCTCAACTAATTAATACCTAAAATAATCTCTCGAAAAATCGTTTTGCATTCTCCGTAGATTTTTCACAAATTTCTTCATAAGAAATTCCTTTTATCTCAGCAATTTTCTGAGCAACCTCTGAAACAAAAGCAGGTTCATTTGTCTGTCCTCTAAACTTTTGTGGAGCAAGATAAGGACAATCGGTTTCAACCATAAACATATCCATAGGCACATTTCGGGCAACTTCTTGCACATCCTTCGCATTTGGATAAGTCACGATGCCCGTAAAAGAAGTCACAATCCCCCTTCCCCACAATTTTTCAGCAAATTCCAAAGTACCACTATAACAATGAAAAACTATACCAATATTTTTGCCATCCCAATCAAATTTTTCATCCAAAATTTCCAAACAATCTTCGTAAGCATCTCTACAATGCACAATCAACGGAACACCAACACTCTTCGCAAGGTCTATTTGAAGCCTAAAAGCAGACTTCTGCACATCCTGCGGAATTTTCGCTTTAAAATAATCCAACCCACATTCCCCAACCCCAACAATTTTTTTATTTTCAAGAATAAGTTTTTTCCATTCATCCATTAACTCATCACTCGCCTGCCCCGCATCATAAGGATGTAACCCAACTGTCGCATAAAAAATCTCATTTTCATCAGCAAATTTCACGGTATCTTCAGAAGATTTTATATCACACCCTATATTTATAATTTTCCCAACCCCAACACTTTTTGCCCTATTAATCACATTTTCGATACCTTGAGAGACAAGTTCATCAAACGTTACATGCGCATGAGTATCAATTAACATAAGCTACATTTTATTAATAATTTTTTCACTTTCATCTAAAGCTGTTTTAGGAAAATCTCCAAGAAATTTACTCACATCAACAAACCTTTTTGAAAGACCTTTTATGTCATTTTTCAAAATAAGTTTTTCGTAAACTTTAGAAATTTTCCCAAAGAACTTTATCAAATCTTTTGAATAAGGATTGTTCACAATAATAGCAGTACAAAGCCCCGGATCTTGAGCAAAGATTCTTCCAATAAAACTCATTTCCACCTTGTACATCGGCGTACCGATATCATAAAATTTTTCAGGATTAATCCCTGAAAATTTCATAAGTTCACCGGCCAAAATTATTTTCAAATGAGGAATCACTTGAACAAGCACCATCGCTTTATCATGTTCTTCCGGAGTCATCACTATCACATTAAAACCAAATTTTTCAAAAAGTTTTTTCATTTGTGCAAACACTTTTTTATCGCATCTACCAGCACAAAAAACAACATTCAAATCTTTCTTTTTATTAGTGGTTGGACCGAATAAAGGATGAATTCCTATCACATTTCCTTTAGATTTATTCATAACCTCAACCTGATTTTTCTTTAACGAACTCAAATCCATCACTATCTGATCTTTCCTTGTACAAGCCAAAATTTCCTTCTTCATAATCTGAACACTTTTTTCAAATGGAACACTAAAAACAACAATGTCAGCCTTTTTAATAAGATCTTTATTGGAAAGTTTTGTGCCGATATCAGACACAATAACATCAAACCCCATTTTCTTGAAAAACCCTGCAAATTGGCTTCCAGTCCTACCTTTTCCACCTATAATTCCGACTATTTTCTTCATAAAAATTTGACTTTATCGAAAAGTAAAGTAACATCTAACTTGTCTTACTTTACAACGTACATGCAAGAATCAAAAGTAAAAATAGCAGTTTTCAAAAATCCACTACAATGGGTTTCTGACTTGTATGCTTATTTACTTTATATCCTTAGCGTGAGATAAACGTTGCAACATAAGCCATATTATCTCACTGCTAAGCCCGGCAGGAGATTTTTTTATATTCTTATACCCCCACAAAAATGATTATAGTAATGAAAGCAGGCGCATCAAAACAAAGCGCTGAAAAAATAGTTAAAGAATTAAAAGCAAAAGGACTTGAACCACTTCTTTCCTTCGGGATCGAACGTGCAGTAATAAACGTAATCGGCGAAGAAAGATCTTTAAGCCTTGAACATCTGGAAGCTCTTGATGGCGTAGAAAAAGTAATGCGAGTAGTAAGCCCATTCAAACTCGTAAGCAAAGAAGTAAAAACAACTCCAACAATAATCAAAGTAAACGGAGTAAAGATCGGAGATCCAAAAACATTCGCAATAATCGCAGGACCATGCTCAGTTGAATCCGAAGAACAAATGGAAGCAGTAGCAAAACCACTCGCAAAAATGGGAATAAATTTACTTCGAGGAGGCGCATTCAAGCCAAGAACAGGCCCATACGCTTTTCAAGGACTTGAAATAGAAGGATTAAAAATCCTAAAACGCGTTGCAGACAAATACAAAATGGGCGTTGTTACAGAAGTAACAGACATAAGATTTTTAGATGAAATTTGTAAATACAGCGACATTATTCAAGTCGGCGCACGAAACATGCAAAATTTCCAATTACTAAAAGAACTTGGAAAAATCAAAAAACCTATACTTTTAAAACGTGGACTTTCAGCAACAATAGAAGAATTATTACTTGCCGCTGAATATATTCTTGTATACGGAAATCCAAATGTAATTTTATGTGAAAGAGGAATCCGAACATTTGAAAAAGAAACCAGAAACACTCTCGCGCTTGCGACAGTACCGCTTGTGAAAGAGCTTTCGCACCTCCCAATCATTGTCGATCCAAGTCATGGAACAGGAAAAAAATCATTGATCGAACCAATGACAAAAGCATCTATCGCATGTGGTACAGATGGAGTTATTATTGAAGTACATGCAAATCCAAAAGAAGCATTATCAGACGCACAACAACAATTAACTCCGGAAGAATTCAAAAAATTACTAAAAAATTCAGACCCGATAATAAAAGCTGTAGGAAAAACCATGCAATAAATTAACCTGATCCATATGCCAAAAATCAAAGTAAAAATAGCTCGTCGTCAACGAGATAAATACATGATTTTTATAAAAGAAAATTGCATAGATTCTCTTCCTGAGTTTTTGAAGGAAAATAAAATCGGAACAAAATACGCAATTCTTACCGATTCAAAAACTAAAAAAATTTACGGAGATTCTTTACTAAAATTTTTGAAAAAAAATAAAATAAATGCCGAAATAATATCATTCAATCAAGGAGAAAAATCAAAAACACTTGAAACGGTTGCAGAATTAGCAGAAGAAATGATAGCAAAAAATTTCGACAGAGACTCGGCTCTTATAGTTTTAGGAGGTGGAGTTGCCGGAGATATCGGTGGATTTTTAGCCTCAATTTTCATGAGAGGAATCCCCTATATACAAATTCCAACAACACTCCTCGCAATGGTAGACTCCGCCATTGGCGGAAAAACAGGAGTAGACCTTGAAGGAGGAAAAAACTTAATAGGCACTACTTCTCAACCAAAAGCAGTCTTTGTAGACATTAATTATTTAAAAACACTTCCACAAAATCAAATAGTAAACGGACTTTCCGAAATAATAAAATACGGAGTAATAAAAGATAAAAAACTTTTCAAATACATAGAAAAAAATCTCGAAAAAATATTAGAAAAAGAAACAAAGGCACTGGAATACATCATTGAAAGATCAATAAAAATTAAAGTAAAAATAATTGAAAGAGATGAAAAAGAATTAACTAATGAAAGAATTTTATTAAATTATGGTCATACTTTTGGGCATGCACTAGAGAAAATGTCGAATTACACACTTTTACATGGATTCGCGATAAGCATCGGCATGGTAATAATAAACAAGCTAGCAGTAGAACAAAAAATCATGAAAGAAAAAGAAGCAGAAAGAATAAAAGCATTGTTGAAAAAAGCTGGACTACCAATCACAAGCATGAAAAAACCTGAAACAAAAGATATCTTGAGTGACAAAAAAAGATCCGGAGACTTTATGAATTTTATCTTCGCAAAAAAGATAGGAAAAGCAATTGTACACAAAGAAAAAATCACAAAACTGTAAAGAATGTCCTCAAAAAAAACTATAAAAATTTTAGCACCGGGCTCAAAAAGCATTGCCGCAAGAGCAATGATCCTTGCGGCACTTCATGACAAAAAAATAAAACTAAAAAATATTCCAAAGTGCGATGACACCCGATATCTAATAAATGCACTAAAAAATAAAAACATAAAAATTTTCACAGGAAATGCCGGAACAACAACAAGATTTTTAACAGCATTTTGTGCATTAAAAATAAATCAACTTAACAAAAAAACAATAACGATATCTGGGGATGAAAGAATGAACGAACGCCCAATAAAAGAGCTTACGTCAGCGCTAAATCAGCTCGGAGCAAAAATAGAGACCCTGGGCGGAAAGAAAAAAGATTGTCCCCCAATCAAGATATATCCATCAGAACTTACGGGCGGAAAAATAAAAATTCGTGGAGATATTAGTAGCCAATATATTTCTGCATTGTTAATGATTGCAAAATTTACAAAGAACAAAACGACGATAGAAATAGAAAAAAAACTTTGCTCAAAACCTTATGTAAAAATCACAAAAAAACTTATAAAAGAGTTTGAGAATGAAAATTTAAAAAAATTCACAGTCGAAAGTGATGCATCATCAGCTTCATACATCGGAGAATACGCCGCACTGAATCCTGACAAAAAAATAATACTCGAAAACCTCACAAAAAACTCAATTCAAGGTGACATAAAGTTTTTGGAATATTTATCAAAAATGGGATGCAAAACCACTGAACACAAAAATTGCACAGAAATTGAAGGAACACGCACCCTCAAGCCTTTAAGCAATGTGAACATGAACGAGACTCCAGACCTTGTTATGACATTTTCAGTCCTTGCAATGTTTGCAAATGGAGTCACAAAAATAACAAATATTGGTAATTTACGAATCAAAGAAACAGACCGTCTACAGGCACTCGAAAATGAAATAAAAAAATTCGGAATAAAAGTAAAAACAGGGAAAGATTTTATAGAAATTCACGGAAATCCAAATTTAATTTCAAAAATAGCACTATCCACTATCTCCATAAACACTTACAACGATCACAGAATTGCCATGGCATTTGGAGTATTAAAGAGTAAAATACCAAAGCTAAAAATCGAAAATCCAAAATGCGTTTCGAAAAGTTATCCAACATTTTGGAAAGACTTATCAAAATTACAAAAATGACAAGATCAATCATAACAATCTCAGTATTCAACGGCATAGTAAGAATGCTAAAAACTTCCTTATTTTTTTTCTGGGGAATTTACTTTGCATCAATAGGAATGTCAGGACTTGAAATAGGCACATTCTTCTCAGTAAATTCCTTCTCAAGTATCCTGACAATCTTGCCATCCGGACTTTCAAACGACAGATTCAACTCAAAAACTTTAATATCAATTTCACTAGTCCTCGCCGCAGTATTCTATTTTGGGATGGCCTCTACGACATCATTCCCCCTCCTATTAATCTTGTCAGCATTAATAGGAGTAAGTTTAAAAATATATGATTCTTCTTCAGATAGCCTTTTTTACAGAACAGCAGAATCAGCAAATTTCAATAAACATTTAGGAACATTTCAAAGCTTCAATTATCTCACTATTTCGCTTGGAATCATGCTTACAGGCTACGTAATCGGAGCAAACGTAGACTATAAAATCATATTCGATGTAGTCGCAATAATTTTCTTAATTCTAGCAATTTTAGGATTTTTCATTCTTCCAAAAAATGACACTACAAAATTCGATATCATACATTACAAAAAAGACATATTCAAAAAAGACGTACTCGTTTTTCTTCTAGTAATAGCCCTATTCGCAATTCATTTCGGAGTTGAAGGAACATCTTATGGATTATTTTTAAAAGAAACATTGCACCTTTCATCCCTTCAAACTGGCTTGTACATGGGACTTGCGATCTTACCAATGGCAATAAGCAGTTTAATCATTTCAAAAAAATTAAAAAACTGGAAAGCAAAAAACATACTTCTTTTCGGATTAATTTTAAGTGGATTCGGTCACATTTTGATGACAATAAAAATCGTAGAAATATCATTCTTATTTAGAACTATTCATGAAATAGGAGACTCAGCATTTTTCTTCTTCTTATATTATGGTGTTTCAAAAATATTCAACATGGAAAGAATCGGCGGAAACACCGGAATGATAAATTTTGTTTCAGCAATCGGAGGAGCGATTTCTTCTGCATTCTTCGGTCCTATCGGAGAAAAATTTGGATATGATATCCCAATCGCAGTAAGTGGGATCACATCATTATTAGCGGTAATAGTAGTCCTCTCATTCGTAAAATATTTCGACCATAAATGATAATAGCTTTAACAGGCCTTCGTGGCAGCGGCAAGACAAAAATCGGCGAGATCCTAGCCGAGAAACTTGGAGTAAAATTTTACGATTTAGACCAAGAAATTGAGAAAAAAATAAAATCGACAATAAAAGATTTAGTCGAAAAAAAAGGATGGGAATCTTTTCGTAAAATCGAAAGTGAAGTTTTAGAAAAATTGATAAAAAAATTAGAAACAAAAAAATCCGCAAAAGAAAAATTAACAATTTTATCTCTCGGTGGCGGAGCAATAATCCAAGAAAAAAACGCGAAATTAATAAACCAAAATTGCTTTGTAATCTATTTGCAAGACACTCCAGAAAATTGCACAAAAAAAATCACAGAATCAAACAAAAAACATTCCAACAAAACACGCCCAGCATTAACAAGCCAAAAAACACTCCTGTCAGAAATGAAAGAACTTTACAAAACCCGTCACAAGACCTACAAAGAGAACGCAGACATCATCCTTAAAAGATCTGACGACAAAGAAAAAGACGTAAAGAAACTTATAAAAACGATCTCAGAGAATTTTAAAAAAACAATGTAATACAAGGAAACAAGGAGCTCGCGACACAGCCGTACAAACATGTACGACGAGGAGAGAGCAACGAAGTTGACGCAGTAGTACGTGTTTTTTGAAATTCTTTAGCATTTCATTCGAAGCATCGCATACACCGGAATATTTTTCTTATTTCCTTTGAATGTAAGAATTCTATTTCCTGCTCCACCGTGGGCTTCAGTTAGCGCAATTCCATCTACATCAGAAATCGCAGAAACCTCAACTTCGAAATTTTCATCAGGAGTCATCACTTCCAAAATTTCCCCAACATTTAATTTATTTTTGATGTCCACGACATAATCAGTTTTATTTTTTTCTTCCAAAACCATTCCCATAAATTTCTTTTTCTGCAAAGGATTGCCGGCATCATAACGAATATCATTTTTCGCAGGGAAACCAAAAAGATATCCAGGAATAAAGCCACGATTTGCAGTCGATTCAACCTCATCTATCAAAGTTTTATCAAATTCTTTACCGGCCAACATCTCATCAATCGCCTTTCTATAAGCCTTTACGACAGTCGCCAAATAATATTCACTTTTATTTCTTCCCTCAATTTTAAAACTACAAATTCCAGAATCATACAAATCCTTTATGTGAGGCAACAAACACATATCCTTTGAATTCATAAAATACGTTCCATGTTCATCTTCATCCACAGGAATCATTTCTCCCGGACGTTTTTCCTCTTCCAAATAAACTTTATATTTCCATCTACAGCTATGCGCACAAATCCCCTGATTACTATCACGACCCGTCATATAATTCGAAAGCAAACATCTTCCACTGTACGCCATACAAATCGCTCCATGTACGAAAAATTCAAGTTCAACATTTGGAACATTTTGATGAATTTCATTTATCTCAGAAAGCATAAGTTCTCTCGGCAAAATAATTCTTTCCGCACCTTGTTTACGCCAAAATTCAACAGCACGATAATTCAAAACATTCGCTTGCACAGACATATGCAAAACAACCTCAGGATAATGCTCCTTTATAAGCTCAAAAACACCCGGATCAGCCACGATAATGGCATCAGGCTTCACAGTTTCACGTACAAAGGCCAAATGCTTTTTAAACGCATCAATTTTATTTCCACGAGGATAAATATTCATCGTCATGTACAAAGTCTTATGGTTTTTACGAATAAGATCAACAGCTTCCATCAAAGAATCCTGCGTAAAATTATTTGTACGACTTCTCATACTAAAACTTGGCATCCCCATATAAAACGCATCCGCGCCATACATAAGCCCGATTTTCACCTTCTCCAAATTTCCTGCTGGAGCAAGAAGTTCCGGTTTCATCATTTTTTCTTTTTTCTTTATCATACAAACACGGATTTTACCCTAAACTAAGCGATTGTCAAAAGAATAAGCTTAAGGAATATGACGATTTTTCTTCAAACCGAAATTTGCCAAAACTTCAAAACCAATTCTAATTCATCAGTGCCGACGACTCACAAACCTAATTCGCTTTTTGGCAAATATCAAAAACCGTCTAAACTTCTTCTATCAACAAATGCTATAATGCAACCATGCAAACAAATTTCTTAGTAATCGGATCTGGAATTGCAGGATTGAATTTTGCCTTACAAGCAGCCAAAAAAGGCAAAGTGACAATCGTCACAAAGAAAAAATTAATCGATTCAAATACAAACTTCGCACAAGGAGGAATCGCGGCAGTACTAGACCAAACTGACAATTTTGAAAAACACGTTGAGGATACACTGAAAGCCGGATCATATCACAACAACAAAAAAGCCGTTGAATTCATGGTGAAAAATTCCGCAGACGCAATCTACAGATTGATAGATTTAGGAGTCGAATTCCAAAAAGAAAACGGCAAACTTTCTCTTACAAAAGAAGGCGGACACTCAGAAAGAAGAATCGCATTTGTGGGAGACTACACAGGAAAAGAGATTGAAAGAATTTTGGTAAAACGCGTAAAAGAACATCCAAATATCACAATTTTGGAAGATGCATTTGCACTAAGATTACTTACGCAAAAGAGTTTTTTTGGCGAGCGCACGGCGCGAGCGCGCAGCAAGGCGAACAATCTGGCTTTGCCAGTTGTGAGCCGAAGCGAGCTTTATAATGACACATGCATCGGCGCACAAATAATTCGAGGAAATAAAATAGAAAATATTTTGGCAGATCAAACAATTTTATCAACCGGAGGAGTAGGACAATTATTTTTACAAACAACAAATCCACAAATCGCAACAGCGGATGGAACCGCAATGGCAAGCCAAATCGGCTGCAAAATGAAAGACATAGAATTTATACAATTTCATCCAACAGCGTTAAACAAAAACACATTTCCGAAATTTTTAATTTCAGAAACCGTCCGCGGAGAAGGTGCAAAATTAGTAAATAAAAAAGGAGAAAATTTTATGAAAAATGCCCATCCATTAAAAGATCTTGCCCCTCGAGACATCGTCGCACGAGAAATTTATCAACAACAAAAGACTGGACAAGTTTTCTTAGACATACGTCACAAATCACGTGAATATTTAAAAAAACGCTTCCCTCAAATATACGAAAAGCTGAAAAAACTGAAGATAGACATGGCAAAAGATTTGATTCCTGTAACACCTGCGGCTCATTATGAATGCGGAGGAATTGAAGTCGATTTAAACGGACAAACAAGCGTAAAAAACCTATTCGCATTCGGCGAAGTTTCGTACACTGGAGTACACGGAGCAAACAGACTAGCCTCAAATTCACTTTTGGAAGCATTGGTTTTTAGCAATCAGGTAGCCAAAAATCTCACTCCAAACCAAAAGATCAAACAAACAAAATTCGATGCACCAAAAATCCTAAGAAAAAACACAAACGAAACAATCCTCGCAGAAAAGCTAAAAAAAGAGATAAAAAATATAATGTGGGAATACGCCGGAATCGTAAGAAACCTCAAGAGGATCAAAAAAGAAGCCATCCCAAAGATAGAACACATCACAAAAGAACTCAAAAAAATGAACGGAACAAACCAAGAAATCGCAGAGACGCTAAACATGGCAACAACCTCCCTCCTCATCCTAAAAGCCGCATACAAAAGGAAAAAATCCCTTGGATGCCACTTCGTAGCATAAAATTATTTCTCCCCCACCTTCTCAAGCATTTGTTCCTGATCCGCAAGGTGAAGACTTTCAACAATATCCTCGATTTCTCCCTCCATTATCGCAGGAATATTACTCCAACTTTTGTGAATTCGATGATCCGTAATTCGATCCTGAGGAAAATTGTAAGTTCGAATTTTATCACTTCTATCTCCAGTCCCAATCTGACTCGCACGATCATCTCCACGCTCTTTCCTAAGCTTTTCCTCTTCTAGATCATACAATCTAGTCAAAAGAACTTTCATCGCCTTCGCTCTATTTTTAATCTGAGACCTTTCATCCTGACAAGTAACCACAACTCCAGTCGGAACGTGCGTAATACGAACCGCTGATTCAGTCTTATTTACACTCTGTCCTCCAGATCCACCGGAACGATAAACATCGATTCTCAAATCATTTAAATTTATATTCACATCAACCTCTTCGGCCTCAGGAAGAACCGCAACACTGGCCACAGAAGTATGAATTCGCCCTTGGCTTTCCGTCACGGGAACTCTCTGAACGCGATGCACGCCACTTTCATATTTCAAAGCTCCATAAGCATTCTCACCCATCACAGAAAAAACAATTTCCTTGATACATCCAGGATCCCCCTCACTTTTATCCATAATCTCTACCTTAAACCCATGATTTTCAGCAAAACGAAAATACATTCTAGAAAGCTCTCCGGCAAAAATTGCCGCCTCATCTCCACCAGCTCCAGCACGAATTTCAATGATACAATTTCTCGCATCATCAGGATTTTTCGGCAAAATTTCAAGCTTCGCAAGCTCATCAAGCTCAATAATTCTCATATCAGCTTCACTCTTTTGCAACTCCGCCATCTCCCTAATTTCACTATCTTTTTCTTGCGCCAACATTTCCTCCGCATCCGCCTTCGCATTCAAAACTTTTCTATATTCAAGCGTCAAAACATGCGCCTTCTCCAAAATCTTATATTTCCTAGACAAAGCTTTGTACTTTCCCAAATCAGAAGTAACCAAAGGATCAGACAATTGATTTTGAATATCCAAGTACTCCTTATCTATTTTTTCAAGCTTATCGAACAGCATAATTTAATTTTAATGTTTTTTCTTAACAACGAACACCCTTTCAATTCCAGCCAAATCTTCCTCAATCCCCCACTCATCTTGTTCAAAATATTTACTCAACAACTCTCCCATCTTTTCTCCCTGTGCAAAGCCAAATTCTCCAATCATTAGCTTAAACTTCACCTCCTTTTCCTTAATCTGTTGAAACATTTTTTTATACAACTCTAAGCCATCATATCCACCAAAAAGTGCCACATTCGGCTCAAATTCTTCAACATTTTTTTCAACAAATCTATTTTCAACTTCTCCAATATAAGGCAAATTCGCAACAATAATATCACAAACCTCTCCGTCTTCCAAAAATTCAAGTAAATCACTCTGGAAAGCCTGAACTTTATCCTCAAGTCCATGCTGATCAATATTGATTTTGCAAACCTCAAGCGCATCTTCACTTATATCCACCGCAAACACCTCATCCAAAGGATCATCCAAGTATTCCTGAAAATGCTTCGCGATAGAAATAGCAATACACCCACTTCCAGTTCCTACGTCCACAAGTTTCAATTTTTGACTTCCATCTACATATTTCACAACCCCCTCAATAAATTTAATAACCATTTCAACTATCATTTCAGTTTCAGGTCTTGGCACAAGCACGCGTTTATCCACAAAAAAATCATTGCCATAAAACTCCTTATGACAAGTTATATAAGCAACCGGCTCTCCCAAAGCAATTCGATCCGCATAAGAATAAAAAACTAACGCATCCTCACCTGACACCTCTTCGTCTCCATGCGCCAAAAGATATTCCTTAGAAACACCAAGCAAATGCGCTAAAATGACCTCTCTGTCAAGAAAAGCGGCTTCCTTAACCAAAGAAATTTTGGAGTATCCGCTTTTAAGTAGTTCGCAAATTTGCATCTTAGTAAAACTTGCTCTTCTCTTTTTGAGACCGATAAGATTCACGCATAACCGCAACAATTCTTTTAAGCCTCTTTGTCGGAGCTTTTTTGTTGTATCTCCCCGAACGGACTTTCAAGAGTTTTCGGCTTGCTTGAACCTTTTTGTTGAATCTTGTAACAAGTCTTTCGTTAGATTCTTTCTCGTTTTTCCAGACTGTAACTCTCATAGATTATTATAATATTAAGCAAAAGAATTATATTCAAGTTTCTCGGAAACGCAAGGGAAGTTTTAGATATCCAAATTCTTCACCTTTTTTGCGTATGCCTGGATGAACTTCTTTCTAGGCAAAACCTCAGCTCCCATGAGTGTATCAAAAACAGCATCAGCTCTCTCAGCATCATCAATAGTGACACGAAGAAGCAATCTCTTCTCAGGATCCATAGTCGTCTCCCAAAGCTGTTCAGGATTCATTTCTCCAAGACCTTTATAACGCTGTATAGAATATTTCGCATCCTTCGAAAGTCCAGCCAAAATATCCTCTTTCTCCTTATCGTTATAAGCATATTTCAATGATTTACCAACAGCAACCTTGTAAAGTGGTGACTGCGCAATATAAATATAACCATCTTCAATCAATTTCTTGAAATACCTGTAGAACAAAGTCAAAATAAGAGTTCTAATATGTGCTCCATCGACATCGGCATCAGTCATGATCACAATTTTATGATAACGAAGTTTTTCGATATCAAAACTTTCTCCAATTCCAACTCCAATCGCAATAATCAAACTTTTAACCTCATTATTTGCAAGAATTTTATCAAGTCGTGATTGCTCAACATTCAAAATCTTACCTTTAAGTGGCAAAATAGCCTGAATATCACGGTTTCTTCCTTGTTTCGCAGAACCTCCAGCAGAATCTCCCTCAACTACGAATAATTCACAATTTGCAGGATCTTTGTTCGAACAATCCGCAAGTTTTCCAGGAAGTGTCATTCCTTCAAGCGCACCTTTTCTAATAACAGTGTCTCTCGCCGCACGAGCCGCTAAACGAGCTCTGGAAGCCAACAAACACTTTCCAATAACACCTCTCGCATCATTCGGATTTTCTTCCAAATATTGATTAAAAGCCTCATTAAACACCGCTTCAACAGCAGTTCTCATTTCAGCATTTCCAAGTTTCGCTTTTGTTTGACCTTCAAACTGAGGATCGGCAAGCTTCACAGAAAGTACAGCCGTTAGCCCTTCGCGGACATCATCAGCGAGCAAATTATCATCTTTCTCTTTCAAAACTTCAAATTTCCTAGCATAAGCATTTATTGTTCTCGTAAGCGCCGCCTTGAAACCGGTAAGATGACTTCCTCCATCAACCGTATGAATATTATTCGCAAAAGTATAAATAGTTTCTTGAAAAGTATTGTTATACTGAAGCGAAATTTCAACAACACCCTCCGGCATAGTCTTTTCAATATAGAAAATTCCTCCGATGTTTTCCTTGCTCTTATTCAAATGCTCGACATAAGACTTGATTCCTCCTTCAAAATAGAAAGAATATTTTCTACCTTCTTCTCTTTCATCCAAAAGTGAAATTTGCACAGCTTTCGTAAGATATGCTTGCTGTCTAAGCCTTGCCAAAATCGTATTAAAATCGAAAACAACAGTATCAAAAATACCATCATCAGGATAAAAAAGAATTTTTGTACCTTGTTTTTCAGTCTTCCCCATAACCTTCACTTCCGCAACGGCATCTCCTTTTTTATATTCCTGCATGTAAACATTTCCATCCCTGTAAACTTCAGCCACCAACTTTGTAGAAAGCGCATTAACAACAGAAACTCCAACTCCGTGAAGTCCTCCGGAAACTTTATAGCCACCATCTCCGAATTTTCCTCCGGCATGAAGAATGGTAAGAACTGTTTCAAGTGCACTTTTGCCAGTCTGCTTTTGCTTATCAACTGGAATACCACGCCCATCATCCTCTACACTAAGCGCTCCATCTGCATGAATAATGATTGAAATATTATTACAAAATCCAGCCATCGATTCATCAATAGCATTGTCAACAATTTCCCAAACAAGATGATGAAGACCTGTAACATCAGTAGAACCGATGTACATTCCCGGACGTTTTCGGACAGCCGCAAGTCCTTCCAAAACCTGGATTTGATCAGCGCCGTAATTTCCTGAAGATTTTTTATTTTCTTTTGTATCTACCATAAAAAATTGAACCTTTAATAAATCTTAAAGCAGAAAGATTCTAGCACGTGAAATTTAGAATGTAAATGTGCGATTTGAGCATAGGCATGGAAAGTTATAAAAGATGAGGATTTTCAATAAAGATTTGAAATTTAAGTTTTCAGTATTTATTATAGTCCAGACATTCCTAGAAGCTTTTAGCATGGTTTTGTGTTATTCGAGCCCTTGCGGCGTAGAATAACACAAATAAAAGCTTCGACGGATAGCAAGCAAAGCCGCTGGGCTTTGCGCAGCGTGTCTGGACTATAATAAATACGGAAAATTATCTCTCAATCTTCCCCGTAAAATCCTTTTCCGCGATCACAACTTGAGCAAGTTCTTCAAGAGTATATTCACCTTCCATAACAAGAGAATTTTTATTTATAAGAAGATAAACATTTTTAGCCTTTTCTCCATTTGCAACAAAATCAAAAGTCACTTTTACTTCCGCATATCCTTCAAGAATAACATCTGAAACCCTATAAATAGCCGAAACTTCATCCACTATAGAAATATTTTCAAGACTGACCACAAATCCGGCCTTCGCAACCTCCTTGGACACATAAGTTCTCGCAAATCTTTGAGCATAACTTTCCTCTCTCTGCTTATCATTTTTAGGCTCTACATCAGGCGTAAAATTCGCAAATTTACTCTTCAAAACAGGGAGTAAATTATCTATTTTCATAGGCTTGTCAGACAATGTCTCGCCATAAGCCACAACATCCTTCAAAATCACTTTTTCCCTATCATAAGAAGCCGTAAACGCATATCCACCGGCAATACCGTCAACAGGAACATATCGCTCTTTAGGATCCTGAATCTTACCTATTTTTAAATCAGAAACATCTTTCACTTCAGCAAAAGCGGCCAAAACTTCATTTTCAACCTCTTCAACAGATTTCTCTTTAACATTTTCACCTCCAAGAACGTCAGCCTTAAGACTCATAATATCCCAAATTTTATTTTTATCTTCTACGTAAGCGCTATATCTTTCATTATGAGTAGGCCCATAAGCTGTAGAATTTGAATATTCCGGAGTATTCAAATATCCCCAGAAATTTCCAAGATCTTTTAGCTGAGCTTCAAAAACAGCAATCACTGCTACATCGCTACTTTCAGCAGGCATAAGAGCATTCACCTGAGAAAAAAGAGAAGAAACAATCTTTTTCGCATCCGCAACGGCAACTTTTCCTTCAAAGAAAAATTTCACAAGTCTCTTCAAGAAATCAATTTTATCACTTATAAGATCTTGTTCGAGCTCAGTCTTAAGCTGACCATCTCCATAAAGAGATAAAAGTTCTTTTTCAAGCACAGATTTTACCGTAAAATACTCATCCTTATAAAAAACAGGATATTTCATAAAAAGATTATCGAAAAGCTGATTTTGATAAACAACAAAAGGCTGATAAAAATCAAGATTTCCTTTATTTCCAAGCACTTTATCCAATTTATCGTAATACGAATCAAAAGCCATTTTTGCGTAAGCATCACCCACATTTAACCCTTTGTAAACTCCTTTCCACATATCCCCTATCGCCTTGTACTGATTTTCACCATTCAAGAATCTCTCATCCAAAAGGGCTTTATAAATACCATATTGCTTATCATCAAGAGTGAAAACACGAGTTTTACGAAGGAATTCAACCACAATTTTGGAAAAAATCGGAGAAGAAATCACATCAGGAGACAACGTTTTCAGATACAAATCAAATGCCTCCAAAGAGCTTTTTGCCTTTTCAACATCATTCTCAGAAGAATAATAAAGCACATCGCTCAAACGAGTAGAGAATTTATTAAAGACAAGATCTTTCTTTTTAGCAGGAATAAACGTGAGATTCTCTGTAACCCAAGAAACAAATCCAGAATCCGAAACAGCTATGGAGCTTCCGGCCTTTCTAATCTTTGAAATCACCTCTTGCTTATTTTTCTCAAGAAATTTTTTATCCTTATTCAAATTACCAAAAGCCCACGGATCTTCTTTTTCAACTTGAGGAATTATGGAATATTTAAATTCCTTGATTAGCTTTGAGTAAAGCAGTTTTGCCGTTCTGTCGTCAATTTTATCGACAGAAATACTTATCTTGGAATCTCTTGGGACAAGCAACCTATTAACAAAAATAGGACTATACCAATCTACATAACTTTTAAATTCAAAATCCTTCGGCAAAATACCCACATATGTATCCCCATCATAATTTGCAATATCAAGCTTTTTACCATCAAAAGAAACATCAATCGCACTAGCATCAGGCATAATAACAATCCTATCAATTATAAAATTCACCTTCGCATCACTCAAAGCAAAATTACCCCAAAATCTTCAGGAATCGACCTTAAAAAAATATGGATCTTTTCCTAGATTCTCCCCTATCAAACTTAAGTTATTTTTAATACCACTATCTCCCTCTTTCGCAAAACGCAACAAACCACCCTCCGAAAAAACGACGCCATCCTCATAATTTACAGATAAAATTTCATTTTCCGCTTCCAATTTTTTAGAATCAAAAGAAGCCTCGACAAAATAATTTCCTACGACCAAGGATAAAGAGACTGCCGCCAAAATAATCACCTTCGCGACTTTTCCAAATTTACTTTTAAATTTGAACTCAACTCCGCTTAAAATTTCCTGATTTTGCTTCTCATTCAATTCTTCCATTTGGGACTCTACTTTTATTTGTTTTTATATCTAGGAATTATACCACAAATAAGCACAAAAAACAATTGGACATCCTAAAAGCGCTGTTCTATCATAGGACAGCATTTTTTGAATTTACCTCATTAACAAAAAACCATGCAAAAAAGTATATTAAAAAAGCTTGTCGCGATAATTATTGCCTCATCTATTTTTTCGCTAAACACATTCACTACCGCGTTCGCATTTTACTCCGACGTTCCGGAAACAAACACCTATTACAAGGAGATTCAAGAATTATACGACGCAAACAAACTTCCCGAATACACCGAGAACAAATTAAATCCAAATGAAAGATTAAAAACTTTGGATTTCTACGAAATACTTTTTACTTACGCAAAAGCCCCTTTATCGACAACGATAAAATTACCATTTACAAACACAGATGACTCGGCTTCCTACGCAAAATACCTTCAGACAGCTCTTGATTTTGGGCTTATAAAAGCCGACTCAACGACATTCGACCTAAAACAATCAATCACAAAATACCAAGCATTATCTGTAATGTTTAAGACTCTCGGCATCGGCGTGAACTATTTTTTTGATCAATCAAAATTCATATTCACAGACGTAAATAAAACTTCAGACGCCGCGGCAGTGGCAATGAAAGCTCTCGAACTTGGAGTACAGGAAACAAGCAATCCGGAAACTTTCAAAAAAGCAAAAAGAATAACAAAAGGAGAAGCAATAGACTATCTTTACAAAATATACAAATATTCCCCTACTTCGACATTTACGATAAATATAACTCCAATCAAATCAAGCCAATCAAACCAATCAAACTACACTCCTACCGAAAAAGAACTCATAAACAGCTCAACATTCTCAAAACTTTTGGACGTATGGAACAAACTAAAAACAGACTACCACTATAAAGACCAAATCGACGACACCGAATTAATAAATGGCGCGATCACAGGCATGGTAGAAAAAGCAAAAGACATCTACACGGTCTATCAAGCCCCGACAGAAGCCGAAAAACTACTTGGCAGTTTATCGACACAAGAATACGAAGGAGTCGGAATGACCCTCGAATTAATCGACGGAAACATCACAGTCATATCTCCATTTAACGACTCGCCGGCAGACAAAGCAGGCATAAAAGCAAATGACATCATAATAGAAGTCGACGGAACAAACGTCGTAGGAAAAACTCTTGAAGAAGTAACCGCAAAAATTAAAGGAAAAGCCGGAACCGTAGTGAAAATTAAAATGCTTCGCAATAAAAAAGAACAAACATTCAAAGTCACAAGAGAAAAAATTAGCTACAAAAGTGTATCTTCAAAAACATTAACAAAAGACAAAAAAACTATCGGATATATTCAAATAAATATATTTGGAGCGGAAACTTATAGCGATTTCGTGGCTCAAGCAAACGATTTACTCAAGAAAAAAGTATCCGGATTTATAATTGATTTAAGAAATAATCCAGGAGGATACATGGACACGGCAATTCAACTCGTCAGCTTATTCACAAAAGAAAAGAAGACCGCAGTGGAATTAAAATTCAGCGACGGAAACATCGACAAATATCAAACAGACGGAAACGGCCTTCTTGCGGGATACAAAACAATCATACTTATAAATAATGGCTCAGCTTCAGCTTCCGAAATATTGGCAGGCGCACTAAAAGACCACAATCTCGCAAAACTTGTCGGAGACAAATCATTCGGAAAAGGCACAGTTCAACAATTGAACACATACAAAGACGGCTCTCTTTTCAAATACACCATTTCAGAGTGGCTTACTCCAAAAGGAACAAACATAAATAAAATGGGAATTGCTCCGGACATCTCCGTAACAGATGCAACAAAACAGCTAGACAAAGCCCTAGAGCAATTTTGAAACAAGTGAAAAAGGAGCAGTAGTACAAATTGAAAAATAGCTAAAGCGCCATAGGCGCATCACTCGGGCTAACATGTACGCCCTTCGCGAAGACTCGCATCATGATCCTCGTCTTTTTTAGCAATATTTTTCAATTTGTACTACTGCTCCTCCTTCTGTTTCAAAAGTTCTTCAGGATTTGTAGTCACAATCTTATTCTCAATAAAAGATGCAATAATTTGTATCGCAACATGCTTGAGTCCTGCGAAGAAAAGTCCCTGTCCGATTCCACTATTTAGAAGGACATATTTTTCCCCTTCGGTAAGATTAAATAAAGTTCCAAGCATCTCTATCGCAGACGGAGATTGCTTTAATAGAAGCTGAATAGATGAATTTGTAATAATAGGTTTTCCGTAAGCACTCTTCAAGAAATCCTCAACGTCCTGCGTAATAGTAGTAACTCCAAGATAATATTTTCTCGCACGTTTCACGAGTCCGGCCAAAAATTTCGCGCTATCCTCATGTTGCATCATCGTCCATGCCTCATCAATAACAAGAACTCTCTTTTTTAACTGACTTCTAATTCTATTCCAAATATAATTAAGGATAATATACATCGCAATAGGACGTAAGGCATCTTCAAGATCACGAATACAGAAGACCATCATTCCTGTTGAAAGATCCAAGTTCGTAGGTTTATTGAAAATTCCACCATAAGAACCGGTCGTATATTTCGAAAGTCTTTGAACAAGAGATTCCGCTCCCTTCATAGAGCCAAGAACTTTGTGCAAATCCTCCATTGTAGGAGGTTCGTAAGTCGAAGGATCCGTAAGCTCCATAGTAATTCCTTTAAGCGCATAAACATCGATCAAAGCCTTATCCAAAATAGATTCTTCCTCAGGATTAACCCCTCCGAGCATAAGCTTAAGAAGTCCATGAAGAGTAATAACATTTGATCTAAGCAAATCCCCAGGAGCAGTATCTTCTCCCTCAAAAGGCTTAGGCAAATCAAAAGGATTAATTCTACGATCACTATTCAAACTAAGTCTCAAATAAGTTCCTCCAACCGTATTTGCAAGCGCCTCATACTCATTTTCCGGATCAATTACAATTACATCCGTACCCATCATCATAAGACGAAGCATTTCAAGCTTAACGGCGTAAGATTTTCCGGCACCGGATTTAGCAAACACGACACTATTCGCATTTTCGAGCGCAAAACGATCGAAAATAATCAAACTGTCATTATGCCTATTTAATCCATACAAAATTCCTTTATCCGAAGTAAGATCGGAAGAAGAAAATGGGAAAGTCGTAGAAAGCGGACTCGTATTCATATTACGAATCACATAAAGTTCATCCAAACACATTGGCAAACAAGCATTTAGTCCATGCTCAGCCTGAAGTTGCGTTCGCTTTGTCATAACCAAACGACCGGCAAGCAAAGTTTCAAGCTGTTTCGAAACCTTTTCAAGCTTCTTTTCGTCCTCTGCATAAATAGTAAAATAAAGCGCAAATTGGAAAAATTTCTCCTGTCCTCTTTGAATTTCCGTACGCAATTGTTCCGCATCTTCAAGCGCAGTTTCCAGCGCAGGATCACGCACAATCCCCTTCTCTTGCAATATTTGAATACTTGAGTGCATTTGTGCCACTTTTTTCCTCAAAGTTTTCATTATTTCCTCTGAAGAAATAGGATAAATAAATTGAGAAATATCCATCGTTACATCAAAATTCACTACCGGCGAAAGCCAGTTTGCATACAAATATCGAGGATATGCATAAACATAAAAAGATTTTGTATAAAGGCCATCCAAACATAAAGAATCATATTTTATCTCCATCGCAGACGGAGAGATAAGATCTTTTATTGCAGAAAGTCCTTGTTGATAAATTTTTTCAGCTTCAATATATTTTTGTCTTTCTTCATTGGACATCTTCGCCTTTACGGCATCGAGCTCACCAGCCTTAGCTACAACATCCTTCCTGCTTGCATCACTTGAAACAAATAAAGATTTCAAATTGTCAAAAACGGATTTCTTTTTCGCAGGATCCACACTTGGAACTTGAGGCTGAATTTGAACCTCAGCCAAAACATCTTGAGAAACTTTTTTTCCAGTTTTTGGATCATATCCGGCCTTTTCAAGCTTTGGTTTCGCTTCAAAATCAGCCTTTTGCACAACTTCAAGAGAAGGCGTTACTTCAATCATAGAATCAGGATTTTCACCAAGTTCCGTAGCCGTAACTCTCTCCGCCTTTATCTCAACCTTCGCATCTCCATAACTAATTTTAGCTCCACTAGATGCCTGCGAAGCATCCTTAAGCCACTCTGGAGTTTCAAGATTTTGCCCTTGAGTCTCAGAGAAAACATTTTTATTTTCTTTAGCTTCAGCTTTATCATCTGTAATCACAGCGGCAGTTGTACTTTTAGGGTCCATTTATTTTTTGTTTTTACTATTTCGAAATATTCATATCATTTTAGCAAAAATTAAGCCCTTTTACAAGGGGTAAAAGTATGCTAGTATGTGGCGGCAAAAAAATTTAAATCTAAATACCAATGAATCCGAGAAAGAAAAACGATCAAACCAACAACGAAAACGAAGAGAACAAAGACAAAAAGAAGAGAAAAACAAAGATCGAAGATGAAGGAAAAACCGAACAAGAAGAGATGGAACTCGAAGAAGACAACGAAGAAAGTGGATCAAGCGAATACACAAAAGAGACAGAAGTCGAGCAAAAACTCTTCCCAGCAGGAAAAGTAAATCCGGCAAATATCTCTGAAGAAATGGAAACTTCATATTTGGAATACGCCATGAGCGTTATCGTTTCACGTGCGCTTCCGGATGTAAGAGACGGACTTAAGCCTGTACACAGACGTATTTTATTCGCCATGAACGAAATCGGACTAAAATCCTCAGGTGGATTCAGAAAATCAGCAGCCGTAGTGGGAGAGGTGCTAGCTAAGTACCATCCACATGGAGACAGCGCAGTTTACGATTCCATGGTCAGAATGGCCCAAGATTTCGCAATGAGATACACGTTAGTAAGAGGACAAGGAAATTTCGGTTCAATTGATGGAGACTCCGCTGCCGCAATGAGGTACACAGAGGCAAAATTGGAGAAAATTACAGACGAAATGCTTCAAGACATCGACAAAGAAACTGTTTCATTTAGAGATAATTACGATGGAAGACATCAAGAACCTACAGTCCTTCCTGCAAAACTACCACAATTGCTTTTAAATGGTTCTACAGGTATCGCGGTAGGAATGGCGACATCTATCCCCCCACACAATCTAGGTGAGCTCGTAGACGCCTTGATGCACCTCTCAAACACTCCAGAATGTACGATCGAAGACTTGATGCAATTCATAAAAGGACCTGATTTCCCAACTGGAGGTATTATTTACAGCATTGAAGATATAAAAAGAGCATACATGACAGGTCGTGGAGGAATGGTGGTAAGAGCAAAAACAGACATCGTCGAGAAAAAAGGCGGAAAATACGCAATTATCGTCACTGAAATTCCTTACCAAGTAAACAAATCAAACTTAGTAAGTAAAATGGCAGAATTGGTAAGAGATAAAAAAATCTTAGGAATTTCTGACATCAGGGATGAATCAAACAAAGATGGAATTCGTGTAGTTATAGAGCTAAAAAAGGATTCCTTCCCAAGAAAAATCCTAAACCAATTATTCAAATACACACAACTTCAATCATCATTCAACATGAATATGATTGCGCTTGTTGACGAAATTCAACCACATCTTCTAGACCTAAAACAAGTTCTTGAGTATTTCATTGCTCACAGAAAGATAATGATTACGAAAAGGACAGAATATGATCTTAAGATTGCAAAAGCTCGTGCACATATTTTAGAAGGATTGAAAGTTGCACTCGACAATATCGACGCAGTAATCCAAACAATCAGAAAATCTCCTACAAAAGAAGAAGCACATGTAGCATTGATTAAGAAATTCGAACTTTCAGACGAACAATCAAAGGCCATTTTGGAAATGAGACTCCAGACTTTAGCCGGTCTTGAAAGACAAAAAATCGAAGATGAATTGGCTGAGAAAATGGCTTTAATTACAAAACTTGAAGGAATTCTTGCAGACGTAAAGAAAATCCTAAAAATAATGCAAAATGAACTCGCGGAAGTAAAAGAAAAATATTCCGACAAAAGAAGAACCGAAGTTGTTCCTCACGCAGTCGACAGCATTTCAAAAAAAGACACAATTCCAAACGAAGAAATGATCGTCATGTTAAGCCGTGAAAATTACATCAAGAGGATGCCTCCAAGCTCATTCAGGACACAAAATCGCGGAGGAAAAGGAATCATCGGCGGAACAACAAAAGATGAAGATGAAATAAGAGTAATTGTATACGGAACAAACCACGAAGAACTTCTATATTTCACAAACCGTGGACGCGTTTTCAGGCTTCCAGTCTATGAACTTCCAATCGGATCAAGAACATCAAAAGGCCAAGCAATCGTAAATCTTCTTCAACTACAAGAAAACGAATACGTCACCGCAATTTTAAATAGTGGAGAAAAACTAACAGAAGAATTTTTACTTATTGCGACAAAAAACGGAACAGTAAAAAAGACCCCTGTCGGAGATTTCACCAACGTAAGGAAAAGCGGTCTCATAGCCATAAAATTAAGAGACAAAGACTCTCTTGAATGGGTAAAAGAAACTTCAAAAGGAGACGAAATAATCATTGTCACAAAAAATGGAAAATCAATAAGATTCCACGAAGATGATGCCCGCCCAATGGGAAGAGCTTCTATTGGAGTAAGAGGAATAAAAATCAAAACCGACGATGAAGTCGTAGAAATGAATGTAATAAAAGACAAGGAAAACTCCAAACTTCTAGTTGTGATGGAAAACGGACTCGGAAAAATGACATCAGTAAAAGATTACAGAACTCAAACACGCGGAGGAACAGGAGTAAAAACAGCCAATATCACGCCAAAAACAGGAAAAGTAATAGGAGCAAAAATTCTTGATAAAGACATAGACGCAGATTTGATAATCGCCTCAAAAATTGGCCAAATCATAAGATTGAATGTAAAAGATATTCCTTCTCAAGGAAGGGCGACACAAGGAGTTTACCTGATGAGAATGCATACAAACGATCAAGTCGCATCAATCTCATTAATAGAAAACATCATCCCTGCAAAAGAAGGAAAAGAAGAAGAACAAGCGGAGAAACAAACCAAAATTGCAGTAGAGGAAGAAAAATAACCTAATTCTACACAAAGAAAATGCAAAGATTTAATTGTCACAGATTAATTACGCAAACTTTTGTAGTGGCAACTGTATTCCTTACCTTTCCACTAACGGCTTTTGCCGCATACACAGGAGATATTTCAATAAATTCAAAAGACATCAGATTTTCTTCCGACTCATTTATGGAAGGAAAAACTATAAGAATATATGCAACAGTAACAAGTCAAAGTAATTTAGACCTCTTGGGCGTAGTGCGATTTTACGCAAATGGAAACCAAATTGGCGGAGACCAAGCCATCTCGATTTTTAAACACAAAACAGACGACGTATTCATGGATTGGACCGCTTTAAATTATGGGTCTGTAAAAATAGCGGTTAAAATCTTCCCTTGGGAACCGGAAATAGACGACCCAAGCAATAACTGGATCGTTGATTATGTAGACGTAACTCAAGATTCAGATCACGACGGAATTCCAAATTCCGAAGATCTGGACATGGACGGAGACGGAGTTATAAACGAAAACGACGCTTTCCCCCTTGATCCAAAAGAGCAATATGACACAGACGGCGACGGGAAAGGAGACAATGTTGACACAGATGATGACAATGACGGCGTTCCCGACGATTTAGACGGCATGCCACTTGATCCAAACGAAACTCTCGATACCGACAAAGACGGAATCGGAAATAATGCGGACACAGACGACGATGGAGACAAATTATCGGACGCAGAAGAATTAAAAACAGGAACAGATCCTATAAATCCTGACACAGACGGAGATGGAATGAACGACAAAACAGACGCTTTTCCACTCGACCCGAAAGAACAACTCGACACAGATGACGATGGAATTGGAAACAATACCGACCCAAATGACGACAATGACTTATTTCCTGACGCCTCAGACCCATTCCCATTAAATAATTCCCCTGTTCCGGATGTTACAAATAGCGAACCAATAGTTGATCTCAGCGATAAAATCACATTGGATGCCTCCCCTTCCTACGATAAAGACGGAGACATAACCTCTTATATATGGGAAATTATCGAAACCCCAAATACAACTCTAGATCAATCAAATCCCACCACAAAAGAAGGAAAATCAGTCACATATACCTTCAATAAAACAGGAAAATACAAAGTAAAACTAAGCGTAAAAGACAATTCAGGCGAATTTTCAACCAAAGAATTCTCTGTAAATGTAATGAACATTACCGCATACAAACAGATAGCCCTCACAATTCTTTCAATTTTACTTGCATTGGTAATTATTTTAAAGTATATTACCGGCACAAAAAATCAAAAAAATCATAATTCTTGAAACTAAGCATATGAAAGCTGAAATACATCCACAATACAAACAAGTAACGTTTAAATGCGCTTGCGGAGCCGAATATATCGCAGGCTCAACAATGGAAAAAGACGAGTTTCACACTGAAATCTGCTCAAATTGCCACCCATTCTACACAGGTAAACAAAAACTTATAGATACTTCAGGACGTGTTGATAAATTCGTCGCAAAGATGAAAAAAGCTCAAGAAACCGCCGCAAAAAAAGTAAAAAAAGTAGCTAAAGGAGAAGAAGAAGAAATCGCTGAAGCAACAGCAGAAGAAGGCTCAGTAGACTAAACCTTAAACACCCTTGAACAAAAATCTTATTCATTCCGAAGGAGACACATACGGAAAGGTTTTTGTCGTAACAACATGGGGCGCTTCGCACGGCCCGGAAATGGGAGTGCGTATTGAAGGATGCCCAAAAGACCTAAAACTAAGCCAAAAAGACATCCAAAAAGAGGTAGATCGTAGAAAACCAAAAGATCCTAAGATTTCAACGACAAGGGTCGAAAAAGACGAAGTTCTGATCGAATCCGGCATAAAAAATGACAAAACAGACGGAAACCCAATAACTCTAACAGTAAAAAACGAAAACACACGCCCTCAAGACTACAAAAACATACTAAACTCATTTAGACCCGGACACGCAGATATCGCATATTTCATAAAATATGGAGATTTAAAAGAAACTGGAGGAGGCAGATCTTCCGGTAGAGAAACCGTTTCAAGAGTAATGGCAGGAGCCGTTGCAAAAAAAATCCTAAAAGAAAACAATAAAACTGAAATTTTCGGACATACAATACAAATCGGAAACATAAAAACAAAGGATTTTAACAAAGATTTTATCGAAGAAAATCCACTTCGAACATCAGATAAATCAGCATTTCCAAAAATGATAAAATTAGTCGAAACAGCACGAAAAAATGGAGACAGCGTCGGAGCAATTATAGAAATTATAATAAAAAATCCGCCAAAAGGACTCGGAGAACCGGTTTTCGACAAACTCGACGCAGAGCTTGCCAAAGCCCTAATGTCAATCGGAGCTATAAAAGGCATTGAATTCGGAACAGGATTTAAATCCGCAGAAATGAAAGGAAGCCAAAACAATGATCAAATGGAAATAGAAAATAGAAAAATTCATTTTTTATCCAACAATGCCGGAGGGATTTTAGGCGGAATTTCAACAGGCGAAGACATCATAATAAGACTCGCAGTAAAACCCGTCCCCTCCATCGCAAAACTTCAAAAAACAATTACAAAAGACCTCAAAAACACACAAATCTCCGTTCTCGGTCGTCACGATTGCTGTTTAGCTCCACGCATAATTCCTGTAGCCGAAGCTATGTGTGCAATCGTACTTACAGATATGTTGCTAAGACAACAATAATTATTACAGGAGCAAAAGGATAGAAACACCTTTTTGAGCTTAAGCTTCTTTTTACCGTTGTCCATCTTCTTTTCTGAAAAACGCAATGCGCTCGCAAAGGTATTTCTATCCTTTTGCTCCAATCAAGGTTTGCTGTCTCAGAAAATTTATGGTAAAATGTTTAGATTCAAAAATAAAAACAAAAATAAAAATGAGAACAAAAATACTTCTTGCCATACTAACGGTTGGACTTATGGGAACATTATTCCATTTCCAAACGAACCTTTATCAGAACTTAAAAACACAAGTTCTGATAAGCATAAACGAGAAAGAAAATCCTCGTTCCGAACTAGTTCAAAACTACAATTACGAAATAATTTCACAAGATAAAAGCACTGTAAAATTAGACCCAAACGAAGAAAAAAATCTCGAAATAATTCTTCAAAATATAGGAAAAAATTCATGGGATCTTTCAGAGAATTCTGAAAATCCACTTTTCCTAAAGTCAATTTTTCCGAACGGAGCGAATAGCAATATTTACGCTTCCAAAAGCGAAAATTGGCAATCCCCTGCTCTTTACAAAATTCATGACAAAAACGGAAAAACAGAAATAAAAACAAATGACACGATAACATTTGAATTCAAAATTTCATCTCCAAAAAACGCAGGATATTACAAAGAAAAATTCGGACTACTTATTGAAAACAAAAAATTACTACGAACAAAAACTTTGGACTTAGACATCCTCGTAGAAGGAGATTATTCAGATTCCTATTCATACGAATATGTCGATCCAATAATGAAAGATAATTATCTTCCAAACAAAGAAAAAACACAGGAAATAAAACTAAAAAACACAGGAAAAACACCATGGTATAAATCTGGAAATTACAAAACATATTTAGAAGAAAATGGCACAAAAACAGAAACAGAACTCTCCGAATATCAAGTAAATCCGGGAGAAGAAGGCACATTTTTAGTCAAAACAGTAACTCCATCTTCGATCGGATCATACGAAAAACAATTCGTTTTCAAAATAAAAAATTTAATAGCATTCGACTCATCTCCTGTAAATTTCGAAATGAATATCACAAACAAAAAAGTCGCACTAACCTTCGATGACGGCTACGGAGAAATAGATCCATTCATCGACACATTAAATAAACATAACGTAAAAGCCACATTTTTCATGCTTGGAGTAGTCGCACAACACCAACCGGAACAAATGAGAAGGATCATCGCCGATGGTCACAGACTTGCAAATCATAGCTACAATCATCCGGATTTCCGCACATTAACTCACGACGAAGTGGTATGGCAAATCGAAGAAACGCGAAACATCATGAAAAACATCACCGGTTTCGACGTATTACCTTATTTCAGATATCCATACGGCGCATTCAATGATTATACAAATGGAATCGTCGAAGGAAATGGCTGGAAATGGATTCATTGGACAAACGGAACAGGAGACTATCAACATCACCAAAACACTGCAGTGGGACGACATCAGGTGTATTTTTACTCAACACTAAACCCACCGGAAACTTCAATAGTACTTATGCACATCATAAGCAAATCAACACTCGGAACACTACCTGAAATCATACAATGGTACAGAGAGCATAATTACGCATTCGTAACAGTTGATGAATTATAACACCCGTGTTATAATATAAGACTCGTTTAATTAAGAAATCCCTATGTCAGATCACGCACACGCAGAATCAGCTCCAGCAGAAGCGGCAAAACCCGCGGCAGAATCTCATGCCCCAGCTAAAAATGCAGGCGATCAGCTTAAATCAATGCGCGATTCAATAGACGCAAAAAGAGCTGAGATTGGAGGGAAAATCGATAACGCAACCGGAAAAGTCCACGGATTCTTAAGATTTGGTGAAGTCGGACCAGCAACAAAACATAATATATTCATCGAACCAGTTTATATCGCAGGCGACATTTTAGACGCTACTGCAGGAACAGCAGCAAGAAGAATTTGGGAAGTAACTGAAACCACAGGAGCGATGATTCGCGCAACATTAAAAATAGCCACAGGTCCAATTCTTCATCCAATAGACACAATAAAACATCCACTAAGATATTCAGCAAACTTCGGAAGAATTTTCACAACTTCCCTTGAAAATTACGCAAATATTTTCAATGCAATCCCAAGAAGTATTGAAGAAGTATATTCAAGAGGAATATCTCGACCGATAGAAAGAACATTGGGACGAATACCAAAGATAGGAAACACAATCATGAAACTCACAAACGGCTTAGGTTGGGCACTAAAACAACCTCGCCGATTCACAGAATGGACAACAAAACCTATCTACGAATTAGACGAATGGATGAAAGGACAACAAGGCTAATTTTCTTTAAAACTACAAAACCTTAAACTCACCTCCACAACATGGTAGAATACACCCATGTTCGATTTCAAAATCACACACAATCAAAAAAATAAAAAATACCGCACTGGAATTTTCACTACTCCACACGGAAATATTGAAACTCCGGTCTTCATGCCAGTAGGCACAAAAGCCTCCGTAAAGACACTTTCACCGGATGATTTAAACGACATAGAAGCGCAAATAATTCTTTCAAACACATATCATTTATTTTTACGACCTGGAGAAGAAGTAGTAAAAAAAATGGGGGGACTTCACAAATGGATGAATTGGAAAGGCCCAATCCTCACAGACTCAGGCGGTTTTCAAGTTTTTTCACTAGCTGAAGAAAAAGGTTTTACAAAAAATAAAGACTTCAAAACTCAAGTAAAAATCACAGAAGAAGGCGTAAAATTCAAATCATTTATCGATGGACAAACACATTTTCTTACACCGGAAAAAGTAATGCAAATACAGCATGACCTTGGCGCAGACATAATCATGGCTTTTGATGAATGCGCGTCCGCAAAAAAAACAAAAAAATATTATGAAGAATCGATGCTCCGAACTCACAGATGGCTAGAAAGATGCGTCTCAGCACACAACAAACTTTCAAAGAAAAAATCAAAAAAATCGCTACCACAAGCCTTATTCGGAATCGTCCAAGGAGGCCTTTTTAAAGACCTAAGAGTAAAATCCGCAAAATTTATAAACTCACAAAACCTTCCAGGAAATGGAGTAGGCGGACTTTCCGTAGGAGAAAGTAGAGAAAAAATGCACGAAATGATTGAAACCGTAGTCCCCTATCTTGACGAAAACAAACCACGATACTTAATGGGAGTCGGCACGCCGGAAGACCTATTTGAATGCGTAGAAAGAGGCATCGATATGTTCGATTGCGTCCATCCCACGCGAATGGCCAGACATGGCTCATTCTGGGACTTAAACGGCCACCACAGTATAAAAAAAAATGAATATAAATTAGACACAAAACCACTCCAAAAAGACTGCGAATGCTACACGTGTAAAAACTTTTCAAGAAGTTATCTCCGACATTTAATTTTTGAAAATGAAATTTTGGGACTTCGCTTAATGACTATTCACAACCTTCACTTCCTGCTAGAATTGATGCGCGAAATAAAAGAATCAATCAAAAAAAATAAATTTGAAAATTTCAAAAAAACGTTCCTGAAAAAATTTCAAAAGAAATAAAAATGAACAAATTTGAACATTTTGAAAAAATAGTAGAAAAAAAATACGATCAAAAAGATCGCAAGAAAAAGCCAAAAATGAAAATTTCAGGAAAAAGTGTATTCACTCTTCAAAAATTAATCGCACGACCAAAATGATTGCATATTTAAAAGGAAAAATCATAAAGAAAAACACAAAAGGAATAATCATCGACACAGGAAATGTCGGATATTTTGTAAACATCTCTCGAAATCTTTTAGCCGACATGAAAGAAAAAATGGAAACCGAAATTTTCGTTTACACAAACGTAAAAGAAGATGCAATCGACCTTTATGGATTCAAAACAGAAGACGAATTAGACTTCTTTACACAACTAATAAGCGTTAGCGGAATCGGTCCAAGAACTGCAGTAGAGGCCCTAAATATACAAATCGACAAACTAAAATCAGCAATATTAAATGAAGACGAAGCATTTATCACAAAGATTCCAGGCATCGGAGGCAAGACGGCAAAACGCCTTATATTAGAGCTAAAAGACAAAGTCAAAATTTCAGATATCGCAAATCTTTCACGTCCTCACGGCAAAATAGAAGTAAACAAAGAAGTCATCGATGCACTCGCAAAACTTGGATATCAAAAATCAGAAATTTTAGAAGCATTAAAAGATCTTCCAAAAGAAATCACTCTACCTGAAGAAATAATAAAATACTTTTTGAAACACGCCTAAAAAATGGAAAAGTTTCTTCCTTCTTCTTTCATAGTTACAGATAAATCAAACATAAAATATCTTTCAAACTTCACCGGATCACACGGAATTTTATTGATAGTAAGCCAAAAAAAATATCTATTCACAGACTTCAGATACATCGAACGTGCAAAAAAATCTGTTAAAAAAGGAATCCACGTCGTCGAACTAAACAAAGAAAATTGGCAAGAAATTTTGAAAAAAGAAAACACAAAAATCATTGGAATCGAAGAAGATAATTTAACAATTTCAAGATTCAAAAAAATCAAAAAACTTTGCAAAATAACACGCCGACAAAGTCGGCCAGGTATTAAAATCAAATTCCAAAACATATCCGGAGTCATAGAATCAAAGCGTGAAATCAAATCTCCAGAAGAAATAAAACTAATAACAAAAAGCCAAAGAATAAATGAAAAAGTATTCCTCTTGATCAAAAAGTTTATACAAGACTGCATCTCATCGCAAACCCAAAAACAGAAACTTCCTACAGAAATAGAAATAGCATGGAAAATCCGCGAACTAGGATACCAATTCGGAGCAGAAGAAATGTCATTTGATCCAATTGTTGCATTCGAAAAACACACAGCAATCCCCCATCATAATCCTGACAAAACACGTTTAAAAAAAGGCGACATCGTAATGATAGACATGGGAATGAAATATAAAGGTTTTTGCTCCGACATGACCCGCATGATTTTTACCGCAACTCCAACAAAATTCCAAAAAGAAATTTACGAACTCGTTCTGAAAGCCCAAGAAAACGGAATCAATAAAATCGTTTCAGGAATAACAGGAAAAAAAGCAGATGCCCTTTCCCGCAACATGATCGCGAAAGAAGGCTACAGCGAAAATTACGGCCACTCAGGCGGCCATGGAATTGGCTTGGACATCCACGAACAACCATCACTCGCTGAGAAATACACAGAAAAATTAAAAGAAAATTCAATCATCACGGTCGAACCGGGAATTTATCTCACAGGAAAATTCGGAGTTCGCATAGAAGACATGATTCTCGTCAAAAAAGACAAATCAATAAACCTTACAAAAATCAGTAAAAAAATCTGAGACAAGACATTGCTTTTTCAGCCAATCTAATATAAAATCGACAGGTTAAAATTTTTGCGTATATGTGCGGAATATTTGCCTATTTTGGAGAAAAAACACACTCCCCAAAGCTAGTGATTGAGGGGTTGAAAAAACTTGAGTATCGTGGCTACGACTCATGGGGAATTGCATACAAAAAAGATGGAGACATTGCGATTCACAAAGAAATCGGAAAAATCGGAGACGTACACAACATTGAAGAATTAAAAGACGAATCTAAGATAGCGATCGGACATTCTCGTTGGGCAACACACGGCGGAGTAACGCAAAAAAACGCACATCCACATTTTTCAGAAAACAAAGAAATAGTCCTCGTCCACAACGGAATTTTAGAAAATTATCTCGAACTCAAAAAAAATCTTGAGAAAAAAGGACACACTTTTCGTTCACAAACAGACACAGAAGTAATTGCACATTTGATAGAAGATTACACACGCACACATTCATTTTTTGACAGTGTAAAAATGGCAATGGCAGAAATGGAAGGAAGATACGCAATCGTCGTAATGAAAAAAGACGAAGACGCATTAATCGCAGCCAGACGCGGATCCCCTCTCATTCTCGGAGTCGGAAAAAAACACGGAGAATATTTCGTCGCATCAGACATCCCTGCATTTTTGAAATACACAAACAAAGTCATTTATTTGGATGACAATCAAATTTGCACACTAAAAAATGGATCTACACACTTCTTTGACACAATCAAAAAAACAGACGTCCAAAAAAGAATTATTGAAATCGACTGGGACATAGAAAGCGCAGAGAAAGGAGAATTCCCACACTTCATGATCAAAGAAATAACAGAACAAAAAGACACATTAACACGTGCAATAAACCAAGATCCAGAAACAATAAAACAAGTAGCAAAAAAAATAGAATCAGCGGAAAGCGTATTTTTAGTCGGATGCGGAACAGCAGGAAAAGCCTGTATGGTCGGTCAATATCTATTTTCAAAAATATCAAACAAACAAGTCTCTTTCGCCTTCGGATCAGAATTTGAAAACTACAAAAATTTCATAAATAAAAAAAGCCTGATAATCGCAGTTTCCCAATCCGGAGAAACCGCTGACACGCTTGAAGCAATGGAAATTGCAAAAGGAAACGGAGCAAAAATTGTTTCAATTGTAAATGTAGAAAACTCAAGCATGGCAAGAATGTCAGATTTTGTAATTCCAGTAAAAGCCGGACAGGAAAAAGCTGTCGCGTCGACGAAAGCGACAACATCTCAAATCGCCATCCTTATGCTCCTCGCCTACGCCTGCGACGGAGAAATTAATATAGGAAAACAACTACTTGTAAATGCAGCCAGCCAAATAAACGACATGTTGAATCCAAGATACGAAGAACACATTTCGAAAATTGCAGAAAAAATCAAACACGTAGAATCAATGTACATAATCGGTCGCGGAGAAAATTATCCAATAGCGCTTGAATCAGCGATAAAACTACAAGAAGTTTCATACATTCACGCAGAGGGATTTGCAGGAGGCGAACTGAAACACGGACCACTAGCATTAATATCAAAAGATACCCCAGTCATCGCACTCGTCGCAAACGATGAACAAAAGAAAAATATCATTTCAAACACCATCGAAGTAAAAGCCCGCGGAGGCTTCATCATCGGCGTTTCACCTGAAAACCAAGAAGTTTTCGACTATTGGATTCGCGTTCCGGATGTCGGAGAAGCGTCCCCTATCGTAAATATAATTCCTGTACAACTTTTGGCCTACAAACTTGCAGTTTTAAGACACGTAGATCCGGACAAACCAAGAAACCTCGCAAAAAGCGTAACAGTAAAATAAAAAATAAGCACAATTTTTATAAAACTCTTGATGTATAAAAAAAGTAGTCGTATAATAAAACACGACCTTATTCCCTAATAAAAACACATGGCCTCAAACCTCAAACCGAGAATGCTCAAAATAAAAAGCCTTCTCTCCTTTGCCGTAACTATCGCAGTATTATTCCAAGGATGTTCTTTCTTTCAAAATGACACCAAAGAAGCTAAGGAAATTTTGCAGCCAAAAGCGGAAAACGCAATAGACGTAGTAAGCGGAACCCCATCAGAAAAAGTTGGGACTTACAATCAAAAAGCCAAAGAATCACAAGTAAAATTAGAACAGTTAATAGAACTTAACAATACTCCAACAGAGGAAAACAAAAGCACAAGCCTATTTGAAGTAGCATATGCAGAAGAATTAGCGACAGAATTAGCAACAGAGGAAAATCCAAGCGAAATAGAACTGATGATTTTGGAAATCCAAACATATACAGAACTTGCAGTTGAAGCGGCCACAGAAGAAACAGATCCAGAAATTGCAGCAGAATTACTTACAGACATCCAAGTCACACAAGCTGACACAACAGAACTCTTAGAAACGACAGTCGCAACAGTAGAAGATCCAACAATCGCAAGTTCTGCGGAAGAATCATTAGCGGAAACAAGCGCAACAACAGAAGCCGTCGATATGGCATTAGAAGAAGTTGCATTAGCTGTCGAAAATAACGAAGAAGAAGTTGCTCTAGATATAGAAACAAATATCGATGATTTTATCTTCGACGGATCACAAAAAATCGATTTAAAAAAATTCAAAGATCCGACCATTAAAGCAGAAAAGAAATTACAAAGAAAAACCGAACAACTAAAAAAATTAGAAGAAAAATTAGCGGAATCAAACATTCCAAAAGAAGAAGCGGACAAAATTATCGCAAAACAAAAAGAACATTTAGATGATTTAGCCGCAAAAATAGAAGAAGTAAAAACAAACTCAGAATTGCTTAAAACTGCAATAGAATCAGGAGACAAGGACGCAATAAAGAAGGCAAAAGAAACAATAAAAGAACATAAAGAAATTTTCAGAGAAGAAAGAAAGCAAGAACATGAAGAAAAAGTTCTTGAAAAAATCGACAGCCTTCCTCCAGAAAAACAAGAAGAGGCAAAAGCAAAATTTGAAGAAATAAAAACACAACATGAAGAGATGAGAAAAGAGAATAAAACAAAAATAGAAGACCTTAAGGAAGCTATAAAAGCAGGAGATAAAGAAACAGAAGGGAAAATAAAAGAAGAGTTCAAAAAAGACAAAGAAGAAAAGATAAACAAAAAAATGGAAAAACAAGATCAAATAGTCGAAAAAATGATAAAAAATCTTCCACCTGAAAAACAAGAAGAAGCAAAAATAAAACATGAAGAAAGAAAAGAAGAAAAAAAACAAATGATAAAAGACTTTAAAGACCTAAAAGACGCCGTCAAAGCAGGAGATGAATCAACTGTACAGGAAGCCAAAGATCAAATGGAAACACATGTTGAAGAAAGAATCGACAAAAATCAGGAAAGAAAGGAAGAGAAGAAAGACAACATAGAACAAAAGAAAGAAGAGAAGAAAGACAACATAGAACAAAAGAAGGAAGAGAAGAAGGACAACATAGAACAAAAGAAGGAAGAGAAGAAA
>JAUYJL010000017.1 GCA_030688025.1 Candidatus Peregrinibacteria bacterium | reverse complement strand
CTCCCATCTTCATCTTCATCTTCATCTCCAGCTTCATCTCCAGCTTCAGCTCCATCTCCAGCTTCAGCTCCATCGTCCAAATCTAATTCTATATCCCCATCAATATTTCCATCTTCAAAATTTCTTGTAGAATCCTCTTTCATGCAATTTTTTTTTAAAATTTAGACGACAATATAATAATTAAACCCAAATCCGTCAATAGACACTCCATAAAAACCGAACTTTTCACTGTTCCACACCGAAAAACCCCCACCATCTAGCCATCTCCACACTCTCCACCGCCGCAAAAAACACTCTCCACCACCCCTCCACCACCCCTCCACCGATTTCCTTCACTCATTTTCACGCCACCACCACCACCACTCTCCACCGATTTTCGCGTAAAAAAAAACCCGCCGAAGCGGGGGAAAAAGTTTTAAACTGACTGCTGATAATAGAGCCATTAAACTTTGTTTTTGTTGTAAATCCTACCAAGATTTTGGTGTTAATTTCAGTTGCACCACCAACCGCCTGTTGTCCCTTAACACGAAACCATAGCTAGGCCATAGAGTTTGGATAAGGGCAGGACCGCATCCAGAAAGGTCTGGACATCTCCGGGATTCACAAAGCGAACTTTGTAAATACCATCACCTCAGTGAGGACAGAGAGAAAAGTAAATTTCGTGAGGCAATTCGCAATTTGCGAGCACCTCACTTTACGGTCCTTTTCAGGAAGATTGGGACGCTCCTCGTTGAGCTACAATCTTAAACGCTTTTTATTTTTATTTGTATTTTTGTGCGTTACCGCTTTTACTTTCCTCATCTCTCCACTCTTAGAAGAGAAGAAAATTTTTATTTTTGTTTTATTTTTAGAGTTGCGACGTAATAATTTCGGCGCCAAAAGATCATTTTGAGATATTTCTCAGGATCTTTACGGTACGACACGAAAATCTTTCAATCGCTTCTCCTTTTAAACTTCTATGATTTTAATGTGCAAGTGCTTTCTAGGGCGTTGTGACTTTCTTGGGAGTGTTCAATATTTTTTGTGAACTTTTTTCTCATCCGCGAAAATCATACTAGTATATCCAATACACAGACTTTGTCAAAATTCTAATGTGGACACAACCCAAGGAATGTTGCAAAATAAAAATCAACATGGCTCAAGAAGCCATTAACCGGCCAATATTAAAACAAGCGATTTTTGATAAAATCTTTTTTTAACTCACATGAAGCAACCACAATACTAGAAATATTTCATTCAACCAATTAAACACAAACACTATTAAGATTTTCTAAATCTTCAGTAATTAATTATTTAATATTCCTCATTTTATACTTCATAACAACCGCATCAACCTTCGCCTTCGTATCCAGCACCTCTCCGGTATATTTATCGACCACGCCAACGAAAGCACCCCCATATCCAACATTTTTTCCTACACTAGCATTCGCGCTCAGGCGTTCTCCACCGGCCTTCTTCAGCACCCATTTCTCCGGAACATCCTCCTCATTCGCAATACACCCACCATGCACAAGATCATGATGTTTTTTACAAAGCGGAACAATACTCTCCGCATCATGCCGCCGAAAAAGCACAAATCTTTTCGTATGATGCAAAACAAAACACGGGAAATTACACTTCGGAAATCCGCATTTATATGCGTACTTAGCCAAAATCTGCCGTTTCAGTTCTACAGGGATATGTCGACTGACAACTTTTTCTTCTTTATTATCATCATAATTTTCTTCGCGCTCATCCTTCTCTTTCTCATCCTTCTCTTTCTCATCCTTCCCCTTCTCATCCTTCCCCTGCCTTCTCTCCTCCAATCTCCTCAAAAGAATCTCAAAAACTTCATTCCAACTAAAACTCTGTTTTCGCTCTTTCTCAAGCCTTTGCTTAAAAAGCCGAAGTTTAAATTGAACATCAATACTAGCATGAAAAAGAAAAACCTTATATCTCTCCTCATTCCTAAAATCACGAGAATCAATCATAACACCATCAAACATTTTTGCTAGATCCAATTGAACACCATTAACATCTCTACCAACACGAAAACCATCCACCATCCCCATCTTACTTTCGCCACCACTAAAATTTTGACCAAAAAGCGTTTTATTCTTTAATTCATCGATGCCGATAGAGGCATCCTCTCTACGTTTTTGGCTTACATAAGCCGTAAGCGCTCGATAGGGCAAAGTGTCAACCTTCCTCGCTAAAACCTCATCTGTCTCCCTTGTAGCAATATAAGAAACAGTCTCGATCTTGCTCCAACTCTGCTTCCCACTTTCAAATTGCCTCAATAAAACCGGCTTATCCTCAATCCTTTTCACCAATTTCAAAATCCTATCAACGGTAAATTCACTCATACCGGCAAGTCTTTTCGCAAAATCATAAATAGAAACGAATCCCTTCTTTTTATAAAGCCCCCTCTTCTCAACCTCCGGCAACATTGCAGCAAATTTTCGAATCCACTCCTTCGCGTTCATCCCACATTCAACACATTTTTTATATAATTGCTCATCAGAAAGATCAGAAATCTTAAAACCGATAGCGCTTGGAACGATCACCTTCCCTTGGCCTTGCACAGCCATTCCCAAGCCATTCACAACTCCAGAATTGACCTTCATCCCAAAACTTTTCACCACTTCAGTCAGCCCTTTCACGACGTTTCCATTCTCAACAACACCACCTCCACCAATGACTATTTTTTGATCATTTTCCATATTTTTCGCATTAAAAATTATTGCTAAAACATTCATAGCAAACCAACATTAAATTTTCGTTAAATAAATCTAAATTTTTCTTAAAATTATTTTTAACCATTCCGCCCTTCCAAACATTCAAACATTGATATAGGATAAGCCCACGAAGAAAAATGACCCATCCAAACCTCAAACAATCTCACGTTTTGCATCAACAAATCGCAAACCATCACTAAACTCGCACACATGTTCATCTCCCTCGATCTCGAAACCACAGGAATAGATCCACTGAAAAACAAAATCATCGAATTCGGTGCTGTTAAATTTGATTTAAACGGACAAAAAGAAACACTACAAATTTTAATAAACCCAGGAATAGCGCTTCCAGACATCATAAAATACATCACACACATAACAGATGAAGAACTAAAAGACGCTCCAGCGTTCACTGAAAAAGCGCAAGAGATAAAAGATTTCATCGGAGACGCACCTATAGTAGGCCACAATATCCAATTTGATATTTCATTTTTAAACGCAAACGGCTTGAATCTAACCAATCCACTCTACGACACCTTCCCATTTTCAAGCATAATCTATCCAGATTTGCCTACGTACAGCCTAGAAGTCCTATCCGAGATATTAAATCTTTCACACGAAGAAAAGCATCGCGCACTCGAAGATTCTGTCGCCGCAATGGAATTATTCATGAAATTATCTGAAAAATTCCAAGAACTTCCGGAAGAAACAATCAAACGCATTCACGAACTTTGCAAAAAAACAAACCACCCATTAGGAGCATTTTTGCTCACACTAAAGCCAAAACCAGCACAAAACCAACCATCGACAGAAGTTTCCTCAGAAAAATCTATTCAAGAAAATCAACTCTCAATATTTTCAGAACCTGCAGAAAACCCCACCTCCATCTCCGAAACTCAGCCAACCGAAGCCGAAAACTCCATCTCCGAAACTCAGCCTTCCTCCACAACAATCGCAATCTCTTCAAAAATATTAAACTCAAAAGAAAACCTACTGATAGAGCTCTCACCTCCGTACGAAGACTTGATAAAAAATCTCATAAAACACATCGACAAAGATTCGTACATCGCAATCCCGTCAGAAATTTTCCAAAGCATATCCTCTGAAATTCCTGATACCGTAGCCAAAATCGAGTCACCAAAAAAATACATATCAGTAAAAAGACTGGAAAAATTACTAGAGAAATCACAAATTCAAGATCATGAGTTCACCACATTTTCAAAAACAATAATATGGTTAAACAAAACAAAAACAGGACTTTTGCATGAAATTTCATTTCTAAATCAAGAAAAACAATTAATTCATGAATTAAACATAGACGAGAACCTGATCGATCCGCTTCAGGAAGCCTTTTTCTCAAAAGGAATCGAGAAAGATATTTCAAATCCAACAATTTGCTCACATCATTATCTTGGAGACCTCACGACTCATTTCAACGCAGAAGCAGGCGAGAAAAGCCCTAACAATAGCCATTTCCCGCCACTCAGGCCAAAAAATCTCATCATCATAGACTTCGACAAATTTGTAAAAACACTACACTTTGAATCTTCACATTACTTAAAACTCGAGATTTTATTGAATCAAATAAGAAGAATTGAAAACGATAAAAATTCAGAACTCATAGAATCTCTCTCTTCAAAAGCCACAATGTTTTTCGGACTCATCGGAATCGTCATGGAACGCTTTACAGACGACAATCAATTTATCGAAAGATGCACAATCTCTCAAGAAACAGTAGAATCACGGCAGTGGGAAAAAGCGCTACACTCAGCCCAAACCCTAATTGAGTTATTAAATGAAACTAAAGATCCACTCCTCGAAAAATCAGCAAACACTTTAACAGAATTTTTCATCACGCCAAACCTCGATTCAAACCTTTTGCTTATAGAAAAAGACATGGACGGGAATGCTGTTATAAAAAAATCACCATTCGAGGTAAAACCACAAATCCAAAAAATCCTAACGAACTGCGAATCCTACAAAATCATAAACGAAAACGTAAACCTAAATGATGATGGATATTTTATAAAACGCCTTTTCGGGCTACCACAAGACCTTAAAGCGATCAAAGAAAGTGAATTAATCCCTTCAGATCCTACAAAGCCTTCTTTCGAAATTTTCATGGCAGACAAACCAAATTACTACTCAAGAGAAGATCATAATCTCATGAAAAACATCGCAAAATACGCAGAAAGTCGCGAAGGTGCAGTCGCAATAATCGCAAATTCACGCCAACAAATAGAATTTTTCACACTAGAATTAGGAAAACTTCTAAAAAACTCAGAAACTCAATCTCCTGACTCACAAGCCAATAATCATCCTCCACGCCAAATAATTTCCCTTCTCACGGGAAGCATAGGGAAAATCGCAGAACAATTCAGGGTAAACCACAAAAACTCAATACTCATACTCACTCCAAATGCATGGAATTATTTCAAATACGCAAACCTCGTAAATTCGCTTATAGTAACCAAAATTCCATTCGATCCACCTAGCGATCCATACCTCATCGCCGCAAGCAAAAATTTCGAAAATCCATTCGACGA
Organism: Candidatus Peregrinibacteria bacterium; assembly: GCA_030688025.1. Lineage (GTDB taxonomy): Bacteria > Patescibacteriota > Gracilibacteria > UBA1369 > LOWO2-01-FULL-3 > UM-FILTER-38-24. Next base: position 2,303 of record JAUYJL010000017.1, on the reverse strand, counting down.
ATTACAAGTTCCACTCGCAATTTTCGCATTAAAAAGAATAATTAATCGCATAAAACAAACTGCAAACGAAACAAAAAAAGAAGTTATTATTTTAGATGACCGACTTACAACAAAAAATTACGGAAAAGCTTTCATTGAAAATCTAAAAAATATCGCATGCATATCACCATTCTTGCCGATTCAATAGACACACAATACGCAGGAATTCATCACTACACAAAAAACTTAATAGAAAATCTTTTAAAAATAGACGACAAAAACACCTACACGATAATTCATCCAAAGCCAAACAAATGGCTTACCTCCATCATTAACACAGCCTCATTAAACGACAGAAAATCAATTCTTCCGCAAAACCCTGAATCAATCCCGACAACTTCTCCTGAACTTTCTCCTCGAATTTCCGAAATCATAATTCCACGTAGTAAATTCCCGGGCGGAGAAACAATCAGACGATTCTTTAAAATACCAAAAATCATAAATAAAATTTCTCCGGATATAGTTATTGAACCATGTCACATAGGCCCATTTCGGCTCAAAAAAGGCATAAGAAAAATTTTGATAGTACACGACATAACGCCAATATTATTCCCGCATTTTCACACTTTTAGAGGCAGATTTATTCATAAATTATTTCTCAAAAAAAGCCTAAAAAATGCAGACATAATAATCACGCCATCTCAAACAACAAAAGATGACATCCTAAAAAAATACCAGCCAAAAGCCAAAATTTCAGTAATCCATCTTGGAGTAAATCCAATAGACAGACCCATCCCATCATCAAAACTCACACAACTTGAAGAAGCCATCTTTCAGGATGACAACACTTTTCTCCAAAACTTCCCAAATCTAAAACCATATCTCCTCTACCTCGGCACAATAGAACCACGCAAAAACCTCGAAACACTCGTCGACGCCTTCATAGAGCTAAAAACCACAAACGAAATTCCACATAAATTAGTCCTCGCAGGACAAATCGGTTGGAAATCAAAAACACTTCTCAAAAAAATAGCTAAATATAACAAAACACAAACACCACCCCACTCCCCACAAATCATCACTACAAACCACGTCACAGAATCCAAAAAAAATATTTTACTCCAAAACGCAGACATTTTCATCTATCCATCTCTCTACGAAGGCTTTGGTTTACCGCCTCTAGAAGCCATGAACGCAGGCATTCCAGTCATCTGTTCAAAAGGAGGAAGCTTAAAAGGAATATACAAAAATACAGCACTTTTATTCAACCCAAACGATAAAGAAACACTAAAAAAACATATTTTATCGCTAATAAAAAACACAAACAAAAATTCACGCAGAAACACATTAATAAAAAACGGACTATCTTTTGCAAAAACTCACACATGGCAAAAAACAGCAAAAGAAACGCTAAAAACAATACTATACTAAAATAGTCCAAAATAGACTAGAAATTTATTAAAAAAACAGTTAAGCTTTAATCGTGCAAATATTACAAACTAACAAACACTTAAAAATGGCTCACACATTACCACAACTCCCATACGCATACGATGCGTTGGAACCATATATCGATGCAAAAACAATGGAAATTCACCATTCAAAACATCACCAAACTTACACAGACAAATTCAATGCCGCCCTAGAAAAACATCCTGAATTATTCGAAAAAGCGCCACAAGATCTACTAAAAGACCTATCACAAATTCCGGAAGATATTCGCCAAGCCGTAGTAAATCACGGAGGAGGATACCTTAATCACAATCTTTTTTGGGAAATGCTACATCCAGGAAAAGAAGACAACGCACCACAAGGAGCACTTCTAGAAGCCATAAACAAATCATTCACTTCATTCGAAAACTTCAAAACAGCATTCACATTAGAAGCCTCAACGAAATTCGGAAGTGGCTGGACATGGCTTTGCGTAGCACATACAAATGAAGCAACAGAAACAACAGAACCAAAAAAACTAGTAATCATCTCGACATCAAATCAAGATTCCCCTCTTTCCCAAAACCTAACTCCACTCATGACAATCGACATTTGGGAACACGCATATTACCTAATATACCAAAATCGAAAACCAGAATACATCGAAAATTGGTGGAAAGTTGCAAACTGGACAAAAGCAGAAGAATTGCTTGCGCAAGCCTAAATTCAAACAAAGCACAGAAAACAAAGAGTCTTAGATTCTAGATCGAATCGCAACTTTTCCTGAGAAGACTTCTTGTGGAGTGTGATAATTAAGCCGTTTTCTAGGTCTATTATTTATCAACTTCACTACTTTTTGCAAATCAAAATCTGTAATTTTTGTGAAGTCTGTG
>JAUYJL010000012.1 GCA_030688025.1 Candidatus Peregrinibacteria bacterium | reverse complement strand
TACGTAGTTTCACAAATCTCAAGTGCACCCCTAGTCGAAGAAGGGATGTAGAATAGGTATGCTTTAATATCTAACCCTACACCCCGATGAAACTATATCATCCAACGAAAGGATTGAAAGGGATTCGTACAGTTTTAAATCAATTTAATGAGGAATTGTTAAGGCCATGGCAAAGAGATGTTTTGAGGGAAAGACTTCTGATTTTACGCTGGTACGATCTCAACGGAAAGAATCAAAACAGGACAGCGAGAGAATTTGAAACCTCTAGAAGTCATGTACAAAAGCTGATACACATCAGGGAAAAAGAAGGTTTGGGAGGACTAATTCCAAAGAAAACAGGGCCAAGGGAGAAGAGAGGTTTCAAACTTTTATTTTCCGAAAAGATTGAAATTGAAAGATATGCTTTGTGGTTCCCGGATTGGGGCCACAAGAAATTGAAAATATTTTTTAAACAGAGCAACTCTACAATTTATCGATACTTGAAATCGAAGGATCTACTGGTCAGAAAGCGATGCCCTGGCTACCACAAAAAGCCAACACCGAGATCGAGCTGGAAGGTGAAGAGGGTGAGATTACCGGAAGATTATCCGGTCAGAAATCCCGGAGATTTGGTAGTGCTGGATTCAATTGTTGAATATATTGGGCCGAACTTTGAGAAGTTGTATTTTGTTTGTTGTATTGATGTTGCGACGAGAATAGCGCTGGCAGTAGCCACAGACAAGCACACTTCAGTTGTTCCGAGGGAAATGTTACAAAAGATGGCAGAATTGCTACAGACGGACATCAAAGCTGTTTTAACAGACAATGGTTCTGAATTTTTAGCCTATTTCCAAAAGGCTTGTGAAGATGAAGGGATTTATCATTTTTTCACCAGACCAAGAACACCAAAAGACAATGCGATCGCAGAGAGGTTCAATCAAACACTACAAAAAGGATTTTACTGGAGATGTGATTTAACTCAGCCAATCAACAAAATCAACGTGGCCTTAGCTAGTTGGTTGATTGAATACAACATACAAAGACCCCATGAAACACTGGATATGAGACCACCGGTTGCTGTATATTTTAACTTGTTCTACAAATCCCGCTTCGACTCACAGGTGCACTTGAAACTATGGAACCGAACATACCGTTGTAAATTCAGCATCATGATAAAGTTTTAAACTTTCGATAAAAGAGGGAATAATAGATTCTTTATTGGTGACAGCTGTATCCTTGCTGCCATCATAATGAGAATCAATTGTGCCTCCGGTTATTATGTAATGAATAATCATAATTTTATGTTTAAAAGGTATTTTATTTTAAGCGCATGCAACTAAAACAGAAAAAAATAAAGATAGGATTGTAATAGTTATGACTAATTTTGCCAGATTGACGAGCCATTTGTTTCCAGCGGACAAAATGAGCGCTTCGCCAGCGATGATGAAACCGATAACTGCAAACATTCCGCTAAAATTTGAATAATGTTTCCATGTCGCCCAAAAACCTTGGGCTTGAATATTAGTGTTGTCCACATTAGTGAATGAATCTGGAGTGAAAATGTTCAATAGAGCGTTAACGATCGAGAATGAAAATAAAATTAGAACTATTCCTGCCACAAGATATGCTCCTCTTTTGAATAAAGGATAAAGAAATTTTATTTTTTTCTGCTTGATGAAAGACAATACGCTTTCATTTTCTAATATTATGATAAGAACAAGTCCTAATAAAATAAATATCCATGTACTCGTAAGAAAGTGATTAACAACGGTTAATATGTTTTCTCTCATAGTTTGTGGATTTAAAAGTTATTTTCTGGGGTTAAGTATATGCGAAGTTGAGGAGTCGTGCAATTGTGTGGTTTTTCTTTGACTACCCGTGGAATTGTGGTAGGATGAGCCCCTTTATTTAAGGAATATGGATTTGTACGTAGAAAAGCAGTGTGTGGGTCAGATGAAAGCGGGAAATTCGCGGCAGTTTCTGATGCTTTTTGATGCGTTTTTTGACGATGTGTACAGGTATGTGGCGAGGAGGGTGGATAATTTGGCGGATATTCGAAAGATTTCGAGGCTTACTTTTCTTGATGCATTAGGGCAAATCCCAAATACGCCGGAAGATAGTGGGTATGTAATTTGGCTTTATTCTTTAGCATTTCCGAGGGTTTCTGAGGACATTGCTAGATCTAGTTTTCCTGCGAAAACGGGGTTTGTTTCTGCGGAGGATTTGGAAAAACGAAGTGCGGAGGATGGGGATGTCATCGGGATGACGGAAAAAGTTATGAAGAAAATGACGCTTGAGGAGCGCGAAATTGTGCGGCTTAAGTTTTTTGAACAAGTTTCTGATGGGGATGTGATGACCGTTTTGGGGATTTCCGAGGAAACCGTTGGAATTAAAATTTATCGTGTTTTGAAAAGGCTTCATTTCTTGCTTTTTGGCGACAGTAAGCTAAAAACAGGGGTTTATTTTGGAGACGTGAGCGGGCTTTTTGAAAAGGCGAGAACTCTTGAAAATATAGAAATTCAGGATATTTTTAAACTCGAACTTCGTACGACAATTTCAAATAAAATAGATAGGCAGGATTTGGCTATTGATGCCGAGGTTGTTGCGGATAAAGAGGTTCGGAGTGAGGAAAAAAGGGAAAACGTGAGTCCTTTTGACGGGGTGGTTTTTGAGGATGACGAGGCTGTGGATGGAGTTAGGGTTGTGCAGGAGGCGGGCAAGGAGGAAAAAGATATTTTAAAGGTTGGAAGTGATGATCCGGCGAAGATTTTTGTGAAGGCTTCGCAAGAAATGACCGCTGATGATTGGGCGGAATTGAAAAAAGAAAAACAAGAAAAAATCAGAAAAATTGAGGAGGAAGAGGCTAAAGAAGAGGAGGCTGAGATGGCTTACTCAAGCGGTATTTCTGCGGAATCCAAGTCTGGATTTGATGGAGATGATATTCGTGTGGATGAACCTGCGAAAGCTCCTTGGGAGAAAACGGCGCAAGCTGCGGAGGAATACGAGGAAGGCTTTGATTCTGAAAAATTGATGGAACTTTTGGAGAGATGGAAAGGTTTTCTTATCGGCGCGCCGATATTTTTGTTCTTTGTTATTGGTGCATATGTAGTGTTGAGTATTTTTGTTTTCAATGGAAAAATTGAACGTGGTTATCCTGTAGCTTGTGCGGCGGCGAAGGCTGGAGTTATGGATTTTTCCGGAGGAATTCTGGGCGGACTTTTGCCAAGTAATAATCCTGTGAAAGGTGACGTTGAATTTTACGATGCCGAAAGAAGGTCTATTGCAAGCCAAATTGTGGACGAGGCGTGCGGTGCATTTAAGGTGGAAAGTCTTGTCGTGAAGAAAGTTGATGATACAACTTTGCAGGTAAATGTCGCTATCAAAGACTGGAAGATGGAGTATAAATTTGTTAAAAATGATGAGCAGTGGCGTATTAAAAAATTCTTGAAAACTTATGGAGCCAAAGTATCTGCTTATAGCGACGACAAATCAGGGGAAATTTAAAGAGATTTTTGAAGTTCTTGGGGTTTTAGACATTTCGCATGGTGGAAGTTATCATGTGATTTCTTTGCGGGATTTGTGTGACGCAGAGGGATGTTTTGTCGGAGGTGAGCGCAGATTTGCTATGTCGGATTTTGATGGAATTGAAGAAGATGGTGAAACTTTTAAAGAAAATGCTGAGAAAAAAGCGAGATTTTATCATGAAAAAACCGGACTTTTGACGGTTGCGGAGGATTCGGGGATAGTGGTTTCTGCGCTAGATGGAGAGCTTGGTGTGAAAACAAGAAGATGGGGAGCTGGAGAAAAAGCAAGTGATGAGGAGTGGATTGAATTTTTTATGAAACGAATGAGTGGGGAAGTTGATCGAAATGCGAAATTTGTGTGCAGTGCTTGTGTCTGCGGAAAAACTGATGGTGGAGAAGATATTTGTGAGGTTTTTGAAGGCGAAACTTCAGGAAAAATTACTGAAAAATTGGAGGCGCCGATTTTTGGAGGGCTTCCTTTGAGTTCGTGTTTTTTGCCTGAGGGAAGGGATAAAGTCTATGCTGCATTATCGGCTGAGGAGAAAAATGCGATTAGCCATCGAGGGAAGGCAATGGGGAAAGTTTTGGGGTTTTTGAAAAAGGCTTAGCTGTGGCGAAAGTATGAGTTTAATTCTTTACTGCAATAAGTAATCCTGTTCCGAGTGGGAGAATTACTGTCGTGAAGTTTTTGTCTTTTTGGACTTCTTTTGTGAAATTTTTGAGGGCGTCTTTGTGAGAAGTTATATTGTCGACGACGATGGTTCCGCCCTTGTTTATGCGGTGTTTCATGGCGTTCCAGTAAAGGATGTGTTCGTATTTTGTGGCGTCGAAAAATGCGAGGTCAAATTTGCGTGGAGTTTTCGGAATTGCGTCCGGTGCGTGTCCGAGAATTTGCGTGATGTATTTTGAAAGTCCGGATTTTTTGAAATTTTCTGTGGCGAGACCGAAGCGCTTTTTTAGATTCGATTCTATTGTGTAAAGATGGGGAGATTTTGTTTTGCTTGGTTTTGCGACTTGAGAAAGGGCTTCGGCGAGCCAAATTCCTGAGTAGCCGTTTGATGTTCCTATTTCTAAAACTGTTTTATATTTTTGCGAAATTATTAATAAATTTAAAAATTTTCCTGTTTCTTCAGGAATGTTCCAAAAAGTTTCGCGGGTGAGCGCGAGTTCTTTTAGTAAGTTTTGGATTTTTGTTTGCATGGGGATTAGTAAACTTGATTGTGAGTTCCTATATCTATCAATTTTGCAGTCAATAAATTAACCATTCTGTAAAGAACGCGATAATTTCCGGTTACCGAAAAGGCCCGAAGTCCGAGCAAGTTCCCTTTTAGTGTGTGAATTTTTAGGAGTGGATGGGTAGGTTCTTTTATGAAAATTTCTAAACGATTTTCAAATTTTCCCTGTATTTTTTTAGGCAGCTTGTTGAATCTCGATTTAAAATTGTCTGTAAATATAATTTCCATTTCATTTTCTTAATGCGCTCATAACTGATTTTGCCGTTTTGAATGGGCCATGTGTTTTATCTTCTTTTTCTCTGGAGAGAATGTCGAGTTCTTCTGCTACGGTAAGGCCATTTTCGGTAATCTCAGATAGGTCATCGTTGATCCCTTTTGTTATAATCATCTTGATGTAGGCGGAAGTGTTTATTCCTTTTTTAGTTGCGAGCATTTCCAGTTTTGTTTTAAAAGATTCCTCTGCTTTGAATGATACTGTGGTCATAGTTTACTTAGTATTACTTTTAATACACTAAGTATACTCTGGGTTTTGTCTCAAGTCAATATCGCTTGGCTTGTTATGTTATCAAAATTTGATTCTTCGGCAAGGCTATATGCGAAAAAAGTGTTGTTACTTTTTTGACAACAGGTAGGTATAAATCTTTTTCTTAATCCCTGATAATGCTTCTAGCAACAATAACAGTAAATAGAGACGTTAGGGCGATGCCTACGAAGCTTTCTATCGCTGCGATGAAGCGGACTGCGCCGATGGCGTGATAATCGCCATAACCGAGGGTCGTGAAGGTTGTGATGCTAAAATAGAGTGAGTCTAAGAAGGAGTAATTTGTTAGTTTTTCGTTGTAGAACATTAAGCTGTCGAAAATTTGAAAAGCTAATGCGCAGGTTACAACTACAAGGATTGCGGCCATAAAAACTCGGATGAATGAGGTTCCGTATTTGCAAAGAAGGTCTCCGAAAACATATGAAAAAAATCTGACCGGATTCAGGTAAGAAATTCTTTTTCTTTTTGAGATCATTTCTCTGTAATGGAATTCGTCGGCTTGTTCGTGCAAACTTGAGTATTTGTACATTTCTTTGATTTGCTTGTATTCGATTGAAGCGGAATGGTAATTTTTTGCTGATTCTGATTTTAATTCTTTTCCGAAAGTGGATTTCTCGTCGATGATTGTTCCGGAAGTTGAGAAGTCTTCTATGTTTGCGCCTACAAAACTACAATCTGTTATGTTTGCGTTTACTAAATTTATTTCGTTTAAATCTGAATCTTGGAATGAACAGTCTGTGATGTGTGCGTTTTTGAAGTCTGAATGCGATAGTTCGGTGTTTTCAAAATTACAGTCATGAATTTTTCCTTCTTGAAAATTGCAATATCGGAGCGTTGCTCCTTCAAAATGTATGTTTGCTAAAATGGCCAGATTTTCTGCAAATCCGTCATCTTCTTGTACGGAAATTCGAAAATCAAATCCTGAAACTGAAATTCCTCTCATATCTACGCCATTTTCCAATTCCGGATCATTTATTCCTTCCAGTCCTTTTACTTTTTCGCGAAATAAAGCAGGATTCAGATAACAATGTGTTCTTTTGATCGAGGCAACGAGCTTTTTTCCTTTTGCTGTTGTCCATCTTTTGCGGAGAGCATCTAGTTTTTCTTTTGGATACTGCATCTCGAGTTTTGTTTTGGTTTTTCTTTAGTCTTCCTTATATTTTACAACAAATTCGCCTTTTTTGCAAGCAGGTGGCGGCGTTTTTAGGATAATGTTGAAGTATTGGGCTTCAAGGAGAAGAGTCGGGAGATGGAGATGGTTTTGTGTCTGCAGGGATTGCGTCTGGGATTACAGGGGTTTCAGTGGGTTCAGTAGTGTTTTCTGAGGGGGTTTCGATTTTTATTTCTATTGCGGCGGAGGTGCTGTATCCCAAGCGGTCGATTACTTTTGCGACGATCAGGTGTTTGCCCGGAGTGAAAAATTTTGAGAATGTTAAGTATCCTGTGTATGGAGCTAGATTTGTGCTGTATTCCTGTTTGTCGTCTACGAAAAATTGGACTTCGGATATGCTGTTTTTTGCCGCGGCTTGAATGTCTATTACTATTTTGTTTTTACTGTCTCCGAGCGAGATTATTGATTGTGAAACAGGGCTTGTGATGGAAATTGTTGGTGGATTTTTTGCTGTTTCCTCTGTGTGAATGTTGTCGTATTCCAAAGGGGGCACTCCGATCATTATTTTTGTGCCTGAGGTTTCATCTATGCTTCCAACGGAAGTTCCACCGTCTTTGATTGAGTTGTCTGCTTTTGAGGCGAAATATTTGCGAATGTCTTCTTTGAAAAGTGAGAGTTGTGGTGGGATTTCATAATTCTGATATAGAACTTCTTGAATGGCGTCTTTTGGCGTGTACTCTGTTGCAAGCAATCCTGAGACTTTGTCTATTTTTACTTTGTAGAATGAGTTTGTTTCGACTTCTGTTGGGATTGAAAAACTTGGGAATATGTCTGTTATGATTAATGATTTTGGAGTGTTTTTTCCCGGAAGTTTGCCTGATGCCGAGCTTACTGCGACTTCTTTTATTCCTTCCGGTCTTGGGAATCCTTCGTCCGGAATATTCTTTAGTGCGTAAGACATTACTGCGTTAAAAATCGGAGCGGCCGTCGTGACTCCATCTGCAGAATATTCCAATCCTGAGCCATCCGTGTTTCCTGTCCAAACTCCTATTACGATTGTTGGAGTGTAGCCGATTGTCCATGCGTCTGCCGGGGCGACGGTTTTTCCACCTGATTTTTTCTTGTTTTCTTTCGTGGAAGTTCCTGTTTTTGCGGCGTTTGTGTGGCCGGTTATGTGTAGGCGGGAGCTGACCGCATTGGATGCGTCTGACAAAATGCTGTTTATTGAATATGCGACTTGAGGGTCTAAGACTTCATCAAATTCTTTTTGTTGCCATTCTTCCAAAACGTCTCCGTTTGAATTTATTACTTTTAGAATTGATATTAATTCAGGTTTTTTACCGTTATTTGCAAATGTTCCATACGCTTGAACCATTTCGATAAGTGGAATTTCGCCTGCTCCTATCGCCAATGGGTAGCCGTAACTATGGGCTTTGTTTAGGGTTGTGATTCCCATTTTTGTGGCAAGGTCTATGATCGGATCTTGTTGTCCTGCAAGGAAGTATGCTTCGATTGCCGGGATGTTTCTGGACTGTCCGAGGGCTCGCCTGATTGTGACTTGTCCGAACCAATTTCCGCTGTAATTTTCAGGGCGGTCTTCACCAACTTTTAGAGGTACGTCATATAGTGGAGTTGCCGGAGCGAAGCCATTATAGAATGCTTCTGCGTAGACGATCGGCTTGAATGAAGATCCCGGTTGGCGTGGGCGAACGACTACATTTACGTTTCCATCGATTTCTTCATTGTAATAATCACGTGAGCCGACCATTGCGAGAATTTGGCCGGTTTTTGCGTTGATGGCAAGGATGGCGGCGTTGTTTGTTTTGTGTGTTTCTGCGTTTTTCTTTCCGATTTCTTCTGCTGTTTTTTCTGCATAGTCTTGAAGGCTTGAATCCAGAGTCGTGTAAACTTTTAATCCTCCTTTTTCAACGACATCTTTTCCGTATTTTTCTTCAAGAATTTGTTTTACGTAAAGGACAAAATGAGGATGTTTGATTTTTTCAACGTGCTTTTGGAATTGAATTGCTTGTAGTTCGTTTAAGGCTGTTTTTCGTTCTTTTTCAGTGATTGTTCCAAGCTCAAACATTCTTTTTAAAACGAGGTCTGAGCGTCCTTGTATGTAAATTTCTTGTCCGTCGCCAAGGTCGACGAATTTTCCTACAAGTCCGCGAACATATTCGTTCTGATTCAAGTCTATTTCGCTTTCGATTTTTCTGTAATGGGTTTCTTCGGAAGTGAATTCTTTTAGAAGGTGTGAATATTTATTGTCGCCGTATGGATTGTATTTTGTTGGGGCTTGGGGAAGAGATGCGAGGATTGAGCTTTCTGCGAGAGTAAGGTCTTTTGCGGATTTATCGAAATATATTTCTGCCGCTTTGCCCGCTCCGTATGCGTTGTTGCCGTAGGGGATGCGGTTTAAATAAAGTTCGAGGATTTTTTCTTTCTCGTATGTTCGTTCCAATCGGACAGAAAGAATGAGTTCTTTTGCTTTTCTTGTGTAGCTTCTTTCTGACGAAAGAAAGCTGTTTTTGACGTATTGTTGTGTGATTGTTGAGCCTCCTCGCCTTACTCCTATTCCAAAAATTTCATATAATACTGCTTTTCCTATTCCCATTACGTCGAATCCGCTGTGTTCCCAAAATCTGTCATCTTCTATTGCGACAGTTGCGTTTATTAAATATGTGGAAATTTTGTCGTATGATATTTGTTCCCGATTTTCTTCGCCGTGGATCGTGTAAAGCAGGTCGCCGTCTTTGTCGTATATTTCCGTTGATTGATCTGCTTGTAGTTTTTCGAGATCTGAAACGTCAGGAAGTCCGATCGAAAGAATTCCAATTATTCCTACAAAAAGGATTACTGAAATCAGGGCAATTCCTATGATTGCGGTTGATCCCCAAAAAATGATTTTTTGTTTTACTTCCGCGTTTTCTCTTGGCCAAAACCTTTCAGGTATAAATTTTTTCAGCATGCGAGTATTTTAATGCAAAATTGGCCATTAAGTAAAGGCCTTACCTAAAGTTTGTGGAGTTTTATATAGTACACAGACATTTAGGACACAGTGGTATGCTAAAAGCGCTAACCAATAACAAAAACACTATGTCCCAAGAAGAATTATACAAAATCAAGCAGGAAGTGAAAGAGAAAGAGTTGGCGAAGATGAGGAAAATGTG
>JAUYJL010000014.1 GCA_030688025.1 Candidatus Peregrinibacteria bacterium | reverse complement strand
AAAGACACTTAAATATTTCAACGAAAACCGTCCACAAAAAACCAAACATTTTATGTCACCATTGAAATTTGGAATCCTGAAATACCAGTTGCATAAACAAAAACTCAACTACACTGTCCTAAATGTTTGAAACTACTACAAGCCAAGATACAGCATGTATTCTAACACACCCACAGCCAATTTACAGAACCAACAAAATCTGATTAAATAAACATAACCTCATTATTTAACCTATTTCCTATGAAAGCTCAAAAACTTCAATTTCGTAAATATATAGCCGAAATGTTCGGTGCATTTGTTTTAGCATCCGTAGTTGCAATTTCGATCATGAGCCGCACGCCTGTCCCAACTCAGGTTCTTGCAGGACTTACTCTTGGAACTTTTGTTTACATTTTAGGCGGGATTAGTGGAGCACATTTAAATCCAGCAGTAACAATCGCAATGGCCAGTGTTAAAAAAATCAAACCACTTGATGCGCTAATGTATGTTTTATTCCAACTCGCTGGTGGAGCCTTGGCATATTATTTCAGCACACGCTTCATGGGAGGAACGACCGGCGTAGAAAGCGCAACAACAGACGTAGTTTTATGGAAAATCGCGTTAGCTGAAGCCGTAGGCGCAGGAATATTAGTACTTGGAGTTTCAACAGTGGTTGCAGGAAAAGTAAAAGAAGATGTTTACGGAATTGTCATCGGAAGCGCCCTACTTATCGGAATAATGCTCACGGGAGGCTTATCGTTTGGCACACTAAATCCAGCAGTCGCCTTAGGAGTAGGCGTACCTTATACAAATTTTGTTTACTTTTTAGCGCCAATTATTGGAGGAGTAGTTGCCGCCTGGTTCTTCAAAGTTTTAACGAAATAGTCAAAACTTTCACTCTACTTTTGCACTTCTCGCTCCATGTTTTGCACTTTGACCGAGAGCTTTTGCACATTCTTTCAACATACCAAACCAGTCCACCCCGAGGTCTTTTACGTTTATTCTAAGCCGTGTTCCTGAGATCATCCACTTAGAATTAAACTCAAGCAGGCTAATTATATTTGCAGGCTTAACTTTCTTAGACATAATCAAAACAATCTCTTTTTCCTTACTCATAGGCACGCTTTCCGCTTTAACATTAATCAATCCCGCCGCCTTCGCAAAAATCTTAAGTTCAATGATATTAAACAAATTTTTAACCTCTTCGGGCATTTTTCCATAATCCTCAATCATATCTTCCTGAACATCTTTTAAGTATTCAACGCTATCCGCCGAAGAAAGCTTTTGATAAGCCGAAATCTTGTCTTTTGCGTCAGGAACATACTCATCCGGAATATACGCTTCAACCGGAAGCTCAACTGTAACATCCGTTATTTCCTCTTCACCATCAGCAATTCTGCCGGCCTTAAGATCCTCAACCGCACGATTAAGCATCCTCATAAAATGTGAAACTCCAACCACATTTATAACACCATGCTGATTCGCCCCAAGAATGTCTCCGGCTCCACGAATTTCAAGATCCTTCATTGCAATTTGGAATCCACTTCCAAGCTCTGAAGCCTCAACAATCGCACGAAGTCTCTTTTTCGCATCCAACTTCAACCTCTGCCCTTGATACAAGAAATACGCATAAGCTTGCGCCTTTCCGCGCCCAACACGTCCACGTAATTGATATAATTGCGACAAACCAAACCTCTCCGCATTATTCACAATCAATGTATTCGCATTAGATAAATCAATTCCGTTTTCAATAATTGTCGAACTTACAAGAACGTCGAATTTTCCCTCTTTGAACGACATAATTCTATCTTCAAGATCTCCACTTCCGAGTTTTCCATGCGCAACACCAAACCTCGCCTCCGGCACAAGCGCACGCAATTTATCCGCCACACTATCGATAGTTTGAACCCTGTTATGTAAAAAATAAACCTGCCCACCTCTTTTAACTTCAGTCAAAATCGCCTCGCGAACAAGACTTGGAGAATACTTCCTTACTTCCGTTATAATAGGCAATCGACCAAAAGGTGGAGTCGTTATCGTTGTTATATCCCTAAGCTTGTTTAAACAAATATTTAGAGTCCTAGGGATAGGTGTGGCGGTCAATGTAAGTATATCCACCTCCCTTCTGAGTTCTTTAAATTTTTCTTTCTGTTTTACCCCAAATCTTTGTTCCTCATCAATAATCACAAGCCCAAGATCTTTAAATTTTACATCCGGCTGAATCAATCTATGTGTGCCGACAACAAGGTCAACTTCCCCTTTTGCAAGCCTTGCCAATGTCTCTTTTTGCTCTTTGGCGCTCCTAAAACGACTCATCATTTCAACGCGAATATTGAAAGGTTCCATCCTTTTTTTGCAAGATTTATAATGCTGATCCGCCAAAATTGTAATCGGCGAAATAAACGCAACTTGCTTCTTACTTTGAATTGCTTTAAACGCCGCCCTCATCGCAACTTCGGTCTTTCCAAACCCAACATCTCCACAAACAAGCCTATCCATAGGAACAGGTTTTTCCATATCAGCCTTAGTGTCATTTATGGCTTTTATTTGCCCCGGAGTCTCCTCGTACGGAAACGTTTCTTCGAATTTTTCCTGCAAATCTATATCTTTACTGAAACCAAAACCTTTCGCTGTTCTCCTTTCCGCATAAAGCTTCAAAAGTTCTTTCGCAATCTTCTGTGTTTCTTTTCGAACTTTACTTGTAATTGTGTTCCACTCCGCGCTTCCAAGACGCGTAAGTTTTGGCATAGACTCCTCGGATCCGATATATTTACTAACCTTATCCGCCTGATCAATCGGCACAAAAAGTTTATCGTTTTCCGCATACCCAAGCTTTAAATATTCTTTCGTAATTCCATCAACAGTTTTTTGATCAAGCCCCATAAATTTCGCAATTCCGTGGTCAGTATGTACCACAAAATCTCCAGACTTAAGGCTTGTTAAAAAGTCATCAAAAATATTTCGCGAAACGTTTCTAGCTCTCTTCTCATCTTTAACAAAAGAAACGTCAGTATCATTTATTAAAATAACCTTTAGCTTCGGCGCTTGAAAAGAAACAGGAAAAGAGTCTTCCTTCTCGACATTCAAAAGAAAAACGGACTTCCCTCCAAAGTTAACATCACTCATTCCAACCACAAAAGGAACACCTTGATCAGTAAAAAGCCCTCGAACGTATTCTGTATTTTTTGTGAAGAATAAAATCTTCCAATTGTTGGCTATTTTATCACGAATATCGTTAGCTAAATCGTACGCACTTCTGTACTTCAAAACAGATAAAAAATGTAAATGTAAATGTGTCCTTTCGTCTTCATTAAAAGAAGAAAAAGAAACTGTTTTACATAACCCTGTAGCTTTATCCAAAAACTCATTCCACACCTCATAATAATCATCAACAACATCTATTTCGTCGTCAATTATTAAATCTTTTTTACTAAAAAAATTTGTAACATCAGAAGTCTCACTGTCACACTCTATCGGAAAAATATCGGCAGAGGTAAGCCTTTTGTGTGGCACAGAGTAATCGAGGTTTTCAACAAAAAACATATCCTCAATTTTATCAAAACCAAACTCAATTCTTAAAACATTTTCACTATTGATTGGCCAAACTAACAAACTATCCCCAACACGATAATATTCGCCTTTTTTAAGAATCTTATCGTCTGTGATTTCGTATCCCAAATTAACAAGATTTTCCACAAACAAAACAAGATCAATCTCTCCACCCTTTTTTAAAGAAATTTTAGTCTCATCAAGCCTTCTTGCGTCTGGAAAAGTTTGCAAAATAGAAAGAAAATCAACAACAAAAACCGCATTCTTGTGTGTAAAAACCCTAGAAACAAACTCTATAACAGAAAGTTGTTTATCTCTCTCAAAACTACTTAATGTTGGAAAAGAAGCCTTCTCGTCGTCCCCGCGTTTTTTGTAAATAAAAACCTCTCTATCTCCCCACATCTCTATAGCATTTTTAATAAGATGTTGGTCACCTGGGTCGTTAACAATCCAAAGACTATTTCCAATCCCAACTTTTGCGTCCCCATATATTCGGCTAATCAACATAGCCTTAGAAGAGCTATTTCCTGCACCAGAAAAGCTAATATTACTAGATCCCGCAAAAAGATCCGCAGCCTCTTTAAGCTCCCCCTCGGGAAAGAAGGAGATTATATTTTTCATGTAAAGATCTAGGCCTTAAGTGGCATTATAATGTAAACATAGTCATCCCCTTTAACCGGCCTTATAACTGCCGGAGAAACATTATCGTTCAGGGAGAATGTAACCTTATCCTCCCCTATGTAAGTTAAAACATCAAGTAAATATTGAGCGTTTAGGGAAATTTTATTATTATCACCTTCGATTTTTATAGCGATTTCCGCTTTTTCTTCTCCAACTTTGGTTTCCTCGGAAGAAACGGTAAGTTTCCCATCGTTTGTGGCGGAAAGCTTCACGCTATTATTGTTTTCTCTGGCAAAAAGGCTAACCCTTTTAAGCACAAGAGAAAAGTCTTCGGTAGAAATTTCAAGTTTTGTTTTATTTTCCTTTGGAATGATTTTTTCGTAATCAGGAAACTTCCCTTCTATAAGCCTTGAAATAAGCTCGGTGTCTCCAATTAAAAACAATATTTGATTTTTGGAAACACTTATTTTAACTTCATCATCTCCGGATTTACTTATAATTTTAGATAGCTCCATCATTGTTCTAGCTGGAATAATACAAGAAATATTCCCGTTTGGTTTATTCTCTACACCTACGGTTTTTTCCGCCAATCTATAACTGTCTGTAGCGGCAAAACACACTTCTTTATCTTTTGAATATAAATAAACTCCTGACAAAACAGGCCTTGATGTGTTTAGAGATGCTGCAAACACGGTTTCAGTTATTGCCTCATAAAGTTTTGAGTTTTTTATAGAAAATTCTTGTTCTTTTTCTATTTTTGGAATCAAAGGAAATTCGTCCGCTGAAATACATTTAATTTTTGTGGAAGAAGATGTTGAGTTTATAGCTAAATTAAGCCCCTCTGTGACGCTCATTTCAACTTTTTCATCTGATAAAAGAGAAACATAACTTGTTATTAATTTCGCAGGAACTGTGATTGATCCTTCGCTTCTAATGTCTGCGGAAATTGAACAACTTATAGCTATTTCTAAATTTGTTGAAGAAAAATAAAGTCTTTTACTTTCAGCCTTTATTAAAATATTATTTAAAACTGGTAATGTGTTATTTGGACTTATCGCTTTGTTTACGATATTAAGAGCTGAATCCAAATCTCTCTGTGAACAAAAGAGTTTCATATGTTTAAATTTAACCTGTTACAAAAACTTTTCTATCGCCACTCGCATTATATAAGAATATTTATAATAAACAATATATATATTAAATAGTAATAGTAGTGACTACCCAAAACCTTAAAAACATTGTAAATAAAACAAACCAAATAAACGCCTTAATTTAAACAAAAAACAAAAAAGTTGATCAAAATAAAACATAAAAACTATAAAAATAAGTGTAAAAGTTGTTCAAAACCCCTTTAAGACTTTGCTATACATATTTTAATAAAGTATAATGAACCGGCAATATTTAAAGAGATTTAATAAAAACTGGAAAAATGACACAAAACATAGTAACAACTTTAATTTCATTAGTTTTAACGGGAGGTCTTGTATATTTTTTTTACAAAGGCACAGACCTTATAGATGTTGAGAAAAAAAAGAAAGAGGCTCAAGAACTTTTAGTGAAAACAAAAGAGGACGCTGTAAAAATAAAAGAAGAGATTTTATTAAAAGTTGAAAATTTTAAAAAAAGCTCAGAAGAAGACACGGAAAAAAGAAAAGAAAGAATTAAAAAAATAGAGGAGTTGACGGAGTTGAGGGAAAAATCATTTTTAAAAAAAGAAGAGAGGTTTAAAGAGATGAGTTTGAAGATCACAACAGATAAAGAAGAGTTAAAGAAAAAACAAGAAGAAGGAAAATTATTAGAGGAAAAACAAATTGTAGAGCTTTCAAAAAAAGCCGGAAAAACAATTGAACAACAAAAAAAAGAAATACTTGATGGATATAGAGTTGACCTTGAAAATGAAGCAGTAGAAAGGCTGGCAAAAGAAGAAGAGTTTTTGAAAGAAAACACACAAAAGATAGCGCAAAAAATTCTTATCAATATTATACAAAGGATAACCTCTCCAACGTCTGTTGAATCTAGATCTGTAAACATAACGGTTCCAAAAGACTTTATAAAAGGAAAAATAGTTGGAAAAAACGGGAAAAATATAGAAGAATTTGAAAAACACCTAGACGTCGCGGTTATTTTTAACGACCTTCCTAATACGATAAGCGTGTCATGTTTTAATTTAGTCACAAGAAGAATCGCACAGGTGGCTATAGAAAAACTAATAAGACTTTCAGGAGATATAACAAAAGATGTTGTTGTTAAAACAATAAAAGACGCAGGTGTTGATGTAGATAAAGAGTTATACGGAATTGGAAAAGCGGCATTAGAAAGGCTTGGGATGTATTCTGAAACAACAGACAAAGAGTTAATAAGAATAATTGGAAGGTTACAATATAGGACTAGTTATGGACAAAATATTATGAAGCACTCAATGGAGGTTGCATGGGTTGCAGTGATGATTGGTGGCGAACTTGGGTTAGACGTAGAAATGTGTAGAATAAGTGGATTTTTGCATGACCTTGGAAAAGCAATAGACCAAGAGCCGGGAGAAAAAGACGCACACGATCGGATCACAAAAGAGCTTATGGAAAAATACGGATTCACAGATGACCAAGTGAATGCGGCATGGGCACACCATGATTCAGAAAAACAAAAAACACCGGAAGCGTTAATTATAAAAGCGGCAGATGCTGTCTCTGCAGGAAGACCGGGCGCAAGGCAAGAATCACGATATAGCTACTCAGATAGAATCCAACAAATAGACGAAACTATAAAAGAGTTTAGCGAAATCCAGAAGTCCTTTATAATGTCAGCAGGAAGAGATATTAGAGCGTTTGTTGACCCTGAAAAGATAACAGACGAAAACATGAGAGAAATCGCAAAAAAACTAGCAGGAAAAATAGAAGAAAACGTTGTTTACCCTGGAAAAATAAGGGTAAATATAATAAGAAAAGTTGAGAAAACAGAAATAGCCGCATCAACAAAATAATATGTCAGAAGAAAAACCCGAAGAAAAATCAGACGGAAAATCAAAAATCCTTGATAAGGTTGTGATGGGAGCAATAATTGGTGGCGCAATAGGTTCAGTGCTTGGGGCGTCTATAGCGCCAAAAAAAGGGGTTGAGACAAGAAATGATATAAAAGAAATAGCATCAACTGCAAAAGAAAAATCATTCTCATTTTTTCATAAAATTACACACATTTTTAGAAAAAAAGACAAATAAATGAAAATGTTTAAAAAACTTATTCTGTCTGTTTTTGTCGGAATTATTTCCGGAATGTTTTTTGCAGCCGCCGTTTTGGGTGCAAGAATTTATCTGGATGGGAAGTTTCCAAAAGAAACGGTCGTTTCTGGGGTAAAAATAGGGTTTTTAACAAAACCAGCCGCAGAAAAAGAACTTCTAAAAGAGGAGGAAAGATTTTTAAATAAAGAGATAAAAATATCAGTTAAAGATGTTGTGGCAACAAGCACGATGAAAGACCTCGGGGTTGAGTTTTTAACAAACGAAACTCTGGCGGAAATAAAAACCATGGACTTGAAAAACAAAATATTTCCAGATTTTTCAATAAAAGGGGAAACAAAAAATTTAATAGTAAAAGTAGATAAAAAGAAATTAATAAAAGAGCTAGATGAAAAATTAAAAATAAAGGAATTTTACCCAAAGTCAGCCATTTTCTCGGTGGACGAAAAAAACACTTTACAAATAACAGACGGTGAAGCTGGATACGTAATTAAAGAAGAAAAATTGATAAAAGGAATAGAACAGTCTACAAAAAACCTAACGCCAGCGGCATTAAAAATAGAAATTTCACCTGCGCCACCGGAAAAAAACAAAGAAGATTTGGAAAAAGAAAAACCAGCGATGATAAGCAAATTATCAAATGTTGTCACCCTTTCTGATCCAATTTATCGAGACGATTGGTACATAAAACCGCTAAAACACTTGGACTGGGTTGGTTTTGAATGGAGAGAAGAGGACGGGAAAAAGTACATCACAGTAACGATAAAAAAAGAAAAACTAGATGAATTTTTAAATGAAAATGTTTCAAAATGGTTGGATGTAAAAGCTGACGAAGTAAAAATTTACACAGATGAAAAAGGAAACCCCGCGATAGACGGTGTGGGAAAAGATGGAATAAGCGTACAAAGAGATTTACTTCTAACAAATTTCGAGGCCGCAATAAATGAGGAAAAAACAGAGATAGAAGTCCCAACTGAAAAAATAGTTCCAACCATTACTGTCTCGGAAGATTTACGAGAATTAGGAATCAAAGAAAGGCTTAGTGTAGGCCACACTTCATATTATGGATCACCAATAAATAGAAAATATAATATAAAAACAGGCGCGGGAAAATTTAACGGAAAATTAATAAAGCCGGGCGACACTTTTTCTTTCAATAAAAATCTTGGAAAAGTGGATAAATCAACAGGATACAGGGAAGAGTTAGTGATAAAACCGGAGGGAACAATTCCAGAATATGGCGGAGGAATTTGCCAAGTTTCAACGACCATGTATAGGGCAATACTTTTCGCGGGACTTCCGGTGGTCGAAAGAAACGAGCATTCGTACGCTGTTTCGTATTATTCTCAGGTTTTAGGTCACGGCTTGGACGCAACGATTTATCTCGGAGGCGCCGATTTAAAGTTTTTAAACGACACAGAAAACTCGATTTTAGTGCAGACACATGTGGACAAAGACAATGAATTGTATTTTATTTTTTATGGAACTTCGGACGGAAGATCTGTGGAAATGAAAGGTCCGGAAATTTCAGGATACAAATATCCGGGCGAAACGGTTTACGAAAAAACAAAAGACCTTTTGAGGGGGCAAACAAAGCAGGTTGAAAAAGCCCACACAGGCTTCGACGTCTTGTGGCAAAGAATTATTACAACAAAAGACGGAACAAAAAACGAAGAAGAAATTAGGACTCACTACAAAGCTGTCCCCGATAAAATCCTCGTGGGAGACGCTGAAAACTCGAAAGATCCATCAATTATAAAACAGTAACAGTTTTACCACAAGCGGGTTGACAAAATGCTAAAGAACATCTAAAGTTATATTCCACTTATAAAAAATTTAAGATGACAACGCCAGAAGGTGTAAAAAAGGAAGAAGAGGCAGAAGTAGGGGTGAGAGAGGTTAAAATAAGCCTCGAGCAGACTTCTATGGGCGGCACAGCCACAGGAGATATGATTTTTATGGCGCAATTTGGTACGGGGGAAAGAATCACTGGGGCGGTAGTTTCAATTAGAAGTCTCAGCAAAAAACAGCTTGATGAACAATTAAACTCAGCGGGAGAAACCCTCATTCGAGCAGGCGTAAATGCCTTTAACGCATTAAGGGCTCAGTTTCCGCAATGGAAACCGGATTTTTCAGGAAAACGTTTTGAGCAAATAAATCTTAGTGGGGTAAATCTGAGTGGCGCAAATCTACAAAGAACAAGCTTCATCGGCTCAAATTTAGAAAACGCAAACCTAGAAGGAGCAAATTGTTCAAAGGCGATGATATCATCAGCAAACCTAAGGGATGCAAATCTTCAAAACGCAGATTTTTCTTTAGCGGACTTATCCTGCTCGATTCTTCATGGCTCAGACATAAGAGGAGCGCAAATGAGAACGACAGAAATGGACACAGGTTATCTGGGAGAAGTTACTGACCAAAAAGGGAGAAAGGCGAAGGTCTTAACGGTGCTAGGCGTAAAGTTTAACAGCAAAACAACCCTTCCGGAAAAAACAAGTCCTGGAGAAACACGATCTTCCATACATTTAGCGGGAAAACGCATCGTCGCCTCAGTAGAAGCCGTTTTAGAGCAAACGAATCATTAAACTTTTTCTTCCTCGCTTTTAGCCTTTTTGACTTTCTTTAAGTAGGTCTTTGCTTCGGTGTTACCTGGGTCAGCCTCTATAATTTTAGTTAAAACACTCACGGACTCGTCATAATTTTTCGAGTCCATGTGTAAATCGGCAAGTAAAAATAAAAAATCCATATTTTCTGGATCCATGTCGTGAGCTTTATTTGCCGCAACAACAGCATTCGAAAGCTGGTCCAAGCTTCTGTAAACCTGCGCAAGACTGATAAACCTTTGCGGACGAGAAGGATCGAGCGCTACAGCCCTCTGGTAGGCCTCTTTAGCCGCCTCAAACTCCTGTTGTTGATAAAGCGCCAACCCAAGATTACTATAGTGAACTGCGTCATTTGTAAGCTCTCCAAGTTGTTTAAAAAGAGCCGCCGCCGCAGAATACATCTGTTTTTGCATATACAGCATCGCAAGTTTTTGCTGAGCTGTAGTATTTGCAGGATCAACAGCTAAAGCCTGCACAAGCAACCTTATAGCTTCATCCTCTTCCCCAACTTTAAGTTTCACGTCAGCCTTTTCACACAGATCGGAAATATCGATTTTTTCTTGTTTTGAAAGTTTTTTATTTTCATCAATATCAAGGGGTTCGTCGTCTATAAGTGATTTTTTCTGAACAGGAGGTTCATTTTTTTTAACCTTCAAAATGTAAGCCCTGCGAGCAAACACTCCGACAAAAAGCGAAATACTCAAAAACAATAAAAGATAAGTCCACATAGTTTTATTTTAAAGAAAGCATTAAATTTTCCAAGACCAGTTTTAAATTTACATTCTTTTTGATCAAAGTCATAGCTTCATCTATTTTTAGCACGGTTTTAATGTGCTCCTCGGTATTTTCTCCGTCCAAAATTTTACTTCGCAAAACATTCGACAAAATACTAACAAAGGTCTCGATTTTGCCTTCATCTTCAGCAAGATCGTTAACATACGAAAACCTGTCCGCGATATTCCTGTACTGCAAAAAAAACATAACTTCATTATAAATTTTAATATAATTTGCAAGTTCCTCCGGATTTTCCATGAGGTTCACGGCTTTCCCCGTTTTTCCAAGAGAAAATAAACTCACTTTTTTAATAATATCTTCATCGTGATCAGGATAAAGCTCGCGCAGTTTTTTCTCGAGATATCCAGACGAAACGGCCGCAAAATTCATAACCCTAACCCTCGAAATAATCGTCGGTAAAACCGCCCTAATATTGTTTGTCGTCAAAATAAAAATAGTACGTTCCGGAGGCTCTTCAAGCATTTTTAAAAAGCTGTTTGCGGCCTCCACGGTCATCCTTTCGATAGTTTGAATAAGGAAAATTTTATAATTCGCCTGCCGAGTCATATTGCATCTTTCGATAATTTTTCGGACATCATCAATTTTTATGGATTCCTTGTCGTCAATCATCTCGATTGTGTCCAAGTGGCCGCCTTTTTCGACCTGAAGGCAAACAGGGCAAGCGTGACAAAAATCATTCGAACATTGCAAAATTCCAGCCATTTTCTTTGCCACGGTGTTTTTCCCGACGCTATTCGGTCCGGCCAAAAGATATGCGTGAAAAAGATTTCCATTCAAAATATCCGACTCAATTACGCTGAGCTGTTTCGAGTGTCCGATTATTGACCAATTGTACTTCATGCCAATCTTTTACACGATTTAAAGCAAAAAGTCTACGAACTTAATGCCCAAAAGCGCTTATTTACAACCTGAAGGAGCGTCGGCCTTTATTTTTGCCATATATGCCTCAAGCTTCGCTTTAACCCCCATAGCGGCGTTATCTGTCGGAGAACATTGTCCGTCCAAAGCACCGGCATGAGCTTTAAGTTCAGGAACACGAGAACACAAACCGTCCAAATACTCTTCGCGAGGGTTTAATGATACGTCAGAATAAATCGTCATTTTGTCAGGACGAATTTTCGCAACCCGCATAGCAATATCAGTATTTTTTTCAAAACCAGTGGCTTTGCTTATTTCAGTATTACATCCCTCCGCGCGTTGTGCTCCGCTACATCCGGAAACAAGTGCGCTTACGGCCATTGCTCCAGCCGCCAAAGAATTTGATAGTTTCATATAAAATTTTGTTAAAAAATCATTACAGGAAAAAAACTGTACACCAAAAGAGCGCACTCGTCAATTTGCAGTGCGTCCTACAAATTCTCCCAAACTTTTTCTTGTCGCACTAAAAGCTTTTTTGCGTCTTCAGGATGCGCCATAATCTCTTTTACAAAACGCTCAAGACGAACATTGTTTTGAGAACCTTTTACTAAAATTATATCCCCCTCTTCAATTTTTTTCTTAAAAAATTCAGCCGCATCAAGCGCTGTATCAAAATAAAATACTGATTTCTCGTCCATGCCTTTTCCGAGCGCAATTTCTCCAACCAGTCGCGCATTTCCACCAACAGTTATAAGAATATCTGCGCTGTCTTTCACCTCTGCCCCAACCAATTCATGTAAAGTTTTTGAATCACTTCCGAGCTCATTCATGTTCCCCAAAACAGCTACGCGCCTATGTGGTTTTTCGCCCTTTTCTCTGCCAGTGTCGGCCTCTCTTGCCACGTCTTTAAGAGTCTTCAAGGCCTCTTTCACGACTTCAGGAGAAGCATTGTATGAGCCATCCAAAATAGTCGACCCCTCAATTCCTTCAATAATATTCATCCTTCCCGGCGGAAGTCTGAATTTCGTCAAAGTGTTCAATGCATTTTGCAAAGGAATCCCAAAAATGTCCGCACAAATTATCGCAGGAGTCAGCACATAAAATTGATAACCCCCGACAATTGGCGCGGAAACCTGCATTTTTATATCATGATGCGTTATCATAAAATTCACTCCATCAAGCGAAGTTTTGGCTGAAGACACAAGATAATCCGACTCCTCATTCTTTCCAAAAGTAATAACGCCCTTCTTCCCCCAGCTTTTCGCAAAATCATACAAAAGAGAATTATCAATATTCAAAATCAATTTTCCGCCATCCTTTAGCGCGTTCGCAATTTTTGATTTTTCTTGGAAAATTTCCTCAACATTTTCAAATTGCCCCTCGTCCAAATGCACAGGATAAATATTTGTCATAATCGCAACATCCGGCTTTGCCACAAAAGTCAAAAAATCCATATCCCCCAGCTTGTCTACGCCATATTCCAAAAGCAAAATTTCGCTATGATCTTTAAAAAGAGAATTAAACGCCGCTTTCAAAAGCAGCCACGACCACGTTAAAGCGGAAGAATATCCACTCGGAATATCCAAAATTGTGAGAAGCAAGCCAAATTCAGAATTCATGCTTTTCTCATTTCTCTTTACTTTAAATTGAGTATTCAAAACCGCAAAAACAGCATCCTTTGTGCTGGTTTTTCCAGCGGATCCGGTTACCGCAACGACCTTTCCGGTAAACTTTTTCATCCTATCTATAGCAAGCCTTTTTAGGATTAGAAGTACTATTTTTTTAAACAAATTTTTCATAAAAGAAACGCAATCTAATTGCGCCAAGATCCTACCACGGCAAGGCAAAAAACGCGAGAGGTTTTAAAATTAAAAATCCTCATAAATAGCGTGTACACCAACGCTATGAAACAAAACAGTCTCTTTATCGATAATACTGAAAATCAATCTATATTTCATATCTATGGAAATACTCCAAAACCCGTCAAGTCTACCCCTAAGCTTATGAAGCCTGAGGGAGGGATGAAAAGGATTTTCTTTTAAAAGCAGTTCCTGCTTGACAACTTTTCTCTTTATTTCGACAGGCAAAGAATCAAACTGTTTGGCAAAAATATCATAATAATGGATTTTTCTTATTCGCATTTTTAGTCATTAATTCAGATAAACTCGAAACAACTTTTGTTTTTCCAGCCTTGTAAGCGGCTTCAGACAGTTTCACTATTTCCACAAGCTCATCCTCGGAAATCATGTTTTTTTCAAGATCGGCAAGATACATGACATAAGAACTCACGGTTTTTCCTGCTTTTTTAGCCCTTTTTTCAAGCTCAGCCTTTTTTTCAGAGGGCAAAGATATACTCATAATCGATCTCATTGTTAATTTGGTTAAATTATCTTACAGAAAAATAAATCTCCAAAATTTTCTGTATTACAACTGTATTACAATTTTTGCAAAAGGTCAACAGCTTAACAAGAATCACAGATAGATGTTCGCAAAAAAAGTGTTGTTGGTTTTCCGACAACAGGCTAAAATACAATCACATTTAACTCACCCATATGAAAATTTCAAAAGTCCTTCTCGTGTCAGCCGTAATCTTCGCGACATTGACAGCTTGCGCGCCAAAAACGGATACAGAACAAACATCGCAACCTCCAACCGAAATAACAGTACCTTTACAAATTAACGCACCAGCAACAATGCAAACAACACCGGAAAAAGGCGATACAATCGCAGTTCTTACGACAAACATGGGCGAAATAAAAATACTTCTTTACGCAAAAGACGCTCCTGAAACCGCAAAAAATTTCGTAGAACTAGCAAAAGAAAAAAAATATGACGACACAATTTTTCACAGAGTTATCAACAATTTCATGATTCAAGGAGGAGATTTTGAAAACAGAAACGGAACAGGTGGATACAGCTATAAAGGAAAAGGCACACGTTTGGCTGACGAAATAAACCCAGCCCTAAGCCACGTTCGCGGCGCGCTATCAATGGCCAACGCCGGCCCAAACACATCAGGAAGCCAATTCTTTATCGTGCAAAATCCGGAAGGTGCAACATTCCTTGATGGTGGGTATTCACTATTTGGATTCGCATACGAAGGAATGGATGTAGTTGATAAAATTGCAGCGGTTGAGAAAAACGGATCCGACAAACCTCTAAAAGACGTGGTTCTTGAAAAAGTGGAAATCCAAACACAGGAATAAATCTTTCGCATAACTCACGCAAAATTCACACAACAAAAAAGCCCCGCTCACCTAAGTAGGGCTTTTAATTTCACCGTTTATTTCGGCTCAATAAAACTATTTCATCGCCTCTTCAACGATCTTTTTGAAAACTTCAGGCTCTTTAATAGCTAGATCTGCGAGCATCTTGCGATTTACCGCGATGTCTTTTAGGGTCATCGCCGCAATAAGTCTGCTATATGTGACTCCAAGATCCCTACATGCTATGTTGATCCTTGTGATCCAAAGCCTGCGGAAATCTCGTTTTTTGCGCTTCCTGTCTACATAGCTGTGTAGACCTGCCTTCATCATGGCATTTTTGGCCCAAGTGAAGAGTCTACTTCTCTGGCCACGGAAACCTTTGGCTTTTTTCACCATTGTCTGGTGCCTACGGTGGGCTGTTACGCCTCTTTTAACTCTGGTCATGATATAAACTTAAGAAATATAATTTTTAATAATTTCGAATTATCTGCCCTGTGTTTTAAGTTTGCCCGGCAAAATAAACGCAAAAGTCTTGCGTTGTGTGTGATTTATAGGCATTCCTGATGGATAAAGCTTCTTTTGTCTTTTTGATTTGTCGGCAAGAAGATGCTTCTTGGCAGATTTATCAAATGTAGCTGTTCCACTTTTTCTTATTTTTAAGCGTTTTTTTAGTCCGCTATGGCTTTTCTGCTTCATATTTACGATTTATTAGGTGTTAGAATCATTATTAACATATTTCCTTGGTTCTTTGGTGACATATCGACATTGGCAACGTCCTTCAGGCTCTCATAAAATTTTCGTAATTTATCTGTTGCAAGGTCTTTATACATAGACTCTCTTCCCCTGAAAATCAAGGTGACTTTCACGCTGTTTCCTTCTGCAAGGAACCCTCTCGCCTGCTTTGCCTTGGTTTCGATATCGTGATCCCCCGTCTTGAATCCGAGGCGAACACCTTTTATCTCTGCCTTTTTTTGCATTTTCTTGTGCTTCGTATCAACTTTTTTCTGATGATACAAATATTTTCCATAATCGAGAATTTTACATACAGGAGGCTTTGCGTTCGGAGCAACCTCTGCTAGGTCAAGCTCCTGCTCTCGGGCCATTTCAAGTGCTTTTTCCAAAGCTATAATCCCGAGTTGCTCGCCTTCATTTCCGATCAGCCTTATTGACGGAGAACGAATGGCCCTGTTTATACGTAAATCCTTAGCGATATATTTCTTATAAAGAAATAAAATGCTTCTTTCACAAAAAAGCTACTGGATATTACGAGAACTAAGCCCTATTGTCAAGCGAAGTATGTCTTAAAAGTAGAATATTTAAAGGGAGAGCATGTGCTTCAATTTTAAATATATTGCTAAACTTGTTGACTCGCATGCGAGGAGACACTGAAGCAGTCGTACACGTTAGACTGCTTCAGTGGTTTAGCCATATTTAAAATTGAAGCACATGCTCTCCCGCTTATTTGACTTTCAACGTATTTGAGCTTTTTATTAATCCAGTTTTTTCAGAACTTGGAATAAAAATTCCTGACCGATCCGAAACCCGACGGAGGGAAGGTCGTAGATCAGATCACGGGCTTGGGTTTTTGTGAGGTCACGATTCTTATAGGCTCTTAGTATTATCCATAGAGTCCCGTGTGGTTCAAGATTTTGAATCTTTGCAAATGAGCAGGCTCGCCTATCATCCATTAGAACGTGAGTAGCCTGTTGCTCTAGGGCTAGGTTTACGGCTTCAATTTCCCCTATTCCTAGAGAGGAACTTCGTATGTTTTTATTTTTTAGACTTAAAATAGTGACATTTTTCTCTCTGAAAAATCGGATTAGCCCGTCCTTTTCGGCAGATTCTTTTGCTAAAATTTCTTTCTGTACGCCAGACGGTATGAGTATTTGATCTTTTGATAACAATTCCAGAAAATTTAATTTAGCCAGAAATATTAATGGAGAGCTATTGGAAACTAATTTCATGTATTCAGAATTTTTATATCATCTTCAAAATTTTCCTTGCCGTAGTTGAGGGAGATTTTTTTCTCAGTTAACAGGTTGATGGCATCCCATTTATTGAGGTTTAATAAATCTCCAAGCTTTCCGAGAGAAATTTCACCTTGCCTATAAGATTCAAGAGCATCATCTTCTTCCATCTCTTTTAGACCCTTCAGGAGAACTATTCTGATCAGCGAGGTCTTATCGAGGTTGGATTTTTTACTGGCAGCCTCCAGCCTTTTTGCTAATTTTTCTTCGATACGGGTGCTTAAAACTGTACTCATGAGTGATTATTTAATTGACCGTATACATTTTATCATTTTTGTATACAGGGGTCAATAGAATTAAAAAAGCCCCCTGACTTTATGTCAAAAAAAGTGTTGTTGGATTTTCAACGACAGGGATATACTCGTAACATGAAAAACGTAGTAATCCTCGGCTCAACAGGCTCTCTCGGCACACAAACTTTGGAGGTTTTGGAAAAATATCCAAAAGATTTCAAAGTAATCGCCCTCGCCTGCAATCAAAATGAAAAACTCATAAAAATTCAGGCAAAAAAATTCGCCGTGCCGCCCAAAAATATTTTCATCGCAAAAAAACATCCCTCAAAAAACCTACTAAATTTAGCCTCCCTAAGAGACGCTGACATCATCATAAATGTCCTTTCGGGAGTCTCGGGCATTTCGCCAACCACGACAGCGCTAAAGGCCAAAAAAATCCTTCTCCTTGGCAATAAAGAATCACTTGTCGCAGACGGAGACAAAGTTATGAAACTCGCAAAAAACGCGACACTAATTCCGCTCGATTCCGAACATAATTCAATTCACGAAATTTTAAAAAAATTCCCAAATAAAAAAATAAAAAACATATATCTTTCATGTTCCGGCGGTCCATTTTGGGGTAAAACTGAAAAAGAACTCGAAACGCTAACGCCGGAAAAAGCGCTTGCGCATCCGAAATGGGACATGGGCGCAAAAATCTCCATCGAATCTGCGACATTGATAAACAAAGGCCTCGAAATAGTCGAAGCATTTTATTTATTCTCACTTCCTCTCTCAAAAATCCACGCATTCATAAACCCGGATTGTCTTATCCATGCCATCGTGGAATTCACAGATCTCACCTCTTATGCCTACGTTTCAAACCCCGATATGCGAGAACACATCGAAAACGCGCTTCTGGAGTCAATAAACAAAACCGCAAAACGCGTAATCAAAAAAATTCCAAAAAAATTATACGAACCAAAAATCATACAAAATCCTCAGTCCATCGTTTTAAAAGGCATCTCGATAGTCTTGAAACATTTCAAAAAACGCAACATGAAGCCATTCCTCGCCTTGGAAGAAAAAATTATTCAAAAATTCCTTCAAAACAAAATCACATTTCCTCAGGTTTTCC
Organism: Candidatus Peregrinibacteria bacterium; assembly: GCA_030688025.1. Taxonomy (GTDB): domain Bacteria; phylum Patescibacteriota; class Gracilibacteria; order UBA1369; family LOWO2-01-FULL-3; genus UM-FILTER-38-24. Next base: position 17,872 of record JAUYJL010000014.1, on the reverse strand, counting down.
TCCGTCTCCACTGAAACTTATTTAGCTCCCGCCTCCATTTTGTCCAAAACTTTCTGGCAAGCACTTTGAATTGCGGCAACAAGTTGGTCAGGATTAAAAGGTTTTTCCAAAACTTCATGAGCAATTCCGCCAGCAGTTACAGTATCAATTTCTTCAGCATTCCTGATTAGCTCTCCGGTCATAACAACAACAGGAACATTCTCAAGCAGTCTACGAGCATTTGCCTGCTTGACCATCTCAGGTCCAGACATCCTTCCCATATTTACATCAGTAACTACACAAGCAATTTTACCATGCAAGCCTTCCATAACTGCAAGTCCTTCCGCTCCACTGTGCGCGGTCTGCGCCTCAACTCTTAATCCACGCGAAAGAATTCGCTTTCCCATTCTCGCCAACGCCTCCTCGTCATCAACCGCCACCGCTTGCGCGTCCTCAGCAGAAATTCCTCGCGCTTCAAGTAATCTTTCAAAAGGTGTTTTTGCCACCTCCGATGTTTGTTCACCGATCACGCCTTTAGGTTGTCCAATTACATTACTCATATTAATTTTTTTAATATCTAAAAGACCTCAACAATAATACAAAACCCATGCGCTGTCAAGACAAAACTTGATGTTTCTCGAAAGTCGTGTCAAAATCACCAAGCATGACCTACACAATCATTCTCGCCGCAGGAAAATCCGAAAGATTTAGCGGCGCAAAATCAGGCGACAAACTTCTTCTTCCGGTCGACGGTAAGCCAATAATTTACTATACCCTCACCTCTTTAAATGACCATCCTGAAATAAATGAAATCGTCGTCGTTGCAAATAAACAAAATAAATCAAAAATAGAAAAAACGCTCGATTTATACAAATTTTCCAAAGTCAAAAAAGTGGTTTTAGGTGGATCCACTCGCCAAGAATCGGTACAGAAAGGATTTTCTGCGATTGAAAAAATGGCGAAAAAATCATTGTCAAAATCCGACATAATTTTAGTCCACAACGGCGCAAATCCACTTCCCTCTTTCAAAGAAATTTCTGAAGTAATCAAGAAATCCAAATCGTCAGGCTCGGCTATCTGCGGCCACAAAGTGACATCGACGATGAAAGAAATAAACGCAACTCACATAATAAAAACTCACGATCGAAACAAATTTTTTGCCGCACAAACACCGCAATCCGCAACTTACGAAGTCTTCAAAAAAGCTATCACAAATGCAAAAAAGAAAAAATTAAATGTAACCGACGAAGCCATGATGTTTGAAGCTATAGGCCAAAAAACAGCATACGTCCATTCACATGATCACAATTTTAAAATCACAACGGAAGCTGATTACCAAAAATTAAAATCAATTTTAGGCGAAAAACCTGACGATTTTATCGTAGGAATTGGGCAGGACAGCCACGAATTCGAGGCGTCTAAAAGCGCAAAATCACACCTCACCCTCGGCGGCATAAAAATTCCCACCGAACCAAAACTAAAAGCAAATTCCGATGGCGACGTAATCCTTCATGCTTTATTTAACGCCATTTCCCAAGCTCTCGGCGAAAAATCCCTCGGCTTTTATGCCGACGAAAAAGTAAAAGAAGGAATCAAAGACAGCAAAAAATACATAGAGTTAATCCTCAAAAAAGCGCACAAACAAGGCTACAAGCTAAACAACATAGGTCTTATGCTCGAATGTTCCCACCCAACAATCGATCCAATTTCACACAAAATTAAGAAATCCCTAAGCGACCTCCTAAGCCTTCCTCAAGCCAAAATCGGCATCACGGCCACCTCCGGCGAAGCCCTAACGCCCTTCGGCAAAGGCCAAGCAATTCAATGTTTCGCGATAGTTTCATTGGTAAAATAAGCGTATTTATTCCGCCATCACCTCCACCAAATCAGCGGTTGGAGAAACTTCGGAAGGATATCTGATGTATGTGTAATTTTTGATTCCGATAGTGATTTCGTCCAAAGTTTTTCCGGTTCCCAATTTTGATTGAGCAAATTCTATATTGTTGAAACAAAACCACTGGTTTGAAAGCTCATCATTTACTAGATGAGGCATCTCGGCATCGGAAGTTATGTTAGGATAAAAACAAGTTATAGGTCCAAATGCCCCGGGATTGTTAGTAGTATCTGTGTATTTTCCCGCCACAGTCATCTCCCCCTCAAAAACTACCTTCAAATTGTTATAAGCAATAGCGCCAAAGTCCGCATTAAATGGCCCAAAACTCTTCACCGTCAAATCTCCGATTTCCATTCCCACTTTCAAGTCCGCCACGTCAAACGTATTAAAAATCAAAAGATCAGTCGGCACTATATTCCCATCATATTTTTTATACTTCTTGCCTTGAGTTGCGGGATAAACCACATTGTCGTGTACTGCCTTCGCACGATAAATCATCTCGGCCACATTACTTCTAGTTACCATTCTTGAAATATCAAAACCCCAATTCCCGGAAACATTGGTAGTTGAAGGGATAATACACAAATTATCCGTGACATAAATATATTTCCAAGACCATGCGCCTGTATCAAAACTCGCATCGGGAGAGTGAGGATCCTGAGAAGAATCAAATTCACAAGGTTTGTAAGTCGATCCGTTTCCATAAAGAACATCAACTTCCAAAAAAGCATTCGCAACAATTTTCACGGATTCCGCTAAATTTATCGTGTTATTAGGTCCGAAAGTCCCATCAGGATAACCATTAATAATGCCGTCTGCATAAGCTTTTTTCACATATTTAAAATACCAATCTCCAGCGAAAACATCCGTAAAAGGCACTTTTCCAGCATAATCAAAAGTTACAGTCCCCATCGCTCCATAAAGCATTTTCAAAAACTCAGCCCTACTCACAAGCTGATCCACTCCAAAATTTCCATCGCCATACCCCTCTACGACGCCATTTTTCTCCATCCAATCGATGGATTTAAAAAATTTATAATCGCTCGGAACGTCGGTAAAACTTGCAAACACACTTTGAGATAAAAGTGCAAAAATCAAAACCCCGAAAACTAAAAATTTCTTCATATTATTCATACACAATGTTGTTAATTGACATCAACTGAAGATATTATCCTAATAATAAACTAAAGTCAAAGAGTCCAGCTCGTCAAAAATAATCGAGATTAGGAGAATAAGCCATTTCTTGCTACGCTTGACTTATGAAAAAATATTTTAAAATCACAGGAGCGCTTCTTATCATTGCCTCTCTAACTTTAGGCTGTAATTTAGTTAAACCGGCCACACCAGCGGTTATTCCCGATCAAATCCCTACTCAACAAGAACAAAAGCCCGCTGAAGCCGCAGTACTTGAGTCTACGGCGCAGGCCGCAACAGAGCCTGTGGCACCGATTGCCGCAGAAACTCCAGCCAAAACGATGATAGTAAAAGTTTATTTTAATAATCCAAAAATTGACCCGAATTGGGACACAGAATGCAGCAATGTTTTCGCAGTGGAAAGAGAAATTCCTTACACAAAATCTGTTGCACTTGCAGCAATTAACGAATTACTTAAAGGGCCTCTGAGCGCAGAAAAAACACAAGGATATATGTCCAACATTAATTCCGGCGTAAAAGTCCAAAAATTAAACATTGTAAATTCGGTAGCTAAAATCGATTTCAACGAACAGTTGCAATATCAAGTCGGTGGTTCTTGCAAAATTTCCGCAATAATCGCCCAAATCAAGCAAACACTGAAACAATTCAAAACGATTAAAGACGTAATCATTTCAATAGACGGCGAATCCGAAGCAATCCTACAGCCCTAAGTAGATTATTTCGGGATTATAACATTCTCAGCCCCCATCTTCTCAATAGCTTCCAGCCTTGCCTTTTCAATCAAGGTGGCGTGCCTAAAAGGATTTGGGAGATTTTTCAACAAGAAAAAGTCTTTCAATAATGGACTTTCGAGGGTTAAGGTCCCGTAATTAAGAATGCGACCCAAAAAACTTTGATTAATAAGGACAGACCGAACAGCAGGGATGTCTATGCTTTGAGCTTTTCTAACAATAATCCCGGAATTTGAAGAAACACCGTGCGGGGAAACAATATAATACTCATAATTCCAACTAAGTAAAAAATAAATAAATATTATAAGACTCAGTCCTAAAAATATAACCCGTACATAAAAATTAGTTTCAAAATCTAAAGTTGATTCATCGCTTGTAAACATAGGCAGGCTCAAAAGAACGCCGACGAAAGCCAAAACAACCTCAGCCATAATAATCCTTCCTATTAGAACAGCCATATGCGCTCTAACTTTATAATTACTCTCAAAACCATAATTGTTAACCTTTTTCATGCCACAAGTATAACAGAACAATGGTATAAATACGAGGAGACACGTTGACTATCCACACAAAAACCCCCACAATCTTCTCAGTTTAGTCAATATTCCCCACAATTTCACCACAAAACATGCAAATTACAGCTTATGCGAAGGTAAATCTTTGTCTAGACATACTCGGAAAAACGCCAAGCGGATACCACGAAATCAGCACGATTTTTCATGAAATCAAAAATTTCAAAGACATCATCGAAATCAATAAAACAAAATTATCCGACGAAGTGTCAATAGCAAAAGGCGTCAAAAAATCGCCTATTCAAACACACAAAACAGAGATAAAACTTTCAGAAAATCTCGCAAAAAAAGCGCTCGATTTATTCAAAAAGACATTCAAAATAAAGGACTTTGTCTCTATAAAAATTCACAAAAATATTCCAATTTCATCCGGTCTTGGAGGCGCATCTTCGGACGCCGCGGCGGTTTTGAAAGGACTAAGTGAGATATTCAAACTGAATCTTTCCGAAAAACGCCTTATGTTTTTAGCGGAACAAATCGGCATGGACGTGCCATTTTTCATCATCGGAGGAACCGCGCTTGGCACGCACTACGGCGAAAAAATCACAAAACTTCCGGACATAAATCCATCACTGCTAAAAATAAAAATCTTCCCGAAATCATCGCCCCTAAAAGAAAAAACCAGCCAAGCCTACGCCGCCCTCGACCTCTCGAAATGTGGCAAGAACAAGGCGAAAACAGCACTTCTCATAACCGCCATAAAAACCGGAAACAAAGCCCTGATTCTCGAAAACCTCCACAACGATTTCGAAACCCTACTCGAAAAACCGCTCCCAAAAAACACCCACCTCTCAGGCTCCGGCCCTTCAGTTTTTAACTGTATTTAAGTATTTATCGAGCCTGCGAAGCACATTTTGTGCAATTAAGCCTATGTGTCTTCCGTGAAGACGATTTGAGGTCATTTCGGCAACAAACCTGTCTACCAATTCTCTTGCAACTGGCTTGAGCGCAGTCCCAATACTAACCCTAAAGACACTCATTTCAAAAATAACCATTATTCTGTTGAAAATAAGATCGGAAATATGGTTAACGGCCGTCCTTTCCTCTTCTGGAATTCGCATAGATTCATCGTCGTCAGGAACAAAAATTCGATCCATTCTTGTTGTATCCGGCATTCTATTCCCGTCCATAAATATTTGGTTAAGAGCGCCATTATACAAAGAAAAAGGCAAAAAACAATATTTTATTACAAAGGCTTGCTTCTAGCTTTTAGAAATCCCCCCTGCCTTTCATGGCTCGCATAAGCGTAATTTCATCGGCATATTCAACATCTCCACCGACAGGAAGTCCTCGTGCGATTCTTGTGACTTTTACGTCAAATCCGATCAAAGCTTTTTGAATATAAAGAGCGGTCGCTTCCCCCTCAAGACTTGGATTCGTAGCCAAAATCACTTCGCGAATTTTTGGATTTTCGATGGAATCCTCCATACCTTTTTCAACTCTTTTCACCAGTTCCAAAATTTTCAATTGATCCGGACTAATACTGTCCACAGGCGAAAGTCGACCATGAAGAACATGATAAACTCCGCTAAACTCAGCCGTTTTCTCGATTGCAACTGCATCCAAAATTTCTTCGACTACACAAATCAAAGATTTATCTCGAGAAGGATTATCGCAAACATAACACGGATTTTTTTCCGCAATATTCCAGCAAGTTTCACAAAAAACGATATCATCCTTAAGTCCAGTTACGGCGTGTCCAAGCGATTCAATCTTATCTCTAGGTGAACGCAAAAGATGCATCGCAAGCCTTTGCGCCGACTTTGGTCCGACTCCGGGAAGTCTTGAAAATTCCTCGATAAGAGTCCTGATTGATTTTGGTAAAAAATTTGTCATCGAAAAATATATTATCATAAGAACAAGACAAAAACATCCACGCTTAATCTTGACTAAATAGCCCAAAAATTGTACAATCTACCTGTAAAATCCAAACAACCATAACTATGGCAGACTTAAGAATAATTCAGGGAGGAAAAGATGATTCGGAAAACACGACTCCCGAAGTGAAAAAATCAACAGTCGTGGACATGAGGAAAAAAAATCTCACCGAGCAAGAACAAAAAGTGCTTTTGCTTAGGGGAAAAGTCAAAAGCAGTCCCGACAATGTGCTTGAATTTGTCGACCCAAACCAACGAACAGTAACGCGGGAAGAAGTTCCGCGAATAACAACTATCCGAGAAATAGAAAGAAGAGCAATGGAGGTGATTGCGCAAAGAGAGAACCCAAATAATGCTGACAAATAATTATTTCTCACACATCCCCACGAAATATTGGTGAACTTTTTTGTCGTCAGTTAATTCCGGATGAAAATTTGTCACAAGCATATTCTTTTCTCTAGCCGCTACGATTTCTCCTTTATGTTTAGCCAAAATCTCAACCCCTTTCCCGACTTCCAAAATCTTCGGTGCGCGAATGAATATTGCAGGAATGCGACAAAGTCGCACGGTATTTTTTAATTTTTTACCGCAACAATCTTTTTTTGGAGATGTATCAAATTCCACCTGTGTCTCAAAGCTATCAAGTTGCCTTCCGTAAGCATTTCTCTCAACAACAATATTCATCAAGCCAAGACTATCCGCATTTTCTTTTCCGACAATTTTTTTTGCCAAAAGTATCGCTCCCGCGCAAGTCCCCCACACCGCCATACCTTTTTTTACGCGCTTGATTATCTCATCCCTAAGCCCAAATCTTCGGAGCAGTTTTCCGATAGTGGTGCTCTCTCCCCCAGGGATTATCAGCCCTTTTATCTCTTTCAAATCTTCACTTTTCTTCACCAAAACCGCTTCCACATTTTTCAGTTTTTTTAAGCATTTTAAATGCTCTTCCACCGATCCCTGAATGTCCAAAATCCCGATTTTCATAATTATTTTAGAATAATTTTAAGAAAATTTAACGATTATTTAATGTGAATGTGTTTATATCTTAATCAAATCCCAAGAAAAGTCCAACTTGCAAAAAAAGCCAAAATAATATAACATTACTATATAAACACTAAAGATTTACTAAATATATTATATATGGCAACCGTATTCTTTAAAATAAACAATACTCAAGAAAAAGAAGTGAAAACTCTAATGAAAGAGGAAGGATACACGAATAAGGCGGAATTTTTCAGGTTTCTTGTGAAATTTTACAAATATCACAAGTCTCCGGAAGAAATCCGCTTCGAAAAAACAACACAAGAATTAGCGGAAATAATTGCAAAGTTGGACAAAAAAGGGAAATTCAAATCCCTGACCGAGCAATTAAAAGATGCATAGATTTATAGTCACAAACTTTTTCAAGAAACAATTAAAGCGCCTTACGAAAAAAGACGCTCAATTGAAAGAACACTTCAAAAAAGTTTTAATAAATTTTAGAAAAGAAATAGCAGTTTCCATAGGGAACAATGTTTATAAGCTGAGGATTCAAGGGCTGGGGAAAGGCAAATCCGGAGGATATAGGCTTTACATTTTTGTTCTAGAAATAAAAGGAATATTGTGTCCGATTTTTATTTACCCAAAGAATGAAAAAGAAAATCTTTCTTTAAAAGAATTAAATATTGCACTTGAAAAAACAAAAGAAGAAATGGAAAAACTTCTCTAAAATTTCACAATTTATTTCTTCTTCGCAAGCCCTTTGTAAACGTAATATGCTGAGAAAATAGCGAAGAAAACATTTAACCAGAAAAATATCCAGCTCGCTCCGATATAGCTAAATACCGCGATAAGAATGCTTCCAACAGTCAACGCAACGCTACGTCGCAACGTGCCAACTTGGAAGGTATATCCAAGTCCTATTCCGCAAAGACCAAGAATAAAAATAATAGTAGAATATCCCTCAAAAAGGAATAATGACCAAACAATTAACCCAAAACTACTGATAATTAAAACCGGCACGTCAATTTTGTCCGGCGTATTTAGCATCATAAGTACACTTGCCGCAACAACTAGAATTTCGAGAATCATGAAAAAAATCGGACCACCCTGCATGTAGCCAAAAATCGCATATAACAGCATGCCAAGTCCTCCGATGGCAAAAAGCCAATTTTTTAGCGATTTCATCGGATGTTTAACATCTTTACTTTCCGGCCAAGCCGCTCCTGTTACGAGAATCAATGAGCCAATAATGCCAGTGAAAAAAATATAATCCATAGGAAATTGGTTAAATTTATTTTATTAATTAAACAAAAAGATTATAGCAAAAAATAACAATAATCTAAAATTAAAGACTTTGTTCCTTGAGCAAGGCTGGGCTTGACAAAGCGGCGCATTTGGGGGTAGCCTAGCATGCTAAAAAATAAATCAACCATGAGACCAAACCGTCCTGAAGCCGCATCATATAATCATTCTTTCAACAGGGCTATTCCTGAGCAAATCCAGCCCCTTGTAAATGATCGCAACGTTGCAGATAAAACAAGACTACAAGTAAGAGACGCTCTTTACTCACATGTTGTTGCGCCTCCTGAAAATATTTACACTCCGACAAATGGAAAAGAAACAATTGACGTAGGTGGACAAGGAATCACCTTCGAAGTTAGAAAACGAAAAATTAAAGTCGGAGAATGCGAACATGAAGTTGCAGAAACAATAGTCGAACCGAAAGATCCGGAAATAATCAAAGAAACCCACATAATCCTTGGAGGATACAGCGTAAACACGCCTCATTATTATCAAAATTTCATACCATTTGCCGTTACAGGAATTAGATATGTTTTTATAAATTTACTTGGAGGAGGAACAGAAGAATATGCAAACAGATCAAAAAGAATTTCTTTATTGGGAGGCAAGACAAATATAGATAATGATTATTTAAGAGAAGCGGCCGAGCAAATTTCGAATTTAATAGAAGAATTCAATGATAGCCCAATAGCACTGGAAGGTTATAGTTTAGGAGGATTAATTGTTTCAAAAGCATTAGCTAGACCGGATCTTTTGCCAGATAGGCATGTAAGAAGAATCAATGGCGTGAATTTAGACGCACCGGTACCGACAGGAGCTTTTCCATTGGGAACAGGCATGCATCTATTAAAGATGGTGGGGACTTCGGTGGCGCATGGATTTCCGGGAGCATTTGGAGCATCAGCTCAAATAGGAGAAGAAGTATTAGGTAAATTAATGATGCCTGAATTGCGAACCATGGCTCACGAAGGAGAAGAAGATAATCCATTTAAAATAAAAGCAAAAGCAATAATAAGAGAAGTAAATACCGCATGTTTCAGGGCAACAGGAGTTTTCCCGGAATTAGTTGCTCAGCTAGACGGAGATCCTCTCGTGAAAATGTCAAAAGATAAAAAAATGCAGGATCATAGGGATTTAGTAAGCAGAATTCCAATTAAAGTGATTTTCCGTCCAGGAGACAAAACAGTTCCCGCATCGAAAATTTTCGAAATGGTAAAAAGATGGAGAGACTCCGGATATGAAGCAAGCTTAATAAAAAGCCGATACAGCACGAACAGCCACATGGACCTTTCAGGGCTCCAGTATCCATTGACATGGCATAATGGTCACGGCCAAGCCGGAAGACTTAATCCAAGATAATTACCATCCTCTCTCCGCATATTTATCTTCAAGCTTCGAGATCTCAAGGCTCGCCATCGGCTCGCCTAGCCCTTCAGAGCATTTTGCCAAAATCGCCGCATCTCTAAAATGAAGAGTTGCTTCGACAATAGATTTCGCACGAGCGGGAGGATTTGATGATTTAAAAATTCCACTTCCAACAAAAACTCCATCGCATCCAAGTTGCATCATCAAGGCCGCATCTGCAGGAGTAGCAATTCCGCCAGCCGCAAAATTTACGACCATAAGGCGGCCTAGCCGCCTTACTTCTTTCACGGTCTCAAGGCTTATTCTTTCTTTTTTTGCAAATTCTTTCAATTTTACGTCAGTCATTAATCTCAACGCCTCAATTTCTTCATTCATAGTTCTCATATGTCTAACCGCCTCAACAACATTACCGGTTCCGGCCTCACCTTTCGTTCTAATCATAGCCGCACCTTCTTCAATTCTTCGCAGTGCCTCGCCCAAATTTCGAGCTCCACAAACAAAAGGAACTTTGAATTTTGATTTATCGATATGATATTTTTCATCTGCTGGAGTCAAAACTTCACTTTCATCAATATAATCAACTCCCAAACTTTCCAAAATTTGCGCCTCAACAAAATGCCCGATTCTCACCTTTGCCATCACAGGAATTGAAGAAACTTTCATGATTTCTTTAATCATTTTAGGATCGCTCATTCTCGCAACGCCGCCATCTCTTCGAATATCAGACGGAACGCGTTCAAGAGCCATCACCGCGCACGCACCGGCAGCCTCTGCGATCTTTGCCTGTTCAGCATTAACAACATCCATGATAACTCCACCTTTCAGCATTTGCGCCAAACCAGACTTCAACTTAAATGTATTTTTTTGTTCTTTCATAAATCTTTCTTTCACAAGTAAAAAGCCCCCGTATTGTATATGCCAAGCCAGCAAAGTTCAATTGTATTTACCAGACAGTGGCAATATTGCCTTCAGCAGGAGCGAATAAATCTTGATTAAACATAACGTATCCCACTTGTTTTTTCTTATTTCCATCTCCTCCTTTTTCAACTTTTGCCCAAAGGACGCCATTTTCCTGAACAAGATCAACGAAGCGTAATTTTGAATAAGCTGGCAAAATTGATTCTTTTCCTCTTCCAGCACGAGAATACATAGGCATCCCATCTGCCTGACAGGTCAAATTCCCGTCGACTAAGCATCTATCAATTCCACAAGACCTAAATAATTTTTTTCTCAACTCTTCTTTTCGTTCCGCAACCATCTTGGCGCCAATATTCTCATGCTCAATCTCCGGAACAAAGGCGGCAACCACGGGCTCTTTTCCAAGTTCATCAAAAGAAGATGCAAGAGCGGTATGATCTTTGAAAAGGCCACCCCAAGCTTTTTCTTGCTTCAGAAAACGCTGTCCATAAGAGAAAACACCATCTCCACGCGCAAGTTCTTGATTGGTGAAAACAAACGAAAGTTTTTTCCCTGAATCGGATTCATACCAACCCTTCATTTGGCGGAAAAGATCACCTTCGATAAAGGCAATATTATTTGTAAGAATTTTTGAAACTTCTCTGTCTACATTTCCACTAAATTTTATTTTTCCCTCGGCAATCAATTTTTCAGCAACGGCTTTAAATGTCAAAATAATATTCTTTTTTGCAGATGCTCTTGCTCCGGGCTCTTTGATCAAAGAATCTATATTAGAAAGATTCACTTTGCCCGAAGCCCCAGATTGACTTGCCAAATTATAAGCCCAGTTTTGAAAAACGGCTTTGTACACGGAATCTATCGACCTGTTATAACTATTCACAGTCATAACAGTGAAATTTTTATCAAGGAGATGAGGAGATTCTCCATTTCGTACCATAAAATGGCTAAATGAAGTTGCGGACTCTTTGATTCTCATTCCCGCGACAATTGTTGCGGCAGTTAAGTTATCCCTTACCAAAGTGACAAGTTCATCTCGATTTTGTGGAGGCTTAATTCCATGTTTTTCAAACATTCCGCGGCACGCCTTCAAATCTTGGTTGGTCACTCTTATCTGGAATTCCCCAACGGAACGAGCCGTTCCGCCAACAGCCACATATGTTTTTTTTGCAAAGGCCCTCCATCCACCTCTTGCCTGCTCGTTCAGCCAAACTAAATACAGACAATTTCTGACAACAATATCGTTCCCGAAAACAGAATCGATAGCCGTTTTTACGTCCGGATTAACATCAAATTTTCCCTTGGAACTTGATAAGGCGACAGATTCCGGAGCAGCCTGTAATTCCTGTTTTTCAGCAATTATTTTAATTGCATTTTTCAAATCTGTTTTTCTAAGAATAAGCCTTGCTCCCTCAACAAAATGTTTAAACAGACTTCTTCCTTTTGAGTCAGAAGTAAGCCCTAAATCCACATCATCACTGCAAACATCAAGAACACGCAAAAGATAACCTTTATCCGTTCCATCCAAATTTTCATATCTAAGAGTTTTATATCCAAGCGCCGCGGCTTCGGCATCAAAACTGCTTTGAACAAATCCATAAGGATATTCGCCGGGTTTAATAATCTTAACGTAATCATTTTTTCCAAATTTTTTGGCCTGAATTTCTTTGACGGCCGAGATGATCTCTCCAATCCGCTTGTAAGATAGAAACACGCTGTCTCCAGCCTGAAACCTGATTGGCGTTGACGCCAAATCCATCGTCGGACAACTCCAATCGACAGCCTTCAAAATATAATTTTTTTCCTCATTTGTTAGCGCATGATTTCCTTTAAAATTCGATTCAAAATGTTTTCCAAAATGATCCCAAGGAGTTTTTCCCGCTTCCAAAACCGTGAAGGCTCCATCAGTTCTGCTTTCATTATAATCTCTGGCCCTGTCGATTCTTATGCTGGCCAAAACTTTTTCAGGCCCACCTTTGGCGTCAATTCCCGCTTTCATTTTTGCAATATCGAAGACAGGAATAATAGTTTTTGGAGAAACTCTATTCGTGTCAATTCCTGCATCTGCCAACGCGGCCAAATAATAACGAACACCGGTGTCGTCTAGATTAAAGCGTTCTTTCAATTGTACGGTGATTGAAGCACCAGGTTTAAAATGGAAATAATCCGCAGCTTCATATTTAGGCGTGGCCTTCTTAACTCCATTCAAAACCAACTGCTCCGTAATAATTTCTATGGAGCTTGAAGCGTATAAAGCCAACCCCAAAACTCGCTCTTTTCTGTGGAAAAAATCTGAAACCAATACGTCTTGCCAAGACACACGATCACCGGCTTCCACCGTAACGCCGTGAGTCTTTTTATAAGCAAGATCTACAACCCTACCATCTTTTTTATAAATTTTTATGTTCAAAAATCCATGAAACTTAGAAGCAATTTTTGTTTTTGATCGTATAAATTTTTCTAATTTTCCTCTAGATTTAACATCGGCAAATTTTGGATCTTCTCTTCCAATACACACTAAAACGTGAGAATTATAACTTCTAAATTCGGGGTCTCTGGCCATATTTGCCGCAACAACCGATTTTGCATAATGAGTCGTAAAATGAAAAGCAGTGATAAGAGAAGGATAATGTCCATCATCCGTATTCTCAAAAATTTTTCCGATATTTCTTACATAGCCAGACTTATTACTGACCTCCATTCTCCCATCAGATCTTTGTCTCAAAGAATTAACTGTGCTCGCGGCGACAGAAATTCCGCCGGCCCTAAGCCCATTTTCTTTTATGTCCCAAGCATTTGGGAATTTACCGTTTTTGATAAGTCCGGCCCTAGCGACAGCAGTCTTTCCAAATTCTTGAATAAGCAATTGAGTTGCATAAGACGAACAGACGGCCAATTTTCTAAATCTATCTTCAATAACATCAGGCGCCTTTCCGGAAGTACGCATCAAATCAAGAGGCGAAAATCCTTGTTCGAGGCTTGCAACCCCAAGAGTCGGAACTTTTTCCGATGGCTGAAAATCGTCTCTATCGAAATCTATGCCGATCTTTTTAGAAGCTTTTTTCGTCTTGCGGACAAATTCTTTGGTCTTTCGAGAAAGAAATCCCAAAAGAGATTCCTGTATTCCTCTGCGTCTACGCACAGAATCTGACAAAAGAGCTTCTATGTTAGCACCACGCTCATTGAAACTGAAAATTTCATCTCCATTTTTATCTAAAAAAGAAAAAGAAGAATTTTTTTTAACTACAATTTTTGCGATTTTTTTCTCGGCAGCCAAAACTCTAAGATATAGCAATGCAGACACTTGTTTGTCGCTTCTAGGGCTTTTAATTTTGGTGTTCCTAAGGGCTGACATTATCGCTCGGGACTGAGTACTCGAAGTTAAATAGATATCTCTTCCTTTAAATCCAAGTGCTCGGCTTGCGCTAGAACAAGCCGCATACAGATTCCACCTAAGGACATCAAACCCCTCAGGTTTTTCGTCTTTAAAGTTATATTTGAAGTTTAAGGCAACATTATTGCTTAACCTCGGGGCCTCTGTATTTAATTCGGGACCAGCCATTTCTTAAAATTTAAATATCGAAACATTATACCACAAAAAAGCGACCTTTAAAAGGCCGAAATCCATGATTCGCAGAGTCAATCCTCCTAAAAATATTCCCCTCTCTCCTTTATCGACAAATCATCTGCGGAATATTTCTTAATTGCCTCGGAAACGATCTTTGCAACCTGCACATTTGTGATAAGTGGAATGTTCAGGTCAACTGACTTTCTTCTGATCATGTAGCCATCCGTAGCGATAGTCCTGCTGTAATTTTTTGGAATATTTACAATCAAATCAAATTCGCGTTTCATCATTGCATCGATAATATTTGGCTTACATTTTGTCGAAATTTTACAAAGTTTCTCATTTTTAATTCCATTTTCTTTGAAGAAATCGCTCGTCCCTTCGGTCGCAAAAATCTCAAATCCCATGTCCGCAAAATTTTGTGCAATGGGAAGGATTTCAGCTTTATCATGCAGTCCGCCGACACTAAACAAAACTCCTTTTTTAGGCAATTCAAATCCGACAGAGATCATCGCTTTTAAAAATGCCTCATATAAGTCTTCTCCGAAACATCCAACTTCTCCGGTAGAAGCCATTTCTACGCCCGACACAGGATCTGCTCCCTTAAGTCTCGGGAAACTAAATTGCGGCGCTTTTACTCCGACATGATCCAAATCCAAAGTCTTATAGTTTCGATATTCCAAAAGTTTTTTCGCTTCTTTGCTCAAATGTTTTGAAGTTTTTGAAGTCATCGCATGGGTCGCAATTTCTATAAAATTATACCCCGTAACTTTTGAAGAAAATGGGAAACTTCGGCTCGCTCGCAAGTTACATTCGATGACCATTACTCGGTTATTTTTGGCCAAAAATTGCATATTGAACGGTCCGGAAATATCGAGTTCTTTCGCAATTTGTTTTGCAATGACTTTTATTCTGCGAATAGTTTCTATATAAAGTTTTTGAGGAGGCAAAACAATCGTCGCATCACCGCTGTGCACTCCCGCATTTTCGATATGTTCAGAGATAGCATAAATGACCAATTGACCTTTATAAGCAACCGCATCAATTTCAACTTCTTTCGCTCCAAGTTCAAATTTTGACACAACAACGCTCTCTTCTTTTGAGATTTTAACAGCCTTGTTCAAAAACGTTTCCATGGCTTGCTTGTCATATGCAACACTCATCGCCGCGCCCGATAAAACATAAGAAGGCCTTACTAAAACTGGATATCCGACGTCTTCTGCGAATTTATAAATATCTTCTAGTTTTGCGAGCTCTTTCCATTTTGGCTGATCTACTCCAAGTTTGTCGCACATCTCAGAAAATTTATTTCTATCTTCCGCGCGATCGATGTTTTTAGCATCAGTTCCAAAAATCTTCACCCCGAGTTTATCCAGTTTTAAAGCCAAATTATTAGGCACTTGTCCTCCAGTTGACACTATGACACCTTCTACAGAACCTTCAAATTCATAAATATCCAAAACTCTTTCTAGGGAAAGTTCATCAAAATAAAGTTTGTCACAAATGTCATAATCAGTTGAAACAGTTTCCGGATTGTAGTTGATCATCACTGTCTCATATCCAGCTTTTTTGGCTGTTTGTACAGCATTTACGCAACACCAATCAAACTCCACACTTGATCCGATACAGTATGCCCCAGACCCTAAAATAATCGCTTTTTTCTTTTTTCCCGCGACAATATCATTAGAATTTCCGTGGTAAGTCAGATAAAGATAATTCGTATTTGCCGGATATTCCGCCGCCAAAGTATCGATCTGTTTTATAGATGGCAATATCCCAAATTTCTTTCGTTTAGTTCTTACTTCTAGCTCCGTTTTGTCAGTCAAAAAACCAATTTGTTTATCCGAAAATCCGGATTTTTTCGCTTCACGCATCTCCTCAGCCGAAATGTCATTTTTTGCCTGTGTTATGCGCTTCGACATGTCTACGATATTCTTCAATTTGTCCAAAAACCATTTATCAATACCTGAAATCTTAGAAATTTTCTCAACAGTCCACCCTCTCTTCAGTGCCTCCGCAATCACCAAGATTCTTTTTGGAGTCGGATGAACAATATCATTCTCAATTTTATCAATATCTATCTGAATATCTTCATTTGCAACAAATCCATGCATTCCAACTTGAAGCATTCGAAGTCCTTTTTGCATGACCTCCTCAAAACTCCTTCCTAAGGCCATAATTTCACCCACAGATTTCATTTCACTAGTGATTTCTTTTGAAACCATTCTGAATTTATTCAAATCCCATCGAGGAATTTTAAGCGCGATATAGTCTAATGCAGGCTCAAAACAAGCCGTCGTTGTTTTTGTAACTGCATTTTTTAATTCCGGTAAAGTATATCCGAGCGCCAATTTTGCCGCTACGTGGGCCAAAGGATAGCCTGTCGCCTTCGAGGCCAATGCAGATGAACGAGATAGCCTCGCATTCACTTCGATGACCCTATAGTCCTCAGAAAGAGGATCTAAGGCATACTGGATATTGCATTCTCCAACGATTTTGAAATGTCTGATAACTTTTATCGCAAGCTCTCGAAGTTTGTGATATTCGCTATTTGTAAGCGTTTGTGATGGCGCAATAACGATCGATTCACCTGTATGAATTCCAAGTGGATCAAAATTTTCCATATTACAAACCGTGATGCAATTATCGTTTTTGTCCCGTACAACCTCGTATTCGACCTCTTTCCATCCTTTCAAATTTTCCTCAACCAAAACCTGTGGACTAAATGCAAAAGCCGTATCTAGCATTTCATCAAGTTCTGCAAAGTCACTCGCAAATCCACTTCCCTTTCCTCCAAGTGTAAACGCCGCCCTGATAATAAGCGGAAATCCAATATCTTTCGCCGCCTTAACCGCTTGATCTTTAGTAGTACATGCATGACTTCTTGGCACCCTTACGCCAATTGTTTGAAGTTCTTTATTGAAAAGTGCACGATCTTCAGTCTTTTGAATTGCCTCTACTTGTGTTCCCAAAACTTCAACTCCATGTTTTTTCAAAATTCCTTTTTCAAAAAGTTTTATTCCACAATTTAGCGCGGTTTGGCCTCCAAAAGCCAAAAATATGCCATCGGGTTTTTCTTTTTTAATAACCTTTTCCACGAAAAAAGGATTTACCGGCAAGAAATAAATCTTGTCTGCAAGTCCTTCGCTCGTTTGAATTGTCGCAATATTTGGATTGATAAGAACGACTTTTATTCCTTCCTCTTTTAGCGCCTTTATGGCTTGAGAACCGGAATAATCAAACTCACCGGCCTCGCCGATTTTAAGTGCGCCACTTCCCAATACCAAAACCTTCTTAAATTTATTGGAGATTTTTTTCGAAGGATTTCCTTTAATTACAGTCTTCATTTACAGAGATTTTAGGCAAAATCGGACATAAGGTCAACAAAAAGATTTTAGAAAACTTGTTATAACGAATCGGTCAAGAGAAGAAGGCATTTTGCTTTGCCATATAGAAAAATTCTCTTAAAAACTTCCTAGATACGGCTAATAGTGCAGAATAATAATGATGCCCTTCTGATATTTTTTTATGAT
>JAUYJL010000022.1 GCA_030688025.1 Candidatus Peregrinibacteria bacterium | reverse complement strand
CCAGCAGACGATCCATATGGAGAGCCTGCGCCAAATTTATCAAGTGAGTCGCTACTAGGAGACATAAGCGCCGACGACAAAGCTGCACCAGCTGGCGACAAAGACGCACCCGCCGACGCCCCAGCCGCGCCAGAAAAACAACCACCAAAAGACTACGAATTCAAGGACAATGTCTTTACGGTCACGCTTCCGGATGACACAAAAAAAGCAACAAAGATCAAAGTCCCGGAGGAACTAAAAGATAAAGTTACCTTAATCTTGGGTGGCGTAACCCCAGCTTCCGTAGATGAGCATGGCGCCAAATGCATTCATATTAAAATGGGTGAAATAACACAATGGGTTGTTTATGAGCATAAAGAAGACAAATTCAGCGTTGTGGGCTCAGACAAATTAAAATCTGCAGACGGAAAAGCATACGAGGTTTCCCCACTCGAAGATGGCAATTTCGAAATCAAAAAAGTTACCGCCGAAGCCGCACCCGAAGCCTTAGACTTCACATCAAAACTGGACATATCAAAACTGCAAGAACTTCTAAAAACCGTAAAAGTCGAAGCCTCCCCCGAAGACATCAAGAAAGCATTCCTGTACTACTACAAGCTTGACGGATCAATTAAAGGGGACGCCTCGCAAAAAACAAAAGAAATTTTAAATGGAACAAAAGCATTACTAACAACACAAAGTCTAAACAAAGAGCAACTCTCGTACTTAGGAAGTGTTGACGGTACACGCTATTCGCTCAAAAAAGTGGAAAAACAGACACCGAAGTGGCATCAGAAAAAAGCGGACGCACTCGCCAAACTTCTTGAATTGAATTCAGCCGGAAGAGTGTTATTCATTCCGGAGGACAAAGCCCCAGGCGAGGAAACCAAAGCATTAATTGCAGACTATATAGCAAAAGTAGCAACAGCTACACCAGAGGCATTAAACCAAGCAAAAGCCCTGATAAATGATAATCAAAGCGTTTTCCTTGACGCTCAAGGCATCTTCAATATAGCACTTGCCGTCGAGAGAGCGAGAGACGTAAAAGCGCGAATACTCGGAGACCCCAATGTCGAACTAGACACAACTGACATCATCCGCATAGAACTTGGTGCGAAAGTTAAAACTCTCGCCGACAGAAAATCCGGCCTACTCCTAACCGAAAACGGCAAACCGGTCGCTTCATTCAGAGATCCGAACGTAAAAGAAAGAGTACCAAAGAAAAAACCTTATAGAGAAGGAGGATACCGTGAAGGATTTAAATGGGTTCAAGAAAAGAAAGATGGCCCATACTATTTCGTAAAGGAAATCGGCGGAAAAGCATTTAACGGAAGAAAATTTAATTCCGTAGGTTCTTTTTCTGAAGGACTTGCCTATGTCCAAGAAAAAGCAGACGGAAAATGGTCGTTCATAGACAGATCTGGCAAAAAAGCATTTGGAGGAAAAGAATTTGATGACGTCTGGGAATTCAGAAAGGGCTTTGCTCCAGTTCAAATAGGCGACAAATGGTATTACCTAAGAAGATCCGGCGACAAAGCATTTCCTAATGCATTCTCTGAGTACAGAGATCAAGACGGCGAACATCAACTAAAATCCGGCACCAAATGGTACCATGTCACAGCTGCAGGAACACTTGAAGAAGCTCCACTTACTGCGGCCGCCGCAGAGCAAGCCGCCGCAGAGCAAGCCGCCACAGCCAAAGCCGCAGCAGCCAAAGCAGTCCTAGAAAAAGCTAGAGAAACCAAAGCACAACCTTCTTACGAATTAGATAATGGCATCACTCTATACACTTTTTCGGACAACCTTAGCGACGGAGACTACAACCCCGCGGAACTAAATAGTGCGCTTTCAAAAATACAAGCCGTCACGTCAAAACTTAGTGTTGAGGATCAAACTTTGCTTAAAGGAACATTAAAAATATACCTTTTGGCAGAGATCAAAGCTTCTTGGATTGAAAGGCAAGGCCTGGCATTCGAGACAAACCAAATCAATATAAAATATTGGGCTAAAGCAGGCGAACTTGAAGAAGTAATAAAAGGCGCAATTAAGTTGTACAAGGACCAAAAGGAACAAGAGGAGCGATAATTCCCGCTCTTGACATTCCACTCAAAATAACCTAAAATACCCTACTCTTAAATTAAACACAATGGCGATAGGAAGCCCACCACCGGCAGATGACGATTCCATAAGATTGGATGATGATGAGCCGAATCAAGTCCAAGGTCCAACGAATACCGACGTCTCTCAGGTAGGAGCGAAAGCTTCTGTCGGACCAGCAGTTGAGCCTGCAGACGACGATATAATCTTCATGGATGATGAACCAGATGCACCCGCAGTTGAACCTCAGGTCCCATCTGTCTTACCAGTTGAACATAAACCAGCACCTACGCGTGCTCCAACCCCAAAATCCCCTAAAGGAATTAGCCGCATTATGCGTAATAAAGCAGCAAGATTACTTGTATGGGGAACATTGGTTGGTGGAGCAATGGGGGGAGCGATCTATGGAGCAAACAAAATTCCTGCCATAAATGGATCATCAAATGTTCCAGCCCAAACCCAGCCAACTCCAGCACCAACTCCAACTCCAACTCCAGCAGAAGTTCCAGCAAAAGCCCCAGCGAAACCAGCACCAGCAGAAGCACCAGCAGGAACGGTAATCGTGCCAAAATCAATAGACGAAGCCATAAAGAACGGCCAAATCATGATTACAGCAGAAGGAAAAAGAAAACCTGTTTCAGGCTGGAAATGGACACACCTAAACGTTTCAGGTTTTCCAGAAGACAGCATGGAAAGATTCTCTATCACGAAAAAATAATTCCAAATTCTCATGTCCACGGAAGATCAACAACCAGATGGACATGAGGCGCAACCACCTCAACCACAACAACCTCCGCAAACACCGACCGAAAACGCTGAAGGAAGAGGAGTTTTGAAAAAAATTCAAAGAATATCGGAAACAAAAGCTGGCCAAGTCGCCGCCGCTATTACGGGAATAGTGATAGGTTTTTCAGGAGCACAAAAAGCCGGCAAGGTAATCGATGGAATGATGGGCAAACCTGTCTCGACAATATCATCAGGAGTAGAACCCACTGAAACCACAGAGGAAACAGAAGAAGCCCCAGTCCTTTCCTCCTTTCAAGGAGCCATAGATGACCAAGTAAAAATACTTTCTTCAGCGCAAAAAACAGCCTACTACTTGGATGATAATTTTAGAATTATAGGAAAATTTCCGTATGATTTTAAACAACCACCGCAGGGTAAAAAAGAAAGCAAGAAAGCGTACAGGGCAAGAGTAAAAATAGCATTAAACAAATGGCACACGGAAAATCGAAAAAAACTTGCGGCAAAAGGAATCACCGTAGACTTAGCCAACGATAAACCCAGCACACAAGTAAGCCACGAACGGGGGTTTGCAGACAGAATAAAAACAAAGGCTTCTTCACTAATAAACAGAGTCTATCCAAATTACAGAGACGCATTTGCGAAAACGCAAACTTCAAAATATTTCGTAGACAATCAAATAAGAAAAGAATTTTTAGACACATGTCTTTACGGCCAAGCGACGGTCGAATCAGGATGGAAGGAAGGCGCGGCAAGTTCGGCTGAATGCTACGGTTTATGGCAGATGCAAGCAAAGAAAAAGAACGGGAAATTTTCGGGAAGTTCAGTAGACCTGTTGTCTGGAAATAGAGCCACACTGGAAAGTGATTTCGCATTCAGGCTGGCCGGACGAAAAGATCAATCACACTTACTCCCTCTGCTTCATTCTCCGGAAGCCTCGAGCACAATGGCTCCATTCAATTACGATGCTTATTTGGGAAGAATAAAAGCCACTCTGGGAAAATTCAAAGAAAAATTTCCTTTCGAATCAAAAGCTTCATTCCAAAGAAAATTCGTGATCCCGATGCTATATTGCTCATACATATCCGGAGGCGGCGGAGTGAATAGACTTCTAACTGCATTCTTGAAGGAACAAGGAGAAAATGCTGTCCAAAATTTTAATGAAGATAATTTCGCATGGGAAGTAATAAAATGGTTTTATACCTATGACCAAAGCGCCGAAGGCCAAAAAGCTTTTGGAAAAGATTCTATTCAATACGCTTTAAAAATCTTTGCACATGCCAAGCTAATAAAACCGGTACTTAAACCTTCAGTCCAAGAAGATGCCCCTGCTCAAAGACCACTTTTGTTCGCCGATAAATTCAAACACAAAGTTCCATATCGCATGGCCCAGAGCGCGCTTTTGGCGCAAGCAAAAGCGGAAGGAGCAGAAGTTTTGGGAGACGACATCGATGCGTTAGTGAAAGCCGGGAAGTTGGTAAAAGTGGACGCAAATGAACATTTTGCCATAGCCGGAAACCTTGCAAAAAGACCGTATCTCACGCCGAATGCACTATATTTACTAAAGTCGGTAGCGGAAGATTTTTACAAAAAATCAGGTGGATACAAATTGGTGATCTCTGATTTATACAGAACAGAGGCGGATCAGCGAGCCTTAAACGCTCCGGTTAAAGTCGTTACGAAAAACAAAAGAGGTAAAAAAATAACAAAAATTGTCCGAAAAAACTCGGTAGCAACAACTGGAATTTCGACTCACCAATTTGGAAATACCTTTGATATTACGAAAACAAGAGTGATAAATCCACAAGGTGGAACAGAATGGAGTACTAAATTCGTTGATATGCTCAGACAAATATTAGTTGACCATCAGGAAAACGGAGAACTAATGGCACTCGAAGAAAACTCAGCTTTCCACAACATGACAGCAACTCCGATTTTTGGAGAATATCCTCAAAACTAAATTCTTTTCTCCCCGTCCTTATCGCCTTTTTTTCTTTTCACATCAACTTCTTCAATGACAGCGCCAGCCGCAAGTCTATCCACAAAAAGAATTCCGTCAATATGATCATTCTCATGTTGAACCACACGTGCATTCAAATTTCGAAGATTTAAAACTTGCCTCACGCATTCCAAATCAAAAAATTCTACTGTAATTTCTTTGTGTCTCATAACTTTCGCAAATTTGCCGGGAAGGCTAAGGCATCCCTCTTCTCCCTCTTCCATCTCTTCACTTTTTTCAAGAATTTCAGGATTTATCATCGCCAAAATTCTCTCGGATTTTTTATTATAATCCATCACCACAATAAACGCTCGAATATTCATTCCAACTTGCGGAGCCGCTATTCCAAGCCCCTCTTCCTTCATCATAGCTTCTTTCATGTCCTTCACGAATTTCCTAAGCACTGCGTCAAATTTTTTCACAGGCTTAGATTTCGCTCTAAGAATCGGATTTTTCACCCCTGTTTGTATTTCCAACTTTGTCATAAAAATAATTTATTTTTTCTTTGTAACTGAAATCGATTCATCCGACTCTCACTCAAAAATCGCAAACAGTATACTTAAGTTTAGGCTTATTGTCCACATATTCGAAGCTATTTATATATCTCATGAGTCCCAATCGCAAGCAAAGCAACTTCAGTTTTTGATAAATACTGAAACACAATTCTGTGAGAATAATTTACCGAAAAACCAAATCTTCCGGAAAGAGTACCTTTCAATTTATGAGTTTTTAAAAATGGATGATTAGGCTCTTTTTTGAACAGTTCAATCTTTTCTTTAGCCTCAGCACGTAAGTCCGCAGGTAACTTTCTATAACTTTTTACAAAAGCTGGTAAGTAAAAGATTTTCATATGCGTTTTGCTAATTCATCAAGATCCCCGCTAAGAAGTTTGCCATCGGCAAGCTCTTTTTCCGCCCTCAAAACATCCTCAATCGCTTGCTGTTCGGCAAAAAATTCAATAGCCTTTCTCGCCAGTTCAGCTTTATTTGGAGCAACCCCATCCTCTACAAGTCTGTTGATTTTCTCTTCAAGCTCAGGAGTCAAAGGCACGGACAACATGCTCATATAATTTAATATTAAGATATCATATGACATAATCATATCATTTAAAAAGTAAATATACAAGCTGTATACCACTCTGATATTAAATTTTCGTTAAAAAAACTTAAAATTTTTATAAAATATTGAGGCGGAATTGAAAAAGAAGCGAGTGAAAAGGGAGAAGTTATATGTTTATTCTCTTCTAAAGAAAGGAAATTAAAAAGTAATAAAAGTGGGGAAAGTTGGGATAAATATATTCTTGAGCGCATTGTGTTTATTTATTCCAAAGACGGGAACTCATCAAAAGAAGCATAAGCTCAAGGATATATTTATCCCAACTTTCCTTCTTATTTCTTCTTAAGTTCAGCTTCAATGAAACCGCTAATCTCCCCATCCAAAACCGCTTCAGGATTGCTTTCTTCATAATCAGTTCGATGATCTTTCACCATCTTGTATGGATGCAACACATAAGATCTTATCT
This sequence comes from Candidatus Peregrinibacteria bacterium, assembly GCA_030688025.1. Taxonomy (GTDB): domain Bacteria; phylum Patescibacteriota; class Gracilibacteria; order UBA1369; family LOWO2-01-FULL-3; genus UM-FILTER-38-24. The sequence goes on along the minus strand of JAUYJL010000022.1, from coordinate 27,088 downwards.
GATGTCCCCATGACATTTCAACCTTTTCCCCTTTGATATCTCCAAGCTCCTTTGCCTGTTGTTGTTCCATCAAATCCACCAATTTCGCCGTCAAAATTTTCATCGCCTGTTCTTTATTTTGCAATTGGCTTCTCTCGTTTTGACATGCAACGACAATATTCGTCGGTAAATGAGTGATTCTCACCGCAGTAGACGTTTTTTGTACGTTCTGTCCTCCCGCTCCGCTCGATCTGTAAACATCAATTCTTAAGTCATCCGGATTAATTTTGATTTCCTGTGAAGATGTAATCTCAGGCAAAACTTCCACCAAAACAAAAGAAGTTTCACGCGTATTTTTAGAATTAAATGGAGAAAGCCGCACCAATCTGTGAACTCCACTTTCGCCCTTAAGATAGCCATAAGTAAATTGTCCCTTAATCAAAATTGTACAGCTTTTTATCCCCGCTTCATCTCCGTCGGATTTATCCAAAACCTCAGCGGAAAATCCACTTCTCTCCGCATATCTCAAATACATTCTCATCAGCATTGAGCCAAAATCTTGAGCATCAGTTCCGCCCGTTCCAGCATGAATAGAAAGTATCGCATTATTGCCGTCATATTTTCCTCCTAAAAAAGTGGAAATCTCTAGGAGTCTCCAGCTTTTCTTAAAAGCCTCAACCATATCCAAAAATTCTTGAGCCTCTTTTGGATCACTATCGTCAGAAATTTCTTCGGCCATCGCCAAAAGTTCATCTATATCTTTCGAAGTTTTCTCCCAAGTCTCAATAGTTTTTCCAACGACGCTCGCTTGTTGGCTTACTTCCGCCGCCTTTTGAGAGTCATTCCAGAAATCAGGTTGTCCAATTTCATAATTCAATTTTTCGAGTTCCTTCTTTTTTGAAGGAAGGTCAACATTTGCAAGTCCTTGCTTTATAAGAGCCTGAATATCTTCTAGTTCCGCCTTTACTTGATGCATAAAAAAAATTAAAGTAATACAAGTGATAGTATAGCAAAAATCAGCAGCTATATACAGCCGAAATAGGCAATAAAATATGTCAACAGCTCTAAAAATATTATCAAACACAGTAGCTCAAATAATTGGAAAATTTACAGTCGCGATTTTGGGGCTTGTATCAGTTAAAATCGCAACAAGTTATTTGTCAGTTGCTGGATACGGAGAATACACCGCTATTTACAGCTTCTTAGCATTTTTCGGAATTGCCGCAGATTTAGGTCTTTTCACGATAGCAGTTCGCGAAATGTCCGAAAACGAAGATGATATCCCAAAAATAATCGGAAATATCCTTTCAATCAGAACAATTCTAGTCGTATTGATAATGGGCGTGGCAATAGTCTCAGCTTTTTTGATCCCCGCGTATGAAGGCACAAAAATTTCCCTCGGAGTCGCAGTCGCATCCATTACAGTAATTCTCACGATAATGAATGGCACGACGACGAGTGTTTTGCAGGCAAAATTAAAAATGCACAAAGCATCGATAGCGACAGTAACGGGAAAAATAATCACGGTTGCCTTCATGCTTTATATCGTTTTCTGGGGATTCCCAAATGATAAAGAAGTGGGCTTCTACATGCTACTTGTCGCAGGAAATGTCGGCGCATTAATTATGGAATTAACGACAAGATATTATGTAAAAAAATACACTTCATTAAAATATAGATTTGATTTTGGATTCTGGAAACAAATTCTTAGCAGGTCTATTCCGTATGGTTTAGCGCTAATTTTAAACACAGTTTATTTAAACATTGGTCCGATTATGCTCTCAATCATGGGCACACAGGAACAAGTTGGAATCTACGGAGTTGCAACAAAAATGCTCGAACAATTTTCGATTTTGCCTTTATATTTTATGAATTCCGTCCTCCCTGTCCTAACAAAAGCGATAAAAGAAAATTCAGAAAAATACAAAGAAATCATAAAATATGCTTTCGATTTTCTTTGCGCAATGTCGATTCCATTAGTTGTAGGAGGTGTGATTTTGGCTTATCCAATAGTCTTCGCAATTTCCACTCCAGATTTCTTGAGCAGACTTTCAGAAGGGTATTTTGGATCCGACATCGCATTCCAAATTTTGATTTTCGCACTTTTATTCCAATTCATAAATGTACTTTTCGCATTCATAATGATTGCCGTAAATAAACAGTACAGACTTCTATACATCAACGCATCATGCGTACTTTTAAATATCACCGGAAATATCATCCTGATCCCACAATTAGGCTTTCGCAGTTGCGCGATAATGAGTGTTATCAGTGAATTTTTCATTCTGATTTTAAACTACACTTATGCAAAAAAATCTTTGCCATTTTCATTAAATTTCACAAATCTTTTCAAAATAATTTTCTCCGCATTAGTGATGGGCGTCGCAGTTTATTTTGGTCAAAAATTCTCATATTCATTCCTTCAAAATTGGAACTTGATAGCCCTAGTTCCTTTTGGTGGAGCCATTTATGTCGCCATGCTTTTCGCAACAAAAGTGGTCGACAAAAACATCCTCGCCATGCTCCGCGGCAAACCTGTCGCCGAAGAAATCCAAGGACAGGGACAAATATCTTAGAATTTATTTCACCGAAAACCTTCTTAACAAAGAATCTTTTCCCTTGTCTTCATAAGGCGTGTCACTTTCCCATGTTCGATAAACAATAGTATCAGGACCATCAAAATAAAAATCTTCAGAATCAACATTGCATCCTGAATCGCTACACTCATACCTCATTTTAAGTAAATGTCTGTCTTTCGCTATTAATCCTCCTTTCTCGTCTAAGGATAGTAAATACAGCTTTGTGTTAAAACTCGAAGCATAAGTAGAATCTTGCTGATTTACCACAGTCATTGCCACAGCACGGCTATTCGGATTCCAATAAAAATCAACACCATCTGTATTGTCTAGCACAGACATCAATTGTGTCTTTTTGCCGGATTCCAAATCGAAAAGCATAATATTAGGAAACTCTACGTAAGCTAAAAATCTACCGTCAGGACTTATGGCATTTCTCATTGAGTTGTTTAACGGAGCATCCATGATAATTTTGCCATCAGCATCTTTATATATTCGCTTAATGAAATTTGGTCCATCGGAGTTATCTTCAGTAACGGTGATTTTCTTTGGCTCCTGTTTTTCTGTAGGCACACTTTTCTCCTCTTCTACGGTAGCACTTTTCTCTTTAGTAACATCAACCTGTTCTGCAGGGCTTTCCTCAGCCACTTTACTGGAACATCCGACAAGAAAAACACACAAAAGAATAATTGCAGATATGCGAAATTTCATAATATAAAAATTAATATTAAAACGATAACACCTTATCACAACCCCTTCACTTCCTCCATGAATTTCTTCCCTCTTTCTTTGTAGTTTGCGTAAAGGTCGAAACTACTACTGCCGGGAGACATCACGACGATACCGCCTTTTTTGGCTTCCTTGCTCGCTAAAACAACCGCCTCGTGAATATTATTAACTCTCAAAATTTTTGTAGGACTTCCCTGCGCCTCTCCCAATTTTTCTTCCGCCTCACTCAAATCCTGTTCCATTCTGTCCGCCGTATGTCCCAATAAAATCACAACTTCGAGGTTTGGTTTAAGCAAAACTTTCAGCGCCCAGTCCTTGTAATGAAGTCCTTTATCAAATCCACCGGCAATCAAAACAGTCGGGACATCAAAGCTATCCACAGCCGCCATAGACGTCTCAGGAGTGGTAGAAAACGAATCATTATAATATTTGACACTATCCACTTCTTTCACAAACTCAAGCCTGTGAGGAAGTCCTGTAAAGCTCTTTATTGTCTCTTTCATCACCTCAAAAGGCACTCCAAATTCTTTCGCCGCACAAATTGCAGGCAAAACATTTTCAAAATTATGTTTTCCGACGAGCGCAATGTCAGACAAATCACAAACTTTTTCTACGTCTCCATATTCCGCATAAAAAATCTCCCCGTCTTTCACGAAAGCCCCATCCTCAACTTTTTTATGTACACTTACAAATTTTACCTCACCTTTCACGAGCTCATTATAATATTTCACATACTCATAATCTTTATTCAAAATAGCCAAGCAATCCTTATTCTGATGCGCCAAAATCGACTCCTTCGCGCGCAAATATTCATCTTTGTCGGCATGATAATCCAAGTGATCGATAGTGGTATTCAAAATCACAGCAACGTGCGGACTTTTAATCATATCTTGCAATTGAAAACTCGACAATTCCAAAACCACAACGCTATCTTTTGTAAGGTTATCCAAAAAATCCATCGGAGATTCACCAATATTCCCGCCAAGATAAGCGCTAACTCCCTCATTTTTCAACATTTCATAAATCAGCGTCGCCGTCGTCCCCTTCCCTTTTGTTCCGGTGATCCCAACCATTCGACACGGACATATGTCTACAAAAAACGCCATAGGACTGCTAATTTCCGCTCCATTTTCTTTCGCAAATTGTATGGCAGGCTCCAAATATTTTATCCCCGGACTTCTGAAAATTACATCAAAATCCGTCAAATTCTCCAAATAATTCGCCCCCAAAATTGTACTCACTCCATCCGGAATTTCATCCCCCAAATCCACATTCCTATCGCAAATCGTAACGTCAAAATAGGCATGTGCAAGCAGATATTTGACCATTGCTTTTCCTTCTATTCCGTATCCCAACACTGCGATTTTACTACGTTGATCCATGAACTTGTTGATATATTACCCTAAACAATGCTATAATATAGATGGTAAGCGGTCAACAACGAATTATTTAGTAAAAGAAAAAAATGGACGATAGAATTGACGAATGGATGAAGAGAGCTTTCGGTATGGAGGGAAATAAAGAGGTGCATCCAAAAGATTCACCTGCGATTAACTTATCGCAAACCCACCAAAACCCGAATCATCCGCAAAAAGCTCAACAAAGAAAAGAAGGACAAAGAAGTTTTAGCCAGAGACCGGCCCCAAAGCCTAATCCTAACGCACAAAAACCACAGGTCCAAAACCAAAAACCACAAGTGGGCAACCAGCGACCGCAGGTTCAAGGAAGAAATCCTCAACAGCGTTTCAATGCACCAAGGCATCAGCCTAGCGCATCAAAGCCACAAGTTACGAACCAGCGACCGCAGGTTCAAGGAAGAAATCCTCAACAACGTTTTAATGCACCAAGGCATCAGCCCAACGCACAAAAACCACAGGTCCAAAATCAACGACCACAAGTGGGCAACCCACGACCACAGTTTCAGAAACTACAGCCACAAAGACCTCAGCCTCAAGCGCAAAACGAACGACAAGCTTACCCTGCGCTAAAAGGTGAATTAAAGATAATCCCAATAGGAGGACTCGACGAGGTCGGGAAAAATATGACAATTTTCGAATACGAAAATGACATCATTATTGTAGATATGGGACTTGAATTTCCGGGCGAAGAATTGCTTGGAGTAGATTACGTAATTCCGGATGTGAAATATTTGGAAAAAAACAAAAAGAAAATCAGAGGAGTTTTTATAACTCACGGACATCTGGATCACACAGGCGGAATACCTTATATACTGCCAAAACTCGATTTTCCACCGATATATTCACTGCCTCTGACAATTGGACTTATTGAAGAAAGAATAAAAGAATTCAAAATTCAAAAATTCACAAAATTACATACGATAAAGTCGGATGAAAAAATAAAACTTGGAAATTTTTCAGTTAGTTTTTTCAGAGTTGCGCATTCGATTCCGGACGCAATGGGTATCATTATAGATACTCCTGCGGGGAAAATTGTGACAACCGGAGATTTCAAATTTGACGAAACTCCTCCACGAAATATGCAAATGGCGGAAGTTCATAAAATAGCTGAGCTAGGAAAACAAAACGTCCTCGCGCTTTTATGTGAATCCACAAATGCGACAAAACCGGGCCACACTATTTCCGAAAAAGATGTCGGAGAAGTATTGGACGGAATCGTTGCGAAAGCGAAAGGCAGAGTCATTGTTGCTTCATTCTCAAGCCAAATTGGAAGGGTTCAACAAATCCTGGACAGTGCGGTAAAAAACAAAAGAAAAGTTTTTGTTTCAGGAAGAAGCATGAAGACCAATATAGAAATTTCAGAGAAACTCGGGTATTTAAGTATGCCGAAAGGTTTAGTCACCGACATAAAAAAATATAAAGAAAAAGAAGTTCGCGACGAAGAAGCATTGATACTAACGACAGGAGCTCAAGGTGAAGCAACGGCTTCCCTAAGCCGTATGGCGGGAGGCGAACATTCACAATATAAAGTGAAAAAAGGAGATTTGATCATTGTTTCTGCATCACCGATTATAGGAAATGAAAGATCTATTTCAAATGTTATAAACAAACTTTGCATGCTTGGCGCCGAAGTAATTCACACCCAAATCATGGAAGTCCATACATCGGGACACGCGAAGCAGGAAGAGCTTAAGCAAATGATAAATCTTATAAAACCGAAATATTTAATTCCGATTCATGGAGAATTTTTCATGAGACAGGCATTGGCGAATCTCGCAATCAAAGATTGTGGAATTCCGGAACAAGCCGTAATAATGCTCCAAAATGGAGATGTTCTTGCGACAGATGCCGGAAAGATAAAGAAGACAAAAGAAAAAGTTGAAACAAATTACATCTTGATCGATGGTTCCGGAGAAGGACAAATCGATTCACAAGTAATAATAGATCGACAAATAATGTCGGAAAACGGAGCATTGCTTGTTTTAGTTTATGTCTCCGCGAAAGACGGAAAATTAACCAAAGAGCCGGATGTCGTTTCGAGAGGACTTGTTTATCCTCATGAATTGAGCGAAATAACAAAAGAAATTTCAAAAATCGCGGCAACAGCTTATACTGCAATCAGTGCAAAGAAGCAAAAAGTTGATAGAAAAGAAATAAAGAATCAGATAAAGCGCGCAGTCGAAAAGTCTATTACAAAACGTCTCGACCGCCGTCCGCTGATTGTTCCGTTAATTATAGAACAATAAGTCTAACAAAATATGATATTAAATATACTTTGGCTGATATTAGGATTTGTTCTCCTCGTAAAGGGCGCTGAATATTTGATTGAGGGGGCGTCCTCAATAGCAGAAAGATTGCACGTCCCCCAAAGCATAATAGGGCTTACGGTCGTCGCATTCGGCACATCAATGCCGGAGCTGGCGGTTGGAGTCTCTTCCGCCATAAAAGGAAATACAGACATCTCAATAGCCAACGTTGTGGGAAGCAATATCTCAAATATATTGTTGATACTTGGAGCCGCCCTATTGATTTCAAAAATCAAAATCGACAAAGATATTTTAAAAGAACAGATACCTCTCTCAATATTTGCAGGCATTTTAATCGCAATATTTGGCCTTTCAAAACTGCTTACAGGGGGCCAAATGTCATTAACTCAAATAGATGGTTTTATCTTACTAGTATTACTTTTTGTCTTTCTGCACAGAGCCTACAAAAAAAGCAAAGAACACAAAGACTACAAGGAATACGACAAGGTGTATCCTACGCACTTCAAACCGATAACATCAATTCTCTTAATAATAGGTGGGCTAATCGGCCTTACTTTTGGGGGAAAATTGGTTGTGGAAAATGCCGTAGCAATCGCAACTTTACTCGGATTAAGTGAAACCTTAATAGGTCTGACAATCGTTGCAGTCGGGACATCTTTGCCGGAATTATTTACGAGCATTGTCGCAGGATATAAGGGAAAAACGGATTTGGCGGTGGGCAATATCATAGGATCAAACATCTTTAATATTTTCGGTATACTCGGTATAAGCGCAATAATACGCCCAATAGCCCTTAAGCCGGAAATAATGCAAGACATCGGAATAATGACGGCCATAGGATTATTCACATTTTTAGTGGCAATAAAGGCAAAAAATCACATGGTTGCTAGGAAAACAGGAATAATATTCTTAGTTTTATATATAACTTACGTAGTATTTATAGCATTCAGAGGATAATACAGTGAAAGATAAAACAATAAACACAGGAATTATTTCACTCGGTTGTCCAAAAAATCTTGCGGACATGGAAGCCGTTTTTTCAGAAGTGGAGAATGCAAAACTCGTAAACATAGAAGAAGCTGAAATAGTTTTTTTAAATACTTGCGGATTTTTGAAAGCGGCAAGAGATGAAGTTTTTGAAAATCTCAAAAAATTACACGGCAAAAAAGTAATAATATTAGGATGCTTGGCGAGCGATTTTCCAAAAGAAGAAGTCAAGAAATATCCGCAGATACATGCGATAGTTTCAAGTGCAAACTATCAAGATATTCAAAAAATATTTGATAAAGTTTATGCGGGAGAAAAAATTTTTGCAGTAAAAAAAGAACCAAAAACTTTTGGAAAATTTTTAGGAAAATCATTGCTGTCTGCAAATGCGTACGCATATATAAAAATCGCAGAAGGATGTTGGAATAAGTGTAGTTATTGCATGATTCCATACCTAAAAGGTGCATACAGAAGCCGAGAAATGGAAGAAATAATAGAAGAAGCAAAAAGCCTGATTGCTCTTGGAATAAAAGAAATTATTCTAGTTGCACAGGATTGTGGATACTACGGATCGGATCTTTACGGCAAAAAATCATTAGCAACATTGCTCAAGAAATTGGCTGAGATTAAAGGTGATTTCTGGATTCGCACTCTCTATATTTATCCTGAAATGATAGACGAGGAACTTTTGAAAACAATAAAATCATCGGACAAAATTTGTAAATATTTGGACATTCCACTTCAACACGGAGACTCAAATATCCTTGAACAGATGCGCCGTCCGAACAATATAGAGAAAACACTAGAAAAAATAAAAACGATAAGAAAACTAATTCCGGAAGTGACGCTAAGAACAAGTTTCATCGTCGGATTTCCTGGTGAAACAACTACAGCCTATAAAAATTTATTAGAATTTATAAAGAAAATAAAATTCAATAATGTTGGCATTTTTGAATATTCACGTGAGCCACATACCACGGCGTTCTACATGAAAAATCAATTGTCGGACAAATTAAAAAAAGAAAGAAAAGAAAAAGCTATGCTTCTCCAACAAAAAATTTCACTCGCAAATAATAAAAAATTTGTAGGAAAAACGATGCAAGTTCTCATAGAAAAATATGATCCAATAAAGAAAATTTATACAGGACATTCTCAGCATCATACTCCGGAAGTGGACGGACAAATTTTGATAAAGTCTAGAACTCCTCTAAAGATAAACGAATTCGTAAAAGTAAAAATTACAAAGGCGAACACGTATGATCTTTTCGGCATGGTCTAAGTATTTACGCCGAAATAAAATTAAACAAATATCCGATTAAAATAATCCCAACGGCCACTGTCCCGAAAAATATGGCCAATAGTTTGATCGACATAACTTTCTTGAGCATTATGGCCTCTGGCAAAGATAATCCCGCGATAGCCATCATAAACGCCAATGCCGTGCCCAAAGGGATGCCTTGGGCCGTTAAAGAAAATACTACAGGGACAAGCGCAGAACAACCTGCATAAATCGGTATTCCAGCCAAAGTGGCTAAAGGAACAGCCAAAAGTGAATTTATATTAAGATATTCTTTGAAGAAATCTGCAGGGACATAGCCATGTATTGCAGCTCCTATCGCCACTCCGAGAGCAATAACGAACCAAAGTTTTTTTAATGTAGAAAAACTTTCGCTAAGTGAATATTGAATTTTACCTTCAAAACTTTTTGGAAGATATTCTGGGTCCAATTTCTTTCCAGAATTATCATCAAATTTTAATATTATTTCTTTTTCAAGTTTCATTTTTCCGAGAATCAATCCTGCAATAACTCCCAAAGTAATTCCAGCTATGGCGTAAAGTAGAGCTATGGTCCATCCAAAAGTGCTTCCCATCAAAACAAAAACAACTTCATTTACAAGAGGAGAAGTGATGATAAAAGAAAAAGCGATTCCAAGTGGCACTTCAGCTTTCAAAAACCCTATAAAAATTGGAATAGAAGAACAAGAACAAAATGGAGTGACGGCCCCAAGTATTGATGCCGATAAATTTCCTATTCCAAATCGTTGCTTCGATAGAGTTTCCTTAATTTTATGAGGAGGAAGAAAAGTTCTTATGAAAGAAATAACTGCAATTACAGCTATAATTAAAAGATATATTTTTACAGTGTCATAAATAAAATAATTTACAGTCTCACCGAATTTAGAGGCTGGATTTAAGCCAAAAACTGAATAACATAGAAAATTAGAAAACGCCTGAATCATGTTTGAATTTTATAGATTTTTAACTACAACCGCATCCGCCATCATCCTTCCCGCCACCACAGCAGCTTCCAGAATTATTGTTGCCCCTAAAAATATTTTTTAAAAAGTGAGATGCAGAAAATTCTTGCTTAACATTCTTAGATTCACATTTTGGACAGGCGAATTTTCTCTTTTCTTCCTCTTCCTTCTCTTGCATCGTGGCTTGGACATTAAAAACATTTTCGCAATCCAAACATTTATATGAATATATCGGCATAATTTTATTTATTAAGATCTAACATTTTGATTTTATTTCTTTCGTTTCAGTAACAGAATCTAAATACTTTTGGAATTCATCGATTTTCTCTTTATTAAGAGAATAATAAACTCTTTTCCCATCTTTCCTTGCAATAATTAATTTATTTTTCCTTAGAATCCCCAAATGATGAGAAACTAAATTTTGAGATAACTTCAAATGTTTAAATATTTCACAGACACATTTCTCTCCTGAAGAAATAAAAATAACAACATCAAGTCTCGTACTATCTCCTAAAGACTTTAATAATTCCAGAAAAATTTTATATTGCTTGCCTCTCATATCAAAATAACATATCAAATTTCGTTGATATGTTATTTTATCGCAGTGGTTTTGTCAAGCTATTCCGCCATCCTTGAGCTTATTACAGCGAATTGCCAGAATAGAGTAACAAACAATATCGTCATTATTATAGGTGCAACTTTTGAAATAATATTAAGTTTTCCTGGTTTAAAATATTTCAGCAAAAGCGAATTTGTGACGACAGAAACAGAACTCATTGCCATAGCTAGACCGGCCAATTCAGGTTTAAGAACAAGTCCAAAACTTATGAATACACGGGCAGCAATTGGAATTCCAACAACATTATAAAACAGAGCAAAGAACATATTTTGTCTGACTTTACTCATTGTTTGACGTGCCAATTGAATAGCGACACACACATCTCTTAAATCATTTTTTATAATTACGATTCCACCTGTTTCCATTGCAACATCTGTTCCAGACCCCATAGCAATTCCCAAATCTGCCTGCGCTAAAGCCGGAGCATCGTTTATTCCATCACCCACCATGGCTACACGAAGGCCCTTCTCCTGCAATTTTTTCACTTCAATAGCCTTATCCTCGGGTAGAACCTCAGCTAGTACATTTGTTATACCAATTTCAGCGGCAATTGCCTTTGCAGTTCGCGCATTGTCACCGGTGACCATATAGATTTCAATTCCCATGTTTTTAAGCCTATCTACGGCCTCTTTTGACGTTGCCTTTACTCTATCAGCAACAGCAATAAATCCAATGATTTCTTCTTTGGAAGCAAGAATCATAACGGTTTTTCCTTTCTCTTCCAGTTTAGCAATTTTTTTCTCAATCTTTGAATAATCCAAATCCGCAAAATCAGAAATCAATTTTCTATTTCCAAAGAAATAATTTTTACCATCAATAGAGCCGGAAACTCCAAGTCCAGGAATAGCAGCAAAATCTAAAACCTCATCAAGTTCAATATCTTCCTCTTGTGCATGCGCATAAATCGCCTCAGCCAATGAATGTTCAGAAAGTTTTTCCATCGATGCAGAAATTCTAAGAACATCATCTTCATCGAAATTACCAAGACTAATAACATCCGTAACTTCAGGTTTACCATTTGTCAGAGTACCTGTTTTATCAAAAATAATTGCCTTTATTTTTTCCGCAGACTCAAGCGGTTCTCCACCCTTTATCAGTATTCCATTCTCCGCACCTTTCCCCGTTCCAACCATTATCGCAGTAGGAGTCGCGAGTCCCAAAGCGCATGGACAAGCGATTACGATGACCGCAGTAAATGCTAGTAATGAGAATGATAAAGTCGCTCCTAGTACAAAAAACCAAACCAAAAATGTCAAAATTGCGATTCCAATAACCGCAGGAACAAACCATGCAGAAATACGATCTGCAAAAGCCTGAATAGGCGCTTTTGATCCTTGCGCCTCTTCAATAAGTCTTATGATTTGAGCCAAAGTCGTCTCAGATCCGACTCTAGTCGCTTCAAATTCAAACGTACCTGTTTTATTTATTGTTGAGCCAATAACGCCATCTCCAACATTTTTTTCGATAGGAATACTTTCTCCGGTAACCATGGATTCATCAAGAGAAGAAGATCCTTTCGTGATATTTCCATCAACAGGAACTTTTTCACCGGGACGAACCAAAATAATATCTCCATGTGCAACTTCTTCGATAGGAATATCTTTCGTAATTCCACTTCTTATAACTCTCGCAGTCTTAGCCTGAAGTCCCATCAATTTCCTGATCGCATCGGACGTTCTGCCCTTAGCCTTGGCCTCCAACCACTTGCCAAGTAAAACAAAAGTGATCAAAAATGCCGCAGTTTCAAAATACAATTCCGGAATTTTCATTCCATCAAGACCGATGAAAGTTTTGTTGGTAATAGCATAAATAGAATAATTTATAATGCTATAAAAAAATGCAGTGCTCGTACCAATTGCAATCAAACTATCCATATTAAAAGTCTTCATTTTTAGACTTGCCCACATTCCTTTATAAAATCCAGCACCTGCATAAAATTGCACAGGGATAGTCAAAATAAGAGAAACAATTCCAACATACGAAAGTAATAATTCACGTCCAGGAACCCATTTGAAAAAATCAAAGAACATGAAATACAGCATTGGCACGCTCAAAATCAAAGAGAACAAAAATTTATTAAAATATCCTGAAATAACTTTTTCTCTTTGCATTCTTTCCATTTCAGGACTCAAATCGGTAGCTAAATCAGCTGTATATCCGGCCTTTTTCACAGCCTCAATCAAATCTTTTTCAGAACTTTTCGTCTCATCAAAAACGACAGAAGCTTTCTCCGCGGCAAAATTTACATTTGCAGATTTTACTCCTGAAACTTGTTTAAGTGACCTTTCAATAATCGCAGCACAAGAAGCACAATGCATCCCGCCAACAGATAAATGAACTCTTTTATTAGGATCAAGATCGTTTTTCATTTTTTCCATATGCATTGAAGGACTCATCGCAGACGAACTCGAAACACTTTCTATCTCAGTTTTTTTGACATCAGCAACTTTCAATGCTTTGTCAGCAGTAATTTTTGCACTATATCCATCTTTTCGTACAGCATCAACAATGGCATCTGTATCAGTAAGTAACGATGAATCATAAGTCACCTGTCCAGTCCCGTCTTTATGACTAATAACAACGTCTTTAACTCCTGGGATTTCGTGTAGTGCGTGAGAAATTAATTTCTCACAAGAAGAACAATGCATCCCGCTAATTTTTAAATCTAATTGTTTAGTCATAAAAACAGAAATTATATATTATAAAATTTTATATTCACTATCTTTCAATGCAGAAACAATTTCAGATTTATCGATTTCTCTGTCGGCTTTTAGCTCGAGAGCTCCATCAATATCCAAATCAATATTTGTAATACCTTTTACGGTTCCAAGATCCATTTTTACAAGTTTGATGCAAGCTTCACAGTTCAACTTCCCTAATTTATATTGATAAGAAAACATAATTTTTAAAATTAAAATATAATTATTTATTCAATTACTTCAATTGTTCCACTAACCATTCCCATCCAACAACTAAACCAGAATGTGCCGGCTTTTGCAGGCGTAAATTCTTTCATGGTAGTTTGATTGAGTGGCAAAGGAATATCTCCTTCAAAAAGATCAGGCGAGATTATTGCGTTAGTACAGCCTTGCGCGCCCTTATTAGTAATCTCCCATTTTACAGGAATACCTTTTTTAACTTTTATATAATCCGGAGAATATCTAAAAGAAGTTGCATCCATTTTTACAATCTGTTTGCCGTCAACAATCTCAGGAAGATCGGCATTACTGGAAGACGTCGAAGACGAAGAAATGATATTTCCAAAGCCCAAAATCTTAAGTTGAGAATTTATATTATAGAAAGCGAAAAACAGGACAAGAACTCCGGCAATTAAAGAAAATGTCTTTGAAAGTTTTTTGTTTTGCCCAAATTTCACACTCATCATTCCGATCACTAAAAGTGTCGGCAAAGTACCGAGCGCAAAGAAAAATAACATAAAGGCCGCCTTCGTGGGATTGCCTGAAATAAGCGAAACACTTTGAACCGTCAAAGTAAATCCGCAAGGCAAAAAGAACGTCAGGGCTCCAAGCAAAAACGGCATATATTTCCCCTGAAAATTTTGTTCATTTGCAATATGCCTACTCATAAATCTCGGCAATGTTAGCTGAAACTTTTTGAAAGCTTTTACTCCCATCATTTGAAGAGAAAGAAAAACCATCAATACGGAAACTCCAATAACAAGGACGGAAGTAAACGTAAGGGAAAATTTAAATTGAAGCCCGATAAGTCCGAGCAAGAAACCCAAAACCGCATAAGAAATAAGTCTACCCGTGTTAAACATGAGGTGAGGCTTCAGTTTATTCAAAAAAGAATCATTTGTGCTGTGTAGTTCATTCCATTGCTTAGACATCGAAAGAATGATTCCTCCGACTAGGGCCGCACAGCTAGAAACTCCCGCGATTAAGCCAAAAATAAAGAATGCATACCAAGGCGAATCAGCGGTCACCTCGGCAACATCTCCGAAAACAAATTTTATAAATATAAATATTCCAAACAAAAAAAGAATTATAGAAATCGCAATTAAAGAGTCTTCAAATGCCGTGGACTCATCAAAAGGCTCTTCGCTAAAAGTGTATTCCTCTTCATCAAACATGGAATCTAGTTTATCAACAGAAAGAGAACCATGCAGAAACTCCACATCAACAGTATCCTTTACCGCAGACGCTTGAACCGATTTTACATGACTTAACTCTGATAATTTCTTTTCAATCAGTATCTCGCAAGACTTACAATGCATACCGCGTACATAGTATTTTTTCTCACTCATAGGAATTTATTTGTTAAAAAGGTTTGTTACTTTTAAAATTTCATTAATCATTTCTTGTTTTTTCTTTTCATTTCTTGAGGACATCGCAGTCTTGAAACACGTATTTAAGTGATTCTCCATAAGCATTTGATGTGCAGACTTAAGGAGGCCAACCGCAGCCATATTTTGATGCATAATGTCTATACAGTAGTGCCCCTCCTCCATCATTTTAATAATTTTTGCAGTGAGAGAATGAGCTTTCTTAAAATTTATGATGATTTTTTCTTTAGACATTTTGAGTAAATGTTAAGTTAATAACACCCCTACCTAGGGTATAGGTACATAATAACGCCACAGATGAATAGAGTCAATAGAAAAACCTTAATACATTAATCACACCTATACACAAATATGAATTTTTACATGCGTTTTTTCCATAAAAACGAAATCAAAAATAAAATAAAATTCACAATTACTATAGAAGCTCCGGCCGGAAGGTCAAGATAGAAAGAGATGCAAATCCCTGTAATTACAGACAAAATCGCGGTAATGGCGGAAACGAAAATCGCAGATTTAAATCCTTTTGATATTTGCAAAGCGGTAACGGCCGGCAATATAAAAAACGAAGAAATCAGCATGATTCCCACCACTCTTATGGAAAGCACGACAGTTATTGCCGTCAAAACAACCAATAAAAGATTTATTTTTTCGCTATTAATCCCCGAAACACTCGCTTGCTCTTCATTAAAAGTCACAGCGAAAAGCTCATAGTACAAAAGATAAACAGTCGCAAGAACAATCAAAGAAAGAGCTATAGATAAATAAGTTTCGGAAGCACTGATCGCCAAAATATTTCCAAAAAGATAGCTCAAAAGCGAAACATTGAATCCATGGGATGCGCTAGCCAAAAGTACTCCACCGGCAAGTCCGACGGAAGATACGATTCCTATCGCAGTGTCTCCATAAATTTTAGCTTTTTTGGTCAATTTAACAATAAAAATCGAAGCTATAATAACAACAGGAATCGCAAAATATATTGGATAAATGCCGAAAAACAATCCCATCGCAATTGCACCAAAACTCACATGAGAAAGTCCGTCACCGATCAAAGACAGTTTTCTCAAAACTAAAAATAGCCCCAAAATAGAGCACAAAACCCCAACAAATATTCCGGAAATAAATGCCCTTTGTACGAAACCATAACTGATAAATTCAAAAAAACTTATATTCATGTCAATGTTGGTGGCATATTAAATGTTGAGATTCGTGTCCAAAAACTCCTTCCATTTTTTCAGAACCACAAAACTCAGAAAGTTTTCCATAAAAAACGACACTCTTTTCAAGATAAAGCAATTTATTGGCGTGCTCTCCTATATGCCCTATATCATGAGTTATCAAAATAATAGTCGTGCCTTTTTTCTTATTTAAATCATTCAGCAAATTGAAAAATTTATTTCTGGTTCTTGCATCAAGCGTATTGCTCGGCTCATCCAAAATCAAAAGTTCAGGTTCATTTACAAGCGCTTTCGCGAGGAAAACTCTTTGTTGCTGTCCGCCGGAAAGGTCTGAAATAAGCCTATCTTTGAGGTTAAAGATCTCAAGTTCTTCGAGCGCATTGTCAACAATCTTTTCGTCTTCTTCAGTTATTTTACGCGGGAATTTTTTTCTAGAAATCAAACCAAGCGACACAACTTCATAAACAGTTGCAGGAAAAATAGGATTAAAAAGAGAAATGTTTTGAGGTAGATACCCTATCTTATGCCATTTTTTAAACTTATTTACATTTTGTCCAAATACAAAAACATCTCCGGAATTTGAAGATAAAACTCCAAGAATAATTTTCACAAGAGTGGTTTTCCCGGAACCATTATGTCCGCCGAGGCCGACATAATCCCCCTTCTCAATCGAAAAAGTGACATCCTTAAGCACTTCCGCGACGCCGTAATTAAAATTCAAATTTTTTACCTCAACGATATTTTCCATATTATTTGCAATCAAGTCCTATTTTTATATTATCCAAATTTTCATACATGGCATCTATAAAAGTTTTACCATTCTCTATTTCATCTCTCGGTAAACTCTCCAAATTATTTAAAAGAAGCATTTTCGCGCCGGTCTCATTTGATATTGTCTCTGCGACTTTCGGGGACGCGAGTCCTTCATAAAATATATATTCCACACCATTTTTTTTAACCTGATTCGTAAGCTCAATCAAATCTTTCACGGTAGGTTCGCTATCGGGTGAAAGCCCTTGTGCGGCAATATATCCAAGTCCAAATCTCCTCACCAAATAGCCAAAAGCATAATGTCCACCATAAACAATTTCTTTGGACTTACATGAAGAAATAGTCATTTTATAATCATAATCAATCTTATCAATTTTTAACAACAAATCTCCCAAATTTTTCTCATAATAAGTTTTATTTTTAGGATCTTTTTTTATAATCGCATCCGCAATATTTTTCACCATAATCCTGTCGTGCTCAAAATCAAGCCATATATGCGGATCTCCTTCCACAATTTCAGTTCCTTCGCTCATGTCAACAACTTCCAAATTTTTATTTGTCACACTGCTTAAAATTCCGAAAACCCATTTCTCCATAAAATCTCCAGTATAAGCAAAAACATCAGCATTATTTATATTGATTATATCTGAAGCAGTAGGCTCATATTCATGCGGTTCAGTCCCGGGAGGGA
The DNA here is from genome assembly GCA_030688025.1 of Candidatus Peregrinibacteria bacterium. Taxonomy (GTDB): domain Bacteria; phylum Patescibacteriota; class Gracilibacteria; order UBA1369; family LOWO2-01-FULL-3; genus UM-FILTER-38-24. Next base: position 9,312 of record JAUYJL010000022.1, on the reverse strand, counting down.
CAAGAAGCGTAACCTCAGCTATATCCCCTCCAACGCTTTTCGCAAAATCATAAACAGGAAAAAGCGTGGTAACGATAGTTAATTTTTTGTCGGATTTCTCAGCATCAATTAACTCCGGCGCAGAATTTCCGCATCCCGCTAAGGATAAAAACAACACCGATATTGCTATAAATTTTTTCATGTCTTCGGATTGTTACATGTCCCACACGTACCAAAAAACTCAAAAATATGATTTAAAACTTTCACACCTGTCTTCTTAAAAATTTTCTTCTCATATTTCTCTATATCCTCATCTAACTCTATTTCAAAAATTTTGTTACACCCAACGCATTTTATGTGATGGTGATGATGAGAACAGATTTCATACATCGCCATTTTATCGTCCAGTTTTATGCTTTCAATCGTCCCGTTTTTCAACAAAAAATTAAGTTCTCTATAAATTGTCGTTTTGTTCGCGTCAATTTTTTGTTTTGTCAGTAGATTTTTTATGCACATTACACTGACAGGATTTCTGGACGAAAAAAGAATTTTTAAAATTCCTTTTCTGGTCTTAGTTATGCGAAATCCTTGTTCTCGCAGTTCCTCTATTTTTTTGTCAAATTTATTCATGTAATCGCATCCTAACGCAACTCAGTTGCGTTTGTCAACGAGAATATCACAGTATATATTATTAAAAATAACCAAATTCCTATGAAATTCAAACACAGGTATGTATTTATTCCTCTCGTTGTAATCCTTGTCGCCCTCATTGGGGGAGCATTCACTTCTAACGGAATGGAATGGTTAAAGGAGGAACTTTTCAAGCCAAAATACATGCCGCCAAATTGGGCTTTTGGAGTGGCGTGGAATTTTATTTTTCTTTGTGTGACAATTTCAGTAATAGTCGCATGGAAAAAAATGCTTGGAAAAATAAAGCTCGCAAAAGGCGCTTACACAGTCATTTATTTGTTAGTATTAAATGCAATTTTAAATGTTGGATGGTGTTATCTCTTTTTTCAGGCACATCTAATGTTGCCTTCACTTATTGAAATGGTGGTTCTTCAAGTTACGAATATTTTGCTTATGATTTTCCTTTGGAAGTTTTCGAAGGTTTCTTCCTTGTTGTTTTTGCCGTACGTTTTGTGGCTTTGCGTAGCGTTTTATCTGAACTACATGTTTTATCAACTAAACTGATAGCACGCAGGTAATTTATTTTTTTTCCTTCTTTCAAGAAAATACTTTCATAATGAGTGGTGATTTGAAGAAGTTCTGGCACAGGGTTTTCAGAATGTACGTCACTTAAAACTTCTTCCATTTTAAAACCACATTTTCCGTTCGCACAGCAAAACCCTTCCATAGTTTTTTTAGAATATTTAAACAAATTTTCGTTATCTGTTTTTAAATGAATGACTCCATTTGGTTTCAAAACTTTTCTGTAAATTTCCAAAAACTTTGGAGAAGTAAGTCTTTTTTTTGCCTTCCCCGCAGGAGGAAATGGATCTGGAAAAGTTATCCAAATCTCATCAACTTCATCTTTTTTAAAATACGATTTTAGCTCATCAATATAATGCCTTATAAAAGCTACATTTTTCATTTTCGCGTCAAACGCTTTTTTTGCTCCGGACCATATTCTGTGACCCTTTATGTCTACGCCAACAAAATTTTTATCGGGGAATTTTTCTCCCAAAGCAATCGTGTAATATCCTCTACCGCAAGCCAATTCCAAGACTATCGGATTTTTGTTTCCGAAATATTTTCCCCAAGAAATCTTAGCTTTTTCTTCAGGTGTTTCAAAAGTATTCCCAAAAGTTTTTAGCTCCGCAAAATGTTTTAATTTTTTTCTTGGCATGATAGAATTTTACCCTATGAGAAGAGGAATTGCTACATTTACGTTGGACACGGGAAAATGTCCAAAATGGCTCTACGACCGCATGGTCGTGCTTGGCCGAGAAATTATCCAAATATTGGTCGCAGAATATGGACCAGACGAATTTATAAAAAGAATTTCAGACCCGGTTTGGTTTCAATCACTTGGCACAGTATTGGCATTTGACTGGAATGCTAGCGGTTTAACGACAATCTTAACGGCTGCATTAAAAGAATCAATTCGCGGATTTGAAAATGATTTAGGTCTTTTTATATGCGGAGGAAAAGGCAAAACTTCTCGAAGAACTCCGGAAGAAATTGCAAATTGGGGCTATAAATTAAGCATGCCAGATGGACAAACAAACAGATTGATATACAACTCAAAAATGAGTGCAAAGGTTGATAGTTCGCTTGTACAAGACGGATATAGCCTTTATCATCACAGTTTTTTCTTCTCGAAAAATGGCGCATGGGCAGTAGTCCAACAAGGAATGAATCTCGAAAAACAAACTGCGCGACGATATCACTGGTCATCGGACAATCTAAAAGATCTCATAGAAGAACCTCACAAAGGAATAATGACGGCGGTGTTAAGTAAAGATAAAACATTGAACATGACTGCGAAGGAAAGCGATAAAAACAGATCGATGTCTGTCGAATTTGTGAATGGCAATTTCAATGCATTGATGAAAGATATTCAGATTTTACGCAAACATTCTTCTTCACTTTCTCAAATGATGAAAATGAAAATAGATGAAAATCAGCTAACACTTTTAAATCTCGAAGACACGGAATTTACGACACATCCGGTCGTTAACGAAAATTTTTCACAGAGTAAATATCTTGAAAAAATTCTTTGGTTACTTTGTGAAAGACAGCCGGAAAATTATGAAACACTGCTCCAACAAAAAGGAGTCGGAGCAAAAACAATACGCGCACTTTCGCTTGTTTCAGAGGTTATTTATGGGGCAGAGGCCTCATATACAGATCCGGCAAGATACAGTTTCGCACACGGAGGAAAAGACTCGACACCTTATCCGGTAGATAAAAAAACATATGATCAAAGTATAGATATTTTGAAAAGAGCAGTAGAAAAATCTCACATAAGTTTGACTGAAAAAAAAGGCGCAATTGAAAGATTAGCTAATCTTTCGTGAAAATTCTTCAATAATTCTATATATGTCTTTTTCGCTCTGCGCCTGCATAAACTCCATTCTCATTTCTTTCGCACCTTCAAATCCTTTCGTATACCACGCCAAATGTTTCTTCAAAGTTTGAAAAGGCAAATACGATAATTTCTCAAAATATTTTACGTGTTTTTTTATGATAGAAAGTCTATTTTTCACAGAAGGTTCTTTGCCTTTGAAAAACCATGGATTACCGTTTGTTGCCCTCCCTATGAGCACACCGTCACATCCATATTTTTCAATTTTTTCTTTTGCATCATCAATCGAATGGACATCTCCGTTTCCCAAAAAAACCACACCCCCCTTCTTGCAAATTTTCGCAACTTTTCCAAGTACTTCCCAATTCGCCTCCCCACTGTAAAGCTGTTTTAGTGTTCGGCCATGCATTGTGAGGATTTTTACTCCGGAATCAATTAATGTTTTAGCCCAGGCCTCAGCGCAAATCTCACTATGGCCTATTCTGGTTTTTACCGATAAAGGAATAGCTTTTCTGTCTGAATTTTTTGAAACAATTCCATCTTTTCCACCGAATTTATTTTTATTTTCTTTTATAAACTTAATAATATTTTCATGAACTCCGGCATTTTCAAGACTGATTCCGTTCGCGAAATCATCGATTCCTTTAAGAACATTTTTTACGATTTTTTTCGCAAGTTTTGGATTTTTTATTAACGCCGCACCGGATCCCTTCCCCGCGACTTTGCTCACAGGACAGCCCATATTTATATCTATGCCGTCAAATCCAAGATAGCAAAGTAAGACGGCCGCCTTGTAAAAAGAATCCACTTCTGTCCCAAAAAGTTGTGCCACAATAGGACGTTCTTTTGGCGAATAAAAAAAACCATAAATCATTTTCGTAGCTCCACGAGCCAATCCCTCGACATTCACAAATTCTGTAAACATTACGGATGGGTTGAAAGTACTCGCAACCATATACCTGAAAGCGGGATCGGTAACCCCATCCATTGGCGCCAAACCTATGATTGGCCTTTTCAAATTATCCCAAAATCCATTACTCATAGCGCAATTGTATCACATTATTTAGTGAAGGAATGAGTAAGAAAAGTTATTGGAAACAATCCGCAACTCCTATATATTATTAGGTGAGGACGTTTACAATAATTTTTATTACTCATTCCACATGAATAATTTAGACCAAAAAGCAATTAAATGGATGGAAAAATATATACGCTACACCGACTATTTAGGCGCATCGATGCTTTACCTAAAAGATAATTTTTTACTAGAGAAAAAATTATCACCTGATCACATAAAAGCGCGTGTCTTAGGCCACTGGGGCACCGTGCCGGGATTGAATTTTATTTACGCAAATCTAAATTACCTCATCTGGAAACACAAATGTGAAATGATGTTTATCGTTGGTCCGGGACATGGAGCGCCAGCAGTTTTAGCAAATCTTTTTGCAGATGAAACAATCAAAGATTTTTACAAAGAATTCCCTCGCGACAAAAAAGGAATGGGAAAATTACTACACGATTTTAGCTGGCCACATAGCCATTTTCCAAGTCACGTCACGCCGTCTGTTCCGGGTTCAATCCTTGAAGGAGGAGAATTGGGATACAGTCTTTCTACGGCTTTCGGAGCGGCTTTAGACAATCCAAATTTAATAGTATCTGTAGTCGTTGGAGACGGAGAGGCGGAATCAGGGCCACTCTCTGCGGCATGGCACGCAAACAAATTTTTGAATCCAAAAACTTCCGGAGCGGTTTTGCCGATAGTTCACATCAACGGATACAAGATTTCAAATCCTACAATTTACGGGACAATGAGCAATGATGAATTGAAAAAGCTTTTCTCAGGATATGGTTACGAACCTATTGTCGTTGAAGAACCAAAAGCTGAAGTGAAAATGATTTCTGCGCTTGAAAAAGCCTATAACATAATCAGAGAAGTACAAAAAAAAGCACGAAAAGAAAACAAAATTTTAAAACCAAAATGGCCTGTAATTTTACTTCGCACTCCAAAAGGATGGCACGGAATTCATGATTTCAAAAAAACTCCAATCGAAGGATCTTTCCACTCACATGGAATTCCTATTGAAGATTTGAAAAAAGATCCCTCCGCATTAAAGGCCGTAGAATCATGGCTAAGAAGCTACAAAATCAAAGAATTAGTCGACGAAAAAGGTAGACCAAAAAAAGAAATTTTAGAGTTTGTTCCGACAGGAAAAAATAGAATGGGAACAAATCCTCACACTATTGGAGGGAATTTTTACAAGAAAATAAAATTTCCAAATCTTTCAAAGCACGAGGCATATTTCGCTAACAGAGGCGAAAAAACAGCAAGTAGTATGGTGAATGCCGGAGCATTTTTACGAGATATTTATAAATTAAATAAAAATAATTTTAGGGTTGTTTGTCCTGACGAAGTTGAATCAAACAAGCTTCACAAAATTTTTGAAGAGACATTGCGTGGCTACATGTGGCCAATACCAAAGAATGCAGAATACATCTCACAAGAAGGTCGTGTTACGGAAATGCTTAGCGAACACACACTTCAGGGAATGATGCAGGGGTATATTTTGACGGGACGACACGGAATGTTTGTCACTTACGAAGCCTTCGCTCCAATCATTTGTAGCATGGTCGATCAATACGCAAAATTTTTACGACAATCATTAAATGTAAAATGGAGAAAACCTGTTCCAGGGGCGATTTACCTTCTATCAAGCCTTGGATGGAGACAAGATCACAATGGATTTTCTCACCAAAATCCAAGTTTTGTCAGTAACATAATTCACAAACACAGTTCATTTGCTCAGGTTTATTATCCTTCAGATGCAAATTCTGTGATCGTTGCCTTCGAAGAAGCGATGTCGAAACCAAACACAATTTCAGTAATAGTCGCTGGAAAACGCGAGATGCCACAATGGTTGACCCTAAAAGAAGCGAGGCAGCAAGCCAAAAACGGTATTGGCGCATGGGAATGGGTAGGTGGAAAAGAAGCGACGAAAAATCCGGACGTAGTCCTAGCATCAGCCGGAGATTACATCACGGAAGAAGCGATTTATGCCGTAAAAATCTGCAAAGAATTGATGCCGGAATTGAAAATAAGATACATAAATATTTCCGAAGTCACATCGATGAGTCTTGGTGATGACATAAAAAGCAAGAAATCCGCAAACACAGAAAAAGGCTTGTGTCAGTACTTTACCGAAGATAAACCTGTGGTTGTAAGTTATCACGGATACGTAAACGATATGGAACAATTGCTTTGGCCATATGCATCTTCAAAAAGATTTGTTATTCGCGGATACGAAGAAAAAGGTTCAACAACAACGCCATTCGATTTGAAAATTTCAAACAAAGTTAGTCGATATCATCTAGCGATAGAACTGCTTGAACAAGGCTCAAAATCAAATAAAGAAGCTGCAAAAAAGAAAGATAAAATCATAAAAATGTTAAATAAAAAAATCGAAGATCACCAAAAATATATTATTGAAAATGGTGATGATCCTGCCGAAATAAAAAACTTAACCTGGTAAAAATATGTCACTCAAAGAACAACTACAACAGGACTTAATGACAGCAATGAAAGCGAAAGATGAAGCCTCACTTTCGGCTATCCGCCTGCTAAAAACAGCAATCATGAAATTGGAAACAGCAGGTGAACCAAAAGTTGCAACGGATGAAGAAGTAATCCAATTAGTCGGAAAAGAAATAAAACAACGTAAAGATTCGATCGAACAATTCGAAAAAGGAGGACGTCCGGAACTTGCTGAAAAAGAAAAAGCAGAACTAAAAGTTCTAGAAAAATATCTACCACCTCAACTCGGCGAAGACGACATAAAAGCCATAATCAAAGAAGCAATGGCCTCTACTGGAGCCTCTTCAAAAGCCGACATCGGCAAACTAATGGGTGCAATTATGCCCCAAACCAAAGGCAAAGCCGACGGCGGACTGGTAAACAGATTAGTTCAGGAAATGCTGGGGTAGAGATTTTAGATTTCTGGCCTGAAACCCTCAACGTATTGCCCTTTTTGCGGAATATGGTATTGTGTTAAACCATATATTTAGATTTACAGAGAATGGAAAGCAAAGAATCAGAATACTTAAAAAATTTGAGGGGTGAAGATGCAAGCATTTTGGAACACCTAAATGCTGAGATCCCCGCAATGGATGAACAGTGCCAAGCAAGTGTGCTCATCCCAGCTTTTTTAGAAGAGAAGCATGTTTTTGATGCAATTCGCGGATTTGCAAAACAGTTCAACACAGAAGGAACAGCTATGCTAAATCCTGCAAAGTGGGAAATAATTGTTCTTGTTAATACAGAAAAAGATGTAGAAAAAGACGATACATTAAAAGAAGCATTGAGAGCCCGGCAAACATTCTCAGGGATTAAGATTCACGTATTGGAATATGAATTTCCTCCGGGCGAAAGAACTATCGGTGCAGTACGAAAAATTCTGACAGATCTAGCCGTAATGCGTCACGAGACAAGGGCAAAAAAAGACAAAAATTTTTACATACAATCCACGGACGCAGACCTAATTCATGTAGATAATAGATTGGTCTCCAATCATATAAACATGATGGAGTCATATCCCAAACTCGATGCGATAGCAGGAATCACATTGATAGATCCAGAATTATTAGCTCAAATCGATATATTACTTTTAAAAACGCTGGCAAAAGAGAGAACAAGAATTTTACTTCAAACACTACCTTTAGAAACTTTTGGCTCAAACAAGCCGTATGGAAGAGTTCTTGCCGGAGGGAATGCTATGTTTAGATCCTCAACATATGCAGAAATCGGCGGATATAATCCATCCCTTAAAAGATCGGAGGATTTAGACATAAGCGTAAAAATTGAAAGTATTAGATCAGGTACTATTGAATTGGTTTCAGGAATAATAATATCTTCAGCAAGAAGATTTGTGTCATCACTTTTTCAAGGGCAAATGTTGCCAAGTTATCAAAATTTTGGCGAAGCAAATCACGAAAGGGAAATTAGAAAGTTAAGTCATGAACAAATAATGGAAGGGGTGAAAGAATGCCTTGTCTTAGACGAAAACAACATAAAAATAATTGAATTTTATCTAAATATTTTTATTGGTAATTTCTTAAGAAGCATACCGGATAGTCAAAGAGCTCTCGAATTATTTAAGGGAATAATGAGCAAACTTGGATTTAAAAACAGCGATTATGTAATAGCAAACGGGAAAATAACAATAAACAACATACAAAATATAAAAAGAGCTTTAGAAGAATACAAAAAGAGGGATAAATACGGAAAGTGGATTGCATCACAAAAAAGAATCGAGCAAAAGCTAATTAAACAATAAATGGTGGGCAGGGAGGGATTCGAACTCTCGTAGGCGTTAACTAGCCGACGGTGGCTTGGTAAATAAATTAGTTCAGGAAATGCTGGGGTGAAGATTACGAGCAATCAAAAAAACAAAAAGCCTTTCTCAATGTTATTAGGGCGATTATTTTATAAATATTTTAAGAAAATTTAATGTCGTGAGTTTACACTCATTGAAATTTAATATTTAAAACTTTTCAATATGAGTGAAAAACAGCAACAAAAAGAAATTATTTACACGTTTATCGATAGCCAAAATTTAAACCTCTCAATCCGAGATCAAGGCTGGAAATTGGATTTTGCAAAGTTAAAAATATATTTAAAAGAAAAATACAATGTTACAGAATCCTTTGTGTTTTTAGGATATGTTCCAAGCAACAAATCGTTATATGAAAGACTTTACAAATTCGGTTACAGAATAATCTTTAAACCTATTTCGAGGAGTTCAGACGGAAAAATAAAAGGTAATATAGATGCCGAATTAGTCTTGCACTCCATGATAGAATACAAAAATTACAACAAAGCAATTATTGTTACCGGAGACGGAGATTTTCATTGCTTGGTTGAATATCTAAAAAACAATCACAAGTTGGAAAGATTATTAATACCAAATGCAAAAAAATATTCGGACTTACTTAAGAAATGTGCAAGGGACAAAATAGACTTCATGAATCCCCTTAAATCAAAACTTGAATACAAATAAAAAATGAGAGGCAATTAACATAAGGACTAACCCTTATGAACCTCCTCTCGTGGTGATTACCAAAATAATACCACCTACAAAAAAGAATTCAATAAAATAGTCAAAAAATCTTTTTAGAAAACTTGTTATAACGAATCGGTCAAGAGAAGAAGGCATTTTGCTTTGCCATATAGAAAAATTCTCTTAAAAACTTCCTAGATACGGCTAATAGTGCAGAATAATAATGATGCCCTTCTGATATTTTTTTATGAT
>JAUYJL010000016.1 GCA_030688025.1 Candidatus Peregrinibacteria bacterium | reverse complement strand
AAAACAGCCATATATTTTGCATATCCATATCATTCATGGGAACGTGGAACAAACGAAAATACTAATGGATTACTTCGACAGTTTTTCCCAAAAGGCACAGATTTTACAAAAATTACAGATTTTGATTTGCAAAAAGTAGTGAAGTTGATAAATAATAGACCCAGAAAACGGCTTAATTATCACACTCCACAAGAAGTCTTCTCAGGAAAAGTTGCGATTCGATCTAGAATCTAAGGTTATTCCAAAACTATACTAATGGTCAAGAACTCAGACAGCTGAAAACCTCAACTCCTTCTCTTCCAACAACCCTCCAAACTTCCCAGTAAATGCCAGAATTGAACCATAGTATTTAGTTCGAAACGCTTCCACTAGCGGGAGCCAAATTGGACTACTAGCTAGTTCCAAGACTAAATTGAATGGAGAACGTAGCGTATACTCCAGCTTTTTAGCTTTTACAGTCGGGTTCTGAATTAGATAATTGATAAAAGCTCTTTTCTCGGGGATTTCAACATTTTCTCCGATTCTTCAAAGAAAAATCTGTCGGTAAAACCGGCGACATAGTCAACAACCACCTGAACCAAAACACTTTCACCATATCTGGCCTTGAGTTCATTTATATAAATAAAACGATTTCTGTCCTCAAGATAATTTTTAACAATAGATGAATTCGGATGAGAAGAAGGATCTTTTATCGCAGTATAAAATCTCTGAAACAGAAAATTTGTTCTCTCAAGCAATTTCCCCTTTGGTCCGACAAATCTAGGATCATCCGCAGTCGAATCCATCCATGAATTAACGATTTTATACTTTGGATAAAGAAAATTTCTCTTAAAATCTTTCAATATTTCAAAAACCTCCTTGCTATAACCGATTACATCTTTACCATAACTATGAACAAGAAGATCAATAATTAAAGAATTCATGATATCACCACTGTTTGTACCAAGCCTTTGAGCCACATTCAAAGGCAAATCCGACCTTTTCGCAACACCCAAACTAATCATGTCTTCAAAATCCTCAGGTGCATAATGCAACGTATCAACAAGAAGAACTATGCATCCTTCCAATGTCGCAGGCACGATCTGAACCTTCTTTGTCGCAGAACTTACTGTTTCCATAAATTTGGTTACAGAATCATTTCCGCTCATGTCGAAAGAAGAAACCAAATTTCCCGATTCCGTAATAACACCATCAATATATCTATCTATATCCGCATTCAACCCCTGCGGAGAAAGGCTTCTGTTTGGAGAAACCATTCCCTTATCAGTCTCACCGTCATGAGAAACAATACCATGCCGAACTTGATCCGTCAGGTTAAGTCCGGATCCCTTCGGAAATCCCCTCCTGCTTGAAACCCTATCAACAACATTAACGCCCTGAATATTATGCTTAAAAACACCAAGATCTCTAAAAACATCATCCCCCATCCCCTTAATCGCCGAAGAAATCAACAATTCCCCCATATGTCCCAAAGGAGAATGTCCTATATCATGGGCAAGCCCTATCGTCCTAGCCAAATCCTCATTTGCTCCGATGGATCTGGCTATAGATGCCGCAGTCTCAGAAACCCTCAAAGAATGAACCATTCTATTTGAAATATGATCACGCCCGGGAGAAGTGACACACTGAGTTTTCCCTGCAAGCCTCTCAAATTCATTCGAAAAAAGCACTCTTTTCCCGTCAACATCATAAGGCCTGCGTTCATAAAAATGACCGGTCACCCTTTCCTCATCCGGTTTTTGCCTTAGCGCCTCATCATCAGAAGTGGCAAACTCACTAAGCTTAGTATTTTTTCCACGACTACGCGCACTTATTTCCTTAAAGATTTCCCCCACCTCTGCATCCTGTAAAGAATCACTAGTAAATTTAGACAAATCAAGCCCCATAAAAAAACTTATTAAAGACTAAAGAAGAAGTAAATTTACATCTTTCCTCTTATTTTTGTCAAATGTATACCAACCTTACGCAAAGAACCCATAATACCCAAGCACTCCTCCCAAAACAAAAAAAGGATAAAAAATAATCCTTAAACTGCATTATAAAAAACGACTCACACAAACCGTTTGTCAGCGCACAACTGTTAAAATACTTTACTCACAACTTCCAGGAAGCGCATACTTTATCTTCATCTTCATCTTCATTTGTGCATCCCAAAACAATGCTACATCATTACGTTCTTCTTCATTAACTAGATGAGTCACCCGCCAAGCATTCACTGCAGTTGAGGAGTATGCAGATATAGGACGTCTTTCAACTTTGCTTAAAAGGACTTCATTCAATTCTTCATTCCTCCCACCTTTGGAAAATTCTACGACACCATGTCTTTCGATATCATATCTATTCAAAACAGCCAAAGCACTCTCTGGATCAATATCAAAGCTAAAGCTACTCCACGAATCAGAATCAGAATCAAAATCAAAATAATCTCCTTGTTTTGAAGGACGATACTTTTCAACAGAATGAGCAATTCTAGTACCAACCTTCAAAGCATGTCCGTCCGGCATTACCTCAAAGACATCTGAAATATCTAAATCTTCATTGTAGGATTCCCCTTCCCAAGACAAGTGCCTCAAAGAAAAGTGGAACCCTTCACTATTTCTGGCTACAGAAATAGTCCCAAGCTTTCTACCGGTAGCTACATCACTCAAAGACAGATCAAATAAATAACAATCAATAGATCCTCCAACAGGACGCACTTCTTCCACAATCAAATCCCCCTCTTTGCATATTAACATTTCTGCAAATAATGTCCTTATTTGAGATTGAGACTCATCACTCAAAAACCCATCTGTAAAAGTAACACTAAATTTTGCAAAAAAAGATTCATCAAAAGGATTATCCTTAAGCACTAATTTAGAAATTTCTTCAACTTTGCCTGGATCAACAATCACAAGATTAGGTTTTTTAATATAAGACTCTGGGGACTGGGACGAAATATCAGCATTTTCAGACAAACACTTTTTAATGGTCGGAGCAAATACACAAGGAAGAACAATACAAAGCGCAAGACTTGTTGCACCAATTATTTTTTCAACAGCAGGCATTGGTCTATGCAACCAACATTGAAAGTTATCATATCCAGTCTTAACCCAATCCAATTTGTCTCCCAACGATTCTTTCATAAAGTTTACAAATAAAACAGCGCCCTAGTATGCCATAATAGGAGCGATTTGTCAACCCAGAAACGGTAAACCTTATATAGTACACAGACATTTAGGACACAGTGGTATGCTAAAAGCGCTAACCAATAACAAAAACACTATGTCCCAAGAAGAATTATACAAAATCAAGCAGGAAGTGAAAGAGAACGAGTTGGCGAAGATGAGGAAAATGTGGTTCAGAGAGTACAAAGAAATGAAGAATGTGAAGGCAGTATGCCGAAAATTAGGGATACACAGGAGTAGATTTTACTACTGGAAAAAGAGAATGGATTTAAGTTCAAGTGACGGA
>JAUYJL010000009.1 GCA_030688025.1 Candidatus Peregrinibacteria bacterium | reverse complement strand
TTTGTCTGCGATAGGATAAACAAGAATCTTCAAATGAAACACTATTATTTTTTCCAATTTCTCCATCATCAAACAAACCTCCTTCACCAAAATCCGCATCCAAATTATCTCGCTCACCCAAGCCACCCAGCAAATCGCCGTTTCCAAAACACTTTTTCTCATTTTCTATCTCTTTATTCCTCACTTCTTTGGAAAGTTCCTGAATCGCGTTTTTGCTCATGTTCTTGAGCTTATCGACCCATGCTTCTTCAGTATCGGCTGTCGCGACGCTCGCCACAAGTGCGACTGTGTGAATACCTTCCGTTTTTATCGCATCTCTTAGTTTTGGCTTATCGCTGAGGTATTTCTCAAGTCGTAATCTTTTTAAAACCACGCCTTTTGAAAGTCCGCCAAATTTTCCGGCATATTCTATGATTGTTGCCGCATATTTTAGATAAATTTTTCGGTCGAAAACCTCGGGCAAAAGCGCCAAAAGTTCGTTTGTTAATTTTCTGCGATTCGCCCCGAGTTTTAAAAATTCCCGGTGTAATTCTTTGTCTGTTTTCATCAACTCCTGATTATATCTTTCATCTGTTTTCATCAACTCCTGATTGTATCTTTCGTCTGTTTTCATAGTTTTGAGGGTTAAAAAATTGGGAGGGAAAAGTTATCCTCGAGGATGCTTTTTTATTTTATTTTTTTCGACATCTCGGAATCTAAATCCACAGAAATAATATCCTTTCTTTTTGGCTTACACAAGAGCAGAAATGTGATTCCAACATATTTATTTTTCGTAAAAATTTTGCAAAAAGATCCCCCCGAAAAACATCAAAAAACGGCGACAAAAAAACATCTCCGCCAACAAAAAATCCGAAAAATGTTTCCGAAATCAAAAATCCCAAAATCATTTGCCAAAGCCAAAATATTTAAAGATTTTATTTCCCAAAAAACTCGTCAAGTCAAAGTTTTTGAAACCGCCGCATTACGAAACCACAATTTCACAGATTCGCAAAATGACAATTTTACCGATTCACAATTTCGCAAATTCGCAAAATGAAAATTTTACCGATTCACAATTTCACAAATTCGCAAAATGACAAAAATCGCAATTTTATGAAGTTACAAATCCCCGTCAGACCGAGAAAATTACTTTTGAATAAAAAAAATCGCAACCCTCGCCCAAAATCACCTCCCGCCGACAAAAAATCAAAAGAAAATTCAAAAAAATCTACGCGGATATTTAAAAGGACTAAACGCTAAAATTACACGTGAAAAAGACAGAACATTCCTTCAAATATCGCACAAAGAGTGCAAAAAACCATCCCCGAGGATAACTTTAAGAAAATCCCCGAATCCCCGAATCGTGAACTTATAAATGCTTGCACAAAAAACTCATCCCCGAGGATAACTTCCGTGCGAAAAATAATGAACAACTGAAGCAAAAACTCATCCTTCAAAGAATGTTTTTTCGCCCATCCCGCCACGCTCATCAAGTCGAAATCCCCAACAACAAAACGCTAATACTGACACGGCACACCGCAAAATCACCTCCCGTCTACAAAAAAAGACCTCCTTTCGGAGGTCATTTTTTCTTTTTATCTTGTGAACCTAATCAACCCCATTATTCTGGCATTTTTGCCTGTACCAGATTATCTTGTGAACCTAATCAACCCCATTATTCTGGCGTTTTTGCCTGTACCAGATTATCTTGTGAACCTTATCAACCCCATTATTCTGGCGTTTTTGATCGCCCTAGAGATCTCTTTTTGATGTTTCAAACATGTTCCCGCGTAATATCTTGGAACGATTTTGAAATATTGTGTCAAAAATTTTCTCAAAAGTCGTGTGTTTTTGTAATCAATATGCTTGATATCTTCTGAGTGGAAATAGCATTTTCTGTTTTTGAATGTTGGCATGTTATTTTAAGTTTAGGTTGATATTAGAATACGTTTTCCCCTTCGTCGTCTCCGTAGACTGGAAGGTCTGATGAATTTTCAGATACTACATCAAGGATTTCCTTTTCTTCTTCAGGGGAACCTGCTCTTTTGTCCAACATAATCATGTCTTGCATAACGATTTCAGTTCGGAATCTTTTTTCTCCGTTTTCAGCTTCCCAGCTTCGTGTTTTTAGATATCCTTCAATGTATATTAATTTTCCTTTCCTAAGGTACTCAGCGCAAATTTCCGCCAAGCGAGCCCATGCTACAACTTCATGAAATTCCGTTGATTTCTTTCTGTCGTTATCTTTTGTTGCCCATTCGCGATTTGTTGCAATTCCAAATGTAGCGACAGGTTGACCACTTTGCGTTTGTTTTAATTCAGGGTCTCTCGTGAGGTTTCCTACAAGAATGACTTTGTTTATTGATCTCATGGTTTTAGCGGTAAAAGATTATAGAGTTATATCCGGATCATTTATAAGACTTCGTAATTTTTCGTCAAATTCATCAAGTTTTGATCTTGAATCCGGTTCTTCTTCTTTCTTTTTCTTTACCTCTTTCTTTGGTTTTTCTTCCTCAGAAACTTCCTCTTCCTTTTCTTCTTTTACCTCCTTTTTAGGTTTTTCTTCTTCCTTTTTCTCCACTACCTCCTCCTCCTTAACTTTTACAGCTTCTTTAACTTCTTCCACTTCTTTAACTTTCTTTACGGTTTTTTTCAATCCATCTTTTCTTTCCTGCTCTTCATCTTCTTTTTTCTTGCTTTCAATATCATCTTTTTCCCACTCCGCTTCGTAGTCTGCGAGTTTTTTTAGAGTGTACGAATCTGAAACTCTCATTGCAAGATGTCTTATCACCTGCGGATTTAGGATGAGTGATTTTTCAAGTTCATGCACTTCATCCGTTCCCAATGTAAGATTGAGCACTACATAGTAGCCGTTTTCTTGCTTTTTGATTTGGTAAGCAAGTTTGCGGACACCCCAAAGATCCTCTTCTAGGATCTCTCCACCTACGGAGGTGATTTGTTCACGAACTTCCTGTAATTCTTCAGCCGTTTTGGACTCACCCATGTCCGGCATCAGAATCAGCATAAGCTCATATTTTGCGATTCTTTTATCCATATATTCTTTGGATTATAGCCCTATCGTGTTGGCTAGGCAGCCCTTTGGGCCGCGTAACGATAGAACAGAAATATAAAAGCAGACGGAAGTTACCAAAATGGCATTTTTTTTGCAAGAGAAAAGGACAATGATTGTCTAAAAAAGTCAAGTATTTATTTTTCCGAGTAGTTATACTTCGATAATCCACTTGACTTAGATTATGGCTTACAGGAGAGGTTTTCTGTGTGTTAAAAATCTTCAAGATAATCTGTTCGCCATGTTTCACTATGAAAGTCAACTAGGGGGTGTTGTCTTAGGGGGGTGAAATCAGTCATAATAGGGAAAAGTAATATCTTGATGGAGTTGACATTTTAAGCGCATAGTGTTATAGTCCGTGGCTTAAAAAACATTAACCAAAGTCATCATAGAAACATTAGAAACGACATTACAGGTAAACAAGTTTGCGAGAAGAATGCGCCATCTGCGAATATTCTCAAAGGGATATCTTGTAAAGATGTATGTGGTTGATTTCCTTAAGTTTACAATCTCCCCCGTTACTTATCTTTTGAAGAATCCTGCTTCCAAGAAGGCTTTTTCTTTTTTGGAGGGGATTAAGAATTATATTAGTAGTGTTATCCCTGTTGCTCCTCAGAAAAGGCTTCTGTTCCAAGCCAGCGTTGTTTCGATTGTGGCCTTGGCTATGACTTCTATCACGGCCGGAGGGAATTTTACCGCGGCTTCAATGATGTATCAGGAAAGCTATATGGAATCATATATTACTCCCGGAGATGTGCTTGTTTCAGATGAAAACGGATATATTGTAAAAATGAATCCCGTCACGGATTCTTCTTCAAGGGCAGGTCTTAGCGATTATGCGGTTCATGTAGTTGAATCCGGAGAATCTTTATCGGTGATTGCCTCTAGATATGGCCTAAAAATGGAAACTATTATGTGGGAAAATCATTTAGCTAATGTGAATTCTCTTAGAATAGGCCAATCTCTTCGAGTTCCACCGGTTGACGGAGTAAGTTATACAGTCAAATCAGGTGACACTCTAGGCAAAATCGCAAAAAAATATTCTATTTCACAGGATGTTATCGTCGCTCAAAATGGGCTTAGCACTGAGACACTTTCAAAAGGACAATCGGTCTTTCTTCCAAACGCAAAACCTATTAGCGGTGATTTGATCGCCGGAAGCACATATAGGGTATCGTCTGTAACAAGAGACATTCGTGCGATTTCAGCGTCTCCATCGGATGCGGCGCCTGCTGTTGGAAAGATATTTATATTCCCTACCAGAGGTAAAATTACTCAAGGATATCACTCAGGACATTACGCTATAGATATTGCGGACAGAGGCAAACCACCTATTTGGTCTGCGGCTAGTGGTACAGTCATAAAGGCTTCTTCTGGAACTTGGGGAGGTGGATATGGAAATCATGTCATCATAGATAATGGAGATGGGGTTCAGACTCTTTATGCTCACATGGATAGCGTAAACGTATCTGTTGGACAACATGTAAACCAAGGTGAAGTAATTGGTATTATGGGAAATACAGGACGTGTTTACGGTATTACAGGAATCCATTTACATTGGGAAGTAACGATAAATGGTGTGAAGAAAAACCCTATCAATTATTACTAGGATGAAGAAGGTTTTACTATATATATGGAAGCTGCCGAGAAATACGGCGGCTTTTTTCGTTGGTCTTTATCAAAAGACGTTGTCGCCTGATCATGGCTTACTTAAGGTGTTTTTCCCGCAGGGGTATTGTAAGTTTAAGCCGAGTTGTTCGGAATATTCTCGTGTTGCCTTGAAAAAGCATGGGCTGGTTTTGGGAAGCTTGAAAACTGTTTGGAGAATTCTAAGATGTAATCCTTGGAGTAAAGGTGGAGTGGATGAGGTGTAATCCGTGGAGCAAGGGTGGAGTGGACGAGGCGTAATCCGTGGAGCAAGGGTGGAGTGGATGAGGCGTAATCCGTGGAGCAAGGGTGGAGAGGATGAGGCGTAATCCGTGGAAGATGGAATTGAATATGGGCTGGAATAACCTGCATAGTAAAGGATGGGGTTAGCGGAAGGTTTAGGACGACCTTGGCTCCTCCGCTAATTGTCTCTCAGCTTCTTCACCACAAACTATATCATCGCGAGCACAGTTTGTCATTTTCCTGTGGTCGCGTTTGCCTCAACTACCCCCGCCACCGCAAGCTACCCCGCCACGAGTGCCCTTTGCCTGTACCTTCTGTAAAGCAAATCCATTTTCACAAGTGGCCTATCTATGCCGTTATGAGCAAACTGATGATGAATTTCGCAAAGTCCGACGACATTGTTGTGATTTTTTGTTTTGCTGTAGCCATCAGTATGGTGCAAGGTGTCGATTGGCCTATTACAGCCATCATAAGCACATCGCCCCAAAGTTTCCTGATACAATTCACGTTTTTTGGCTTTCGGAATATATCTGGTGATTTTTTTGACAACTCCGCCGTCACCACTCACTTTTTCCTCGGGGAAAAGTTGTCTATCCATGGCTTGTAAAAGCCGTTTCATCGTTTCCTTGTTGGAGACGGTTTTTAGTTTTTTCTTTAGCTTCAAAAACAAAAACTCCATTTCTTCGTCCATTTCAATTTTTGTCATAATTCTCACCTTTTTCCCGCGTTTTACTTTCGAATATTCTTGAACCGCGTCTTTGCTCATATTTTTCACCACCTCAACCAACTCTTTTTCAGTTTTGCTATTCGCCAAACTCGCGATTATGGCTACCTTATGCACTCCTTGGGTTGCCACAGTTTCGAACAAAGAAGGACATTCGGACAAATTTTCTTTCAATTTTAAAACTTTGTCGACAACGCCCGCGCTCAAGCCGTCTCCAAAACGCGCCGCATATTCATAAATCGAGCCACAGCCATAATCAAGAAAAACGGATTTTTCAAAAATTTCCGGCAAAAGTGCCAATAATTGATGAGAAATGTGGGATTTTTCTTGTCCTAATTTTACAAATTTTTTGTGTAATTCTGATTTGTCCATGATGTTAAAAGTTATTAAATATCTGACAAAAAGATACCAAAAAATATTGCAAAAATCAACGAGAAAACCGCAGGGATAAGCCATTTTAACACATTTTCGCGGGGAGCGATCATGGTGTGGCGATATGGCGGTGAGCGTACGCTCACCCAGTGTGTCTGCCGCATATTTTCCGGGAAAAGTTATGTGAAATTTCAGAAATTTTGAAAAAATTTACAGGAAAGAAAAATAAGCGAAATATTTTTCCAACCCAAAATCCGTCAAGTCGAATTTTTCCCATCCAATACGTACAGAAATGTTTTAGTGAGTTTAACAATTATTGAAAAAAGATCGTGGTACGTGCGGTGAGATGTTTTTCCCCGAGGAAAATTGTCAAATCAAACCATAAGACCGCCCGCGGATATGCGTTTGTTGATTCGAATCTTTCATAAGCTCTTGATTTTTGTGCTCTTGATGAGTAAACTTCTGCCTCGGGTGTAAGTAAATCATAAGACAAATAATATGCCGGTAAAAACAGCTTTAGTTAGCGTTTCTGACAAGACCGGGATTGTTGAATTTGCGCGAGAGCTTGAGAAAAACGGAGTTGAGATTCTTTCTACCGGAGGGACGGCAAAGGCCTTAAAAGAGGCTAATGTAAGCGTAAAAGATGTGTCTGACTATACGGGTTTTCCGGAAATGATGGGAGGTAGGGTAAAAACTCTTCATCCTCTTGTTCATGGTGGAATTTTGGCTTTGAGAGATAACAAAGAACATGTAGAAACGGCGGAAAAACATGGAATTCAGTTTATTGACCTTGTTGTTATAAATCTTTATCCATTTAAAGCGACTATCGAAAAAGCCGGAGTGACAGAGGAAGAAGCTATTGAAAATATTGATATTGGTGGGCCTAGCATGGTAAGAAGTGCCGCAAAAAACTTTAAATTTGTGACTGTTTTGACTGATCCTAGGGATTACGAGAATGTACTTGCCGAGATCAAGGAAAACGCAGAAACAAGCCTAGAAACACGCAAAAAATTGGCCAGAAAGGCTTTCACTTTGACTTACAAGTACGATGAAATGATTGATAATTATTTCAGAGGCGTGCTTGGTGAAGCTGAGCTTTTGGATCTTCATTATGAGAAAGTTTGCAGTTTGAGATATGGTGAAAATCCTCAACAGAAAGCCGCATTTTTCAGACATCCTGATAATCATGATGCGAATGTGACGAATTCAAAAGTTTTACATGGAAAAGAATTATCTTTCAATAATATCGTGGATGCGGATAGCGCGCTTGAGCTTGTGAAGGAGTTCAAAGAGCCAACTGTGGTCTTTGTTAAGCACAATAATCCTTGTGGAGTTGCATCGTCTGAAAATATCGAAGATGCATTTATTCAGGCTTATAGAGTTGACCCTATGTCAGCTTTTGGCTGTATTATCGCGTTAAACAGAGAAGTGACTGATGGAATTTTGGATCAGATGAAGGCTGAAAATATGTTCGTGGAATTGATTATTGCGCCTTCTTATGCGCCTTCCGCCCTAAAAAGACTTATGACCAGGAAAAATCTACGAATTCTTGAGACTGGTGAACTTAAAAAAGATATGTTCCAGACCGATATCAAGAAGGTTGCCGGTGGAATTTTGATACAAACAAAGGACTCTTATGATCTTACTTTGGACGATTTGAAGGTAGTTACAAAGGCAAAACCGACTTCGGAAGAGATGGCGAGTATGCTTTTTGCTACGAAAGTCGTAAAACACGTCAGATCCAATGCAATTATCTTCTCAAAAGGCACTGTAGTCACCGGAATTGGGGCTGGACAGATGTCTAGAGTGGATAGCATAAAGATTGCCGGTTTCAAGGGTGGCGACCGTGTAAAAGGCTCTGTGATGTCTTCAGATGCATTCTTCCCATTCGTGGATAGCGTTGAGATGGCCCATGATCTTGGGATTTCAGCTATTATTCAACCGGGAGGGTCTGTGAGCGACGAGGAAGTCATTAAAAAAGCCGATGAGCTTGGGATTGCGATGGTGTTCTCAGGAAGAAGGTATTTTAAGCACTAGCACCACTTATTTAGATTCTTGTGCAGGTAGGGTTGATAATAGTTCTAATACTCTTGTTTTTAGACGTTCTCTTCTTTGATCTACTGGCAGTATGTCGATCGCATGCTGTGGACCTGCTTCGCCAAAATAAACATATGCGCCGGTTTCGTTAACTCTTCTAAAAATCTGCAGAGGAGTGTCTCCTCTTGAAGATCCCATATGATGAGGTGATGTACTTCTATTCGTTTGAACAAAAGCATAGGGGACACCATCTACTTTTACCTTTGCATGTTTATCTATATTCCCTACGTGTTTCTCAACCATATTTGTTGTTATAGGGAAAGATAATCCGCTTTTAGGATATAGGATGTCAAGGTCTGAAATGAAAGAGGCAGCATCTTAGAATGAAAGGACTTTGTCACTTTCTTTCACCAATTCGTATAAATCTTTCATCGTAGACATAGGGCATACTTCCGACCCTTCCGATTCACGACTTTTTAGACATGTTCCACATGCAAAAATTTCGCCGGTTTTTTCTAAAAAAGATTTTGTTTGTTCCTGAATGTTAAATTTTTCACTGTCCAGTTTTTGATATTCAACTCCTTTCGCAAGCAAAAATATTTTTACGCTATCCCCTTCTTTAAGCGAAAAATTCGCAAATCTGAGTGCGTTCCAGACTGTTTCAGCGTCGTTTGAGTAGATTACAATTCCGAGTCTCATGGTTTAAGTGTTATGTTATAATATTCATTCCTTTTTAACGGATACGGTGGTCGGGGGTGTGCCCAAATTAAGATTTTCATCTTTTCCGGAATGTTTTTGCTCTTCCTAAAAATGTGATTGTGTCTTAATGTTAGTAGTTCTGAAAAAATAAGTCAAATTTCAGCTAACGTTCCAGCATAACAGAAGTTGCGAAGTGAGCGTGGCGGTATAATAGCACGGAGTGCACCGCCTAAGCGAACAAGCAATTTGGGTGAGGGGCGAGCCGAGCCCCGAACCTGTTATGCTGTGTTAGCCGACCCGAGCGTAACGCAGTGGAGCGAGAGCGCAGCGTGGTCGGAGGGAGCGTAGCGACCGAACGAAGTACATTTTTACTATTCCCGATGTCACGACCGCTTTTCACTTATTTATAAGGGGCGAATTGATTCTGTTTTGGCGAGGGCAAGAGGGGCCGGGGGTGAATTGCCCGAGCCAAAACACTTTATTCTTCTTGATTTTTTGCAATGTCCTTGAACTTTTGATCTAGCACTGGTCTTATTTTTTCTCCGACTTTTTCATAAATATCAATTAATTCCTCATAAGCTCCGTTTCCGCCTAAAAAGTCCCAAAAGTCTTTGCCAATAAGAAAGTCATTACCTTTATCAAAGAATTTTATACATGTCCATCTTTGGTACTCTTCGGGATAATATGGGTTGTAGTACATGCCTAAATAAATTTTTACTTTCTTGCCTTCCGCTGATCTCATTGCATATATTTCTAGCAAATCTCTTTTTGCTGCTCTCATTTCGTTTTTATTTGGCTTAGGTCCCTTTATTTCAAAATAAATTTCTTCACCGTCTTTTGTTTCTAGGTAGAGATCAACAGTTTGTATTCTGTCCTCTGTTTGTTCGAGGTTTTGGCTAGCATTAAAAATTTCTTCTGACTCTGACTTGTGATTTGGTTCTCTCTTAACGCTATCAAGATCACTTAAAATATTTTCAGATGTTCTTTGTGCCTCTCTTGTGATTTTACCTTTTAATTTGTTTTGTCCTTGTAATTTATTTGCAGTTGCAAAATTTTCAGTGGCAATAATTTTCGCTATGGTTTCGTGCCAATTTCCAAGTGCTGTTTCACATCCATGAATAAATCCTTTAGCCAAGTAACCCTTTTTTGTAAAAAGAGCATATTGAAAAGGTTTTGATGAGTCTTCATCGCTCAAGTTGTATTCATCAATTTTTTTAAGGATTTTCCCCTTTAGAAATTCATAAACCTTCTGTTGTAAATCTTTTGATAGTGCCATATTAATTATTTTTTAAGTGAAAAATTATCTCTGAATACGCTCCTTTGTCTTTTTCGGTACGGTTTAAAACGGGTCTTTTAAATTCTTCAACAATTTTTAGTCCTGCTTTTTTAGCAATTTCAGGATACATACCCCATTTATCATTGGCTACTAAAAATATGGAGAAATCATCTGCTAGAAATTTTTTGCAATTTAGCAGTACAGATGAAATCCCTTCAATATAGCTTTTTCTTGCTTCTAATCCTTGTCCTCGAAAAAGCGGGCCTATTTCAGATTCGTCTTTGCGCTTAAATCCGAAGAGATCATAGGCGTAGGCATGTTGTTCGTGATAATCAATCAATCCAACATAAGGAGGTGAAGAAAAAATACCTTTAATCTTTTGAGTTTTTACGATTTTAGCAAAATCGGGATAACGGTTATCTAGTTCTCCAAAAATATCTATTTCTCTTGAATCACCTGTTAAGCAAATTTGTTTTGTATCAGTTCGTAATTTTTCGAATTGTTTAAACCTATACATTGTGTCTTGAGCATATCGCTTCCACCAGCTCAAAATTGAAAAAAGAGGTTTGCACATTTTCCCGTGCTTTTTGCAATAATAAGTTGTTATTTGTGGCTCCTTGAGCGTTGCTAAATCTGAATGGGTTGTTGCACGGCAAGATCTGATAGTACGGCTTAAAATAACACTTATTACTTTTTTGATGTCTGGATTTTTGATTTGCTTAATTTGCTCAAACATGAAATTTATTTCATCTCTGATTGCTTGTAGATACCATTTATCTAAGAATGTTTCATTTTTTTGTTGTTTTAATTTAATTCCATACTTTTTGACCAATGTATCGTAAATTTTCAGAAATTCTTTTTCTTTTTCGCTTCCAAATTTTCTTTCATCAACCTGTCCTTGGCGTATTTTGTACTTAAATTCCGGAGAGGGGAAATTTTTTGAATTGAATTGATTTAGCTCTTTTAATAGTTCTGATTCAAAATCTATTGCGTGTGCGTCCTTTAAAATTTTTTCCAAGTTGTTAGTAATTTGCTTAATTACCAGGGTGAGTTCTTCAAAGTCATGTTTTCCAATTTTAATGTTTGAAATTAAGGAATTGAAGGCGGAAATATCTATCCCGATTGAGTGCATACCCAATTCATTTGCTTGCACAAGCGTTGTTCCACTTCCACAAAATGGATCAAGAATGATGTCACCCTTTTTAAAATAAGTTTGTTTCTTAAAATTATCCGTGTGATCGTCTAAAAAATACTCAACAAGTTGAGGAATGTATTTTCCTTTGTATGGATGTAACCGATGAACATGCTTTGTGGTTTCAGATTCTCTATATTGTTCAAAAGATAAAGACCAGTTTAAGTCATCTCCAAGCGTTTTTTTCCATGATATTTCACGACTAGGGCGACTTTTTTCGTAATATCTAAGTAAATCTGCTTTTATTATTTGAGTTGTGCCATTTTCTCCAATTTTTCTAACTCTGCCATACTGAATTAGATATGAAATGTTGCTTTCTGTAACGACGCGCTTCAAAAATGAGCTAGCCCATGTGCTTGCTTCTTGAATACTTAATAATTCGTTTTGTTCTGTTGTGTTCATATTTATTCTGATTTATTTAAAATTTCGTAGTGATTATATCATGCAATTATTAAATATTTCTAAAATAATTCTAAATTTTTCGTAGCGACCGAAGGGAGCAAGAAAATACCTTACTGGCTGCCAAAGGCAGACAGCCCCCCCCTCTAAAAATAAAGAATCAATTCGCCCCTCCTTATTAAAAGTCCGAAAAGCGGAGCGACAAAAAGGGAATAGTAAAAATGTATTTCGGCTAACGTTACTCATATCTGAAGTTTTTGCAAAACGTAGTGAAGCAAAAATTTGGGTCGAAAGAAATTGACTTTCCTTTGAAATATTAATGTGTCAATTTCTTGAGCCAGATATGAGTTGTTGTGCGATGTATTTTTCAATATTTTTTCATTCCTTATTCTTTTGTTGAAGAATTTTATTTCTATTTGGAATTTTTATTTTTCGTTTTTCTTTTTCCAAGAGGGGTTAGGGGTGAATTGGAAAAAGAAAAACACCTTATTAAAGAAATCCTCGCATTTTCTCTATGGATTGTTTTAATTCTTGTGTTGTTGGACTTTCTCCATTTTCTTTAGAGTGATGAATTCTATTTCTAATGTAGGTGTGGATTGTTACTTTATTTTGAGTAGTCCTAAAAGGACTATCTATTTGTTCTTGTTTAAATTTTGAGAAAAATTCGTTATCAAAAATAATTTGACGACAGTCATTATTGTCATAACTTCCGTTTTGTTTCAATGTTTTAAAATCATTATCTGGATCATTCCAAAAATTTATTTCAATCTCATTATAAAGTTCATTGTGATATTCTTCTGTTGCTAACCCAAAAGCAATAAAATTTACTTCGTTAGCTGAAACATACGGCAAAACTCTTTTTTCTAATTCTAAAATTTTTACTTCTCCATTTTCTTTTTCCAAACAATGAATTTGAATTTTTCCATTTTCATTATTTAATGTTTGTTTAACGAAAAGTGGGGAGTGAGTAGAAAATAGAAATTGATTTTTTTCAGAAATTGATACTATGTGATCAATAAAATTATTTTGTAAATCTGGGTGTAGGTGTAGCTCTGGTTCATCAATTAAAATCAAGATATTTTCTTTTGAAATTTCTGCCATTGTTTCTAAAAACAATAAAGAAACAACCATTTCAACACCTGACCCAAGTTGAGATATAGGCAAGTCTAAACATTCTAATTTTTGAGAAAGAAAAGCATTGTCAAAAGGCGCATTGCAATCAATTAGTGAAAGATCAGCTTTTGGTAAACCTACTTTTTCCAGTTTTTCGTTTAGTGTCTGGAATGTCTTTTGTTGTGATTGTTCATCAATTTTTTCTAAAATACTTGATTCAAAATTATTTTTTTGAGATGTAAATTTTTCTCCACTAAAATTTTCTTCTGTTTCAATTTTTCTTACTTCTTTATTGAATCTCCAATTAAAGTCATCAAAAACTGAAGAAATAGAAGAATTAAAGCCTCTCTGCAATTGTTTTTCTCGGTTTTTTGGAAAATAAAAACTTTTTGGTAGCCCTTCTGACTCCAAAGGAAAAGACAACCGTCTTTCATCAAATTTAAATTTTGATCCCGTTCCTCGTGTTATCTCCCAACCATTTTCATTATCTTTTTCTTTGCTTGGTAAAACATAATGAGAAACAACAACAATGTCCGAAAATGCCTTTTTGGGAGTCGCCCTATCTCTTTTTTTTATTTCTAAACAAACCTTATTGCACTCAACCTCTTGTTTGGTATAGCCATCAGGCAAAAAGACTTTGAAATTTTCATCAAATTCCAAAATAATTTTTATCTCAATATCTTCACCTTTGTAAAAATCTGTATGTTTAATTCTTCCAGATATAAAATAAGGAGAAAGACAAAAATTTATCGCTTCTAAAATAGAGGTTTTACTTGTTCCATTTTCACCAACAAGCAATGAAAGATTTTTGAGTTCAAAATCTTTTAGTTCCCTTATACCTCTAAAATTTTGGATGGTTATTGTCTTTATCATAATAAAGTTTGTATTGGTATCATTTTATATTCCTGACATTGATCTGTTGCAATTCTTGCATGACAACTGCCAGTCTTCTGTATGCGTTTATTTCTGATTAAGATTCTAAAATAAGGACATTTCCCGTTTACTGACAAATCTTTCTCATCATTTCCTTTTCTAAATTTAATGATTTCAAACTGCTCTGAATTGTATTTATGTAAAAAGGTTATTGGTACTCCCATAACGCCTGCATAATCTAAAGGAATATCTTTTGTTTTATCTATATTAATTCCATCATAGTTATCGTAACGGGGATAATCAATTTCGTTTCCAAAATATCTCTTTGTAAGAATAATGTCTTCGTGCCTTTTGGATGTGTCTAAATTAGTTAGCCATAAACAGTTATTTGGGGAGATTATTCTATTTCCAAGACTATCGATACGAGCTTCCGTTCCGTAAAGCTCGTAATGTTCTGGTACAATAAAACCTGAAATACCTCTACCTAGATTTATTCCTAGCCACGCCTTGTTTTTCTTAATTAATTTAAAAATTTCTTTATAGGTAATAGCATTAACGTTGCCTATTATCAAAAATTTTTTATCATATTTTACCAATTGACCTACGAAATCCCTGAATAACGAAAATGGTGGATTAGTAACAATAATATCGGATTGTTTTAATAGTTCAATGCTTTCAGTGCTGCGAAAATCGCCATCTCCTTTAAAATGAATCATGTCATTTGAACTTGGGTTTATTTTTTCTCCCGGAGCACCTGAATATTCATAAAAATAACCACTTTCAAATTCTTTAGTATTAAATAAATTTCTTTCTTGTTTTCTATGACAAGAAGCTATTATTTTTTTTAATCCCAACTCTTTGAAGTTTGAAGCAAAATAGTTAAAGAAGTTGCTAATTTTAGGGTCATCGCAATTACAAAAAACCACTTTGTCCTTAAAATGACCTTTGTAGTGTTGCAATTCACTTTCTATATCTGAAAGTTGAGTGTAAAACTCATCACTCTTTGATTCCTTAGCTTTTTGCAATAATTTGTTTGTTGCATTTCTTGCCATTATCAGATTATGTTAAATGAATAAATCTCTTATTTTCGCTTGGTTATTTGTTTAAATATTTCACTTCCTAATACTTGAAGAGAGGTTTTTGAAATTTCAATCATAATATCAAACATTTCTTTTACATCCCACTTTCCTCCATTTCCTTGTGTAAAAATTGAAGCTGCTTGAAGCATAATCGTTTTATCTTTATGTTTAACAAATTTATTTTTACATAAATTAGTGTTAATTGGCATTCCATAATTTGCACAAGTTAATCTATCCAATCTATTTAACATGCCTGAGTTATAATTAAGAGTAACCACTCTTCCGTCAGGTCTTTTAATTGAAATAGTTTTAGTAAGAAAATTTGATCCTTCCAGGAATAAGATATAGGGGAAATGGGATTCATATAGCATAAAGTTGGCAATTTCTGATATGTTTTTATGCGATCTTTCTATGGCATTGCCAGCAGCCATTAAGTCTTGATTGTTATTTTTACCAACTAGATTTCCTATTTGTATATTTTCAATGTCTTTTCCTTGATGTTTAGCTTCTGTTACAAGTACTACTCTCCAATTACCACTATCATCTTTTACTTCAATTATACCACCATCTGGAATAATACTTGAATTTGGCACAAAAAGGGTTTGCCCCAATTCTGGATCAATTTTCTTTAACGCTTTGTTTATTTCTTCCTTTTTTATACACGTTCTATATCTAAAAGATAACTGAGGAAGTTCCTTTTTAAGTTGTTCAATTACAAGGTATGAAATTTTACAAACCGTTTTATCATGTAACTTTGCTTCGTTACAGAATATACCGACTACACCTTGAGATTTTTTATGCTGATTCGTTAATCTTTTTGATTGAGTTTTTTTAGCCATAGTGTTTTACAGTGGTATTATACTGATTTTCCATTAAATATTAAATCCATTTTTTGCGGAGGAACGGAGCAAAAAATACATTATATCCCCCTCATTAAAATAAAAATTCCATCCTTTTTTAAATTCTTCAACAAAAATTCCTTATTAAAGAAAAAATATTGAAAAATATTTCGCACAACGTTTCGGTATATGGGAAGTTTGCCGAACTCCTTAATTTTTATCAATAGTGTGAGGCAAATTTGGGAGAAGAAAATTTCACATTCCTTTTAAATCTTTTGAGTGAAATTTTCTGAACCCCATATACCGTGTTATGTGATGTAGACTTTACGGTTTCAACGCAATTATTATCGGCTGATAGTATTCTGATTCATTCGGCATTAACCATTTGATTTCGATAAATCCTGCTTCTTTAAAAATTTTAGACATTTCATCGCGTTTATATGCTCTATATTTAGTTGTTCTCAAAAACGTATCAAATTTTTCATTAATTCCTTTCAGAGTAAAATGATTAACAGTATAAACATTATTTTCATCCCAATCCCACACTTGAAAAGAAATTGTTCTTTCCTTTGTAAAATCTTTTACGTTTGGTTGAGTGCTAATTGGTTTGTCTTCCAAAAGTTGGTCATAATCTCTGATGCTTGCGATAAACAAGCTATTGGATTTCATTTTAGAAAGAATATTTTTTGCAGCCAAAAGCAATTCTTCGTCTGTTAATAAATGTGGTAATGAATTATCACAAGAAATGACAATATCAAAAGTTCCTTCAACTTGATCTTCTAATTTCTTGAAATCGGCAACATCGAAAGATATTGAAACACCCCTTTTGTTTGCTTCTAATCTGGCTCTCACAATTGCTTTTGGACTTAAATCTGTTGCATGAACTTTATATCCAAGATTCGCTAATCCAATGGCTTGTGTTCCTATCCCGCAAGAACAATCCAATAACGTTTTTGATTCGTTTTTTGAATATTTTTGGATAATGTTATCTAAAATTTTTGATTGTCTTTTTATTGCATTATCCCAATTACCGAAAATCAAATGATAATCAGCCGATAGTTCATCGTAGAATTTTTTAGTTTGATCGTTTGTCATATTTTGCACTTAGGTAGTAAAGTCTATTTCACATAACGTCCCTGCGTATGCGATGTTTGCCAGTGGTATAATTGCACGAAGTGCTTACCACTGGCAAATATGGGTGGAGGCTTGCGGAGGTACGGAGCAAGCCGTAACCGCATACGCAGTGTTAGCTGATGTATTCCTTTTCTTTTCCGTCGATAGTCGGTTGTTTTAAAAATTTTCAAATTTCTTTTTCCGTTTTGGGTGGTGGGCAGAGGGGAATTAAAGGGGTGAATGCCCGCCACCCAAAACACCTATTTCTTGTTTGAGGGAGGGGCAAGAGGGGAACTAAAGGGGTGAATTGCCCCGACCGAAAACTTCCTATTTTAATAGCAGATTACTAAATTCTGTATCAAAGGAATGTTCTTCTTGCTTGTTGAATAAAGGTAATCCGATCAATTTGTAGTTTTTACTTTCTACTTTTAATAAGTTGCCAGTGCCATATTTATCTGTAATTTGTTGTAAAAATTCTTCCTTCCATCCTTCTTTGCTTTCCTTGAAACCACCTTCTTTATCTGTAAATTGACTACCTTTTGGCTCAATAAATACTTGGAAATATAAATTTCCTTCCTTACCTTTCAGGAAAAGTAAAAAATCTGGCTCAAATCCACGTCCCTGTTCAAAATCATAGAGTTTATATACCTCCTCGTTTCTGAGCAGATAAATTTCGTCATATTTTTCTTCAAGATTGCCAAATTTGTTTTTGAAAAATTCAATTAAATCTCTTTCCTCACTTGTTCCATTAAACCCGTCTAAAACATACCATTTGTGTTGGAGTAACTCTACCTCAAGAGCCTTACTCTCTTCGTCGATAAGCACATTTTTCTTTTTTTCCTCGCCAAAAAGTTGACCAAATGAAAACGGCATAAAATCCATTGTTCCTTTGAATGGATTAGCAATTTCTTTTAGCTTCTTGGTAAATTCATCAAAAAAGGAAAGTAGTATTTCTAATTTTTCCTTGTTATCTATTTCGGAGAACCCATTTTTAGTTTTTGAAACAATAATATTTACCTTAAATTCCCCAAGAAGATTATCGGAGAAAATTTCATCAATACTTTTAATATCCAATTCATCTTTCAAATTATCAAAGCGCAAAATCGATAAATCTTTTTTTGCTTTTCTGTTTATAGCTTTCCATACAATATGTTTTTCAAACTCTGAAATTTTTACGTTTAAGGTTTTTCTCTCTGTACTTTTACTTTCAGCAAGCATTTCGTCGACCTCATTATCGAAAACAACACGTTGCTCACTTAACGACAAATCTTTTGTTTTGTACTCAAAAATAAAATTCTTTTGCAATTCCGTTAGTGTATGTCGGCGCCTTTCCGGATTCTCTATTCTTTCATTCTTCCACACTTTTATCTCTCTAAAAAAAGCTGTTTGTTTAAACTCTTCTTTCAAACTAAATTTCTTTGGTGATCTATTCTCTTGAATATATCCTTTATTTTTAAGTTCTCGTTTTAATTCATCAATATATCTGCGTTCTTTTTCTAAATCACCGCCTCCACTGTGATAATAAAACTCTTCCAAAACTCTGAGGGGATTTTCTAAATCATTGTCAAATTTTCTTTTGTTTTTTTCATGCTCATTGTAAGAAAAGGGGAAATAACGGACTCCACGCCCGATTAGTTGTATTTCTTGAGTCGTTGCTTGACCGGCAATTCTTTTACCGTTTTTATGCCCCTCATCTCTTCCTTCATAGAGTCTAACTATATCAAAGAGATTTAATACATCCCAGCCCTCAGTAAGTCGTTTTACCGTAAAAATTGCACGGGTATGATTATTTTTATCTTCTAAGCTGTTTAGTAGTTGCTCCTGCTCTTCTGAGGTTTTTTCTTTAGTAGTTGCATTGTTATCTTTTGAGTTCGTAATAATGCAATTTTTTTCAGAAAATTCTGATTGTAAGTAATCCAGTATCTGGCGAATGTTGATTTTTTCGTCCTTAATAAACTGCAAAAGCTGCTTTACGCGACTTTTTCCTTGTTCATAAACTTTAAATAGACTGTCCTGATCTTGTTTTATACTATCCTCAACAGTTTTTAAGAAATCAAAATCTGAGGGATTTAGTTTTGAAATAATTGAACAAAATTCCTGATAATCTTTTTCTGATTCTTCAATAAGTTTACTTCTGAAAAGAATGACTGGCTTAAAATTTGGTATGTTATTTTTTAGTGCAATCTGATGACGGTACCAATTAAAAAGCAAGGATAATAAAATTTTCTCTTTCTTTTTCAGTGATGTGGATACTAAGTTTATTTCCTTTGTATATCCCGCCTTTAAAAAATCAACGAGTTCAAATTTATATATAATCTTTGTGTGGTATTTTTCAATAACATCTGTATTTTTAGGAATGGTTGCAGTAAATTCCAGTAAAACATTTTTATTCTCGACATCTTGTTTACTTTTTCCTTTTCTCAAAATCTTATTTAAAACCGTATCTTCCCAGCTTTTCTCAATATCTTTATCACTGGCATTCTCTTTTAGTTCTGTTGGTAATTCAATTTCTGTTTGGCCATTCTTTATTGTGGAAGCGTTAAAATGATGTGCTTCGTCTCCGATCATGACTAAATCTCTTGTCTGTAATTCCTGAAGTGTTAAGGAATTTTCTTTTGCTAAATAGACATCGTTGTGAAGCTTATGAATTGAAACAAATTTAATTTGAATGTCATCAGTTTCGTCAAAAGTTTCAACTTTGCGGATATTGATTGTCTTGTCATCTATTACTGTCCTCTGCCTGAAAATATATTTAGTGTGGCTTTTATTGATAAAATTATTTTCCGTTTTATCTACAATGTTATTTTGGTTTACAAAGAAAATGAAGTGTTTATAACCCTTTGTGTAGTAATATAAAATCAGTGCTCCCATGAGCATGGTTTTGCCTGTGCCGGTCGCCATGTTAAACATCAAGTGAGTTGGCTCATTCACTATTTTCTCAAATTCGTATACAGGATCATCAAATGCAAAAAAATATTGCAATGCTTCTTTTTGCCAATACCAAAAATCGTGCCTTAAATTAGTAGTGATGTATTCAGGCAAATCTATTTTCGAAATGGTCTTTCGACCTATTTCTGATTCAATGAGCTGTTGTAAATTTTGCTCATTCATACTTAATTTTTCACATTATAAAATTTTTCACTGAGTTCTATATCTCTTGATGTTAGCTCATATTTTTTATCATTCCTTTCACTGAAATTTATGTACATCTGGTTTAGATCGAGCATTTTTCCAAATATTTCCTTTTGTCTTTCGAGTGAAAGTTTTTTGAATTCATTGTTTTCTATTATGCTTTCTTTAAAATCTTTTGCTCGCACATTATAATTTAGGAAATATTTTTCATAGAGCAATGAAAATAGCTTCACTAACTCATCATAAGATTTTGCTTCAGAAATTTTTTCTTTTGCCTCTTCATTCCATTTTGCCAGTTGCGTGTAAATAAAGTCACCTCCACCCTTCCAATTTATTGTTTTGGAAATTCCAGTAGGATCGCCAGCAATGACCCCTTTCATTCTTTCCTCAGGGTTATTATCAGAATAATCAAGTTGTTCGATGGCAATCCACTGTCGTCCCATTTTATGGGCCACCGCGCAAGTGGTTCCACTGCCAGCGAAGAAATCAAGTACTATATCATTTTCGCTTGATCCTAATTCAATTATCCTTTTAAGGAGAGGTTCAGGTTTTTTGCCATTTTTTAAGGTTATACCACCCTCATTTGCGATTCCAGTAAAACCGATGTCAGTCCATACATCTGTGAGGGATGTTGCTGGCACAATATCTCCATCAATTTCTTTATAGGTATTTGACCAAAAAACGATCTGTTCTCCATTTAAAATATAAAAACCTTTCACGTCTTCATTTGGATGTTGGAGAACAACCCCTTTTTCTTTTTTGGATTTTTCTACAGTGACTTTTCTTTTCGTAAGTGCGCCTCCGCCTAATGCTGCAGTCCGGAATACTCTTTCCTTATTTAGATGTGCAAATTTTTTTATTTTTTCCAGTATAATTTCTTTGGCGAAACTTTTCTGAAAAGATTTCACATCTTTAAATCCATTTTCTTCGGCGAGTATTTCAATAATTTTTTTGTACTTCCATCTTGAATATGGTTCGCTTGGATTTAGTAAATAATATCCGTAACTATCATCATATTCTTTTCTTGTATATAACTTATTCAAATACCCCTTATCTGCTTTTTTGGCATAAACAAAAATATGGTTTGCTGTTGAAAATATTTTAGCACTGGTAGCTTTAAATCCAGATGCCGCATTAGTACTCATTGTAATATGATTCAAATAATTTTCCCTGTTAAAAATTTCATCTAATAAAACTTGCATATATGCCGCTTCCTCATTGCCAATGTGTACAAAAATTACGCCGTCATCTCTTAATAATTCTTTTGCTACCGCTAGCCTGTTTTTCATGAAAGTTAGCCATGCAGAATGATTAAAGTTGTCATTATACTTGAATTCATCCTTACCAGTGTTAAATGGGGGATCTATGTAGATAAGTTTTATTTTCCCTTCAAATTGAGATTTTAAGCTATGTAATGAAAGTAGATTATTGCCTTTGATTACAAAATTTTCCTTTATAATCCCTTTTTCGTCTCTCTTTATTTCTTTTAACTCTTCTCCATTTTCAGAATTTTCAGCAGTAAATCTTCGCCACTTATAAAGAGTTTTTGGATCTTCAAGCCGGTCTATTTCATCGCGAGCTAAAACTTCATTAAAGAAAATTTCTTTTCTCTTTGCGGCCTCCTCTTTCCATTCGCCGGTCTTTTTATCAAATTTATAATAAACATCAACAGCGTCTTCTTTTGTCATGCCGCCCTCTAATACACAATCCTTAAATGGCCAGTTCAAAACAACCCTTTCGTCTTTTTTGTCATCTATGGTGAGGCCAATTTTATTGGCAAGCTGGGTAAATGAATTGTCTAATTTATTTTCATCAATGAAAAATTTTAACTCGTTTTGCTTTAATACATAAACATCCTTTATTTTTATGAAAAATCGTTCTTTTGTTTCCGCGTTATTAAAAAGTAGCTCGAGGATATTTTCATCCAGCTTATCCACTAAATCTTTTAAAAGAGTTTCATTGAATTCCTTGGTCTCTTCATTCCAAAGACGATGGTCTCTTTTTAGTAGTTCAAATAATTTACTTTTGAAATTAATTTCCATAGGGTTTTTATGTTCAAAGGCGGGTTAATGGTAGTATAGTATTTTTCCCTTAATATATAAAGAGTTTCTGGAGCGAAGCGGAGGAAACACCGCTATTCCCCTCTACAAAACAAGTGTTTTCGTAGCAGAGCGGAGAAAACTCCATATTTCCCCTTATAAAAAAGAAAAAGAAATTTGAAAATTTTTTAAAACAATTGGGCGATAGCCCAGAAAAGAAAAGGAATATTTCAGCTAACGTCCATGAATAACTGAAGTGTGGTGGCGGTAAAATTTGGAGCGGAGCGACATACCGCCGCCAAATTTGGGAGAACGACTGAACGGAGTGAAGGAGTGAACCAGTTATTCATTGTTAGGCGATGGAAGAAAAAGCGGTTTACTTTGTTGAATAGGGGCAGCCAGCCGCTACTTCGTCAGTATGCGTTATCTGAAGTATTCTTCCGCATAACAATGGGCTGGCCTCAGTAGGTTGTCTTAAAAATGGGCATGCTACTATGAGTTCGCCATCTACTTCTTGGACTAATGCATCAACTTTATCATCAGGAAAGGCTGGCTGCATTTCACGATTTTTATAGTAATAACCAGGACATTGTATTTTTTCCATAAATAGTATGTGTTAATAGTTTTCTACTTTATACTTTTTTTTGGCGACTTGTCAAGTCGACTGTAAAATACAAATGCTTTTTCTTCTTTCGCCTAACGTTTCTGAATGTGCGATGTTCACTGGCGGTATAATATATCGCAAAGCGATTCACCGCCAGTGAATATGGGAGAGCGGCTGCAAGCCGCGAACCGCACATTCAGTGTTAGCCGAGGGTGAGCGACTGAAGGGAGCGAAAGCGCAGCGTCCCCTTGAGTTGAAAGTAATTTTTTTATGTTCTTTTTAATTTTAGCCTTAATCTCAAAATCAAAACTATTAAACATGCCGCTAATTGTAGGTTGATAACCAAACTGAAAACCAAGTCTTTGACAACAAATATTGCATATAAAGATGTAAGGAAGGTTGTTATCGACCAAATTATGTAGGTGTGCACATTTGCACTTGGTTTTCCTTTCCATAAATCCTTCATTGTTGGAAAAAATCCTGCGAATGTGACTAAACCGCCGATGCTATATGCAAATGTTATTGCTAAAATGAAATACTTTTCCATGTTTTGATTTTGGTTAAAGGAATAAAAAAATTACTTTCAATTTCGGCTAACGTTTCGGCATATACGATGTTGCGATAGCAATATGGGCGAAGCGTAGCGTAGCCGTATATGCCTTGTTATATGATGTGCTTTTGGGGCGGTTCATTATTCTTTATTTGATCTTCCTAAATTACAGCTTGAACAAAGCGTCCTTAAATTTTCCTCTACAGTTTCACCACCTTTACTCCAAGGTATGATGTGATCTATATGCAATTCACAGCCTACTTGAGTTGCTGGCGAACTTCCACACAATACACATTTGAAACCATCTCTTTTCATTACTCTAAATCTCTGTCGTAGATTTGCAATGCGGTTGGTTCTTTTTTTAACCACCTGCTTTTTTATTGGTTTCTCTTCTTTTTTAGGAACAATTGCTGATTTCTTTGGCTCGATTGCTTCTTGCGGCTCTTCGGCGTCGTCTTTAGAGTTTATATATTCAACAAATTTTTCGAGAGCATTTCGCCATGTTCCAAATTTTCGCTCGTATGATGATATATTTAATTTTGAAAGTGGTGCTGTCATTTCTTGATATCGTGGTTGGCGACCAAGATGTTCCCAAACATCAGCTATGTTTTCAAAATAGTCTTCGTCTGTTGAATTATAAACTCTTCCGATTTTCAGATTTGCTGCTTCTTTTGCCTTGTTCCAGCCACCAAATCTTTTACAGATTGCCGAAGAGCCAAACTTTCCATGCTTATCATAATCAGCAATTGTGATAGCTTGTTTTTCCAGTTCGCCTGCAACTCTTTTCATATCTGCAATAAGCTGTTCTTTGGGTATGCGTGTTTCTGTTAAATCACCACCCCAAGGACGCTTGCTTTGTTCAAGCCCAGCTTCTTTTAATGCACTTTTCCAGGAACCGAACCTCTTTTTGAATGTCTGATACGAAAAATTGCCCAATCGATCATATTCTCGTTGGGATACAGAATTTTTGCCGAGCTCACCTGCAACTCTTTGAATATCTTCTATGAGTTCAGCATTTGAATATTGTTTGTTCGGTTCCGTTAATTGAAATTTCATGTTTTGATTGTATCAAATAAAGTTAGCCCCAAAAGCATTTCATATAACGTTCCTGCATAACAGAAGTTGCGCAGGTGTATAATAGCCGAAGGCTCACACCTGCGCAATTTGGGTGAGGCTCTGCAAGAGCCGAACCTGTTATGCAGTGTTAGCCGACCCGACGACCAAAGGGAGGAGAGCGCAGCGGGGCGCGACTGAAAGGAGCGAGTTCAAAAAATATTTTCCCTTATTTTTGTTTTGATAGGCTCTTTGTATTTGTCAGAAAATCTGCAAAATCAAATGTAACTACGGCTAGCCAGAAAAGAGCAAGCACTAATCTAAAAACTAATACATTTCCGACCATTAAAACGAGAAGAACATCTAAAGCTATGAACAGCATGCCAATTACCAGCATTGAGAAAAATGTCGTTACATGCCCCCAGTTTATCGCTTTTTGAGTTTCAGCATTTTTGTAATTGTAGATAAAGTTGCTGGTAATTGGCGCTATGACAATCAGACCAATAAATAAAAGAAGTGTATCCCATCTATCTGCTGGCATGAGTGCAACTTCTTTTGCTGTGAAAATATAGAATGGAATCAGGAGGAAATGTATTAGTGCGTTTTTGATGATAAGTACTTTCATATTTTTTATGTTGTTAGTGGATTATATAAAGCTTGTTATTTTCTAAGAGCCTATCAAAACTCTTTAATTATAGGAAAATATTTTTTGAATTTCGGCTAACGTTTGCGTGTATGCGATGTTGCGAAGCAATATGGGTGGAGCGTAGCGGAACCGCATACACGCTGTTGTGCGATGTTCTCTTTTGTGAAAAAAATCTAATTCAATTTTGGCACTTTTTATCCGCTTTAATATTGTTCAAGAATTTCGACATTCTCACCGTCAAGAGAAACCTTGGCTTTTACTGTATTTTTTACAGTTCCGCCGAAAGCATTTTTCCCTCTAAATGTTGTATTTACAATAAGATGATCTTTCATGTCCCAATATTTAGTTTCAACATGTTCATAGCTATCTGGGTCATTCATGGAATTTTTTATCAATCTTGTAAGTTTAATGTGAGAGCCGTCCCAAGCACTAAACTGCTTTTCAATCGTTTCTGTTCTAGCGTTGGCTTCAGCTTCTAGTTTTTTCTTCTCAGCTTCTTCTTGTTCTTTTTTTCTTAACTCCTCAACTTCAGCAATATATACGGCTCTCTGATCAGCGTTCTCTCGTAGCTTTGCAAGGAAAAGTTTATTTAGTCCATCGTGATTGATAAAAGATGTTTTTAGCTCGCCTTTCTGTAGAAGGTCAAAATCGCTATCTGACATATCTGCTAAAGTCTTTTTCAAAAACTCTGCTGATTGCAATTTTGTTATTTTCTCCTCTAATTCAAAAGCAGAATTTTCACTTTTTATAGTATTAAGTTCTTGAGATTTATTCAAAGCAGTCAAAGCATCGCTAATTTTATTTTCACTGATAAAGACTTCTGCTTGATTTACGAGATCCAAGGATTCCTGCTTTCTTTGACTGGAATCAACCATGCTGGAAATAACAATAATTGCACAAACTGCCGTTATGGCGATTTTGACCCATTTATTCCAAGTTGTTTTTGTCCATACTAAATATGGTACAACAAGAGGGAAAAATGCGATTGTTAAAATGATTCCCCACCATTTTTTATACCAAGGTTTCGATGTTGTTTGCTCGCTCATAGTTTTTAAATTAAGAGTTAATGAGTTAAAAAGTGCCAAAATTATCCTTGTTTTCAGTTTTTCACAAAAGAGAATTTCGCACAACGTCCCAGAATATGCGATGTTTGACAGCGGTATAATATGCCCGAAGGGCGACCGCTGGCAAATATGGGTGTAGCGACCAACGGGAGCGAAACCGCATATTCTGTGTTAGCCGATGTATCCTTTTATTGTTTTTTAAAACTCATTATTTAAAATGTATTTTGTATTATCGATTCTGTTCTGCATATCCTCAAAATTCAGTAACAAATCAGAATAAGATACATCTGTTTGATCTGGGTAATTATTTTTTGATTCAAAGGTTTCTCTACTCATGACCCAATAATCACCTTTATCAATTCTGATTTGTACGGTAACTGAATTTGGATGCACAACAAAAGCTTCGATATACTCTGAGTTGGTAATTTTTTCTCCAATTTTTCTATCGTCAGTCATTTTTTGTAGAAAGACTGTTATCATCTGCTCAAATTCGTGGCCATCTCTTTTATTTATAGCACTATAATTTTTGCTATATAAACTTGGTTCAAAGGGTTCAACGAATTTCCATTTATCCTGAGAAACAACTATGTTTTTTCCATTAATTGAAATTGAATAGTTTGGATCTACCCCTTTGTTCATATATAGCAACCCAGCAATAAAAGAGATGGCTACTATTGATAAAAAAATTACCAACGGACGTTTTTTGATGTGCATAACATTTTAGTTAAGGATTTTAAATAATGAGTTTAATAAAAGGATATTTCGGCTAACTCGTTTCTATGCGAAGTGTTTTCGTATAGAAACTTCTGAGGGGAGTATATACGAACAATGTTGGTTTTGTCATCAGGTTTTAGAGTTTAGCAAAATTTCAGGAAAAATTTAAGAATATTTTAAGTCGGGGATGTATAAGTGTGTATATGGAACATTCTTTTTACATAAATCAGACCGAAAGAGAAATCATCATCAGAAATTACAGCCCGCAGACTAGGAAGTCTTATTTGGCTTGTTTGAGGGAGTTTTTCAACTTCGTCGGTAGAGATATTTCTTCTCCCGATGTTGAAATTATTAAAGATTTTTTGAAACAAAAACATTTGAAAAATTATGCGCCTGAGACTGTGAATCTTTATCTCAATGCCATTAAGTTTTTTTATAGAGATGTCATGAAATGCTTTTGCAAAATTGATATAAAATTTGCACGTCGACCCCTGAAACTTCCTGTTGTTTTGGCGAAAAACGACATTTTGAAAGTTATTGATTCCATAACAAACTTAAAACACCGACTTATGATTTCTTTGGCTTATGGAGCTGGGCTTCGGGTTAGTGAAGTTGTAAAAATCAAAGTTAAAGATTTGAATATTTCTGAGAAAATCATTTACGTAATACAGGCAAAAGGCAATAAAGACAGAATTACCATTTTGCCGGAAAAGTTGATTTCTCCTTTGATAGATTTTGTTGCAGGAAGAGATAAAAATGATTTCCTTTTTGAAAGTGAACGAGGTGGACGACTTACCACTCGTACTGCGCAAAAAATCTTTAGCAATGCACTTTTAAAGTCTGGCGTTTTTGCTGACGCGACTTTTCACAGCCTTCGCCATAGTTTTGCCACTCATTTGCTCGAAAATGGCACCGATATCCGTTACATACAAACTCTTTTGGGACATCAAAATCTCCGCACCACGCAAAGATATACTCAGGTTTCCGCGTCGAGTATTCGAAATATTAAAAGTCCGCTTTGAAAAAATTATTGATAGATATCGTGGTCTCCAACCGCATGAAAATGTACCGTATTTTTGTCTTTTGAAATATCAAAGATTATTCTGTATTTGATATTATTGGGCAGTTTTTTGTATTCTCGAGCAAATTTTGAGCTGTAAATTATCTCCATAGGAGATCGATATTACCTCAAATCTTTTAATGAATTCAATACTTTCCCTTTGCCGGCAGATATTTCAAGCCTGCTTTCATTAAGTTCAGTGATTTGTCTTTTTAAGCTTGGGAGATCTTCTTGTACCGTCTTCCACACAACATTTATGTTTATGCCAAAATATTCGTGTATGAGTATATCTCTCATTCCCGCAATGTCTCTCCAAGCAATTTTTGGGTATTTTTTTCTAAAAGGCGGTGGAAGATTTTTAACTGCTTCCCCAATGATTTCAAATTTTCTAATGACTGCATCTTGCATCATTTTTGCTTTTGCAAATTTTTCTTTAGTCTGTCCTTTTGTGTATTTTTCGATGTCTTCGATGCTTTCTAGGACATGTTCGAGAAAGATCTTAGGATCTTTTTTCATATATAATTTTTTGTTCCTGTAGAATGATCTTTTTTAGGCGTGGATTTATGCCTCCATATGTCAGGAGATCTACTTTTCTTTCCAGTTTATCTTCTAATTCCAGCTTCATATTTGACAATTGAAGCAGAGTAACTTCATTTTTGAATTTTACTAAAATATCAACGTCGCTTGTTTTTTTTTCTTTTCTTGTAGCAAATGACCCAAAAATTGCTATTTTTATTGCTCCTCGGCGTTGCAACGTGGGAATGATCTGTTTTTTTAATGCTTGAACTGTCATGTTTTTATTATAGCAAATAAACAAAAAACTATGCAAATTTTGGGAAAATTGGTCTTTTAGAATCTGGGGGGAATTTTATTTCGTGGACAAGTCCTCCAATTTCTTGTACGATGGCCAAAAGACCTAAAATTTTTAGTATATGGGAAACATCAAAGATTACAAAATAGCGACACTTGGAAGCCACACTGCTCTTCAGATTCTAAAAGGGGCAAAGGATGAAGGATTCGAGACTATATGTATCTGTGAAAAAGGCAAAGAAAAGCCTTATTTGTCTTACGGGGTCGCGGATCAGATTATCACCGTAGATTCATTTAAAGATTATTTCAGCATAGAGCCTGAGCTTATAAAACAGAATGCAATTATCGTTCCTCATGGTTCTTTTGTAGCTTATATAGGGCCTAGCAAAATGATGGAGGTCAAGGCCATGCACTATGGAACAAAGGCGATTTTGGAATGGGAATCAGATAGGACAAAAGAGAGACAATGGCTTCTTGATGCGAACATCATGCTTCCGAAAATTTTCAAAACTCCTGAGGAAATAGATAGAGCTGTTATCGTAAAATTTCATGGAGCGCACGGCGGAAAAGGATATTTTATTGCAAATTCCGCAAAAGAATTTTATGAAAGATATGAGGGGTATAGAGAAAAAGAAGGGCACGAAAAATATGCAATTCAGGAATATGTAGTCGGAGTTCCTGTTTATACACACTATTTTTACAGCCCACTTACCGGCGAACTTGAGGTGATGGGATTTGATAAAAGATACGAGTCAAATGCCGATTCTATCGGACGAATTGCGGCTAAAGATCAGGTTGATGTAGATATTCGTACGACTTATACAATCACAGGGAATGTACCTTTGGTGGTCAGAGAATCACTTTTACCGGAGATTTTTGAGATGGGACAACGCGTAGTTGATGCTTCGAAAAAGTTGGTTACAGGAGGACTTTTTGGGCCTTTCTGTCTTGAAGGCATCATCGATCCTGAACTTAATTATTCAGTTTTTGAAATTTCAGCAAGGATTGTGGCCGGGACAAATCCGTACATAAACGGTTCTCCTTACACTTGGCTAAAATACAACGAACCAATGAGCACTGGACGCAGACTGGCAAGAGATATTAAAATGGCGATAGAGCAGGATAGGCTTTCGGAGGTTCTTGGATAAGAAAGCCAAAATTATATTTTAATTTTTACAGCAATGATCGGACAAAAAGATATTTTGGAGATTTTGAAGACTTACGATTTAAAAAATATTACGATTGGTGTTCTTGGCGGACACAGCGCACTCGATGTTTGCAGTGGCGCAAAAAAACATGGATTTAAAACTGTCGCAGTTTGCCAAAACGGCAGAGACAAGACATATTCTAAATATTATAAAACCCGTGAAGATGGACGTGGATGTATTGATGAAATCATTTTGGTAGATAAATTTTCAGATATTATCAATGAAGATGTTCAAGAAAAGCTTCGTGCGATGAATACGATTTTCATTCATAATCGATATTTCTGGGTTTATTTCAAAGATTTTAAAGACTTTGAAGACCAATTTAAAGTGCCGGTTTTTGGGCTTAGAGAAGGAGTAAAACTCGAAGAGAGAGATCAACCAAAAAACCAATATTATCTTCTTGAAAAAGCCGGAATAAGAATGCCGAAAATTGTCAGACAAGGTGGTGAAAAATTGGGTTACGAAGATACTAAAAAAATATTGGACACACATTTTGTAACTGACAAAGGTGGACCATTGATCGTAAAAGTGAATGAGGCGATAAGGGGATATGAAAGGGCTTTTTTCGTTATTACAAATACTGATTCTTATTTTACTGTCAGCGAAAAAATGATAAACGAAGGCAAAATAAATCAGAAAGATTTGGATAATTCTGTGATCGAAGAATTTATTATCGGTGCGCAAATAAATTTCAATTTTTTCTACTCCCCTCTTAATGGTGAACTTGAAATAATGGGAACAGACTTACGAAGACAGACTTCTTTGGATGGATTTTTGAGATTAAATGCAGATACACAGATGGAACTTTTGAATGCCGGATACGCGCCTTCGATGATTGAAACCGGACACGTGGCTTGTACTACAAAAGAATCAATTCTTGAAAAAGCTTTTGAGGCTGGAGAAAAATTTGTGGCAACTTTAAAGAATGAAGTCGCTCCCGGAATCATCGGTGCTTTTGCTCTACAAGGAGCCATCGCAGCGTATGAGGGAAAAGAGGAATTTGTAGTTTTTGATGTTTCAATGAGAATTCCGGGATCACCAGGGACTAGGTTTACGCCTTGCACAACCTATCTTTACGGCGAGAGTGTAAGTTTTGGAGAAAGAATTGGAATGGAGGTGAAAGAAGCGGTGAAACAAGGAAGGTTGGGGGAGATTTTGACATAGGCCTTTTTCTATTGCCAACTTATTTAAATTATTACTTTCTAGTAAAGAATTTAACTTTTTTTAATAAAAATTTAATGTC
The DNA here is from genome assembly GCA_030688025.1 of Candidatus Peregrinibacteria bacterium. Lineage (GTDB taxonomy): Bacteria > Patescibacteriota > Gracilibacteria > UBA1369 > LOWO2-01-FULL-3 > UM-FILTER-38-24. The sequence goes on along the minus strand of JAUYJL010000009.1, from coordinate 37,027 downwards.
GATGTGTTACAAGAAAGACATTAAATAATTTTTGTCATGCTTAATTTTACAGATGAACAGTTTAAGGAGGTAAAAGAAAGGGGTGAAATGTTTTACAGATTGCTCTGTGACGTTTATTGTCCTTATTTAAAGGAGAAAGTATCTTTTGGATCACACGGGCTTGAACATCTTAAGTTCAAGAAGCGCGAGAAGGCTCGTTTGGAGCAGGATCAGTATATGAGATTTAAGCTTTTACATTTTGTCCCGGAAATATTGAAGTTATCTCACACTTTGCAGGGAATATTGGAGACCAAAAAGTTTGAACGGATACGCATGCATAGTCGAACCGATACCGTACTTAAGCCGGTAAAATATTATGAGTTTATTGCGGTTATAAAAAGAAATCGAATACGGGTAATTGTTAAGCAAATAGATGATGGACATAAATTCTTTTGGAGTATTATCCCTTTTTGGGGCATGAATATGGAAACAATGCAAAGAATGTTACATGACGGCGTGCCGGAAGAAGATTAAAAACAAAAAATCCGCCTTGAAGCGGGTTCTTTGTTGACGCTTGGTTACGGCTTGGAAGCCGTGAGAGGGCGAACCCTCCAAACGCCGTAACAAATATATCAAAAAAAAATAAAAAGTCAAATCAAAGAAGTAGCCTTAAAACCTTTCAAAACTCCCCTTTCCGCTGTATAATCGCGGTACATGTATTCTAAGACTTATGAAAGTATTACTTCTCGGCGCAGGTAGGAGCAAAAGGATGAAGCCAATTACTGACAAGAATTTTTTGAATTTTCTTGGAAAACCTTTGATTGAGTGGCAACTTGAACTTATAAAAAATGCCGGACTTGATGAAGTGGTTATTGTTGGAGGAAAGCACAATCTTGAGAAGTTGGCATTGTGCGGTAAGAACTTGGGGATTGATGTCGCCGTGGTGGAGCAAAAAGATTTAGATGCTGGTATGTGTGGCGCTGTTTTGGCGGCAAAAGATGTGATTGGACGTGAACCAGTTTTGATTTTTAGTAGTAATGACGTAGTTGAAAAATCCGCATTTGAGGGCATTATCAAAGCATTTGAAGTCGGCGACGGCGAAGGATATTTACTAGGCAAAGTTGTCCATGAATACTTCCCTGGTGGATACTTGGAAATCTCAGATGATGGATGCATAAAAAGTATTATTGAGAAGCCTGAAAAAGGCAAAGAGCCTAGTAATTTGGTGAATTTGGTTGTTCATGTTCATAAAGATTTTTCAAAATTAGTTTCATATTTGGAGAAAGCAAAAAGTGACAGTGATGATTTGTATGAAGTCGCTTTGGCAAATATGATTAGCGATGGAATAAAGATGAAAGCTGTGAAGTATGAAGGCTTCTGGCAGCCAATAAAATTCCCTTGGCATGTGAATAAAGTTTTCAAATTTTTGTTTGAGAATACGGAAAAAACTATAGCAAAAAGTGCACAAATTTCGGAAAATGCTGTGGTGAAAGGCGATGTTATTATCGGAGAAAATGTAAAAATTCTTGAAGGTGCAGTTGTAAACGGACCTGTGTATATCGGCGATGATAGCGTGATTGCGACAAATGCTTTGATTCGCGAAAGCAATATTGGTAAAAATTGTGTAATCGGATTTTCTACTGAAGTTGCGAGAAGTTTTCTTGGGGACGATGTTTGGACTCATTCAAATTACATCGGAGATAGCGTGATCGGAAATAATGTTTCTTTTGGCGCGGGAACTGTGACTGGCAATTTACGGCTTGATGAAGGCGAAATTTCTGTAATTGGAGACTCTCAAAAAATGCCGATAGGGGAAAATAAATTTGGAATTGTTACCGGTGATAATATTCGTGTCGGAATAAATAATAGCTTTATGCCCGGTGCAAAAATTGGAAGTGATAGTTTTATTGGTGCAGGGCTTGTGATAGCTGAAAATATTCCTGAAAAGAGTTTTGTTCGAGGCGAAATTACTTTGAAAATTTCTGAAAATAAGGTAGATATAAGCAAGATAAGTCGAGAGGAAATGAAGAAAAAAATAAAATAATTTTTACGGAAAATGGCTCCAAAACTTTCGATAACAGTTGTGAATTTCAATCAAAAATATTTTCCAAAATTTTGTGTGGAAGCCCTAAAGAAGAGCAAAACAAATTTTGAATTTGAAATAATTTTTTGCGATAATGCTTCTACAGATGACAGTTTGCAATACCTAAAAACTGCGGCGTCAAATGGAGAAATAGTACTCGTCGAACCTGGGAAAAATCTTGGTTACGGCAGTGGACACAATTTCGCATCAAATGCCTCTAAAGGCGAATATATTTTGATTTTAAATACTGACATTACTGTTGAAGAAGACACTCTCCGAAAACTTGTAGATTACCTGGATGGACATAAGAATGTTGGCATGGTTGGGCCAAAACTCATGTATCAAAGTGGTGAAGTTCAGCAATCATGCAGAAGAGATTTTAAGTTTTTTGATCTATTTATAAAACGTACTTTTTTACGAAAAATTTGGCCGTTTAAAAAGAGATATGAAAATTATATAATGTTTGATTTTGACCATACCAAAGAGCAGGAAGTGGATTTGATCACTGGTGCTTTTATGGTTATGCCAAAAAAAGTTTTTGACGAGATTGGTGGATTTGATGAAAGATATTTCCTTTTCATGGAGGATTTCGACCTTTGCAGAAAAACCAGAAAAGCCGGTTATAAAGTCGTTTACTATCCTACAGCTTCAGCGATGCATTATCACAAAAGGCTTAGCGACGGCTCATTTTTCAAGCTTCTATTCAGCAAAATATCTTGGTACCATTTGGCGAGTGCTATCAAATATTTCTTGAAGTGGTGATTAGTCTTTTTTTATAACAGCTCTCTTAACCCTCGCATTAATTGCTCCTGAAATTGCAAGTTCTTGAATTTTCAGATCAGAACCAGATTGTTCTTCTAGTAGCGATTCAATTGCCCTCATTTTCTTCTCTAATTCTTTTGCTTCAAGGATTAAAGCTTCCAATAGGACTTTTCTTTCATTTTCAGGCACTACATCCTTCACCTCTGACACTAAAGCTAAGATATTCGCCATTTCTTCAAGTAATTCTCTAGCATCTTGACTGCCTAGTTTTTGTGACGGTCGAGATGCTTTAATCTTACTTATCATCTCTGGAACAAATTGTAATAGTGGTACCGCAATAGCCAAGTCTATAACCCAAATAATTATTGATGGAATTAAATATGCAAGTGCTAACATTTCTACTATTTCAGGTGTTCCTTTTAAATCTGGCTTTAGTGCTACTATGCATGAAAGTAATGCCGAATTGATGTATGAGGCCACTACTATTGCACCATTTAACTTCCATTTATTTATGTCTTTTATCTCTTTAAGATGTCCTTTCCCAAAAAGCTCATTTGCAATTATCTGTAATTCCTTTCTTCCTTTTCTAGCAAAAAGCCTGGTAGGAAGCCTTATCGATTCTATGTCCATGGCTACTGCAAGCTGTGAATTTGGTGTTGGTCGTGGTATGAAATTTTTTGGATTTTCATAATCGAAGTCTGGTTGTCGTGATGATGTTTCAGCCATAAATCCTTTTATAGCGCGTTATTCTACCACTTGCTCTTATACTGTCAATTTCACGAGGACAAGATAATAAAAAAGCCCCCATTTTGTGAGGGCCTTTTGAGTGTGTGTTTTACGCCATTGCCTTTTCTGCCCATTCTTTGATTCTCTTGCATCCTTCTCTTAGTGTTTCTTCCGTTCCGACGTATGAGAAGCGAACAAAGCCTTCTCCATGAGGTCCGAAGCCTGTTCCCGGAAGTAGTAGGACATTAGCTTCTCTCATTATTTTCTTTTGAAGATCAGAGCAGTTCATTTGGAATTTTTCGCAAAGTGGCTTCACGTTGGCAAATAAATAGAAAGCCCCTTTTGGTGCTTTAGCTGAGAATCCTGGAATTTCGTTTACCAACTGCACAAGAATATCTCTTTTTCTCAGGTATTCTTTTCTCATTTCTTCAACTGCATCTTGTGGGCCTGAAACGGCTTCCATAACAGCCAATTGGTTCATTGTCGGAGAAGAAGAAGTGTCATTTGATTGAATTTGTTCAATCTGTGCGCGCATGTCTTTATTTTTTGTTACCGTCCATCCCATTCTCCATCCTGTCATTGCAAATGTTTTTGATGCTCCGTTTGCAAGGATTGTTCTCTCGGCCATTCCAGGCATTGCCGTGATAGAAAGATGTGTTCCTTCGTGGATAATTTTATCGTAGATTTCGTCTGAAATAACCCATAAATCATGTTCGACTGCAATTTTTGCAAGAGCTTCAAGAGTTTCTTTTGTGAAGATTCCTCCTGTTGGATTTGATGGGCTGTTTACAATCATTAAAACAGTTTTATCTGTGATGGCATTCTTTACTTCTTCTAAATTAGGCTGAAAATCCGCTTCTTCTTTAAGTTCTATGAAGACAGGTTTTCCTCCAAAATATTTTACCGGAGAGAAATGAATAGGCCATGTTGGATCGAAAATAATTACTTCATCTCCTTCATCAATAATCGCATTTAGTGTGTAAAAAACTCCAGGTTTTGCGCCTGAGTGAATTGTTACATCTGTTGCTTCATACTGTGTTCCTGTTCCTTTTGTTGAGTAATCAGCGACGGCTTGTCTTACCTCCATCAATCCTGATGTTGGTGTGTAGTGAGTTTTATTTTCTTGAATTGCTTTGATTCCAGCTTGTTTAATATTTTCCGGAGTATCAAATGCAGGTTCTCCAATTTGCATGTAGACAAGGCTCTTTCCTTGAGGAGTAAGCTCTTCTTGTTCGAATTTCTTTGCCACATTCAGAATTGTGAATGCATCTTCTGTTCCTAGATTTGCGAGCCTTTTTGAGAATTTCATTGTGATTTTGAGGTTAAAAAATTTTTAAAATTTAATAATTTATTTTTTTCGTTTTAAAACTTCGAGAACTCTTTCGACTATGTTTGCCGATTTGCATCCGTATTTTTTCATTAGCTCTTCAGGCGTTCCGGATTCTCCAAAAGTATTATCAACTCCAACAAATCCCATCGGTACGGAAAAATTCGCAGATAGAACTTCTGAGACCGCGCTTCCCAGTCCCCCCATTATTTGATGTTCTTCAGCCGTGACCACCGCTCCCGTTTTCTTTGCGCTGGCTATTAATGCGTCTTTATCTATCGGTTTGATTGTATGTAAATTTATTACTTCCGCTGAGATTCCTTGTTCTTTTAATGTATCGGCGGCCTCCAAAGCTTCCGCAACCATCGCCCCACAAGCCACGATTGTTACATCTGTTCCTTCTTGCATTATTTTTGCTTTTCCAACAATGAATTCCGTGTTTTCAGCAGAAATAACCGGCAATTTTTCACGACCAAATCTGAGATAAACTGGACCTACTATTTCCGCCGCCGCTAATGTCGCTTTTTTCGCTTCATTATAATCCGCAGGCACAATCACTGTCATATTTGGCAAACATCTCATTACGGCTATTTCCTCAAGAGCTTGGTGACTCGCGCCATCAGGCCCTACGGAAAGCCCTCCGTGAGCTCCTCCAAACTTCACATTCAACTTATTCATACACACTGTATTTCTTATCTGCTCCCATGCGCGACCTGACATAAAAACTCCGTATGTAGCGCAAAACGGAACAAATCCCATCAGAGAAAATCCTCCAGCCATATTCACCATGTTTTGTTCTGCGATTCCAACATTGAAAGATCTTGTCGGGAATTTATCTTTGAATAAATTTGTAAGTGTAGATTTTGAAAGATCCGCGTCAAATACCGCAACATTAGGATTTTTTTCTCCTAATTCAACTAGAGCATCAGCCCAGCCTTGTCTCACTAATTTCATTTCCCAATTTCTCATTGTTGGTTATTTAGCTGATTAATTTGATCATCAAGTTCTTGTATTCCTTTGTCATATTCTTCTTTGTTTGGTGCTTTCCCGTGCCATCCGCAAACATTTGCCATGTAAGAAACTCCGTATCCTTTTATTGTTGTTGCGATTATTACGGTTGGTTTTTCTGTTGTTTTAGATAATTCTTCAACTTTTTTGAATGCGTCGTAAACCTCTTTTAGATCGTGTCCGTTTTTTACAACTATTACATTCCAATTGAATGCTTCGAATTTTTTATCTAGTGGTGCAACTTCCATTATATCTGAGGCACATCCGTCTATTTGAAGATTGTTGTAGTCAACTATCATGCACAAATTATTCAATTTGAAATGTGGAGCCGCCATTATCGCTTCCCACATTGATCCTTCTTGTAATTCTCCTTCACTTGAAAGATCATAGACCATCGCTGTTTTATTTTTTTGTTTAATCCCGAGGGCAACTCCGCATGCTACTGAGAAATTTTGCCCCAACGACCCTCCTCCTATTTCTATCCCATGCTTGAGATCTTTTTTTGGATGTCCTTGAAGAAAACTTCCAAATTTTCTGAATGTTGGAATTTCCGCAGGATCAATGTATCCCGTTCTCGCAAGGATTGAATAATATCCCGGAGTTATGTGCGCTTTTGAAAGAATAAATCTGTCTCGGTCTTCGTTTTCCGGCTCTGATGGCTCGTGTCGCAAAATGCAGTTATAAAGGACCGTCAAGATTTCCGTAGAAGAAAGTGACCCACCCGGATGTCCGCTTCCAGCTGAGTGTGTAGCCAAAAGGATATCCTTTCGCATCTGAATCGTTTTTAATTTTAACTCCCTTTCATCGAAAGGAATTGGATATTTCATGTTCTTAAATTATGCCCGTACGGCTAAGATATATGAAAATTCTAAAAAATCAAAATTATTTTTCTTTTGCAAGTTGACGAATTATTTCAGGATACCACTTTTTCTCCAAGGCTTGCACCTTTTCTTTTAATGTTTCAGGTGTATCCGTAGGTAAAACTTCGCATTTTTTTTGTAAGATTATTTCTCCGGCATCAACTTCTTCGTCAACATAATGAATAGTCATGCCTGTTTCTTTCTCTTCCGCCGCAAGTACCGCTTCGTGCACATTTGAACCGAAGAAATTTTTGCCCGAGAATTTTGGAATAAGCGCAGGATGAACGTTTATGATTTTGTGTGGGAATTTTTTTACGAATTCTGTGGAGAGTATTCTCATATATCCGATAAGTACGACCAAATCGACTTTGTTTTCTTCAAGTAGGTTTGCGATTTTTCCGTCGAATTCTTCGCGTGTCAGATCTTTCGGATCTACGAAAATTGCTTTGTAGCCTTGTGATTTTGCTCTTTCAAGTGCGTATGAATCTTGTTTATTGCTTATAACTACTGCAAGCTCCACTCCCTCCATTTTACCGGCCTTCATCTCGTCAATAATGGCTTGTAGATCCGTTCCTTTTGTTGAGGCCAAAACTCCGATTTTAAACATATTATATTTGATTATTGCTTTTCGATATTAACAGTTTTTTATTTTTTATGATAATGTTTTCTTATATGATAAATACTTATGGAATTTTGGCGTATCCTGCCGGACATTCGTTGTCCCCTGTTGTGCATAATGCCGCTTTTAAAGCGATTGGCATTGATGCGCAATATGGCGTTTTTGAAATTCCCGACACGGAACTTTCTGTATTTATTGAAAATGTTCGACATGAACCTATCAGTGGGCTTTCCGTTTCTTTGCCTTATAAGGAGGCTATTTTGAGATATATTGATGTTCTTGATGAGGATGCGAAAAAAATCGGTGCGGTGAATACTGTCGTAAATAAAGGTGGATTTTTGTATGGATATAACACTGATTTCGTAGGTGCGGCAGAGGCTTTGAAAGAAGTTTTCAGTGATTTGAAAGATGTGAACGCTGTGGTTTTTGGCGCTGGTGGAGCGGCTCGCGCTGTTATTTATGGAATATTAAAAAATGGTGGAAAAGTTTCCTGTATCGTAAATCGTACAAAAGAAAATGCTGAAAAATTGGCAAAAGAATTTTCAGAAATGTTTGGAGTTGAGATTGTCGGACTTGGGCTTGAGGACGTAAAAAAAGGTGGGAATGTTTTCATAAATACTTCATCGATTTGGACACTAAACAAAGAAGCTGATTTTTCAGAAATCGGAAAATATTTTAGCGATGAATACTTGAAAAATTTCGAATGTTTTATGGAAATTGCGTACAACCCTTTGATTACCCCTCTTGTCAAAAAAGCTCAAGAACTAGGCAAAAAATACATCACCGGAGATAAAATGTTTTTGTATCAGGCTGTAAAACAATTTGAAATTTTCACGGAGAAAAAAGCTCCCGTGGAGGTGATGCGAAAAACGCTTGAACAGAATTTGGAGTGATTATTTCTTCACTTTTTTGAAGAAAATTATCATTCCGAGGATTCCGACAGATATACAGATATCTGCGATATTAAATGACGGATAGAGCCATATAGAAATGAAATCCAAGACGGATCCTCTGAAAATTCTGTCTATCAGATTTCCGATGCCTCCTCCTAGAATCATTGCGAGAAAAATTTGAGTTAACATGCTTTTTATTCGAAGTTCTTTTTTTGCCGCGTATATCACAATCCCTATCAATATGACGTTTGATATTATTATTGCCCATACGTTTCCGATGTCTATTCCAAAGGCTATTCCTGTGTTGTGGCTGGTTATTTCTGGGAAGTTTTTTTCAATAAAAAATTTAGTCGCCTGATCTATGAAAGCGACTAAAACTGAGAGAGAGAAAATTTTCCAAAATATCTTTTTCACGCAATTCATTATAATTGCTCTTTTGGTTTAAAACCAGTAATATTCGCCTCGGACATAATTTTTTTCGATGAAAAATGTTTTTAAATTTGATACTCCTCTTTTTTTAAGCGTAGTTTTTCTGCTTATACTAGGGCTTATCATGATTACGAGTATCGGAGTTCCAAAATCGATTGCTCTTTCCGCGCCCGGAATACTTTATCCAAACTGCAGTGACGCGAATGTAGATTGTTATTTGCTTTTCAAAAAGCATTTAATACGCCTTGGCATAGGACTTTTTGCATTTTATATTTCTTATAAATTGCCTATAAAATTTTGGAGGAAAATTGCCACTCCGTTTTTTGGACTTATCGTTATGCTTTTGCTGTTTGTTCTTATTTTTGGAAGCACTTTCGGAACAATCGCGCAAAATTGGCTCGTGGTTTTCAATACATCTCTTCAGCCTTCGGAGTTCGCGAAACTGGCGATCATACTTTATCTCGCGTATTGGTTTAGCAAAAAACAGGCTTATATAGAGGATTTTAAGAATGGACTTATTCCTTTTTGCATAATTTGTAGCATTATTGTTTTACCGATAATTTTGCAGAATGATTTCGGTGGAACGTTGACCGTTTCTATTATTGCCGTGGCTATGTATTTTATGGCTGGAGCGAAATTACAACATCTCGGAATTCTTTTTCTTGTCGCTTTTATCGGGACACTGGTTATTGTGCTTGCGGTGCCGCATGTACGTGAGAGATTTCAGGGATTCACAAGTGTAAATGAAGAATGTATAGAAGATTATTGTTGGCAATCACAACAGGCAAATATCGCTGTAGGGAGCGGTGGAGCGTTTGGAAAAGGGCTGACTCAGGGAGTGCAAAAATCTTATTGGTTGCCACAGGCTTCCGATGATTTTATTTTTGCGGCAAGTGCGGAGGAGCTTGGATTTTTCAGGATTGTTTTTGTGATTCTTGCGTATTTTGTGATTGCTCTGCGTGGATATGAAATTGCGAGTAAGTCGCAGGGAAGTTTTGAAGCTTTGCTGGCGATAGGGCTTACTATATGGATTACCGTGCAGGCTTTTGTTAATATTGCGGTGAATACAGGGCTTATGCCGGTGACTGGAATCACTTTGCCGTTTGTGAGTTATGGAGGGTCGTCTCTTATATCATGTTTAGTCGCGGTTGGAATTCTTTTAAATCTTTCACAAAACACAAGTTACCATGAGAATAATATTAACAGGTGGGGGAACCGCAGGACACGTTATCCCCAACGTGGCCGTTATCGAAGAGCTTAGGAAGCGCGGAGGAGCTGAGGTTCTTTATGTAGGATCCAAAAGTGGACCTGAAAAAATCATAATGGAAAAAATGGGCGTGCCTTTTGTAGGCGTTCATTGTGGAAAACTTAGAAGATATTTTTCTTGGAAAAATTTCGTAGACGCTTTGAAAGTTCCGACCGGAATTTTTCAAGCGTACAAAGCCTTGAAAGGATTTTCTCCTGATATAGTTTTCAGTAAGGGAGGATATGTTGCCGTGCCGGTTGTAATCGCGGCGAGTCTTTTAAGAATCCCTGTTGTTTCGCATGAATCAGACGTAAGTCCGGGTTTGGCAAATAAAATTTCTTTCAAATTTTCGAAACAAATTTGTTTGAGTTTTGAGGAGACGAAAAGTTTTATTTCAAAATCTTTGCTGAAAAAAGTTGTTGTGACTGGAAATCCTGTGAGAGAGAGTATTCTTACTGGAGACAGTGAGTGCGGACATAGATTTACTGGCTTAGACAAGCATCGTCCCGTGATTTTGATAATGGGCGGAAGTCTTGGCGCGAAACAAATAAATGATTTTGTTCGTGAATCTTTGAACGAACTTTTGAAGAGATATCAAATCGTGCATATTGCGGGAAAAGGAAATCTTGATATGGGCGTACATAAGGACGGATACAGACAATATGAATTTTTGGATGAACCCTTGAAAGACATTTTTGCGATGAGTGAAATGGTGGTTTCTCGCGGCGGTGCGAATAGCCTTTTTGAGCTCGCACTAATGCAAAAGAAGGTTTTGATTATTCCACTTGCTATGCATGCGAGTCGTGGCGAACAGATTGCAAATGCACAGGTTTTTGTGAGAAAATTCGGATGGTCGATGCTTTCCGGAAATATTTCCGCAGATGAATTTTTGAAAACCATCGAGTATGCTTTTAATAACAATATAAACAAAAGTGCGAAAGTCGAAAATGGGACGAGCGGTATAGTTGATATCATCAATAAATTTAAAAAATAATGGATCTTGTAAATATTCTCATCATAGTTGGCGCGGTGATTTTTATGTTGGCGTTGTGGGTTATCGTGGGATTGAGACACTTAAAATATTTGAGACTGTCTGCCGAAAACCAATGGGACACAGTAGATGCAAAAATAAGAAAAAGACATGATTTGATTCCTCTTTTCATAGAATCTTTTATGGCTCATGTAAGCGGACAGGACGTGCTTATAGAGGGATTGATTGCAGAAAGATCCATTGCGTCAAAAGAATATGTGCCAAGTGCGAACAAGATGGTTTATGAACACGATATTTCCGGGACTTTAGGGAAAATTTTTAACATTGCAAAAACAAATCCCGAGGCTTTGAAAGACACTGTTTTTCTTGAAGTAAAAAGTGAAATTGTTAACGTTTTTGATGAGGCAAAGAATGATTTGAAGAAATATAATGAGACTATTAGGATATATAATGCTCATCGTGATTTCGTTGTCTTAAAGCCAATTTCTCGCATTTTTGGATATGGCGTCTTAAACATCTTCGACATATAATCCGATTTTTTCAACTTATTTGTAAAAATACCATTGACGGTGAGTAAGCACTCACCTATACTGTGAGCGTATACTCACCTTATAAAAAAACCTATATGGATCAAGTATTAACAGAAAAACAGGAGGCCGTACTAAAATTTATCGAAGAATATCAATTGGCTTACGGTAAATCCCCTACTTTAAAAGAAATGAGAGAACATTTCGGGGTCAGCTCTGACAATAGTATCCTTAAGCATTTGACTGCTCTTAAAGAAAAAGGGTATATCCAAAAGGATGATACGCCTCGTGGAATCGGACTTCTAAATAGCGTGAAAGAAAAACTTGATGAAGGGGCTTTCAGTTTGCCGATTTTGGGATTTGTTCCTGCTGGTGGACCTGTAGTTACTGACGAATATGTTGAGGGATGGATGAAAGTTGGAGAAGAGCTAGCAAAAAACAATACTGATTATTTTTTCTTGAAAGTTACAGGTATCAGCATGATAGACGCAGGCATTTTTGAGGGAGATTTGGTCTTGGTTAATACAAAAAAAGAGCCAAAGGCGGAAGATATCGTTGTTGCATTGATTGACGAAGGGAATACTTTGAAGAGACTTGTCAGGACTAATGGAAAATATTATCTAAAAGCTGAAAACAAGGATTATAAAGATATTTATCCAAAAGAGTCTCTGACTATTCAAGGAGTTGTTACCGGAATGATTAGGCAATATTAGAAAGCAGATAACTTAAGAAAATTATAAAAAAATTAAAACGTATTTCTCGTTATTTAAACGAGACGTTATTTCTCTAACCCCAAAACCTATGTTTATCACACTAACAATCGACACTCACAAAGTGAAAAAACCTGCTGTTACAATGCAGAAAAAAATCTTTGTTCCCGGTACCGGAGGTAGCTGGAGGAATGGTTTGCATGCCAAAAAACGTGGTTTCTTTGACAAAATGTTTTCCTTGAAACGAGTTAGAGGAAACTATGCACTCGGTGGACAGGGAGTGTTGGTGTAGGTGATTATTTTCTTTTGATTTTATAGCCTCTATATGCGAAACTTTATTTGTAAAATTAATCAGAATGAAAGAAGTTTTCTCTAAAATAAACTTCCCAGTAGCTCCGGATGGCAATATCTATCACTGGTCTGGAGTAGATACTTCTTTCGATGTGACTGATAATGGTAAATATGTTATACAGATCGTCGCTTCGGCCAAGAATGCCAAACAAAATCGATCTACTGATGACGATGATTTGCGATTGGTTTTAGATGGTTATGAATTTGGGAAGTACGAGATACATGAAGAACAAACTTCATGGAAAGGCTTTGGCACGGCTTCCTCTTGGGATGGTGCCACTTTAATGGGGGGGACAAAAACGATTTATTTTTTCTGCGAATTACAAAGTGGAGAACATCATATAAAATTTTATGCTGATTGCACTCCTTCGCTGCAAGAAATTCAAGTTTTTCGAATGGAAGAAGGAGAAGTTTTTCAATTAAAGGACTTACGTCCGCCTAAGAATATTAAGATTGATAGGAAAGGTGTGCCTTGGATAAGTTTTGTCTTTTTAGGAGTGAAGCCTGAAAAATTTTCAATCTCCTCTGTTTGCAAAAGTGCAAAGCAAAAAGGTGGCACGGATGGTGATAACCTGAAAGTAATTGTTAATGGGAAAATATTGCACAATAAAAAATCCCCCACTTCCAAGAAATATCAAAACTTTTATTTTTCTGGAGATTTGAATAACGGACAAAGTGAATCACTGAATATCGATTCCGAAAATTTTGAATTCTTAGAGGATTCTGTTGATATTTGGTATGATGAAGAACCAAATGTTTCGGTTAACTTGAGTTTGTTTGATGGGCTCACTTCTTGGCTAAATAGCAATATATTGGAAAAAAGAAAATTAGATTTTTATAAATTCATGCTGGAGAGATTAGTAAATGGTTTTTCACTTGCAGGATATAAATATTCCAGTTATTTTTTGAAACATTCATTGTCGGATAATATGGAGAAATTAGTTTTTGGTAACGATAGCTCTCTAGCTTCTGCGATAAAAGCAGATGAAGCATATGCGAAAATCCTTACTATTGTTAAAGATCAAATCAAACAAAATATCTTAACCGGCCAAGTTTATTTTGGAGATGAAAGTAAGGGATTGAATGTTAATTTTGAAAGTAGCGACCTGCAATTTTCCTTGCATGGGATAAAGAAAGTTGAGTATGAGGCTGTTCAAAAAGAGCAAAATCTATACGATGTAAAATTCAAATTGTTCGATGTTTACGATTTTGATGCTAAATCTTATGAAGTAAGTCCTGTATGGGTTGGTGTACATATGGCTGATGTTTTAGAAGCGATTGCGATTTTAAAGAATTTTGAAATAGAAATTAATATTAAAGATATTATAAATACCCATGAAACTTAAGGATGTTATATGTTTTTGTATTGGTTGTTTTTCAGGATTTGCTGTCTCAAGTTTTTTATTTTTGATATCTATGGTTATAGTGGCATATTTCGTAGTATGCATATATTGCAATCAAATATAATTGTTAATTTATGATAAAAAAACTGCCAAAAAGTATACGAATCGGTTTTGTTTGCGGAATGGTTTGCTTTGTGGTTTTTGTAATATTCATGTTTATGCATCCTCAGTATTGGGCACCTATGCCAACCTAAAGATTTTTTAATTTTATCTGTCATATTTGCCCATATTCCGTGCTTTATTTTCCTCTATAGTTTCATCGATTCCCTGGGGCGATGTCCACTGCGTTGACAATGGACTTAGCTTGCAGATTTTCAAATAATATCCATTCACTGTGTCCCTTATTACTTGATCCGGATGTGTCAGTTCTGATGCAAGTGTTGTAAAATCCAGTACTTGAAACATTTTTGGATCTTGTATTAATTGATCTATGGCCTTTTTTGGGTGTTGATCTGGATTTAACCATCCTTCATTTCCAGGGGTAAAACTTTTTGAAATATGTGGACGAGGAATTGCACCATATTTCTCCATCATTTCTACCGTGAATCTATATGCCGCAGAAAGTGTTTCCACCGTGTCTGCGCCATAATGTCCGAATACCATCAATATTTCAGGAGTTATTCCGAAGTCTTGTCTTGATGTTCTTACTGCCCTTTCACATTCATCTATTGTCTGATTTTTACGTGTCAATCTAAAGACCAAATCGTCAAAACCATCTACTCCAAATCCAACAGTTGTAAGGCCTGATGCTCTTATTGCATGCACCCACTCCTCATGTTTTTTTGCCGCACTTAAAAAACTTGTCACTCTTGATAGTCCTCTGGTTTCTATTTCAAATCTAGGATTTTCTTCTTTTAATCTTTTTATTTCCTGTGAAAAATTATAAAGCATTTCGGGAGATTGGAATAAATCCAAATTGGATAAATACATTGATAACTTATTTATTCCCAGTTTCTTTGCTCTTTGTATCAAATAGTTTAAATCTTTTATTGCAATGTCTATATTTCTATATCTTTCTCTTTGTTCTTTATCTGCCGCACAAAAACTACAAGCTTGATTACAACCCTGCGACAAATAAAAACCAAATTCACGAGATAAATATTCGCGCATATCGTCATCATCTATTTTTTCATAAATTCCTATAAGCGATACGTCTTCTTTTTGCGGTAAAACTCCTTGAATACGCAAATTTGTTGTGAGCATTGTGTCGATGTTTCCATTGGATGAATCAGTACCAAATAGTTGCGTAAATTCATCTGGCTTAAGTCCCGAAATTACTTTTCCTCCAAGCAAGAATTTTCCGTCACCTGCTCTTTCACCCCTGATTCTTCTTTGTAATTCTATTGCCTCTGGAATATATGGTGCTCCAACTAAATTTATACCTGTGATATTGCTTGTAAGTCTTGCTTTTCTGAAATTTTCATCAAAAATTCTTGTCTCTACACCCACATGCTCGAGTCTGGCCGCAACAGTTTGCATACTTGTCGGCATATAAATATGCCCTTGTTCACCTGACTCAAAAGGTGGCGCGTAGTCATGTCTTGGTTGTACCAAATCTATTGTTTCCATAGGATAATTGTTATTTTTAAAAGAAGTTATTCTATCATGTTTTTGACAGTTTGTCGATGGTCTACCAACGGATAGTTTTCTCTATTGATTAGCCTTATTTAAAGCTGTATAATAGAGTTGTCGTAAAATTTTCGACAACAGAATGATAATAGAAGTACTTAAAAAAATAGGGTTCAACGAAAAGGAATCTTTAGTATATATTCAACTTGTTAGGATGGGTTCTTTGTCTGCTTCAATGTTGGCAACAAAAACTGAAATCAATAGAACGACGATCTATGACATTATTGAAATACTTGGGAAAAGAGGCCTAATAAGTTCTATTCAAAAAAATGGAGTTACATATTTCAAGGCACTAGATCCGCGTGAGTTGATCAATTACATAGAAAGAGAAAAGGTTGAACATGTGAAGGAACTTGAGAAACAGCAGAAAATCATAAAAGATATTTTGCCAGAATTGATATCTTTGGAAAATCCTGAAAGTACAAAACCAAAGGTAACTTTTTTTGAAGGTGAAAAAGGCATGAGACAGGCATATGAAGACACTTTGACTTCATCTGAAGAAATTTTGGCATATGCAAATGTTGAGGAAATGCATAAATGTCTTCCAATTTTTTTCCCTGAATATTATGAACGACGTGCTGTGCAAAAAAATATTCACATCAAATGTATTGCTCCAGACAATAAAATGTCTAAAGACAGGCAAAAAAAAGATAAAGTTGAAAATCGCGAGATGATCCTTATTCCAAAAGAACAATATGAATTTTCTCCGGAAATAAATATCTATGATGATAAGGTCCTGATCGCATCATGGAAAGAAAAAATGGCGATCATCATCAACTCAAAAGAGATCGCAGACTTCCATAAAAAAATGTATCAGTTATCATGGAATCTTCTCAAGAAAACTCAATCCAAGAAAAATAAATAGATTTTTATTTTTCCTTTACGACTGCGTGCCAATGTCCTAGAATCAGCGTTGTGCCACTATAGCTCAGCTGGTAGAGCAATGCTTTCGTAAAGCAGAGGTCCCCGGTTCGATTCCGGGTAGTGGCTCCAGATGAGCAGTTTCCGAGAAATCCTCGGTAGCTGATTTGATAGATACATTGTTGCAAAAAAAAATTGAAAAAAATGCACAAAGTTGATACAATTAGCGTATTCGCTGTCAATCGATGTGACTTGTCACAAAAAGGCCTCCAAAAGGAGGCCTTTTGCATAATTGGTGGTGGAGGTGTCGGGAATCGAACCCGTATCGGTTGATTCGCTGTCAACCAATGCAAACCTGCCACCCCCACCCCAAGATGCTTATATGGCATAACAGGTGGACATTAACTTTTCGTTAAAGAATCTTAAAATTATTATTAAATCCTGTAACTTGAATTTACATATTTCTCAAATTGTGTCAGTCTTGCCTTATGGAATTCAAAAATGTAAAAATTGTTGTGTATGTGCCGAGTTCTCATGCTGATAAAGTGAGAGAAGCTCTTTCGCAGTCAGGTGCTGGGCATATTGGAGATTATGATTCTTGTAGTTTTAGCGTGAAGGGTGTCGGACGATTTAGGCCTCTAGAAGGCGCCAATCCGTATATTGGAAAAGTTGGTGACATAGAGGAAGTCGAAGAGGAACGGATTGAGACAATTTGCCCATTTGAAAAACTTCAAGAAGTTTTGGCTGCTGTTAGAGCTGTTCATCCTTATGAAGAGCCGGCGATTGATGTTATTCCACTTTTGAATTAGTTGTTCCATTAAAGCGTAAAGCAAGAAATTTCATACATTGTAAAGGCAGAAGATTAAATTTTTGTTAAATTTTCATTAAATTTTCTTAAAATCTTTGCTAGACTTTGCTTCCTGAGGGGCATGGGCAATTTAAATTCGGTTTATGGAAAAGGTTACGCCAATGATGGCGCAATATCATAAAATTAAAGAAATTCATAAAGATGCTATTTTGATGTTTCGACTCGGAGATTTTTATGAGATGTTTTTTGAAGATGCACAAAATGCTTCAAAAATTTTGCAAATTGCTTTAACAGCACGGCATGGCACTCCGATGTGCGGAATACCGTATCATGCACTTGATAATTATCTTTCAAAACTTACTCGCGCAGGGAAAAAAGTTGCGATTTGTGATCAAGTTACAGAGCCAAACGGAAAAGGAATTGTTGAAAGAGAAGTCATACGTGTAGTCACTCCGGGGACAACTTTTGATGAAAACATTATCGATAGCAGAGCAAATAATTACGTTGCTTGTGCGTATGAGAATAAAGGCATTTTTGGCTTTGCCTACTGCGATATCACTACGGGAGATTTTCATTCGACTGAGGTTCAAAACTTAAATGAACTTGGTTCTGAAATTTTACGCGTTAGTCCTGCTGAGATTATTTATGATTCAAATTCTAAAGAAAATTTTGTTAACTTCTTAAAAAGCTTGAAAGAGATTTATGCATTTCCTTTTTCTTATGTAAAAGTGCCAGAGGAGAGTTTGAAAAAATATTTTGGCATTCATTCCCTTAGTGTTTTTGGGCTTGAGGAAAAGGTTTCTGCGATTTTTGCAAGCGGCATGCTTTATGAATATTTACTTGAAACACAAAAGTCCGACATCAAACATATTCAAAAAATTTCTTCTTATGCCGTCTCTGATTTTATGATTTTAGATCAATCATGTATTAGAAATCTTGAGATTTTTTATACTTCACGCGATAAAAAAGAAGGTAGTGTTATTTCTATTTTGGATAACACCAAAACTCCGATGGGTGGCCGTATGATGAGGAGTTTCATACTTCATCCCCTCTTAAAAAAATCCGAAATTGATGACCGGCTAAGCAAAGTTTCTTTCTTTTTTTCCGATTCCACTTTGTTAAGAAATTTGCGCGATATATTAAATGAAATTTTTGACATAGAAAGATTACTTAGTCGTTTAAGCCTTGGTACAGGCAATGCACGCGACCTTGTTGCGCTAAAATCTTCATTGAAAGTTTTGCCAACGATTAAAAAACTTTCTAATTTTTCAGGACTTGAGGATTTGATTTCCGGTCTCGGAGATTTTTCTGCACTTACTGATTTGATTGATAAGGCTATTGTGGATGCGCCTTCTTTGACCGTAAAGGAAGGCGGGATCATAAAAGATTCTTATAATGAAGAATTGGATGAGTTACGAAATATCGGGACGGAAGGAAAAACTTTTATAAGAAATTTGCAGGAAAGAGAAGTTGAACGGACAGGAATCTCATCTTTAAAAATAAAATTCAACAATGTTTTCGGTTATTACATCGAAATCAGCAATACCAATCTGTCTGCGGTTCCAAGCGATTATATACGCAAACAAACTTTGGTAAATGCCGAGAGATTTATAACTCCTGAATTAAAAGAATATGAAGAAAAAGTTTTGAATGCAGAAGAAAAAATCAGACAACTGGAATATGAAATTTTTTATAAAGTGAGAATGGAAGTTGTAAAACAGATGAGTGAAATTAAGGCTTGTGCCAGAGCTGTTGCCCTAACAGATGTGTTTTCTACTTTTGCGTTTAATGCTGTAAAAAATAATTATTGTCGTCCGGAAATCCTTGAGGATGATTATTCTTTTGAAATTACAAATGGCAGACACCCCGTCATAGAGCGCTTAAATGAATCTTCAAACTTTGTTCCGAATGATTTAAACATGAATGATGATTTAAGGTTTTTACTGATCACCGGTCCCAATATGGGAGGAAAATCCACCTATTTGAGGCAAGTCGCAATAATAGTTCTGATGGCACAAATAGGAAGTTATGTTCCTGCTGATAATGCGAAAATGCCTGTATTTGATCGCATTTTTACACGTGTCGGGGCAAGCGATAATTTGGTTCAAGGAGAAAGTACTTTCATGGTTGAGATGCAAGAAGCGTCTCATATCCTCAATCATGCGACTGATAAAAGTTTGATCATTTTGGATGAAGTCGGGCGAGGAACATCCACTTATGATGGAGTAAGTATTGCATGGGCAATCACTGAATATATTCATAATTTCGTAAAAGCGAAAACTCTTTTTGCGACCCACTACCACGAATTGATAGGGCTTATTGATGGGCTTACCTCAGCCAAAAATTTCAGCGTCGCCATCAAAGAAAATGAACGAGATGGAGTCGTATTTTTGTATAAAATAATCGAAGGAGGAATTGATAGAAGTTATGGAATCGAGGTCGCAAAACTTGCAGGACTTCCTTATGAAATTGTTGAGAGAGCAAAAGAAGTTTTGGTAGATCTTGAAAATAAAAAAATAAATAAACCTTCTCCTGATCCTTCTCAAATGAAACTTTTCGAGGCCAATGAAAGAACTCATGGAATTCTGAGCGAATTAAGGACACTTGATATCGATTCTTTGACTCCCCTGCAGGCATTACAAAAGCTTGACGAAATAAAGAAAAGGAGTGGAAGTTAATGTGGATTTTTGTTATTATCTGCGCCTGCAGAACTATTTGATTAATCAAAATGTATGTATAAGAAAATCTTAATTATTTCTCTCGTTGTTTTATCATCAGGTGTCTTGTCAGGATGCAGAATCCCTTATATTGATGATTTGAAAGAGCAAAAAGATGCCGTTGAAAAATTACAGATTGAGGTAAAAGATCTTCAAACAAAACTTGGGCTTGTTCAGGAAGACGTGAAGACTGTCGCTGAGGTTAAAAAAGCTGAACCTGTAGTCGTAATCGAGGGGAAACCTGCAGAAGAGAAAAAGCCTGAGGAAAGCGCTTCGACGAGCTTCATAAAAATCACAAGTCCTGAAAATGATGTAGTTATAACGACACAGCCTGTTGTTTTTCTAGGGACTGTTTCTCCTGATGTTACAAAAGTTTCAGTTGAGTCAACATTTACAAAAAATGGAAAAACCGTGAAGGACGCATACACTTTGAAAAGCTTTAAAGAGGGAAATCCAAATTTTTCATATAAGGCCAGCCAAACATTAGGAAATCTTGGAGTCGGTAAAAATACTTTTAAATTCACGGCTACTTTCAAGGATGGAAAAACTCAAACTTCCGAAATAGTTGTAAATTATTCAACAAAATAAGATGTCTATAATCAAACTTTTACCTGAGAACCTCGTAAATCAGATTGCCGCCGGAGAGGTCGTAGAAAGGCCTGCCAGCGTGGTAAAAGAACTCGTTGAGAATAGTATCGATGCAGGTGCGGATCGCATTGTTGTTGAGGTGAAAGATGCCGGAAAAACTTTCATAAAGGTTTTTGATAATGGGCGCGGAATGTCGAGAGAAGACGCAATGATGTGTACTCAAAGGCATGCAACAAGCAAAATTTCTTCCGAGTCTGATTTATGGAAAATAAATACGATGGGCTTTAGGGGCGAAGCTTTACCAAGTATCGCTTCCGTTTCAAGCATGATTATTAAAAGTAAAAATGCTGAGGATCTTTCCGGCACAGAAATAAATATAAAAGGCGGGAATACCGTTTCCAGAGACGATATCGGAATTCCTGTCGGCACTATTATTGAGGTATATGATTTATTTTTTAATACTCCTGCGAGACAAAAATTTTTAAAGAAAGAGACAACTGAGCTTGGACATATCACTACGATGTTTGACAATATCGCGCTTGCAAATCCTCATATTGCCTTAAAGCTTATACATAATGAAAAAGTCATTTCCGATTTTCCGAAATCGACTGATTTGATTTCGAGGGTAGCTGATATTTTTGGTAAAAATACCGCCGAGGCGATGCTTCCTATCTTTTATGGCGGCAGTGAGCTACAAATTGATGGGTTTATAGGGAAACCTCTTCTTTCCCGAAGTACTTCTCAACATCAATATTTTTTCGTTAATGGGAGGTATATCCAACATCATCTTTTCGCCCATACAATCAAGTCCGCATATCATTCTATGTTGATGGAAAATAAGAAACCGGTGTTCATTATAAATATAAAAATAAATCCGGCGATGGTGGATGTGAATGTGCATCCGAGAAAGATAGAAGTCCGTTTTGCTGACCAGCAAGCCTTGAATTCAGTTCTTTATTCTGCTACAAAAACTGCGTTAGAGAAAAGTGATTTAATTCCAAAAGCTTTTGTCGAAACCCAAAGATATATGTCTGACAGTTTGCCGAAAGAAATTCCTTCAAACAATAATGCTAATTTTTCAGGTGGTTTTGTGAAAAATTTTGGTAGTTCTCGTGAAAATTTTCCTGCGCAAGATTCTATAAATTTCTCAAAAGATATTTTGATGAAGCGCGAACAAAACAGCTCTGCAATGATACAAAAAGAACCTGTTTTAAAATCCATCGTTCAGATTTCCGATTCTTACATCGTCGCAAAAAATGATGAAGGACTTGTCCTTATAGATCAACATGCGGCACATGAAAGAGTACGTTATGAAGAGTTGATGGAGCAGTTTTCAAGTGCCGACAAAAAAATTCAGCCTCTTCTTGTACCTTCGCAAATAGAGTTCACAAGCACCGAAATTGCTCAGATTGAAGCCAATATTGATGTGTTTAAAAATCTTGGATTTGAGATAGAGAATTTCGGAGGCAATACTTTTAATGTTTATTCCGTTCCTTCATTCTTTGCAGGAGAAGACATCGAACAAGTAATAAAAGGAGTTTTAGATGACATTGAAAATGAAAAAAATCCTTCAAGGTTTCAGGGGAACATTGAAACCATAATCACATACATGGCTTGCAGAAGCGCAATAAAGTTTGGGCAAAAACTTAGTCTCGACGAAATGCAATCTCTGATTATGCAAATGGAAAAACTTAAAATGCCTTATACGTGCCCACATGGAAGGCCGACAATGATTTCGCTTACGCTATCCGAACTTTCAAAAATGTTTGGAAGGAAATAGTTTATTTCTCCCAAATACTTGAGAAATATCGATTATAGACAAGATTCGTTTCGTAGTTTATTTCTTTGTTTGTGGATGATTTTTGATCCACAGGATAGAATTCCAAATTGTGGATTTCATTCCCGTGTATTTCTTTTGTCAAAATACTTCCTCTGCTTCCCGGCTGTTTATCGGCGTACATTTTATACGTAGCCATAGGCGAAAAATCCAATCTGAAAGGCAATTGATATTTTATATTTATTTCTTTTGACTCTCCGGCTTTCACTTCCACCTGAAAAATGAAATATGTTTTTTTTAGATCCCTGTCGTATTTTGTTTGGATTTCTGCGCCGGTTGAGCTCAATAAAATCGCTCCGTCAGGCACATAAACTCTTGTTGATACTTTATTTCGTCCACGCCCCAAAATGTCTATTATTTGATCCGGCATTCCGTCAATTCCATATGCTCCTAGAGTTTTTTTCCATTGGTAATAGATTGAATCTGTCCACAGATGCGTACGCTTTATATTTACTTCATCGATAACCGTTCCAAATTTATCAATCGTCGTGTTGTGATATATTTTTTCTTCTATAAATTGATCCGACTTTGTTCCTCCGACCGACGTATTTATTACACTTAAATAATCTTCATCATTTTTCAATTTGTTCATTTCTCCATTTAGACCGAAGGACTCAAAAAGGGCTTCGACTTGCGGATCAGATGAATACGCCATGATGTGCTTTTGCTGAATTGCCTTGTATAACTTGCTCATCATTTTGCTGACATTTTCTTCTTTCATTATTTGATTTTTGAATTCCGGAATAAAAACTTTCAATATGTGTTTCGGATCTTCCGCTCCCCAATATTTTGATTCGATTATGAAACTCAAAAGTAAATTGTAATTTTCTGAATTTAATTTTCCAAAATTTCCAACCTGTACAGGCCCTGAAATTTCCAGCATATCTTTGAGCAGTCCCTGATTTATTGCGATTACTGTGTCTATTTCCGGGCCACCTTCCGTCTCCAAAAACCATTTTGCCTTTGCCGCCGCAACCTTGAAATCCGGAGAATAATTTGAATCTCTAAACCTCCAATTTGTTGTGAAAAATTTCAATTCTTCGGGAGGCTCTATCACTCCTTTATAACTTCCGTCGATGTCATAAACATCGTGTACATCAAGTTTTTCGATATATCCGTCCTGTATTTCAACTATTGCATAACTCCCTATAAATCCGCCTGTAGCGCGAATTTCATTGTTGTTTTGCAGAAGAATTAAATATCTGTGGAGCTTTTCATCTCCCAAAAGTTTTAGCAACGAAGGGAATGATTCCGATATCGTTTTTAAAATGCCTGACACTTCGTTTATTTTTTGTTTTGCTAAAGTTATCCTTGATCCTATTTCCGTCGGCAATGATTTTTCATCTATATTTTTTATTTTTTCCGTAGCAGACGCAATTTCTTTTAATGCTATTTCGGTCTTATCAAGGCCTTTTTTCAGCAGTTCCGTTATTGATACTTTTTGCGTTGTTTCAGGATTATTCTTTGACACAAAAAAGACTGGGATTTTATTAAATTCATCGAGTGCTTCCGTAAAATATTTTCCGGCTATTGCGAAATGTTTACCACTTTGGAGTAAAGATTCCACTGCATTCCCTGCGTTATTGTCAGATGCGTAAAAGGTCTTGTCTTTGCTGATAAACCATAAGTCGTTTTCCGCTGTAGAAAAATTTTTCAAGGCTTTGTCGAAAGTTTCCAATGCATTTTCAAACTGAATTTTTGTCGCACTTTTTCCTGCATCTACAAGATAGCTTATCCCTTCGTATGCAATATTTGAGATTTCTTTCTTTAAAGATTTTCCCTGAAAATAAATGGAAACGGAGTTCAATACGAATACTATGATAAATCCAAAAATTCCAATTTTCAAAATGTTTCCAATGAATTTTGGAGCCTTATAAGACTTTCCTTTGATGTATGAATACGAAGGATTATCGTTACCGGACAAATCCTTTACTTCTTTTACCGTAGGCGTTTTTTTGTATAAGATGTTTTTGCTTTTCTTTAAAGTTTCAGCTTTTTTTCGCAACTCTAAATCTTTAGGCTTTCTCAAGTCTATTTTTTCTTTTGATGTCCCCTCCTGTATGTCTCGCAAGTTTTTCATGCACAGTTATTTAACATGCAAGTAATTGATTGAGACAATTCCGTCATCAAAATAATTATTACCGCCACTGATTTCCGAGACCGGCAACGGCAGATTTGGTAATAATTTTGCAAGATTAAAGTATGAAATTTCGTCTGAATTCTTTAAGACCGGCTCAATTAATTTTTTAAATGTTTCAGAAATTTTTAGATTATTTTTATTCTCTTTTAAATCTGTGCTGTTTTTGATTCCGGCTAAGCTATCAGAAATTACAGCAACATTTTCTATTGTTGCGTAAAAGAATCCTTTTGATTCTGCTCCTACGTGAAGTGCCGTAATTTTTATGCCTTTGTAATCTTCGGACTCTTTATTTATGGCTTCAGGAATAGCAATAATCTCTCTTGATGGAGTACCGTCCGGTAAAATATGTTCGACTATTTCTTGTCTAAAAACTCCTCCTATCTTTGCAAAATTATCAGCTATTTTTTCCAGCCTTTCCATGTCTTTTTCTTTATCAGAAAGTTCAAGAAAAAATTTGTAGATTGGCTTTCCTCCTTCATTCTCTATCGCAAGAGCGTATTCATTTTTCAGTAAAGGCATTATGTCCAAATTGAATAGCACTTCCGAACCAAAATATTTTTGAGTGTAATTTTGTAAGACTTTATCGAAATTTTCCACCACTTCTTGTTTACCACTTGATAATACCTCTATGATACGTTTGATTTGGCTTTCAACATTTTGTCCGCCATAAAATGCCAATGCGTTTTCTCCCACATACTGCGCAATGTTTGCAGAATATTTTTCATTCATTTTTATATATTTTTCTTCTTTTACTTTATCTATGGTCAAATTTAAAAAGCTTTGAATCGCAAATTTGTCATTCATCGCAACAAGAACCATGCCGTCGGAATCCATGAGTTTTATTAGAGGCAATAATTGCTTAAAATTTATATCAAAATCTTTTAACAATGGGATGTTTTTCAAAAACTCTTCCGAGATTTGGTTGAAATTTACGTACAAGAAAGCCATTTTATTGATAGGCATGTTGTTTGATATCCTTGAATACTTATCGGATAAAAATACAGATTTTTCATTGGATTTTTCGAAATTCAATAAATCTTCCATCGCTTTTTTGTTTTGAGTGTAGACTAAATAACTGTCTACGAAAGCTATGTTTTCACCGCTTTGAGATGAGTAAACTTCATATCCGACATACTCCATCTTTATGTATGTATTTTTGCTCTCTATAAATCTTTTTGCGTTATTTTGATTTATTGCTTCTGCAAAATAGATAATATCCAAAGATTTTTCATCGGATTTTCCTTTTAGAAAAACTACTCCCATCCCTCTGCCAAGCCATGGATTGATATCATTGTCATAATTTCCCAATAATTTTTTTTCCAATAATTCTTGTACTTTTTGTTTTGAATATTCCGGATAATCTTTCAATAATTCAAAACTTTTCGTGAGTTGATTGTGATTAAAATTACTGTTTATTTCGAGGAAAGCTATCGTTCTGTCCGATGGCAAATATTTGGCTATAGGAATGGATTTAAAGACCTTTTCAAACAGTAAATATCCGGTCGCAACGAGTATTGAAAGCATTATGATTACAAGAGCTCCTCCAAATATTTTCTTGCTATTGAAAGATAATCTGATTCTTGTTTTTTTTTCCTTATGGATTGTTTCTGCTTGTTCTTTTTCTTTTGTTTTACGTTTTTTCTCGTGTGTATTTTTTTCATTTTCCTTCGCTTGTTCCTCTTTTCGTATTCCTTTAACAAGCTCCTTTTTCATCTTGCGCTTATCTTTCTTGTCTCTTCCTTCTTTTTCTTTGATTAATTCCCTAACTATTTTTTTGATATTTGCTTTTTTGCCCATGTGAATAATATGTCACAGTTTACTTGTAAGTTAAAGTAATTTTTCGTAGAATAAGCGAGCAAAACCCACTAAAACATATGAATAATCAAAAATTGACAGCTCAGGACTTAAGAAATCGTTATATTAATTTTTTTGCCGAGAAACATGGCCACAGAGAGATAAAAGGAGCTTCTCTTATCCCTGAGAATGACCCTACCGTTCTTTTTACAACGGCCGGAATGCATCCTCTGGTTCCTTTTCTTATGGGAGCGCCTCACGCAGAAGGGAAAAGGCTCACAGATGTGCAAAAATGTATAAGAACTGATGACATTGATGAGGTTGGAGATATGTGCCATCTTACATTTTTTGAAATGTTGGGGAATTGGTCTCTCGGTGATTATTTCAAGGAAGAAGCCATAAAAATGAGTTTTGAATTTTTGACTAAAGAGCTTGGGCTTTCTTTGAAAAATTTGGCTTTTTCTTGTTTTGCCGGAGATAGTGATGCACCAAAAGATGAAGAATCTGCAAATGTATGGAGAGGACTTGGAGTTTCTGATGACAGAATTGCGTTTTTGCCGAAAAAGAATAATTGGTGGGGGCCTGCCGGACTTACCGGACCATGCGGACCGGATACAGAAATGTTTTTCTGGACTGGAGAAGGAGAAGCCCCAAAGAAGTTTGATCCTGATGATGTAAAATGGGTCGAAATTTGGAACGATGTTTTCATGCAATACAATAAAACTACGGAAGGGACTTATGAGCCTCTTAAACAACAAAATGTCGATACGGGAATGGGGCTTGAGCGTGTTTTGACCGTTATGAACGGGGTAGCGTCTCCGTTTGAAACTGAGCTTTTTGATGAGGTAATAAAAGAGATAAGGCTTCTTGGGAATTATTCTGAGGCAAATGAAGAAATACAAAAATCTGAGAGAATTATTTCGGATCATTTGAGAGCAGGTACTTTTATTTTAGGAGATCGCTTTGCCGTTACTCCTTCAAATGTTGATCAGGGGTATGTGCTACGAAGGCTTATTAGAAGGGCGATTCGACATGGAAGGAAGGTCGGAATAGAAGTTGATTTTTGTAGAAAACTTGCTGGTATTTTTGTAAAAAAATATTGTGATTTTTACACAGAACTTCTTGAGAATCAGGAAAGAATTTTTAGTGAAATGGCGATGGAAGAAGAAAGATTTGGAAAAACTTTGAACAATGGAATTGCTGTTTTGAAAAAAGAAATGATAAAATTTGATGGTCAAAAATCCGAAGGATTAAAGGTTTTCGCAGAAAATTTCTTTTTTGAAATGTTCGCTACTTATGGCTTTCCTATCGAGATGATAGTTGAGGAACTTCAAAATTCCGGATGGATAAAAGATAAAAAAGATAAAGATTTTGTTACTGAAAATTTTGAGAAATTTTTCAAAGAACACCAAGACCTTTCACGTGCCGGAGCTGACAAAAAATTTGCCGGAGGGCTTGCGGATCATAGCGAGGAAGTCACAAAACTGCATACCGCAACTCATCTTTTACATAAAGCTTTGCGTACAGTTTTGGGGACTCATGTCGAGCAGAGAGGTTCGAATATCACGGCAGAAAGACTTCGATTTGATTTCAGCCATGGAGAGAAAATGACACCGGAACAGATCAAACAAGTTGAAGAAATTGTGAATGAACAAATAAAAAATGCTTTGCCTGTGAACTACGAAGAAATGACTGTAGATGAGGCAAAAACGAAAGGTGCGATGGGACTTTTTGAATCGAAATATGGTGAAAAAGTGAAAGTTTACACAATGGGAGAGGACGAAAAAGGCACAGTTTTCAGCCGTGAAATTTGTGGAGGTCCTCATGTAAACAACACATCCGAATTAAAAAGTTTCAAGATTCTAAAAGAAGAAAGTTCCTCAGGTGGGATAAGGAGAATAAAGGCAGTGGTTGGGGTTTAGGGTTTATTTAACCGAATACCTCTTTCCATTTTCCGTGAGAATGTCTCCGACTTTGGAAGCGAAAATATTCACTTTTGACTTCTTCATTCTCTAAAACCGTCTATATCCTTCTAATGATTCTTTTGCAGATCCGGCAGCCATACCAGAAAGATCAACCGTCCTGATATCCCCAGTAAATTGCAAAATTTGAAGAGCAGGTGCATCAGGTCTAGACTCCTTCATCTTTCTCGCAGAATCCTCTAGCTGAACACGCCTCTCTGCCAAAACAATTTGATGCTTTTTCGCCAAAGCCTCCATCCTTGCAGGTTCAAGTTCACCTCCTGGCTCAACAACCCCCTCTTGTTCAGCTAAAACTCTCAACTGCTCATATTTCTGAGATGGCGCAGTCTCAGAAATCCCATAAGTAACAGATTCAAAATCTTTTGCCAATACAGGTGCAAGCACATGCGCTTCAATGTACAACGTATGAATATGAGTCAAATTCCTACGATGAAGATAACTTTCCATCAAAGCCTTAGAGAACACAGCGGAATCGAAATCAAGCCTACGTGATTCAACATTTGCCAATTTTCTAAAAAACCATCTGGGCATAACCTCAGCTCCTCTGGTATCAGTGCTTGTAGACATCGAATCACCTTCAAAAAAAGAAACACGTCCCTTTATAGGATCCGCCTTTAAGGTAATCACGCCATGTCCATAAAAAGGAGCAGGACCAATAACTTCATCGTATCCATTTTTGCTTGCCAAGGCTCCAACCACAAAACGTCGTTCGTGGCTAATTTTTTTATCAGCCTCTTTTCGCGCCTTCAAATATACCTCGTTTTTATCATCTCTATGTCTATCCGTAAGCTCCTCATAAACTTTGTATTCCCCTTCTTCGTAAATTTTAATAAGTGCATCTGAATGAACATTAATTGTTACAGAAGCAGAACTTTTTACTTTTTCATATTCCGCCAAAACCGAAGATTCAACCTCTTTAGGATCAAAACCTTCTTCCAAAATTTCCTGTATCAAGAAATTCTCTAATGATTCACGACTATTTTTCGCAAACACCTCCCTGCCTCCCTCAACTTTAAAAACATCTAAAGAACTGAATTTCTTAACAGATGCTTCGTAATTTGAAAAACGATTTTTAAATTCATCGAAAGAAATAGGTTCTTTTCTATAACTATAACGACGCTGTTCTTGAACAACAAGTTTATTAAAAATACTTAATACTTCAGGCAAATCACGGGCACTCACCCTGGCAGAGATTTCAGAATCAAATCTAGATATATTTTCAAGCTTGAGAGAGATCCTACTATTGTAAGCATCCATATAATGCCCTGAACCATAAGCATCCGTCTTCACCAATGGTAAAGAGTTTGATCTAAATAATTCCTCAGCTTCTGAATAAGTTTTGGTTTCTTTAAGTTTCGCAGGAATTTCCTGAAAATCTTTAAGAGCACTAAAAAAATTGCTTTCCTGATCGAAACTAGGATATTTTTCTAGAATTTTCTTTTTCTCAACTGCATCTCGAAGAACAGAATCCAATTCTTCAGCTTTTTGTTTGTAATCTTTTAATGAATCCAAAAGAGCAGGATACATTTCCAAATGTCCAATTTTATCAATAGCATACGCAAAGAAAACGGGATCCTGTGTCGCATATTGAACCAAGCTTTCAGTTATAGAAAGACTTATCGAACTAGGATGAATGCTAGATTTCCTTTCAGATTCCGCCAAGTGTTTTTCTAAATATCTTTTAGCAGGCTCAGGTAATTTATTTATTTCCGACCGAATACCTGAAGAAGATTCATGCGAAGTGAACAATCGATCGACTTCCTTGTAAGAATCAACTTTCTTTAATGCCACATCAATTCTTCTTCTATCACCTTTTGAAATGCCACGCTGTAATTCATCATTTAAAGATTTGATTTTCCCATCAACATAAGCATTAACCTTGTCTCGAAATACAGGAGATAAATTTTTTGCCTTATTTTTTATTTCAATAAGCTGAGCCATTTTTGCACGATAAGGCACCGCGACTTCAGCCTCAAAATCACCTGAAAAATATCTAGCATAATCTTTTCTTAGAAGATCAAGATCTAAAAATTGATCAGACACATCAACAGGAATTTCAGCTTTCGAAACCACCTCCCCACCCTCTACATTAGTCGTCGGTTCCACCTTCCCCTCTGTCGGTAAGGAAATAGCAATTCCTCTAATATTACCGGTGACCCCCTCAGCTTTTCCGTCAAAACCAGTAACTGCCGATACTCTTCCATTAAATACACCACCAATCTCATAGTGACCATCCCCGCTTGCCGATGGAGCAACTGTGACAGCCTTTATTGTCTCACTTAACAAAGCTTTTCCAAATTCTTTTTGAATTTTTTCCTGCAAATGTTGAAGAGTCAATCCGCAACTATTAAGAGCTGCATCTGTAACAAATATATCTATTGATCTTGAACCTGCCACATTTCTAATTGACTTCAATTTTCTCAAAACAGCCAAAACATTCGTTACAAGAATATCAGGGGAACGAGCTCCGTAAACATTATCCATGACAAAAGAAAGTTTTTTTTCGCCATTCTCTTCTTTTGTCTCTAGTACGGTAACAAGTTCATCAGATAAACTTTGAGATGGATTCATACTGAACTCACGAGTAACAATAAAAAATCGATTTCTATCACCAAAAGTAAGATTAGTGTCATTATTTACCTCCTTTTCCTTACATCCCAAGCACTGGCGAATATGGGCAATAACATCATTAAGGTTGCCGGTCATAGTGCTACGTAAAGTTATAGCCTTATCACCAGCCTCAACTACAAGAATCTTACGGAAAGTACTCAGCCTCGACTTAAATATATCACTCAATTCACTTGTTTTTTTACTCGCTTCGTCAAGCAATGAAAACTCCTTTGTTATTGTATCCTTAACAACATAAAGCTCCATCGTAGTTTTCCTCACTCCATCCAAATACCCCTTTGCAGTATTATATTCTTCCTCCGTAATCTCACTCCGCTTTTTATTGAGAATAGATTCAAGATATTCAATATCATCACTAATCGGTTTAGCCCCGGAATTACCACTCATCTCTACATCTATTTTCTGAAAAACAGCAATAACCTGAGAAGATGGAGTAAGTGCATTTTCAAGCCGACGAACATGCCCATCAATATCTGCCGCCTCAATAGTCTCCTGAAATTTCAAAAGAGATCCAAAAATACGAGCAACTTTTTGTAATGTTGGCAAAGTCTCTTTTTCATTATCAATATGCCCAAGAGCCTCTATAACTTCATCAGAATAACTGGCATCTTTAAAGCGCATAGAAAGAGCTTTCCCAACCTTTTTAGGTCCAAACCTCTGAACGACAGCAAATAAATGACGCTCTGTTTCGCTAAAATTATCAGGATCTTTTAAGTCAGCCGAATGACGATCTATCTCTCCAAGTGTGCCAACAATACCTCCACTCTCCCCAACCATGACAGCTTCAGTTGATTCATTAAGCTTCGCAAAAAATGACTGATCAAACCCGGCAAAAATATCATATGCCGTTCTTTTTGACAGATAAGCCTGTAGTTGAGCCACATTATCATCTGAAAAATGAGTAGATAAATCTATCTCCTCTCCTTGTTTAAATGCGTCCCACTTCCCAAAAATTTGAAGAGAAATGAAAAACGAAAGGATTAGTCGCTTTTCCTGACTTACCTTAGCGATATTTGTAAGATAAGTTATAAACGGAGTAATCTTTTCCATCATTTCCGCCGTAACAGGAGGAAGGTTTCTTAATCCCATTTCTTGTTCGAAGAAACTGCTTAGCATCTGCGTAATTTGAGTATTACATTCCTGAAGAATAGCCCTTTGTTGCGCAACATCATCTGTCCCCGAAATTTTAACCGCAAGGTTATCCATCATTGATTGAATACGAGGCATATGAGTTTGAACATTGCCGGAAGCAATCGCAATAAGCGACGTTATTCCCTGTATAATTCCAGACTGCATTAATGCGTAATTTTCCCTGTCTACCTGAAGGGCATCAAATGTACTCATAGTGGATAGAAGCAAGTTCGTGTCGCATCTTATTACCCCAAACTTTTCGTAAAATGAAGCAATGTCAGCATGAGTATAATTAATATTTTTCCCCTGATTAGTCCTGTCCCTCTGGGCAAATTTACGAAGAAGAGATTGTGATTTTTCCCTGATAGTCTTAAACGAATCCGCATGTCCCGCTTCAGAAGGATTAAGATTCGAGATAAATTTGACCGTAGAGTCAATCATCTTATAATTTGGAACACCATGCAAAAAAGTAAGCAAGTTCGCTTCCAGAGGAGTCAATCCCTCCCAACCTTTGGCGAGCACCCGATCCCTCAACCCAATTAAACGCTCAAGAATCAAATTTTTCGAGGAATCCATGAGTGCCTGAACTTGATTATCGAATTCCGATGCCTCATTCATCTCGTCCACATGACAGTAAGCTACAAGAACAAACTGCCAATTATCCTCGGTAATGCCGCCAGAAAGATCATATTCTGGAAAAAGCTTTTTGAGATCAGAATAAATCTTCCCCAAATCCCAGCCCCTGTCAGAAAAGACTCTTGTCTTAAGATAGCTTTTCAAAATTGCCTCCTCCCTCTGTTCCCCTTTATGCTTTTCACGAAAAACAAGATATTCCTCAATAAAAGCATGTTCATCACCAATTAACTTATATCCGGAATGCAATATGTCAAAAAGAGCATGGTCGTAATTTAGAGAGAAAGGAACATTATTAAGGCTCGAATGAAGCTTAAGTGCTAGAGAAAGAACACCTATATTGCGATAAGCATTCTCTATGCTCTGACCACTCATGGAAATAATCCTTACATATTCGCGGAATATTTCTATATCGTTTCCGAAAACAAGCATTCCATCAGAAGCAAGTTTCCTAGCCACATTAACACCATGGTTTTTAATTATTTTGGCGAACGAAAGAAACATTTCTGTATTTTCTTTATATGCAACTCTCACTATATAAAGCTCTTTAATGCCTCCGTACTTACTGGAAACCTCCAAAAAAACCTTAAACATTTCCAAATTATCACCATAAACTTCCTTGGCTGAAATAAGATAGCGAATATCTTCAGCAGTAATATTTATCCTTGAACGATTTTCGTAATCTCCAGAATCAACAGCCGTACGTCCTGCAAGAAATTGAACATACGCCTCAAGCATAGGAATATTATTTTCATATATCGGACGTCCCGATTCAATAAAGGATAACACAAAGCCCAAATACTTCGGATTAATCCCCGCAACCAAAGAAGAAAATCTGTTAAAAGCTTTTACATCTTTTCCATACAAAGACCGAATATCGTCAATAATATGGACCAGTTCTGCACCGTCATTAAGCTTTGCTACTTCTGTGTATAAAGATACCGTGCCTTTTTTCTTTGTAAATTTCGCGACTGTTTCATAAAGTATCTGCAAAACCTGAGTTCCGGACATTCCGAAAGCTACTCCTTGCTCCTTAAATTTCGCATCAAAAATTGTTGCTAATTCTTTGGCATTAGTTTTTAAATAAACTCCGATTGTCTTGAATTTCGCGACTGTTTTCAAGAATGCAGTTTTTGATTTTTTCACAGTTTCTCCAAAAAGTTCATCGATAATTTCCATCGCTGTTTCTCCTATTTCTGAATTGCTGATTTTTCCGGCAAGATTCCTCGCTCGGCCTTGTTTACGGCTAGACTTAGCTTCGACCGCTTTGCTGTCTGTTGCGACTTTTGTCGATGGATGGATGGTTAGTGTCGCAATACTTTGGTGTAAAGTTTTTCCGTAAATTGAAATTCCGATTGTTCCATCGGGATTAATTTTTGCGTCAAAAGAGGATCCTTTTTTTCCTGCGAATTGAGCTTTTAGATTTGCGATAAATTCCAGTGGGGTTTTTGTTGTATATGTAAGCTTATTTCCCTCAGTGGATAGTCCAACTTTCTTGGTATTCACTCCTGCCATATTTAGTTTTACATTCATTCCGTCCGATGAATTTATAACGCTGACAAAGAATTCCAAATAAGGATTATTTATTCTTTGCCCAATTTGTCCCACCCCTTCCTCTATTGTTTCTTCCGCAAATTCTTCTCCAACTTTGGCTCCAAATTTTGCCAATGATGTTCTTACATTATGAAGTTCAAATGGTGATGTTAATGCTTTTGCTTTCTGGATTGTAT
This sequence comes from Candidatus Peregrinibacteria bacterium, assembly GCA_030688025.1. Classification (GTDB taxonomy): domain Bacteria; phylum Patescibacteriota; class Gracilibacteria; order UBA1369; family LOWO2-01-FULL-3; genus UM-FILTER-38-24. Next base: position 2,635 of record JAUYJL010000009.1, on the reverse strand, counting down.
TTAACATTCTTGCTGCCCCAGTTGCGACTCTTGCATTTCTGGAATGGCTGGCAACCTTCAGCGCGCCTATCGCTCCTTTTGCCGTCATTAAAGCTCCTAGAGAAAGGCCATATCCGTAAACGAAATCTTTACCCATCTGTTTTGGATCCCAAATATTTTCGAAATTACTAAGCCCCGTCGCATTTGTTAACGACATTCCAATTCTTGATCCGATAACTCCTCCTGCTGATGTCCCTATTGGCACTAGGAAAATCGATGATGTCCTGAGCACTCCTGTAATTAAATATGATCCTGCAATTCCACCCATTATTGATGTCGCCATGATTATCGTGAATACGGCTATGTTTTTTAATACTCCATTCAAGAAATCTTCTTTTGCTTTTTCGAAATTTCTTTGAGCTAATTTTAATTTTTCGAGTTGTTGTGTTGAAATTGGAGAATTTGGATTATCCAAAACTTGATCCACACTTTTTATCGCATTTTCCAATACCATCGCGTATACATCTCTTAATTGTGGATGCAGTTTTAATAGCGGACTGTCCCCATGTTGAATGCTAAAAAGAGCTAAAGATAAATCTGATTTCATCTCTTTAAATCTTCCTCTGGCGACCTCTATCGAAGGTATCATTTTTGCATAAGCTTCTGATCCCTGATTGAATATTCTTACAAGTTTTGTCCCATGTTCTTCCGCCCAATCCGGATCAGCTTGAGCTTTTTCAAATTGATCCATTATGTTTCCCAAAGTCCCGTAATCATTTGAAACATTATCCATGACTCCCTTATATTTTGCTTCCAAACCTGCGTTTTCTTTTTGAATTAATGTGAGCGTTAGGCGTGACAAAGATGCCTGATTTATATCCTGCCCTTCGTAGCCTTTTATATCTAGAAATGAGGCCACTATCTTCGCTTCATTGTTTGAGTTTTCAGCCTCCTGCCTTACCTCTGCCACTACGGTTTCCCATGATCTTTTCTCTGTGTCTTCCGGTTTCTTTTCCGGCCTTGTCCCCATCAAATCGTATGTCGCGGCTATCGAAAGAAGCCTTCCCTGCATAGATGCATATTGATTTAATAGCTGTATGTAGCCCTGCAGTCTTAGCGCAGTTGCTCTTTTTTCTTTTGCCGGAACTTGCGAAATATCTTGATATTTTTGGAGTAATTTTTCGAAATATGTTGCTTCTGCGTCTATCTTGTCGGCAAGTTTATCTGAGATATCTATCAATTTTGAGCTTTCAAATGCCAATCTGTTTAAAATTGCTGTTTTGTCTGATCCCTCCACTTTTCCTGTTTTGTAGAATTGATCGTAGGCTTGTCTTGCGTATGGGCTATTTCCTGTTTCTCTTGCGATATATTCGTCTACGCTTTTTGTTTCAAAATTTGATTCTGCAGTTTGAAGGGAATTAATTGTTGCCGGCAATGCGACCTTGTATTTCGAGCTTAAGGATTTAATACTTTTACTGTCTTTACTCTGAAACATTTCCTCAATTGCTGTTTTTGCTTTTGTATAGTCGAGAGCTTTTCCTAATTTATTTAAATATGAAAATGCTAATTCGCTTTTTGTTGACTCAAGCATTTGTAACATTTCGTAGTAAACAACATTGTGTGCCGCATCGACCATTGTAGCTTCGTATTTTGCGAGTGTTTCGTCTAATTCAACCCCAGGATTTTCTTTTTTGTATCTTGCTATTCTCTTCCCAAATTTTTTCACTACTGTTTTATTTTTTTCAATTTCTCTTTTGTTTGCGGTATATTTTCGCGTAAATCTTGCCCTTATGTTCAATTGCGCTTTGACGTAATCTTTTGCTTTTACTCCCACTTCTCTGAGAATAACGATCAACGCAACGAGATTGCTGATCAATAAATCTTTTGAGAGTTTTAAGGATTTAAAATCTTCCGGAGATAATTTTTTTATTTGTCCGATAAGCTTAACTGCAATCTTTAGAGTTATATTGTTTGCCAGTAACTGTGATGAAAATTCTTTCGCTTGGTCGTTATTGAATTTTGTTCCGATTATTTTTTCAATACTGTTTCTCAAAATTTTCGCATCGATATTTGAAAATAATTCTATCTCGAGATCATTTGCTTCCTGATCTCTACCAAGAAGATGAAGCTGTAATATTTCGAGGAGATCTTTTGACCTGTCATGGATTATTGTTGCCGCTAAAGTGGATTCCTTAGCCTTCGTAAAGAATATCTTTATCCTGCTGTATACCAATTCAATCGGAGGTCTTTTCTCCTTTGACACCAGCGTGTAATAACCACCTTTGTAGAAATCTACGGGCAATTTTATGCCTAAAGCATCGAATTCTTGCTCCATTTTACGGAAATATTCGTCCACCTTTTGACGTTCGGTTTGTGCAGGCTGTATTGGCTTTCTTGGAACACATAATCCCTCCGCAGGCGTCATTCCCATCTCACGGCGTGCTTCGGAACATTGATCCGAAATATTTGGCCCTGCTTTAGGCTTTTCCGAGCCTTTATGTGAATCTAATCCTCCCATTTTTATTTTTGATTTTTGTTCTATTTATCCAGATATTCTATCATAAATTATGCAAAAAAACAATGAGATTGTGGGAGGTTGCGTATCAAATTCGGGGTCTAAAGAGAAGTAGTTTTTGTTTTCAACTAGAGCAAAACT
>JAUYJL010000034.1 GCA_030688025.1 Candidatus Peregrinibacteria bacterium | reverse complement strand
ACTTAAATATTTCAACGAAAACCGTCCACAAAAAACCAAACATTTTATGTCACCATTGAAATTTGGAATCCTGAAATACCAGTTGCATAAACAAAAACTCAACTACACTGTCCTAAATGTTTGAAACTACTACAATAAGTTCCACGTTTACCCTATAATTCACCTAAATCTCTCCAAATAGATTTGTTCCTTTCCTCAAGGTAAATTCTTAGTACTCTAAGATCTTCAATCTTATCTGGATTATCAATAGCATCCTGTGGGATACCCACCGCTTCAGCATTTAAGTTAACTTTTTCTAGAATATCTACGATTTTCCCAGTTTCAAAAGCTCTTTGAATACCTTCAATCACTGTCTGATCCTCCTGCGTATAATCAGTATCCTGCACTAAATTTAAACCCTGAATTGCCTCGCTCGGGGAAACTAAAACAAATCCATAACTACCTCCACTCGGCAATGGCATCCTACAAACAATTTCCACCGCAGGTGCTGGGCGTGTTCCATGTTCGCCAATAAACCAATTATAAAACGCCTTATCAATTCTTCCGGTAAATTCAATAGTTGCTCCGGCAATTATCCCTCCTTCATAAGCCTTTTGGTACTTTAAAACTTGATTTCTTATGCTTGTTGCTGAACCGACCTCATGCTCTCTTCCCAAAACTCTACGGGTGTAAGATTTTGTCTCCACGATATAGGGCTTACCACCACGATCAATGCCGACATCAATCTGCACATTTGGAATCGGCTTTCCTTTTGACTCCCGTGGTTTCTGAACATCGGTTGGAACATCAGATAAATCTGCAAAGGGAGTGTTAGGCTTGTATCCAACAAATTCTAAAGAAAAATCCTGATTGAATTCCGACAGTTTGGCATCTGGACAGGAGGCAATTCTTGCTCTGGACCCCAACTCAAACAACATTCCTCTAAAGGCGGTAACCCGTTTAGTCAGGGAGCTTTTACTTAAAGCAGCCCTAGCCATATTAAGGTAAGTATCCTTCAAAAAATCAGGCAACACTTCGTAGTGTTTAACAAAAGTATCTATTTCATTTTGACTTAAAACTTCTCTGTTTTTCTCCAATAAACCGTTCACTTCTTCTTTTTTATTTGCTCTTTGAGCCAATGTCGCAACCCTTTTGGTCTCCGCGGTTTTCGTTTCATCTTCCATAGCAAAAGGTTGGAAGGCTCCGTCTGCCATTACCACTCCAAAAGCTTCATTAAATTGGGCTCTCAAGCCTTTAGCAAGGTCTGGATCAAGCTTTAATTCGTTTAAACCCCTATTAAATTCAGTTCTGGCAGCCATGAGTCTATCGTACTCCTGTCGCGTAGTTGGTGACGGTACTCCAGCTTTTTTGTATTCAACAATTTCCTCAAATATCAACTTTAACTTACTCCCTGCTGGTATTTGAGAATCATCAGCCATACTTTTATCATGCTCTGAATCAGAAGACATAGAAATTATTTAAACTTAGCTTTAAGTATAATATCATATGTTTAACAAATTGTCCAACGTAACGTAGCCGCGATGATGCACTAGTGTCCCAACCTATTGTTTAATTTAACCCCAAACAATCCATGTTGGAACAAAACTACTACTCAGTCGTAACCCCTTCAAAATGTTCATCATCTTTTTCCGCCTCTTCTTTCGTAACATGCACAACCCCATCACGATGATGAGCCGGAGAATATATAGTATAAAGTTTCAATGCATCCGTACCAGACGTATTTACAACATTATGCTGAGCGCCTGAAGGCACAACTATTGCATCTCCATCTGCAACCTCATATTCATTCCCATCAATAAACACTTTCCCAGTTCCCTTCTCAAAACGAAAAAACTGATCATTCTCTTCATGAATCTCCATTCCAATCTCTTCATTTGGCTTAAGACTCATCACCACAAGCTGGCTATGTTTACCGGTATAAAGAACTTTTCTGAAATTCTCATTCTCAAGCGTAAGTTTTTCTATTGCTCCTTGATATCCTTTCATATTTTTAGAATTAAATTATATTTTCTTAGGAAATATCACTGATAGAATAAGCGAAAGCGACAAAGCACACAAGATAACAACAAGGGACATAACCGAAGAAATATGCACATCAATAATCCCTGCAAGCATTTTTAGCCCTATAAAAACAAGAATAAAAGACAAACCCTTCTGCAAATGATGAAATTTATGCAAAACATTTTCGATCAAAAAAAACATTGCCCTAAGCCCCATTACCGCAAAGATATTTGAAGTAAAAACTATAAAAGGATTCTGTGAAATCGAAAAAGCGGCAGGGATAGAATCAACTGCAAAAATTACATCAGTAGTCTCAACAAGGATCATAACCATAAAAAGAAGAGTGAAATACCACTTACCATTTTCCTTCGCGATAAATTTTCCGTTATGCGGACTCGGCGTAAATCTCAAAAATTTTCTAGCCAAACGAACAATCTTACTATGCTCAAAATCCGCATGTTCTTCTTTTTTGTCAACAAAAAGTTTAATTCCGGTATAAATAAGCAAAACTCCAAAGATATATAACACCCAGTAAAATTGATGTATTACGACAGCACCAACAGTTATAAAAACTCCCCTAAAAACAACTGCCCCCAAAATTCCCCAAAACAAAACTTTATGATGATATTTTTCATCAAGACTAAAAAAACTAAAAATAAGCATTATCACAAAAAGATTATCGACAGATAGCATTTTTTCAGTCAAATACGCACTCATAAATTGGGCAAACATATCTTTGCCCAAAAAAACAAGAATCAAAACTCCAAAAATTAGAGAAAGTAAAATCCAAAAAACAGTTTGAATAAGCGCAGATTTAGGCCCTATCTTATGCGGATTTCTGTTAAAATAGCCAAGATCTACAACCAAAAATCCCACCATTATAGCGGCAAAAAGAATCCATAAATAATTCTGTGCAGTCATGCCGCCAACTTTAGTCCAAAAAAAACTTTTCCGCAAATAAAACCGCAAATAAAACAACAAGAAAACAAGTCGCATTTATCTACAAAAACCTCTTGTATTTTTTTAAGATAAGACCTATGTTTTTCACATATATATAAAAACCACAAATGCCCCCAAATAAAGACTTACTTGGCAAAAATATAATCTTCATAAATTCAGGTGGTAAGAAAAAAAAATTCACACTTGAAAAAGCAAAAAGCTTAGGCCTAAACATCATTTTGGTTAATCAAAAATTAGATACAAACAAAAAAATAATTACATATTTCATAGAGGCTGACACATACAATCACAAGGAAGTAATTGATAAATTAAAACTTTTTCAAAAAAACAATCCTGAAATAAAATTCGACGGAGCAATAACTTTTTGGGAAGACGACGTTCCTCTTTTGGCTAAAGTATGCGAAGAATTTAAACTCCCTGGAAATAGCTACGAAACTGCAATCAGAACAAGAAACAAACACGAGATGAGAAAAAGACTTGCTGAAACAAATCTCGGCAATCCACTTTTCCAAATGGTAAAAACCAGAAACGATTTAAAAAAGGGAATGGAAGAAATAGGTTTCCCTGCAGTAATGAAGCCTGCATGGGGAGCGGACAGTGAATTCGTAATATTAGTAAACAACGAAGAAGAAGCAAAAAGCACTTTAGATTATTTACAAAAAAACTGTAACGAAAAATTCAATCCAATTTTTAAATACAACAACGGAACTTTTTTGTACGAAGAATACATGGACGGAATGGAAATCAGTTTAGAATGTTTTTCTCAATATGGAATTCCACACGTCATAGGAATAAATGAAAAACAACCTATAAAACCACCATACTTCATAGAATACGGAGATATCGCTCCGGCAAGACTAGAAGACTCAATAGAAGCTGAAGCAATAAAACTAGCAGAATCAGCCTTAATTGCACTAGGCGTACAAAACAGTCTTGCTCACATAGAAATAAAAATGACCTCCACAGGCACAAAAATAGTCGAGGTCGGATCCAGAATGGGAGGAGATGATATTTACACAAACGTTAAAAATGTTTGGGACACAGATATGGTTGAAATAGGAATAAGAATCGCATGCGGCGTAACCACAAATTACAAAAACACCCAGGCAAAAGGATGCGTAATTTGCCGCTATTTCATCCCGAATCATTCAGGAATTATCACAAATATTGAAGGAGTAAAAGAAGCACAACAAACGAAAAACGTTCTTCAATTAATAATAACAAAAAATGTAGGAGATGCGATCTTGGTACCACCAGAAGGATTTGAGAACGCAGGATGGGCAGTTGTAAAAGGACGCACATATCAAGAAGCAGAAACTTTAATGAACAGAGTAATTAGTAAAATAGAAATAAACGTAACACGCTTCCATAAAGATTCATCACTCGGAAAAACAACAAGACAGTCTTCCCTATCCTCCGCTTCAATTCTTCGTGAACAAATCATCAAGGCCTCAAAAATAGAAAAACTTAGAATCGTAGATAAAAACAAAATAAAAAAATTACATATTGGAATCGTCGCAAATTCAACAATTACAATCTACAGCGAAAACGCAAAAAAGTTTTTCACAGGAGAAACTATAAAAAACATACTTGAATCAAAAGGCTATAATGTAAGCCTATTCGACATAGGAGAATCAGCATTACCTATCGAAAAAATTCAACGAGCAAATCTGGATTTCGTGATGAATTTATGTGAAGCGATCTATAATTCTCCACTATTAAAATCACACTCAGCCGCATTATTCGACATGCTACAATTGCCTTACACAGGCTCAAATCCAGGAACATTATCTCTTTCTTTGGACAAGATAAAAGTCAAAAAAATTCTTGAATATCACGATATTCCAACTCCAGATTGGGATTATGTAGAAAGCATGGACGATAAAATAAGCGATGAACTCGAATATCCATTGATAGTAAAACCTGCAAATTCTGATAATTTCTTTGGAATCGACAATCAATCTGTCGTTACAAACGAAAAAGAATTAAAAAAACAATTACGAATCATCATTGAAGATTTCAAAAGACCAGCACTTATCGAAGAATACATCGAAGGAACAGAAATTGACGTATCCCTCATCGGAAATGAAGAAGATGTCGAAGTTCTTCCATTGATTCGCTCTACTTTTGATAAAGTACAAAAAAATCACTGGCACATCTATTCATCAGATCTTTGGGATGAAAAAAACAAATATATTTTAGATACAATCAAAGTTGAAAAACCTGCAAAAATAAACAAAAAACTCGAAACATTAATAAGCGAAATGGCTCTCGATGTTTACAATATTTTTGATTGTCACGATTATGGCAAAATAGAATTTAGAGTCGACAAAGAAGGAAACCCATATGTGATTGAATTGAATCCAAATCCACCACTTGAAACAGATAATTTCATAGCCATATCCGCAAAACTCGCAGGATACAGCTATGAAGATTTGATAGAAAAAATACTTTGGATGGCAATACAAAGGTACAAAGACAAACCACCGTTCTATCACCTACAATTCTAATGAGCAAAAATATTTTAATCGTAACGGGTTCAGATTATTCAGATGCCGTATATCAAGCTTTTTATGATGTAAAAAAACTCGGACACAAAGTATACCTTTTGAGTGATGGATCTTTTGAACCAAAACCTGAAGTTTTTGAAAAACATTTCCGATATGACCTTAGGAAAACGAAAGAAACGCTTGAATACATGAAAAATCAAAAAGAAAAATTTGATGCAGTCACAATAAAAACATCAGAATGGCTTACTCCCCTAGTTGCACTTTTAGGAAAACAATACGGATGTATCGGCAATGAACCAATCGTCGCCTTCAACTGTCGCAGTAAATACCACATGCGACAAATATTAGAGAAAGGAGGAGTTCCAATCCCAAAATTCAAACTTTGTAAAAATTATGAAGAATTGATTAATGGCATAAGGGAGATAAAAACTCCATGTGTTGCAAAACCTGTCGGAGGAAATGCAAGTTATGGAACATTCATGATTAGAAATGACGAAGATATAAAAAATCTAAAAGAAAACTACGAAAATTCAATAAAATTTCTAAAAGAAAAAGCAATCGACGGTGATGTTTTTGCCTTTAACAAAGAGGAAATGGACCTCATTGGAGTAAATGATCACGTCAATATGATCACAGATTATTTAGTTGAAGAATACATGGATGGACACGAAATAAGCATAGATTCATTCGTTCAAGACGGAAAAATTACAATGATGGGAGTTGAAGATCAAATAAGGATGACTTATCCATATTTCATGCAATTAGCCGCAAGATTACCATACATCTACAAAGAAGGAGAAAAAGAAGTAATACAAAAACTTTTGGAAGACACAATGAAGGCCATGAACATCAAAAATTCAGCGACACACACTGAAATAATGTTTACATCGAAAGGCCCAAAAATCGTAGAGATAGGCTGTAGAATAGGCGGAGACGACCTACATGAAACAATTCTCGAAGTAACAGGTTACAACCTAATGTACGAATCAATAATGATAGCATTAGGAATTCATCGAGAATACGACGTAAAAAACAACTGTCATGCAATGTTAAAATACATCATGCCTGAAAAAAACGGCACAATAAAATCAATACAAATTCCTGAAGAATTGAAAAATAACAAAAATATTTTCAATATCGACACGATTATGACTATAGGAGATAAAGTTGGTACACCACCAGAAAGATTCGACTACATAGGCTACATTTCAGGAAAAGGGAAAACGCCGCAAGAAGCAGAAGAAAACGTAAACAAAGCAATAGCCAAAATTAAAATAATAATTGAATAAAAATGAAAATCGCAGCACTGCAAAGTTACGAAATATTATTTTCAAAAAACAGCAATAATTTTTTTCATATAGTCATTAATAATCATCCAGAACAAGATTTTTTTCATGCAAATATTAGAAAAGACAAACTAATAACAATAGATTATAAAAAAACAGAAACATCAGACGAAGAATTAATAAAAATACCAAATTTTTTAGATAAATTAAAAGAGAAAAAAATCGACACATATTATATAAATACATTATCTTTACCCCCAATAGAAAAATGGGCAAAGAAAAACAAAATCAAGCTGTTATCCCCTTCGTGGACACTTCAAAGAACACTTGAAGATAAAATATTTTTCGACAAACTTCTGAAAAAAAATAAAATTTCATCTCCATTCAGCATCATTCCAAAAAAAGAAAAAGACATAGTATTAATCACAAAATTTCCGGGAGTAGTTCAAGCCCCATACAGCCATGGATCTCAAGGAACATTTTTAGTAAAAGATAAAAAAGGAATACTAGAACTACTCAAAGATAAAAAAATAAAATTTCCATTTTTATATCGTGAATTCATAAAAGGAATTCCAATCGGAGTAACTTTATTGCTAAGCAAAAAAGAAATGATTTTCTCTAGCATCAGAGGACAAGCAATCATGCTAGACAGCAAAAACACGAACAAATATCTCGGAATTCAATGGATGAAAACTTCAGAATTCAAAAAAGAAGGAATAAAAAATCTAAACAAAACTCTTGTATCAATGGGGAAAGTTTTACAAAAAATGAAACTTTATGGCACAGCAAGTATTGACCTTATTATCAGAGATAATGATGTTTTCGTTATCGAGTGTAACCCAAGACTCTCACTATCAAGCATACAAATATCGCAGAGAAAAGAGCTTTTACATGGATATGATTTTAATGAAGAATTCATAAAAGGCCTTACTGGAAAAAAACTTTCTGCAAACAAACCTTTCGTTCCAAATACAACTTACGAAGGTTGTACTTTAGATTTAGATTTTTTCGAGAACAAATTAAGCGGAAAAAAAACTAAAAGAATCCACAAAGTCGGAATGTACGAAATAAAAAATGGAACTTTAAAGTATTTATCTAACAAAACAAAAGAATTCAAAAATAAGAATATTGTTTTCATAGACCATAAACTTAAAGAAAACACTGTCCTAAACCAAGAAGATGACTATGGGATGGCAATCGCCCACCAACCAGTCGTAAAAATAGAACATGGAACTTTTTCGATAAAAGATAAAAACAAGATTCTTTCAGGAATAGAAAAACTACTACTTTCAAACATTAAGTAGCTAAAGCAAATTGAGAAATTGTTTTAAACAATTTCTCTTTGTATGACCCTTCATCGCTTTCAGCAAAATCAATAAGCTTTACCCCTAAAGAAAGAGCATCCTCTATATCAAGCATGGTAAGATAATGCCCTATTCCAGGACATTTTTCAGTATCATTCCCGCATAACATCGTATAGTAAACATCTCCACAAATAAAATTCAAATCAACTCCAACAATTTCTCCATCAACCTTCACGGAAATCATTCTACTTTTATATTTCACGCCATTTTTCCCATTTTCTATTATAAGGTTAAAGGTCTTAACCATGCGCTCATCTTTAAATGGAGAATCTAAAAACTTATCTGAATTAAATTTCACAAGCGCCCCAAAATCTTCGAAATGATCAAACACAATTTCTGGGTTTACTTCATCAACTCTTTTCTTATCTCTACGTAAATTTTGTCGAAGTTTTTTATTTACAGTCATCAAGAAATCCTCAACAGAAGAAATACCATCAAGACTCAAAATTTGTTTAGGATTGGCCTTCGAAAGCCTGCCATCTTCCCCCAAAAAACCACACACACTTTCTTTCAAGCTAGTTAAAACTGTAGATTTCGGACAAGAATCAATCAAAGTTTTTAAATATTTTTCATCTTTCACCCAAAAAGAATTTTCCTCCTGCCAGTCAAACCCATCACCAATATCTCCCATCCAGAAATACTTATTTTTTTCAGGAATATACCAAAGAGGAAGTAACCCAACATTCTGATTCTCCTCTTCTAGAAGGACAAAATAAATATTGTACTTATAAAATTCCAAAAACGAAAAACGAAAATCCCATTCATCAAAAATAGACAAATGCGGAGAAAATTCCTCCCACAATTTTTCACACTCACCTATTTCTTCAACAAAACGTACATTCATAGATTCAAATAATCTTTTAATATAAAGACACATACATTATAGTATTCATATACCTCAATAGAAATCAAAAATGAAAACATCTGGTAATCCTTCATTCAAACCTCGATTCCAAAAAGTTAAAACTTTACGACCACGATTTCTTGATATAGCAAACAAAATCGGCACACCTCTTTATATTTACGACAAAGAAGAAGTCAAAAAAAACGTACAAACTTTCAAGAACGCATTTAAAAAAGAAGGACTAAATATAAATATTTTTTTCGCAACAAAAAGTAATTATTATCCAGGACTTTTAAAAACTGTAGTACAAGAGAAAGAAGGCTTAGACGTCTCCAGTCAGCGAGAACTTAAGCTCGCCGTCGACGCAAACGCCAAAAAAATAATTTACACAGGCCCCGCAAAAACAGAAAAAGATTTCGAATTAATTTTAAAACATCACAAAAAAATCACAGTAAATTTAGAAAGCATTCGCGAACTAAAATTACTCGCAAAAATGACAGAAGCAAAAAAAATAACAATGAGATGCGGAGTAAGAATATACACGAAAATGCAGTATGGATGGACCAAATTCGGAACTCCAATAGAAAATTTGAAACCATTTTTTGATGAAGCAAAAAAATACAAATCAATAAATTTTTGTGGAATTCACTTCCACATTAGTTACAATAAAACACCAGAGAAATACATAAAAACTTTCAAAATATTAGCAACATATTTAAAAAAGAATTTTACAGAAAACGAACGAAAACAATTTGAATACATAGACATGGGAGGAGGCTTTTACCCGCAACCATTTGAGGGAATTCACCCATGGAATCCTGAAGAAGACAGCATGGAAGTACCAACCGAAAAAGATATATTCGCAACCAAACCAAACAAAAGATATGTCCCAATAAAAGTCAATCCAATAGAAAAATTTGCAAAAGAAATTGTTAAGATTTATAAAAAAGAAATTCTTCCACTTCTACCAAACATTTCACTTTACGCAGAACCCGGTCGATATATTTGTCACAGCGCAATGCACATGATTTTCAAAATCATCGACATCAAAAACCCACGCCTCGGCATAACGGACGGCAGTAACAACATGATCGGATGGGAAAGATATCAATTTTTTCATTATGTTCCCCTCTTCAATCTCTCGCAATTCGATCAAAAAAACGAAATTCCATTCATAACTTATGGCTCACTCTGCACACCCGACGACGTTTGGGGATATTACCTCTATACAAAAAACACACCAAAAGAAGGAGACATCATAGTAATGCCATTCCAAGGCGCATATACCTATACCTTCGCACAAAACTTCATCAAAGAAATTCCACCTGTTTACGATTTATGATAGAAAATTCATAAAAAAAGGCCCCCGCAAAGCGAGAGCCAATTTTTCAAAAACTTCTAGCAACACCTAACACCAACAACAAAAGCTTTAGCATTAAGTCTATCGCTTATTTCCTGTCGAATAGCCGCAATTCCTTTCGGACTAGATGCTTTTTCAATCTTATCAATAATAAACACCGCAACAAAAGTCGGAATGACATTAAATTTCCATTTTTATCTTGGAGACACAAACACGGGACGACTGGATGTGACATATTAACCCCTTGCATTTCCTCAAAAAAATCGCTAGTGTAAGCACTAAATATTTAAATTTGCATAAGAATATGAATCAAGGAAATGTTGTATTAAGATTTGATAATGTATGTTTTCATTACGACCAAAATAAACCCATTTTAAATGAGGCAAGTTTTTCTGTTCGTGAAAATGCAAAAATTACAATCATGGGACAAAACGGTGCGGGGAAAAGTACAATTTTTAAATTGATTCTAGGCGCCGCAGGTGTAAAAGAAGACATCACCGCAGACATGACTCTAAAGCCAATATCAGGCAAAGTGCACATCCTAAACGGAGCATCTGTCGGCATCGGACTTCAAGTTATGCCAAAAAGATTTTTTGAACACACAGTTTTAGAATATTTCAAAACTGCATTCTCAGAAAAAAAATATAACATCGAAAAATTAATCAAAGACGTATTTGAAGTAGTTCAATTTTCAACTCCATTGGATAAAAAAATCAAAGATTTTTCAGGAGGACAACTTGCAAGACTTCTACTCGCTTACGCACTAATTCAAGAACCGGACATTTTACTTCTCGACGAGCCAACAAATAATCTTGATACAGAAGGCATAAATCACCTTACTGGATTTTTGATGGGATATGAAAAAACAGTTATTGTGATTTCGCATGATGCAAATTTTTTAAATTGTTTCACTGACGGAGTTTTAAATTTAGACGTTTATTCAAAAAAAGTTGAACAATATGTTGGAGATTATTTTGACGTAATAGAGCAAATCGCAGGACAAATTGAACGTGAACAAAGAAAAAATGCTCAACTGGAAAAAAACATTCAAGACAGAAAAGATAAAGTAAATTTCTTCTCACACAAAGGAGGAAAAATGCGCAAACTGGCGAGCAAACTTCGAGATGAAGTAGCTGAAGACGAAGAGAATATGGTCGACGTAAAACGCGACGATAAAACCATCAGAAATTTTATTATTCCGTCACAAAAATGGTCTGATGTTGTCGTAAGAATTTCTTCAGTCGGAGTAATAAAAAACAACGAAAAAATTCCAAAAAAAGTAGAAATGAAACTTTTCAATCGAAGTAAACTTCGAATTGTAGGACCAAACGGAATCGGAAAAAGCACGCTCCTTAGAGAATTAGCGGAAGGAAAATCAGCAGGCACTAAAATAACCGAAGAAGTGAAAGTTGGCTACTATCAGCAAGATTTTGCGGGTTTGGATTTTGAAAAAACAGTTTACGATTCACTAATGGAAATCGCAGCCGACCCCTCAAATGAAAAAATTTACGCAACAGGCGCACACTTTTTATTAACCTCAGAATTAATGAAAAACAAAGTCGGATCACTTTCTGAAGGACAAAAAGGTTTGCTCTGTTATGCTCGTTTCGTTTTGCAAGAACCTGGTTTACTAATTTTGGATGAACCGACAAATCACATCAATTTCCGTCACTTACCAATCATCGCAAAAGCAATCGACAACTATGAAGGCGCGATCATTTTGGTCTCCCATATGCCAGAATTTGTAGAACAAGTCACTTTAAATGAATTGCTGGATTTAGAAGAATTGAAATAAAAAAACACAACAAAAAAAGCCTGCTTTCGCAGGCTTTGATTTTGCAAATTACATTGCTGGTGCCTCTGGAGCAACTGGTGCTTCTGGAGTTACCTCTGGAGTAGCTTCCGGAGCAACTGGTGCTTCTGGAGTTACTTCTGGAGTTGCTTCTGGAGTTACCTCTGGAGTAGCTTCTGGAGCAACCTCTGGAACAACTGGAGTTTCACCTGTCTGTGTATTGTCATCTGACATATAAAAAGTATTTAAAAAATAAAAAAAGAATTTATACAACTTGTAAATTCTATCAATTTCTTGATAATCGGTCAAATTTCCGGTGAATTAGACAATCCGGCTTTATACAAACCATTACAGCTTTTTTAAAAAAAATATTCCAAATTTTTAATTGACCTATCTCAAAATTCTTGTTCAACAAGCCAACCACTCAAACCAAAACCAACATCATTCTTGATACCACAAACAAAAAATGATACAATTCCAAACATGATTAAGCAAATAATTACAACACTACTGATTGGATTTATTTTATCCATAGTAATGACGGCACAACTTGCGCAAGGAGTTAGTTTATCCGATCCACAATTTACCGTAACTATAGCCTCAAACGACATAGTGGAAGCAGGCAAAAATATCATTTTTGACATATCCTCTCCACAACTTCTCTATCCGGACGAACCGGTCACATATTCATGGGACTTTGGAGACAAATCCCACCAAGAAAAAGGTGAAGAAGTCGTCCACAGCTTTGAAAACACAGGCTCTTACCAAGTCACATTAACAATGAAACAAAGAGATAAGGACACAATAGTGATTCATAACGTTTTCGTTTACGGCAAATTAATGGCTCTCCTAACAGACATTTTAGATCAAAAGGAAACCATTCAAAGCCTGGTTGAAGAAGCAAAAGACAATGGCATTTTCATCAAAGTTATAGACAGTTATGACAGCACTACCGCTTTCATTTCCGAAGAAGCCTTGGCAAAAAAAACAGTCGAAGAAAAAAACATTCTTGGTAGTGCAGAAAACATAATCCTATGGACCAGCCGTGGTAGCGGAATCAATTCCCTCACAAGACTTGTCCAAGAACGCCCTGAAATCAAAGAAATTTTAAAAGGGAAAAGCCTTATCGTAATTAGCGACAAAAATCTCACGACACTTGGAAGAATAATGCAGAGCAATTTCAACATTATTGAACCTCAGCAAATCATTCTAACAAGACAGCATCAATTAAGAAATCTAATCGCCTCAGAATCGACCAAAGACTTCATAATATCCTTATCAAAAGGCGGAGCTCAGTACAGCATCATCAATGCAGAATCAAGTCATATTGGCTTATGGAACGCGATTTCTTCTTTAGTAAATTACATGATCACAAAAGGAATCCCCTCAAATACAATCGTCCTACTTCTAATGTTGCCACTCATTGTCACACTAATTACATTCATAAAACAAGTCATCGGATTCGGCACATTTGGACTGTATTCAACATCAATCATCACCTTATCTTTCCTTGCCTTAGGCATAAATGCCGGTTTGGCTATCCTAGCAGTAATCATCATCACAGGAGCACTATTCAGAAAATTTCTTGATCGATTCCATCTATTACATCATCCACGTTTGGCGATTATTTTATGTTCTTCCACTTTAGTAATTTTAGGTTTATTGGCTTTTGGAGCATGGCTAAATGTGAGCCAACTCGCGTCAATTGCAGTTTTCCCGATCTTAGTTATGACAACAATGGCCGAAAAATTCGCAAACGCATTGAGTGGTCGTGGATACAAATCAACAATATTTCTCATGACAGAAACGATGGCCGTCTCAATATTATGTTATGAATTGGTAGAATGGGAATACATGCAAACATTAATGTTGGCTTATCCAGAACTAATTCTCCTTTTACTTCTCATCAATGTCCTCCTCGGCCGTTGGACAGGACTAAGACTGACCGAAATATTCCGTTTCCGAGAAGTTATGAAACATGCTGAAGAAGAAGAATAAACTAACTCTTGTATCATGTGGTTTTTTCACAATCCAGGCCTTCTCGGCATCAACGCTAGAAATCTACTTTACATAAAAGCCTACAATCAAAAAAAGGCCGTATTAATGGCGGACAGTAAGCTAAAAACAAAACACTTTCTCGCCGCCCGCGGCATTCCGACAGCAAAATTATACGCATCTATTTCCGGTAAAAAAGAATTAAAAAATTTTAATTGGAACTCCCTTCCTCAATCATTTGTAGTGAAACCGGATTCCGGATACGGCGGAGAAGGAATAATAATTATCAAAGATAGAAAAGGAAAAAAATTCATAAAATCAAACGATGAAATCATTTCCCAAGAAACTTTAAAAGATCATATTGAAGACATACTGGACGGTCGTTATTCCATGAATGAACTTTCAGACATTGCACTCTTCGAACAAATACTTTCAGCACCGGAACCCTTTGCTTCAATCGCCTACAAAGGCCTTCCAGACATCCGTGTAATCGTTCACAACCTCATCCCGGTAATGGCAATGTTGCGACTACCAACACAAGAATCCGACGGAAAAGCCAATGTACATTTAGGCGGAATCGCCGCCGGAATCGACATTTCCAAAGGAGAAATCACATACACAACTCAATACGGCAAACGCATTTCCGAAGTCCCCGGATATGGAGATATCACAGGTTTAAAAATTCCTCATTGGGAAAAAATCCTGTTAATCGCCTCTCGCGTTCAACAAATAAGTAATCTTGGGTTTGCGGCAATCGACATCAGTCTGGACAAAACATCAGGTCCAGTACTCTTGGAAATCAACGCACGCGCCGGCCTTTCAGTACAAATCGCAAACATGGCACCTCTGCATCGACGACTCGAACGTATTGAAGGAATCAAAGTCCAAACCCCAGAAAAAGGCGTACGAATCGCCCTCGATCTTTTCGGACAACGTGCCGAAAGACCTACCGAACAAAAAGAAAAACCAATTATTGGACTAAACGACACTATTGAAATCATTGGAGAAAAAGGCAAACAAAAGGTAAATGCACGTGTAGATTTCTCAAAAGAAAAAACAATGGTAGATCAACATTTGGCGCGATTATTAGGAATAGAACCAGATACAAAATGTAAACTTAACATCAAAACCCAAAGAATTGTCACAGTCGTCGATATCGGAGACTTGGGAGAAGACACTCCCGTCCAACTTGGCATGCGTGATTTAAAAGACATATTAATTGATCCAAACAAAAAAACCACACTCCGCAACGCAGTCAAAATTCCAAAAGTTTCATGGCCTTCCATCTTCGCTGAAAAACCATCAAAAAATACCAAAAGCCTTGCGCTTGAATCAAGTCTAATGGATATCGACAAACAAATACATTTATTACATTATTTGAAACCGATAAATTTAGAAGAAGAAGAAAAACAAATTCTTGCCGACACAAATTACAATCCTCAATTTATTTACAAACCGTTAAATTTCAATGCGGAAGAATTCCTTACTACAATTGAAAAAATGGCATTTCCTGATTCGATTATCGGAATACTTTGGAAAAAGAAAGCCGACGAAATCATGCGCAAAATAAATTTATTACAAGCCAGAGGAACAGATCAATTTGTTGAAAAATCCATAGAACTTTATGGCGCCCCTGATCCCCTATTGGTAGAAGAAGCCGAAGCATTTGTAAGAACAATGCCAACTACTTTTCCGGAAGAAGGCCCTATGATAAATGCACTTCAAGCAAAAGCAAAATTTGAAGAAATCCTCACTAAATATGGCCTAAAACAATGGAATGTTGTTATTCAAAAAGAATTAATTTCTGACGTAATTGCAGGAAAAGAAAAAACCATATCAATTCGCGAAGATGCAACTTTTTCATCCCAAAGACTCAAGGGCACAATAGCTCATGAAATTGAAACTCACGTTTTGACCTCTGTAAACGGAAAAACTCAACCTTATAAAATTTTCCAAAGAGGACTGGCTGATTATTTATTTACCGAAGAAGGTCTCGCCATATACAACCAAAACAATGTTCAGTCACATCCAATTCCAAAAACTTATTGGCCGGCATCATCAACAATAGGCGTCGCTCAAGCCCTAAAAGGAAGTTTTGTTGAAACCGTCAACGCATTAATAAACCTTGGTTTTGACAGAGCCAGAGCTCAGCGTGTCGCACTAAAAACAAAACGTGGACTTACGGACACCTCAAAACCCGGAGGATTCACTCGCGAACTTGTTTACTTCAAGGGACATAAAATGATTTTAGCTTTCATAGAAAAAGGCGGAGATTTACGAGATTTATATCACGGAAAAATAAATTTAAATGATTTATATCTCGTCAAAAAAATCCCCGAATTAAAACCACCATGGCTCTTGCCATTTTATCTGCAAGAAAAAGAAGATTAATCCGAATCAGTCTTTTGAGGAATTTTAATAATCCTTGGGATATGTTTAGTTTTTTCCAAAAAACTCTTGAGCCCTTCAACCTCAAGAACAAGCGAAGCGGTATTTATCAAAGGATGACATTGTAAAGCCTTGCCCCAAATCTCTTCATCAACAATAACTTCAACTGCACAATCAGAATCATTCATAACCCCAAGTAAAGTGACAGATCCAGGCGTTAATCCAAGATGTTTTTGTAACCGCTCCTCTGAAGCAAAACTCAATTTAGAAACCTCAAGAATTTCTTTAAGTTTACCCAAATCAACCTGTTTATCTTTATCAACAGTTACAAGAAAATGACGTTTACCATTTTTATCTCGCAAAAAAAGATTTTTCGTGCTCACTCCAGGCATTTCAATATTTAACAAATCCGCTTCCTCACAAGTAAAAACAGCAGGATGGTCAAACCTTTCATATTCAATTCCATTCTCTTCAAGAAATTTATAAATATCAGACATTTTAAGAATTACAGAAAATAATTATTAATTAGAACCTAAGAACTGAGGCCTCTTTACTTTTAATTCTTCTTCAAAAACACTCAAAGTTCCCTTTGTCTTTACAAAATTCCTCTCAGACAAAATCTTTTTCGCGTCATAAGACGTCAATGGATCATTTGCAATAAGATCAAAAAGGTCGATTTTTTTATTCATCGACAAATACCTCTCATCAGGAGTCACACAAAGATATGCAAAATTATCCAAAAGCTGTCGAGTCCCAGCATCAAGCGCAATTTTATTTAATGCTGAATCAGGAAAAAACGCATGAGCCACCTTCAACAATTTATTGTCTGCCACTTTTGTCGGATCTTTTTCAGAATCAAAAGTAGCAAATTCACGGAATTTTTTACTAAAATAATCATCAATACTCATCTCAAAAAATGCCTCTTTCGCTTTTGCCGAATCAATTGGCCCACGAACTCCTTTGTCAGCATTCCCATCATAAACAAAAAGTTTTGGAGAACCATTCACGTAATACATCGCAACCTCTCTTACAATTCCAGACCCAATATGGACCATCCCAACATGACTATCAGCCGGAATATCTATACGCACACCTTCCTGCTGATATGCCGCGACAGCCGCCTTCACATCATCACCAGCGGGCACTTCAACCTTTACCCCCGCCACAGTTACCACATTCTCAGAAAAAACATCGGAAACATTGGAACTTTGCCATTGTTTAGAATATTTTTCGAAACTTTTCTGTAATTTCAGCGAACTTTTTTTCATAGCTTTCTCAAAAGCCTCTTCAGGATCCACACCACTTTCAATAAGTTTCTGATATTCCGCCATAAATTTCGGATCTTTCACTGCCATTTTCATATACTTAAGATCACCAAACCTTTTTATATTAATAAGTATCATTTTTCGCAAAAGCTCGGCATCACCACTAAAATTCCATTTCTCCTTTAATTTAATTGCAATCTCAAGCTGAGCCTTTGGACTCAATAAAATATATTTTGCAGATATTTTCTGAATTTCTTTTTCAAAAGCCTTAAACTCTGCATCATCAGAAGAAAACTTTTTAAGAGTAATTCTAGCAAAAAGACCCGCACTGTTATTCAACTCCATATTAACAAATTCAGCCTCATAACTAGCAGGAGATTTAACTTCTTTTGCCTTTTTTCCCGCATCCTCTTTCATAGCCCGAGCAAGATGCTCAACAAAACGCGAAGACATTTTCGCCCAACGCTTTGGATCCGCTTTCAACTCTACCAAATCACCAACAAAAACTCGATTATATTCCTCAGGATCCACGCCAGTAATCAACTTATTCCCAGGCTCAGCCTCAAGCCCTTTTAAGTCAAAACCTGTCCCTTTATTAATATCAAATTTCTTTTTTTTAAACCCCTCTCCCTCCTGAGGAACTACTCCCGCCACTTCGCCTTTTTTTGGATTTTCAAACTTAGTCATTGCTAAATTTTTATTTTTTACCACCGCAATTATAATACATTCATAAAATCTTTTTAACCAAAACTTTATCAATTCTTCTTCCGTCCAAATCAATCACCTCCAACTCAAATCCATTGTGAACAAACTTCTCCCCTTCTTTCGGAACTCTTTTCAAATAATGCAAAATAAATCCCGCCAATGTTATGTAATCCCGAGAACTCTCGCTAATAACTTTAGCGCCAAGAGATTTATTTAGATGATAAATCTGTATTCCTCCATCCACAAAAAATGAATAATCATCCCGCACAACAATATCCGGATCAATCTCATTTTGGACCTCAGGAAGCTCTCCAACAATAGCCTCCGTCAAATCGTGAAGAGTAATAATCCCCTCCACTTCCCCAAATTCATCCATCACAATCCCGATATATTGTTTGTGTTTTTTAAACAGTTTTAAAATATCAAAAGCGTTCATATTTTCAGGTACAAAAATCGGCTCACTTAAAATTCTTTTTAAAGAAAACTTCTTCTGATTTCTTCTTTCAAAAAAATCCTCGGAAGTAATTATTCCCTTTATTTTATCCAAATCTCCATCACATACCGGAAATTTGGAATAAGGACTGTCTTTGATTTTCTTCTCAATACTTTCAAGTTTTTCATGAACATCAATCCATTCAATATCACTCGCATTTGTTTGTAAATTTTTTGCTTTTTGATCCGAAAAGAAAAATATATTTTGATGCATCTGCGTTTCGTCTTTTTCCAAAATACCTTGTTTTCCGGCTGTCTTAAGCAAATATTTGAGTTCCTCCTCCGTAAGATCATCCAATTTTTTACTTCTAATACTTAAAACTTTTAGAATCAATGTAGTCGAAAATGAAAGAACTTTCACGAAAGGATAACTCAAACTTGAAAAAGATTTTACAAACGGCGCCATCAAAAGTGCAATTTGTTCCGAATAATTCAACGCAATAGTCTTTGGGATCAATTCCCCAAAAACAATCGAAAAATATGTTATCAATGTGACAATTATCGCAAAAGATACGCCATAGGCATACGGAGCAAAAAACTCAATTTTTTCAACATAAGGAACAAGATCATGGGTCAAAGTCGCTCCACCATAAGCACCGGCGATTATTCCAACCAAAGTTATTCCAACCTGAACAGAAGACAAAAAACTTTCAGGATATTTCAATAAATCCAAAACCATCTGTGCCCTTTTATTTCCCTTCAACGCCATTTGCTCCAGCCTATGCCTCTTCACCGACAAAATTGCAATCTCGGATAACGAAAAAAGCCCGTTAAACAGAGTTAGTATTATTATAACAATGATTTTCATCTATCTATTAATTTTTAATTTAAACCCATTCTACATCGAAAAAGTCTTTCAATCCAGTGCTAAAGCATTTTAAGAAAAATCAAACAAAGACTTGACAAGAATAGATATATACTATATAAATGTATACTTCTTTAAATATTAGCTATGGAAAGTTTAAATAAAATCGGAGCGGGCCTAGCTGTCACAACAGCATTAGGACTCGGGGCATACTATGGGGCAGAGCCAGTTGCAAAAAGCTTTATAGATGAACCTGCAGCAGTGCAACCAATAGCAGAACCACCAAAACCGAAAAAAACGGTCGCAAAAAGAGCACCTATCGTCTTAACGATAGCAGTCGATCATACAAGAAGTGCAATTGCAAAAGAATTACCGGGAGTAAGACAAGCAACAAAAGATTTTTTGCAAAAAGGAGGAATTTTGCAAGCGGGAGATACTGTTAACATATGTCAGGTAGACGAACATGCATCTTGTACAAGCCACGAATTACCACAAGACCAAGCGGCTTTAATACAAGCAGTTGATCAAATCGATGTAGTTCAACAAAGAGGCGTAAACACTCACCTCGCAGTTTCCATAGAAGACATTCTTAGTAGAACAAAAGGATCCACAAACGGAATTATTGCATTATGGACAGACGGTATAGAGGAAGGAGAAAACCCAAATCCGGAAGTACACAGTCCATTAAAGATTATCGTACCTAAAAAATCTTACTTACCAAACGCAGAAAAAGTAAAAGATTCCCTAACCGATCCTGACAATAAAGAAATCACAACAACCACTGCCTCAACAGGTGACGAATTAGCAGGCATTTTAAAAGAATTCACCGGCCTACTTGGTCAAAAAGCTCAAGCGGAAGCAGACGGAAAAGCAAATACAGCTCACCAAAAAGCCATGGAAGATTATGCAAAAAAAGTCGCAGAACTTCACAGGAAACACTCTCAAGAATTAGCAGAATATGATGGAAAAATCAAAGGAATAGAAGAAAGAATAGAGTCCATCAAATTCAAAGTAAGAATGACTCTTCTAATCTTGATGTTAATTACAGCGACAGGTATGGGAACACTTATATACAAAGAAAATAAACCAAAACTAAAAGGTCAAATTAGATATAAAGACGGAAATGGATACCCAAAAATAATCAAACTGCCAAAAAGACAAGGCCCATTCAAGGCAAGAGTCAATGGACAATCGTATGAATTCACACCAACAAGAGGTGGAGTAAAACACAACGGACAAGTCCTTACAAAGCCCACAATGATTGGCACAGATATCGAATTTACACCTTAAATCTACCCCTTGAAAACAACACTTGACAAAATTAAAATATAAGATATAATAACACCTTAAAAATAACCACTATGACTACATCACCAAGACGAGATCCAGGAGCAGATCCAACACAAGATCCAGCACAGGATCCAAGAAGAAATCCACCAACAAACGGACACGTTGACTTAAGCCATGCAGACAACATAGATGCAGGCATTGAAATCGATGAAAGACCCGTTCCACGACAGATATTGATATTTGTCGGAGGTACTGGACTTGAAGCCTTAACAAGGCTCGCAGTAGAATTAAAAGCTTCCGGCCATAGATTTGGAAATGAATTCCAAAAAGGTCTTGCTGTTATTCCGCATGCAATATTCATAGACACAAACAAAGGAGATGTAGACAAGGCTGACTCAAGAAACAAAACCGCTCAATTATCTGAACTGACAGACATGGGAGTAAGGGTTGTAAACATGTTTAGAAGTAATTTGAACAGCACTTTAATAAGTTCAGGAGTAAAGGACCATGCCACAGGACAAGTATTGATTGAAAATCCAAACAACGCAGGTGCAGAATCAGACCCAAGACTTGGAATGTATCAATACGCCGGAGTAAGAGAAAGCAATATTGAAGGTACAGATCCATTGATAGAAGTAAGAAGCATTTTAAGGGAATTCAGAGAACCGGGACCACAGGGCCAGCACAGACCATTCGTTGGAGAAATTATCGTTACTTCAGTAGGAGGACTTCATGGAGGTACAGGTCCGTCAGCATTGCTTATAGAAGCAGACGCGATGAGACTAGCCAGAGAAATGTTCCCTCAAGAAACAAATAATTCAGTACAAATCATAGGCGAAAGAATCGCTATGACTTCACAATCTGGAGAAAAATCTTTGGATGGAAATCTTAAAGGTTCAAGACTTACACAAAAAAGAAGAAGAAATACAGCCGCAGGATTGGCCTTGGCCAACGCCGCTTTCGCAAGGAGAGGAATGCAAATAACTCCAGAACACAGACACGAAGCAGAGTGTTGCCCTGAATACACAATGATCCTTGGAGGATCTAACCCTCATAGAGATGTCGGTGGACATTATGAACCTATGGCAACAGCCGCCGCAATTTTAGCCGCAAGAATCAAAACAGGTAATGATTTACAGAACCTAAGAAACAACGCACGCCCTAGCAGAAATCAAGCAAAAGGCCCAAACACTCCGAACGCTCCATTAAGCATTTTTATCTCAGCAGGAGCAAGTACATTAACAACAAACCCAAGTGCAAGAGTTGTAAATGCTCAAAATGAAGCAAAACGTTTTGGTGAAGACTCAGGTCTTTTCGCTCCAAAAATGGACATCGTCGCCGCTGAAACAGAAGCAACACTTCCTCGAAGAAAAATCCAAGATATTTTAGCAGGAGTAAGTGCTCCAACGAAAGGAATTGAAGATTTCGGAGACACTGAAGACTATGGCGAAATACCGGGAACAATAAAAGGTACAGTTTCTGAATTCCTAAGAGATTCAGTCGCCGTAACTCTAAAAGAAAATGTTCGCAAAGAATTGATGCAATCCAGAAGAGGAATTGTTAATGACATAAGTTCCAAAGTCGAAGAAGTAAAATCACGAGCCGGACTTGCAACAGCATTGGAATACGTCCAAACATTGCTTAGAAGAATTGATGAGTTAAAAACTATAGCACAAACAGAAAGAGAAGATTGTTCTCCAGAAGCTCTTGAAGCAAGAAGCAAGGCTATCGAAGCACTTACAACTGAGATTTCAAAAATGGAAATTTCAGAGCTTAAACTCGGTGGACTTTTAGGAAAAGGTAAAAGAAAAAGAAGCATGGATGCGATGCAAGGAGAATTAGTAAAACTTGCAACATTGCTTACACAATACGCGGAAATGAAGAAAAAACAGTTAATACTACAAGAAAATGTATTTGATGATCAAATACTTGGAACATTGAGAACTCATCTAACAGGAATCGAAAGCAACATTCTCAGAGAGAAACAAACGGCAGAAGAAGAGTTCACAAGGATGGAAGGAGCAATAGTCGGAAAAGACCTAACTACAGCCCTTGACGTAAGCGTCCCAGCCGAAGGATTAATGACGCCTACAGGCGATGTAGATATTTTAAGAGCCGCCGCAAACCAAAGAATTTTATCGGTAATGGACAGAAATTCAGAACCTCTAACAGTTCCTGTAGATGCTAGAGCCTCTCGAGAATTAATGGAAGAAACAACCATGGCAGTAACTATTCCTCTCCGTAGACATGACACTCCGGAAGCAAGCAGGCAAGCCGCCTTAGCTACCGGCGCTTATCTACCTAAATGGAGAGATAATGTAGTCGCAGTTGATGCACACGGATCATTCTCAGCTATTAAACAGGTAAACAGATGGAATTTAATTGTTAACGATGCATATGCGAGAGCATGTTTCCAAGCGATGTTGGAAGTAGTTCCAACAAGAGAAATGGCTGAAAGAATGGGAGCAAATGGTGGATCCGGCGAGGAAGCAGCAAGAGAAGATTCATTCCCTTGGAAAGACATGCAGGCAGATATGTTAAATCCAATATTCGAAGCTATCGCAAGAAGAGAATTCGAAAATAATGGAGAAAAAGGTGAAATAACAACATGTCCTACAACAGAATGTGGAGTAAAATACTACAGAGACGAATTTTCAATCAAAAGAGGTCAAGCCACTTGTTGTCCTGGATGTGAAAAATACAGAAAACACGTAAAAGCAGGAGGACAACAACAAGCATAAAGTAAACACAAATACATTAAAAACGGTTCTGCCAAAAGCAGAGCCGTTTTCTTTTGGCTATACACTTTATCCTCAACTCAACAAAAATCCTCCATCAACAACGATTTGTGAACCAGTCATATAAGAAGACATATCTGAGGCTAGAAAAAGTGCAACCTTAGCAATATCATCGGGTTCTCCCATTCTGTGCATTGGAATTTTATTCAAAAATGCTTCCAAGAATTTCGACATATCAATAGTCTTATCAGCACCACCTCCCTGCATTTCTGCAACTCCGGGAGTCGCGATTCCACCGGGAGCGACGGCATTAACCCAAATTTTATGAGGAGCTAATTCTAGTGCACTATTTTTTGTGAACCCCCAAACACCATGTTTTGACGCATCATAATGAGCTAATCCGATAGACGATGGATGAATCGCATCAATAGAAGTCACATTAATAATTTTTCCTCCATTCCCCTTCTTGATCATTTCTTCACTGAAATATTTTGTACAAAGAAAAACACCTTCCAAATTTACAGAAATAACTTTTTTAAAATCCTCAATCGTCATATTGGCAATCGGCATAGAAGGAAAAATTCCCGCATTATTAACCAAAATATCAACACCACCAAAATTATCGATAGCAAATTTTCGCATATTCAAAACATCTTCTTCCTTTGAAACATCTGCGACCAATCCTTTTGCACTCCAACCATTATCAGAAAGAGTCTTCACAGCTTTCGACACTTCTTCTTCATTAATCGATGCAATCACGACATTTGCTCCAGCCTCAGCGAGCCTTGAAGCAATCCCAAAACCAATTCCTCTAGATCCACCAGTAACAACAGCAGTTTTAGACGAAAGAGCTAACATTTCATTTATTTTTTTCATACGAAAATAGGTAAAAGAATTAACAAATTATTTTTTAAACAATTTTGAAAACTTCATCTTAAGCACAGCAAAAAGATAAATAATTTCAAGAATACCCATAGTGTTTACTACCAACAAAATCACAAACCACCATGGTTGTCCTTTTCTTCCAGCATGCCAAAGAGCCAATCCCTTCCACAATAAACTCCATACAACTAAAAGAATCATCATCGGAAAAAAGAAACGGAAAAATCCAGCCGCTTCTCCTCCAGGAAATCCTGCAAATTTATTCATATATATAAAATTAACAAATTAACATACCTAATATACTCCTTTAAAGAAATTCTTACCAAGGCATTAGCTGACTACTCGGGTCCAATCCCCTTTGTAAACTTTGCCATTATAAAAATTCTAAGTTTCTTATTTTCAACTGGATGTAAAGTTTTTCTGACTACTTTGTATCCATGTTTTTCGTAAAATTTTCTTGCCGTAATGGTCGATTTAATCTTGATAATTTTAACTCCTTGAGATTTAAGAGATTTTTCAGCGATGTTAAGCAAACGACTTCCAATTCCCTTACCAACATAATTTTTATGCACATACAAACCCCACAATTCATCATCATCACCATGCTCCACAAATCCAATAATTCTATCTTTTTCTACAGCAATCCATCTCTTACATTTATACGCACTATCTCTAAATCTTTTAGCATTAGTTCGTCCAGCCCAAACCTTAATAAGATCCTCAGAATAATCTTTAGAATTTACATGACGAATAGTAGCACGCTGTAATCGAGCCATCCCCGCACAATCCTTATCTTGAACTAAACGTATTTTCATAAGTACTCAGGTCAAATACCCTTTTCAGACATTTTAAACAAATCCAAAAACAAATACCAACTGTACTTCAAAAGTAACGGCACATTAGATATTTTTAAAACAATACTCAACAAACTCTTGTGCCTATCTTTGCTATCACAAAATTGATTCAAAAAATCTTCTTTTGACCTCGAAATAATATCGAACATGGTGTCAAAAGTCCTATTACTTTTCATACGATCCCACAGCCATCTATATAACATTTGTTTTTTATAATAGGTCATCAATTTATTATATTTCTGAATCTCTACGTGATATTTTTTCAATGCATTTTTCTCCCCATTTAAATACGCAGTAATAAGCTTTGCCGCCACTTTTCCTGAAACAACAGATCCCTTTATTCCGTCAGCCGCAAACGCACCGCACAATCCAGCCGCATCACCTATAAGTAAAGAATAATCGTCACAAACATTTTTTAACGGACCGCCAATCGGAATCATGCTGGCAAAAGTTAAAATTTCTTCAGTTGAATCTTCAATCCTTATCATCTTTTTATTTTTCAACATTTCAACAAAATCTTTAATTTCGCCAAATTCATTTGCATTTTCACTTAATTTCGCAAGCCCCAAACGAAAAGCCTTTTTGCCCTTGATTACAGTAGGAGAAAGCCAACCTCCATAACCCAAAGAAAATTCACCGAACCAATAATGATAAACTGTTTTATCCGGATTAGGCCCCAACAAAATATTCCCATAAAAAACTTTTTCCAAACCAATCAAAAACTTTTTATTTTGGGATAATGATTTATTGCTCTTAGCCACTGAGGATTTCGCCCCATCAGCTCCAACAATAAACCTAGATCTAACAATCTGCTCCTGTCCATTTTTAGAAAAAAACACCTCCAAAGAATAATCATTATTTTTATCAATTTTATAATCCGTAAATTTCGAATTGACGCTCAAGGTCACATTTTCTGGCAAAGTATCAGACATATGCTTTACCAATTGAGGAGTATCCGTTGAATAAATCCAAGGAGCATCAGAATACGAGAAAAAATTACGATTAAAATCAGTCCCTATGACACCAATAGCCACAATTTTATTCGGAATATACGCCCCAACATTCACAAATTCAGCCAATAAATCATATGTAGCCTGAGTAATTAAACCTGTAGACTCAATATATGCATCCAGATTTTTCTTCATATCCAAAACCAAAACCTTCAAATTTTTTGGCAAATGATGCGCAAGCGTCAACCCAGAAAAACTAGCTCCTACAATCACGACATCATAATTCATTTAGAATTTTATTAATCAAACTGCACGACAACCATTTCATCTTGGCTGACTACTCGGGTCTAGTCCCCTTATCTCAACTTTCTAACATCTTTTTCCACTTCAAGATAATTCTTTTCACTAACAACCTTTTTCCCAGTCTTTTCCTCAAGATCTATTCGTGCCCTTTTAGCAATGCCTCCTCCTTCTTTACCTGCAGTTTTATTTTCCTCCATTCCCGTAGCCTCAACACTTTCAGCAATCTCTCTTGTTGAAAGCTCAGCAAGAGCAGTAAAAATCAACTCCGATTCCGTCATATGATCACGTAAATTTTGAGTCTTCAAACCCTTTAGCTCC
Source organism: Candidatus Peregrinibacteria bacterium (assembly GCA_030688025.1). Taxonomy (GTDB): domain Bacteria; phylum Patescibacteriota; class Gracilibacteria; order UBA1369; family LOWO2-01-FULL-3; genus UM-FILTER-38-24. The sequence goes on along the minus strand of JAUYJL010000034.1, from coordinate 21,500 downwards.
TTATGAGATTTTACGCTTACCTCCGCCCATTCCTGATGAATTATATTAGTCAAAATAGCAAATTCCTTGGCATGTTTTATCTCATGTTCACTCCAGTAATCCGTAAGTTTATTGCGAGTCTCCTGTCCCATCATCCTTTGCTGAATCCATTTTCCACTTCTACCGTGTTTTTTCCAATTTTCTCGCGCCCTATTCAATGATCTTTCAGGATCAGCCAATTCTTGAATTCTTTCGTATCCAACTTTCGCGAGCCAGAGTTTCACAGGCTCAGCCTTTGGACTTGGAACCGACTGAATAAGACGAAGTAACGTTTCAGTATCAGCCACATCAGTAAGATATTTTTTGCCATCAGCAGCCTCTAATTTCAGTTGGTTACATTTTGTAACCGACTGACTTCCTTCATTAACCAAGCGATTTTTCAAGACTTTCCAATAATTTCTAGCTACCTGATAATCCTTTTGCTCAATCAAAACTTGAACAATATCAATCACCGAAAAATACCAAACCTCATTCTTTTCATCATATTGACGACGAATATTGTAATCCTCAAAAATTGTTAGCTCCGCATTTTTCATATCACAAAAATTATAAACACCAACACTATAGGTGAGCGCACACTCACCGTCAAGAAAAATCTTTTTATAAAAATTTTAAGATTTCTTTATACTTTTTCAATAGCTGGCTCCTCGAGTCTAGTCCCCTTTTTACAGTAAAACAAGGTATGATCGTTCAAGAAAGGCAAAGTCGTGTATCTTCCTCCGACATCAACTGCTTCGACAATTTTGAATCCATTTCTTTCTAAAGCGTCGATCAAAATATCTTTCATGAAAAAATTATAACTACAACTCATATCTTCAGTAGCCCTATTAATTCCAAATTCCACACAGGATAACAAAAAACGCTCTAACTTTCGCCTTATCAGGTTGGTCGACAATATATGCTCATGTACAACTAAAATACCATCATCGGACAAAGAGGAATACACATCCCGAAGCAATAAATCTTCCTCTTCAGGTTTAACATGATGTATCACGCCCACAAGTAAAATAAGATCAGCCTTAGAAATCTTTTTAAAAAGAGAAAAAGGCTCAACCAAACTAAAATCCAAATTCGGAAACATCCTGTCAATTACTGATGACTTATGGTCTTTAATATCACAACCAATGACCCTTGCATTCGGATAACCTCCTGCAAGCAACTCAGTTGTCGTCATAGGCCCACACCCCAAATCAACAATAACAGATGGATCCAGTCCAAATTTATGCAATTGATTTTGTACATCTTGAGCAAGCCTTAATCTTCCACCCTGTAATTCTTGGACAACATGCTTTAAATCAGGAAATATATTTGGGATATCAATCATCTCACAAAAAATAATAAGACATCACTATAACAAAAACTCTCGTTAAAAAAAAGCCTTTTAGCTAGCTCCTCAAGCCTAGTCCCCTCTTGGGGCAAATGTTAGATTGCAAAATTACTTTGTTAATCCTGCCTTAGTCTCAGGCGGGACTTCAATCACAGACGTACAATCATTGTCATTCAAAAGCTTGTTGATAATAGTTTCACGGTAAGATTGGAAATTTGGACTGTCCTTGATTCCAATTGCTGAAAAAGTAAGATAAACTAAAATCATTCCTACAAAAGCTATCAACACCAAAACTAAAAGGAACCACATAACCGCCATCAAAAGCCGTGGCAACAATTTCACCAGATTCAATATAAACTTAAATAGAATTTAAAATACCTTGACCGAACTTTCGGAGCATGCTCTCCGCAGAGGAAACTTCTTCAATTTTTTTAGACATATTTCAGAGGTAATGAATTAATAAAGTTTTCTGGCTGGGGATGAGGGATTCGAACCCCCGATGGTGGGACCAGAACCCACTGCCTTACCACTTGGCCAATCCCCAACGAGCAAAGAAATTTGCTGGCAAATTTCGACGGAAGTTTAGCAAATCCCTATTGAGATATCAACAGGGATTAGCCAGCACAAGCGATCTATGTCAAAAACTTTAGTAGTAAACAGCGATCTCCTTCGATCCAACAAGTTTTCCTTTGCTGTAAAATTTCATGAGATATTCACTATCGTAATATCCAGTATAAACTTCAAAATTAGAATAAAGTCCTCCATTACAAGCCTTCACAACAGGAGAGCTCAAAGCAGAATCAGAAATATACCATTGACCATCCCAACCTTTATAATACAGTTCCAAATCAACAACATCCGAAATAGAACCAAATTCATTTACATTCGCCGCAACATATAATCTCTTCCAACCAGGATATTTCTTAACCCCATTTTCCTCAAGAACAAGGCCAGAAGCCTTCTCCGGATTCTTACATGCACTTGTCGTCACATCAGAAACAGAAATTTCACCAACAACATCATAAGGCTTTAGCGCATCCTTTTTCTTGTAATTGTCATAATACCCTTTCGCCGCCGCCGCATCTTTATTTTGAACATAATCACTCACAAAATCCCATTCAGAAATACAAGTATCCTGATATTTACTGCCGGAATAAAGCTCCTCAACTTCCAAAGTAATTTTTTTGAAAGTTTTTTCTCCATCAAAATCCACAAATTGCATTCCGTATTTATCTTCCAAAGTCACAACATTTCCTTTCACGTCATCAAAATACATCTGCATACCATGAACTCTATTATTTTGTTTAAAAATCGCTTCATCACGCGCAAAACCAGGCACAATCCCAAAACCTGAAGCTTTCACAGGAGTACTAAAAACGTAACTAATTTTTCCACCAAGTCCTTTTTCAGAACACCATGCCGTCGAAAAATCACGATCAGAAACCATCTCCCCCTCATAATTAAAACCGATTCCAGTGTTATCCACCAAAACGGAATTCACCTCCACTTGATAATTTTTAACTTCAGAAATTGGCTTCGGAGCCTCCTCTTTCACGGCCACACGCTCAGGAACTTCAGTCTTTGAATCATTTTTTTCAGGAACCTGCCTCTTCTCCTCACCCTGCTTTTCCTCTGAATCCCCTAAAGAAAACGAAAAACTACAAGCACTAAACAAAACCGGAACAATCGCCGCCAAAGCAAAAAACTTAAGTTTAGACATAAAAGAAAAATTAAAAGATATACCACAACTTTAATACAAACTTTTTATCTCAGCAAGAATAATCTTCTCAACATGATAAACACTATCCCCAATCTCACCCCATTTATTTTCAACCTGATAATTACATTCACCAGCTTGCGCCATTTCTTTTTTCGCACTATCAAGGCGTTTTTCGAGTTCTTCATCGGAGATTTTTCCACGTCTCAAAATTCTACCCTTAAGATCCTCCATATCACTAACTTTCATGAAAATCGAAACCAAATTTTTCTTTGGCACAAGATTTCGAATCGAATTAAATCCCTGAATATCAACCTCCCTAACAACAACAGCACCACGCTTTAACGGCTCCACTATGTCCTTTTTTGACGCTCCATAATAGTTGTCGGAATGCACGACAGCATATTCCAAAAAATCCCCCGCTTTTATCATCTTTTCAAATTCCTCCTTCGAAACATAATGATAACTTCCACCCTCCTCTTCCCCATTCCGCATCTCACGCGTCGTATAAGAGACAGGATAAGCAAACCCCGAATATTTACCTTTTATCCTTTCAATTACCGTCCCCTTCCCCGAACCCGATGGCCCTACGATAAGAAAAAGCTTCCCGGTATACTCTGATTTTTGTTCTTCTTTTTCCATATGGTTTTTATATGCATTTCTATGCAAAGGAAATATATATGCCTACCCCTTGAAAAACAATTGAAAATTTGGTATAATTAATCAATTTATACCAGTTAGTTAAAGTGTCCTTTAAAAAATTGTCGCTACTTGCACACCCGAAAAGCGGGGGAATGCAGAGCAGAAGCTTCCATCCTGGCTAAAAAATTAACAGCCGGTCCTTCTTCTCTGCATTTCCCTACTTTCCTCCATACTAAGCCAAAAAAATATATTGGCAAGCATGGAACAAAAACAAAAACAAACTGAACAAAAATAAAAAACCCGTTCAATAGCTCCAAAATAAAAGCTAAAGAACACCAAAACAAAAATAAAATAAAACTAAAAGTAGGGACATTAAGAAAGAGGAACCATTTATATCAAAAGGTTCCTCTTTTTTAATAAGTAGCGAGAAAACCGATCCAGAACTACTAGAACGGCAAATCATCAATCTTCACCTCTTCATCAGCTCCAACTGGCGCAGAAGCGGAATCATCAGAATTATCATTTTCGGAATCAGAACTCGCACCTCCGGAAATTCCGGCAGCTTCTCTGTCAGCACCATAAGCTGAACTACCGTCACCTTTTCCGCCCAACATAATCATATTATCCGCAACTATTTCAGTCCTATATCTCTTTACTCCATCCTCTCCTTGCCAATCACGAGTTTGAAGCTTTCCTTCAACAAAAACCTTCGCTCCTTTTTTCAAATATTGTCCACAAATTTCCGCAAGCTTTCTCCAAGCCACGATATTGTGAAATTCTGTTTTGCTCTGACGAGCTCCACTAGAATCATTCCAAGAAAAACTCGTAGCAACACTAAAAGTGGCTACAGTCTGGCCACCGGGAATCTGTTTCACGTCAGGATCACGTGTAAGATTTCCGATAAGCTGGACTCTATTCAATGACATTGCCATATTTATAAAGTTAATTTTAATTCGCAAACAAAATACATCCGCAAGGCTTCAAACTCAATGACTTTAAAGCCAAACGACTTGCGCATAACTACAAAGGAGTGGACAATAGAAATAATTTAATAATAATTTTAACAAAACTTTATGAAAATTTCAAGAAAGTCGCTCGTCGCCCTAACCTCTTTTCTTCTATTCTCAGCCATTTTTACAGGATGTATTGCGAAAAACAACACCCCAGCCGAAAAAAAAGAAGAACCTAAGACAGAAGAGCAAAAAACAGAAGAACCTCAAACTATAGGAAATATCACCTACTCAACTCCTACAGAAAAAGACATTTGGACGGCTGAGATGAAAACAGCGATTATAAACAATTACAACGAAACATATCCGGATCCAAAAACATTTGAAGAGATTCAAGATGGCTACGGCAAATATTCATTTTTCGAAGTCGGAACAATCAACACCAAAAAATACAAAGACGAAAAACTTTTGATCCTAATCGTGCCATGTGACGGCATGTGCTTCTCAAACGACACATATAGATTTGCATATAACGAAACAACAAAAGCCCTAACACTCCTAAAAAAACACTCTTCATCCAATGAATACAGCCTTCCATTAATACAAGAAATCGCACCAACCACAGATTCAGTCGCGACTCTAGCAGGACTTGATGCCCCTGACAAAATTCTAATCCCAGGAACAGATAAATATGCACAACTAGAGGTAAAAGATGCGACAAACACCTTTGTGACCATGACATATAATCCTCTTGAAGGATACGACACAAAAAACATAGACGAAACCCTCGGAATAACAATTTATTCACACTCAAAATCAACGACAGAATCAACATTCGACGGATGCTTCAGAGTTTTACTTCCTGACGGAACAATTTCAGTATATTCATTCCAGCCAAATTTCGAAAAAGCAATCACAAACAAATACGACTTTACCGCAGGAGGATGTGGAATAACAGGAACATGCTATATGATATCAGACCTGACGGATTCAGCTTTAACAAAAACCACAAAATCATCAGGTGACATAAATTTCTACGCTCCGAAAGATCCAACAAAAGACAAAACAACCTTAGACAATTATGAAAGATTTAAAGTTCAACAAGCATGGAAAGTCGAACAAGATCCAACACTAAAAACGCTATCACTAGACGAATTCATCGCAATGGAACCACTTCTTTACTGGCAAGATCCAGCAGGAAGATGGTCATCAATAATAAATAAAGAAGTAAAACCGGCCGCAGAATGCGGAAAACCAGTGATCTATTTATGCCCTGAAAAAACCACAGACGTATCAGTACAAGTAGGAATCGAAAAATTAACAAAGACAATTCCGGAATACAAAAACGGATGGAGAGTTTCAGCAGAACCAAACGGAACTCTTTACAATTACGACGACACAAAAACATATCCATACTTATTTTGGGAAGGTCAGAATAAAGGCGTCCTGAACGCAACAAAAGGCTCTTCAGTAAAACGCACAGACCTTAAAAAATTCCTAAACGACAGCCTAAATTCTTTGGGATTAAACAGCACAGAAAAACAAGATTTTATGGATTTCTGGCTATCAAGAATGCTGGACAACAAAGAAGAATACTTCTTCGTTTCATTCGTCGGAACACGCGATTTCAACAAAGTTGCACCGTTGAAGATTTCTCCAGCGCCAGACACATTGATCCGAGTTTTCATGTATTACATGCCACTAGACAAGCCTATGAGGACAGAGAAACAAGACCTTAAGTCAATCGAAAGAAATGGATTTACTGTTGTAGAATGGGGCGGAACATCATCAGTACCATGGCTAGAATAAGCACAGAAATCAACATCTCAAAAGAGCCCCATGAAGTGGGGTTCTTTTCTGGAAAGAAATTTTTAGCGATTTCATTGATCACGCTTATCTTCATCGGATGCACGACAAAAGCAATCCCAGAGCCACAAAACCCGATCACAATAAAAGCCATCATCGTCCCCCACCATCTTCTTGTTGAAAATTATATCGATGATTTTTACAAACAAATTTCCGAAAAAAATCCAAATGTAGAAAAAATAATCCTCATAAGCCCAAATCACTTCGATTACGGGAACCGCTACATACAGAGCACAACCTCACTCACAGACAAAGACGGAACAAGAATAAATATAGATAAAAATGAAATCGCAAAACTTTCACAAACCGAAGCATTTTCCATTGAACCAATATATTTTGAAAAAGAACATGGCATAATGAACGAACTTATTTTTACAAACAAATATTTCCCGAATGCAGAAATAATCCCAATAAGAATAAAAAATGGAACAACAAAAAACCACTTAGATAAGCTAACAAACGAACTATCAAAAATCATAACGCCAAACACACTCATAATAATCAGCACAGATTTTACACACTATACAAATGAAAAAATCGCACTGGAAAACGATCAAAAATTCATAAAATATTTCGAAAATTTAAATGAAACAAAAGAAATAAATTTCGATGAAATAAAAAAGCTGGCACAAAGTTCAAAGATAGATTCTCCAGATGCAGTTGCGGACGACTCACCTGAGTCCCTCTATGCGGCATTAAAACTCATACAAAAAGAAAACGCCCTCGTGTTCACTTTTTTCAAACGCACCTCGTCAGCCTCACTTCTCGCCCTTCCAAACCCACTCGACAACACAAGTCACCTCTTCGGGGAGTTTTCCAAGTAAAATCCATGTCCTATAGCCTAAAAAGGAGAAATCTGGTATTTTTCCGTCATGAACTTATACGCATTTGAACTCGGCAGAAAAAAAGAGCTTTGTCTTGCAGAACTTTTGGCAGTACTCGGCGAAGAAAATCTCGTTGAGAAAAACATGGACACAGCTATTTTTAAATCTAAAGAAAAGAACTTTCAAGATTTACAAAATTCACTTGGCGGCACAATAAAAATTGTGGAAATCTTCAAAATCGCACAAGAAACACAAATAAAAGACAGCGTAAAAGAATATTTAGACGAAAATTTTAAAGACCGCACAGGAAAAATAAATTTCTCATTAACAATATTAAATCAAAAATTTCCGAACAAAATCCTGATAAAAAATCTACTAACTTCTTCGAAGAAAATCCTAAAAGAACTAGGACTAAACAGTAGATTCGTAAATCAAAATTTCGGCAACACAAAGCCATCAACAATCTACAAAGCACGTGTTCTTGAAAAAGGCGTCGACATAAACATAATCTACGGCGACAAGAATATATACATCGGAAACACAGTAGCAATTCAAGACATCGACAGTTATTCCCTTCGCGATTTTAATCGCCCAAAACGCGACGCTTTAGTCGGGATGCTTCCCCCAAAACTCGCACAAGTAATGATAAATTTAGCGCTTACGGAAGGCAAAACTAAAGGAACGATCTACGATCCATTTTGCGGCACAGGAGTAATTCCAATGGAAGGACTTTTGATGGGACACGACGTAATCGGTTCAGACATAGAGCAAAGAATGGTCGAGTACACGCAAGAAAACTGCGACTGGTTAATCAAAACTTTCAAACCAGAAAATAATCCTTCTTTCCGAACATTCAAAAATGATGCGAGACATTTAACAAAAACCGAACTTCCTGAAAAAATAACAGCAATAGTGACAGAAGGATATCTTGGCCCAGCGCTCACGAAATTCCCAAGTGAAGGAGAACAAGAAAAAACATTCCGTGAACTTTCAAATCTGCATTTAAACTGGCTAAAACAAGTCCATGCACTAACGTCAAAAGATTTGAGAATCGTAATGTGCCTAACAGGATTCAAGAAAAACGCATCTATCACACACTTCCCGCGATTCAAAGAACTAGCAAACCTTGCCGGCTACAAAATCGAAAACACTTATTCGTATGATCGTGAAGACCAAATCGTCATTCGTGACATAGTGATTTTAACAAAAACATGAAAAAAGTAATCATAGTCACAGACGTTTGGGGCAATATAAATGGCGTCGTAACTTCAATAGTTGAAGCAAAAAAAGGACTAGAGAAAAAAAATCTAAAAGTGAAAATAGTCCATCCGGAACTTTTCAGTAATCTTCCCCTTCCAACTAATTCAGAAATAAAACTGGCAATAATGACAGGCAGTAAACTGAAAGAAATTTTCAAAAAAACAAAACCCGACTTCATACACATCGCTACAGAAGGCCCTCTCGGCCTCGCGGCAAGAATATTTTGCACAAAAAATCATTTAAAATTCACGACTTCATATCACACAAAATTACCGGAATACATCGCAATAAGAATGAAAATCGGCGTAATGGAACCAATGATTTGGAAATACATTGAATGGTTTCATGAAACAAGCGAAAAAGTCATGGTCAGCACTGAATCATTAAAAAAAGAATTGGAAAAACACAAAATCAAAAAAGGCGTAATTGTACCACTCGGAATAGATTTAAAATTATTCAAAAAAAATAAAAAAACGCCGGCACTCCCAAAATTACACAAACCTATTTTTACATTTTTAGGAAGAGTTGCCCCGGAAAAAAACGTCGAAGCATTCTTGAAATTAAATTTACCGGGCACAAAACTAATAATTGGAGACGGCCCGTCAAAAAAAGCCTTAGAAAAAAAATTCACAAAAAACACAGTCTTTGTTGGCTACAAAAAAGGCCAAGATATCGTCGATTTACTCTCTATTTCAGATGTCTTTGTCTTCCCTTCAAAAACAGACACTTTCGGCTTGGTACTGCTGGAATCACTAGCCTGCGGATTACCTATTGCAGCATATAACGTGCAAGGCCCAAAAGATATTATAGAAAATGGAAAAACAGGATACATCGGAAGCAACCTGAAAGAAAACGCACTAAAATGCCTAACAATAGACAAAATAAATTGCAGAAAAGAAGCCGAAAAATATTCTTGGAACACTTTCACAAAAGAATTCATCAAAAATCTTGTCCCTGCACAACCTTCCGAAAAATAAACCTTACCTGATCACCTTCCACTCCCCCAAAAAAATCTTCTGCAAACATGGCGGAAGTGCGGCAAGTGCCCAGTTAAAAAGAAGTTTTGGCCAACCTGTTTTATGGGCTCTACGACCGGTATGATAGACCATTAATTCTGTTGAATAAAATGTTCTTCCTACTCTGGCCAAGCGTCTAAACATTTCATGATCTTCGCCTCCTATGTGTTTTTTGTCATAGCCGGTAAGTTTCCTGAATACATCAGTTTTTATCAGCTGAAATTCGCCGAATGCTGCGCCAATATGTAGAACATTGCTGACAAAAATCCACATGTAATTAAAACATGTGAATATGACTTTATCGGCTAACGTCTCATATTCCGGCAAAACTTTTATATAACCTGTCACCGCCACCATTTTAGAATTTTCTTTAAAATAATTTAGCGCTGTTTTGAAAAATTCGTTTGGATTTTTTATCGAAACATCCGCATCAATAAATACCAAATAATCACCTGTTGCAACACTTGCACCAAGATTCCTTGCATCACTGATTGTTTGCCTTATTGTCCCACTATAAACGACGATTTTATCAGTATATTTTTTTGCAATTTCTATCGTTTTGTCAGTACTTCTGCCATCAGAAATTATTATTTCCTTTGCTCCATCATATTCGGAAATCCATTTTAATGTTTTTTCAATAATTTTTTCTTCGTTCAAAACAGGAATTATAAATGAAATCATACTTTATTTTGTTTAAAATGCTTCCTTAAAAAGAATACCCCAACTGGAACAAGAATTGCCAATGCTATCAAGAAAATTGTTTTTAAATCTCCTGATATTGAAGAATAAATATGTCCGAAAAAATATCCGATTCCAACAAGTCCCAACACTAAAAACATTTCCCCAAACAAATTTATTTTCATGTACTTCCGGAAAGGAACATGGCTTGCCCCTGCGGAAATAAGAGTAGCGAGCGGTGCACCAAGTCCGAGTGTTATTTTTGATATAAACAAAATTCTAAAATGATGTTTCTGGAATAAATCTTTTGCCAATTCCAGATTTTCTTTATTTACCCCAAAGTATTTTCCAAATTTCCTAAGAAATGGTTCTGCAAAAAAATGTCCGACATAATACCAAATAACGTCTCCGGTAAGGTCTCCTAACATTATCACCACATACATAGGCCAGAAGGCAAAAACCTCAAGTCTTAGCAAAAATCCACATACCACCATCAGAACCGGACCTTCTATAATTATTCCTAAAAACAGCAAAAAATACTTCAACTGATATGAAGCTTCGAGAATGTATGTAGCAAATTGTGGCAAAGATTCCATAATAAATGCAGGTTACCAAAAATTATGTTGAAAATCCATCGACACTTGCGTATATTAGCCCTGTTCGGATCAAGTTTGCCGAACATACCGTTCCCGGGTGGCGCAGCGGTAGCGCAGCTCGCTGTTAACGAGTTGGTCGTCGGTTCGAATCCGACCCTGGGAGCCATTTTGAAGATTCATTGGCCTGAAGTATGGCATCAAACGGTTCGTGTAGCTTATAGACGAGCTTTTTGCCGTCCAAACTTAAGTTCGAAAGTACAAAAGCGATAAGTCTGCGTTTTTGGTCAACTTTAGAACTTACAAATAAGTCACGAGCTCTGGAAGCTATATCTAGCAGATAAGAAACAGTTATCAAGAAGTTGCCATCTGCCTCGGTATACTGTTTCAACTTGGCATCTATATTATACTGTCTTTCCTTCAATTCTGTTGCCTTTTTGTCATACATATCCTGAGTAATACTCTCTTGTAACCTCATATCGAAAAGAACACTCAATTGTTTTTGCAAACTATCATACTCACATCTCAAGCCAGCAATCTCGACTGTATGAACTTTCTCTTTCGCTTCATGACTAGTTTGTACTCTATCTTTCAACTCAATCAACCTATCTTGAGGAATAGACAATTTACCAAACAAATCAGCAACCTGAGACAGCAAATCATTTTCATTAACTCTTACAGCACCACACTTACCCTTATATCCACTGCAAGAACCATAAACATACTTTCCCTTCTTGGTATCAAAAGAAATAGCACAGCCACAATGCGCACATTTAACAAAGCCTCTAAGGACATAAGGTTTTGACGCATACTTAAATGGTTTCTTGTGCCAACCTTCTCTAACCACTTGGCATCTATCAAACAATTCCTTGTCTATGATCGGCTCATACTTACCCTGATTAAAATACAAAGTTCCTTTACATTCCATATAGCCATAATAGAAAGGATTTTTTAGCATTTCATTTATCTGACTCGAAACCATTGACCTATGAGGAGGCAAACTATTCGTCAATCCTTCATCTCTTAGCAACTTTGCAATAGCACCAACAGAATAAGTACCAGTTGAATACAATTCAAAAGCCCTTTGGATTAGATAAGACCTTTGAGGATCTATCACGATTTTGCTATGACCAGAAACTTGATCCCTAGAATTTAAATACCCAACAGGCGCTCTACCAATCCATTCGCCATTTTTCAACTTATAATCAACACTGCGTTTTACGTTATCACTTAGACTCAAAACATAACTACTTGCAGACATTACAGCAAAATTCCACATCATGATTTCAAATCCCTTAGAATCTTCACTAAGGATCAACCCTTCCCTTACGAAATACAAAACAACCTTTCCTTTCTTACGTAATTCATCCAACAAGACAGATTCTTTAAAACTTCTCTGAACTCTATCTACGGCATCAGCAACAAGCGCAACCTTTTCTTTCTGGGCAACAATGAAATCAATCATTAGATTGAAATCCTTTCTAACACCCCTTGTTGAAGACTCAATGATTTCAAACTGCTTAACGACCTCCAAATCATTCTTATGGCAATATCCCTTCAAACGATCAATTTGAGCCAAGATAGACTTCCCCTCTTCTTCCTGCTCCTTTGTTGATACCCTAGCCAAAATTACAGCTTTCATAATTTGATGGATTAAACATTAAAATTGTATATCATAATCAGCTAATCTTAAAGGGATAAAAGCCTTTAAAGCATCCTTAACTTTCAAGATACTTTTGTATTTATCAGTTATTTTCAACTGATCAACGCTTTTCAATTCCTTCTTTAAGGAATACCAAACATTGGCATCCCTACTTTTAATACCAAGAGCCTCTCTCAAAGGTCGATAGCCTACTTCCTTAATCAAAACAATAGCCCCAATAAGTTTCAACAACTTACTTGGCCTCATAGTAGGATTATTCTTCTTAATCCCACGTAAAAGATCACAAGGACTCGTTGCATCCATCTTGAAAACACTCAACCCAGCATCTACTTGCTCCCAAAAATGCAGTAAGACCTTTTGAGACACATCTCTGTTGAAAACCTCATTAAAAACAAGCTTCGTATCCGAACCAACCTTCTTAAATAACTGCCTAATCTTTGTAGCATTTCCAAGCCTTACTTCCATCCTGAAAACCTCAAAAGGTTTAATTTTGCTAATTTCGTCATAAATATTCATCTGACAATAATTGTCATTTTCTATAGCCCTCTTGGGGCTTTTATTGGCTTGTTCTAAATCCTTAAGCTTGTCGTAGAAAACGACTTCAAACGAATCTGCATGATAATGTAAGCAATGCCCAGAGTTTCGATATTTGCTTTCAGATATATCCATCCTTTGATTTACATCAACTTTTGCAAGCTCACTAATAATCATTGAAACAGAAGTAAAATCATCCAAGGCAACATTCTTAGAGTAATGAACAGCGCTAACAGGAGCTCTAGCAAGATTATCCAATCCCACAACAACACCCATCTCTTTCAACTTACAATTCAAAGTCTGCACAACTTTCTGAAAATCCTGCTGAGCAAGTTCATCAAAGTTATTCCCAAAAAGAAGTTTAGGAGCAGAGAATTCTATTCTGAGTTCGATTTGTCTGCCACCTTCGGTCAAACGATTAACGGCCGTCAATCGTGGCTTATAATTGCCATTCAAGGTATCTTCCTTCGTTGGATTTTGCACAGATTTAACAAAGCGACTACCTTGAAACACATAAGGATTAAGAATCGACCCACAATTTGGAGTAAACAACTCTGGCCTTAGTACTCTGAACATATCCTTAGGTATTGTTAGAACCACTGTATCTATCATTATTTTTGTTCATTACATCTTTAAACTTACTAAAAACAGCATCTTCGATAGCCTTTGAAAGACCTCTAATGATTGGATGGAAAAAGTTTATGTTTTTCACTCCAATCAGCTTTGTAGGATACGTAAGCCGATAGCCACTACCATCAAGCTTCTGATATATACCTACAGATGTTAAATATATACATCCATCCAAGACAAAACTTGCAAAAGCGACTAACCCATCCCTAGGTTTAATCGGCAAGATCTGTATTTCCGTTATTTTGTGTTTCATAACTTTGTTTATTAGATTTTTGTTGACGATCTATTTCTATAAGCAATTCAAAGAGACCGACGAGTTTCATGGTCGATGCCATAGAGAAACATTTATCGGCAACTTCATTTTCCGAAACCTTGTTTGACACTTGCTTATCCATGCCAACAGGATAAACGAAAAGAAGGCTTTAAATAGACCTTTTAATAGTACTTTTTTATGGCTTTAATTGGATTTTTTTGGCTTTTACGAAAAATCGAAGAGTTCTTCCTTAAACTGGATAAGCCCACCTTTCGGCTCAAAGAATATTTCAGAAGCAGGAAATTCAAACTTCTTCCTCAATCCCTTCCTAAGATTATCAAGAGCCTTCTTAATCCTTGCTTGAGTTTCTCCTGTAACCTTCCTCAATTCGGACTGATCGACAATGCCTTTTTTCTCTCTGGCTAGATAGAGCAAATGGTAAGGAATTTTGTTTTCCTTTATCCCATATTCAAAACCCTTATAAGCAAGCAACTTTGGAGCTTTCAAAAAAATCTTTTCAGCTATTGCTTTACAAGATTCATTCCCTGTTATTTTATCCAAATCTATTCCATTAACTACCATAGATTCAAGTAAAGGGAATTGACGATCATAAGGAAAATCCTTATAGAACTTATCCTTCACGTTGACCCTAATTACCATACCTTGATCATCCAGCAATAAATTAACAATTTCAATATCTTGAATATCCTCAAGGAAAAACAGCGTAGCAAAAAAATCCATTTCTTCATACATACGATAGCTATATTCCAAAAGTAAGTTAGACGGAGAATAGTCTTCCAAAAGCTTCATTATGTTATAAACAAGCTTACCAACTTGTTTTCTAGATTGTAAAAGATTTCTCTTGCTAAAGTTCACTATATTATCTTTCCAATTACTAAAATAGCCACTAATAAATTTATTGCATTTACTCTTATCAAGTTCAACCTCAAACTCCCAAAGAACATACTCTTTAATTACTGAATACTCAGGCATCATATCAAAAAATAATTCTTCGTCTTCTTTTTTAACGATCTCTTCAGCGGTAAAACAAACATTTTCAATCAAACGAGGACTAGTAACACCATCCATAAACTCTTCTTTAGCTATGCACAACTTATGAATAATGCCTCTGCTAAGAAATGACTGAAGAATAAAAGCAACATCGCGACGATTCATAATGCCACTTACAACAAAATCATAATCTATGAAAGCAATAAGAGGCTTAGAACTATTACAATACTTTCGCCGAGATTCAAAGATTCGCAACAGCTTCCACGCAACAAGAAGCTCTCTACTACCACCAGTAAACATATGCTCTTCAAACATATTTCATTACATTTTTAGATATAAAACCAAGCACAGAACTATAATACCTCAATCAAACTCGTCAAACAATAATCTTCAACTTTTATACAACCCGTGTTAGAATTCGCCCGTTGACCCAAAAAATCCAAATTGCTTAAAGCTTTTACGAGTTTCCGCTCATCCACGCCTATTGGCGTAACGGTGGGCGGCGTGCCAATAGGGCTACTCGTAAGAGCAAGTGGATTGGGTCAACCACGCCGTCCTTTTTGCGCATATTCAGAAAGTTCGGCATAAAAATGTAATGAAACCCCTATGCCAACCATTCACTTCAAAGGAAAAACATTTCTTCAGAACTACCATCATTCAGTTAAATTCCATAACCTAGTCGCCAAAAAAGACAAAGGATTGAGCAAATCCCCTTCTTTAGACGACAATCTAATAATCCATGGAGACAACCTCAAAGCCTTAAAAGCACTACTACCAACACACGCAGGAAAGATTAAATGTATTTATATCGATCCTCCTTATAACACTGGCAATGAAAACTGGGTTTACAACGACAAAGTAGCATCTCCAATGATCCAAAAATGGTTAGGCGAAGTAGTTGCCAAAGACAATTTAACACGTCACGACAGATGGTGTTGCATGATGTATCCAAGGCTTACTCTATTAAGAGAGCTTCTCAACGAGGAAGGAGTAATTTTTATAAGCATTGATGATAACGAAGCTCACCACTTAAGAATGCTAATGGACGATATTTTTGGAGAAGAAAACTTTATTGCAGACATTTGCACACAATTAAATCCAAGAGGACGAACTTTAGACAAATTTTTCGCAAAAACTCACGAATACATATTATGTTATGGCAAAAACGCACTTAAAAGTAATAGTATCAATTTCCTAGATAAAGAAGGCAAAGAAATTGATCAATACCGAAACTCAGACACAAACGGAAAATTTCGCGAATTAGAGCTTAGAAATAGAAATCCCGTTTTTAACAGAGAAAATAGACCAAATCTTTACTATCCATTCTATGCAAACCCATTAACTAAAAGTGTATCTTTAGCCAAAACAAATGAGTTTACCATCACAATCCTTCCAGTAAATCTAAAAGGAGAAGATGGTTGCTGGACATGGGGAAAAGATAAATCTAAAGAAAATCTAGGGAAATTGGTTGCAAAGCCAACAAAAGAAGGAAAATGGAGAGTCTTTAGAAAAGACTACCTCTATAGTAAAGACGGACAATTAGCACAAACTAAAGCAAAAGCTATATGGCTAGAAAAGGAAATAAACAATGAAAAGGGGAAAGAAATGATGAATGAAGTCTTTGGAAAACCTATCTTTGATTTTCCAAAATCAGTAGCTCTTATAGAGAAATGCGTAAAACTTGGATCAAGCAAAGACTCGATTATCCTAGATTCTTTCGCTGGTTCGGGCACAACCGCCCACGCAACTTTAAGCTTAAACAAAAAAGACGGAGGCAACCGAAAGTTTATCTTGGTAGAATGCGAAGACTATGCAGACAAAATAACAGCAGAAAGAATGAGAAAAGTAATCAAAGGAATACCAACCGCCAAAGACAAAGACCTTAAAAAAGGATTAGGAGGCGCATTCTCTTACTATGAACTTGGTGAACCTGTTGAGATAGACAATCTTTTAGAAGGAAAGTCACTCCCAGAATATGAAGATTTGGCCAAATATGCATTCTTTATGGCAACAGGAGAACAATTCAACACCAAGAAGATAGACGAGAAAACATTCCATATAGGCACTTCAAATACATTTGAAGTTTTCCTTATTTACGCACCAGACAAAAAGAAACTAAAAGACATGGCACTCAACATAGACTTCGCAGAAAAGATTAACAGTAAATTCCCTACTCGACAAAAGCTTGTATTCGCACCAGCTTGTTTCATGGAAGATTATAACCTCAAAGAATTAAATATCCGCTTTGCTCAATTACCATTCGAGATTTACAGAATGGCTGAATAAACAAACAAAAATATGCTTATTCTCAAAGAATATCAGGCAAACGCAAAGAATGCCATGGATCGCTACTTCCAAGTATTAGAGGAAGAACAGGAAAAAGTTAAAAAGATACCAAAAGAGGTATTACAAGAATGGCAAAATGAAATCAATTTCGCAGAGAAAACTTGGCACACACTATTCCCAGAAAGTGATAAAAACCACGATTATAAATCAAAGCGAACAGGACACGGCAAGCCATGCCCAAACTTTTGCCTAAAGATTCCAACAGGAGGAGGAAAAACACTACTAGCGACATATGCAATTGAGCATTATTTGGAATACATCAAGCAATCCAAGACAGGTTTTGTGCTTTGGGTTGTTCCAAGCGAACAAATCTATTCACAGACATTATCAGCACTAAAAGACCGAGCTCATCCATATCGCGAAAAACTAGATGCAATCTCTGACAACAGAGTCAAAATAATAACAAAACAAGAGCGCTTTAGTCCAAACGACATCGAAGAAAACCTCGTCATATTGGTAATGATGCTACAATCATTTTCAAGAGATAAAATAAAGAAAGACGATCTAAAATTCTTTCAAGACAACGGCAAATTCGACGAGTTTTTCCCATTAGAAAGCGATCAAGTAAAACAATCAGCCTTACTGAAAGAATTCACAAACCTAGACAAAGAATCTTCCGAAGATTCACTATTCGGAGTAAAGATCAAAACCTCATTCGGCAATGTAGTAAAAATACTAGAACCATTGATAATCCTTGATGAAGGACATAAAGCAAAGAGCGAATTAGCCTTAAGTGCCATAACAGAATGTAACCCTTCATGCGTATGCGAGCTAACAGCTACTCCAACAGACCAAGCTAATGTTCTCTTCTCTGTAGCAGGCAGAGAACTTGAGAAAGAAGAAATGATAAAATTAGATTTAAACCTGATTGAGAAAGACACAGTAGAATGGAAAAACTTGGTAAACTATTCAATAGACCACTTAAATCAACTACAAGAACAAGCAGAAAAACATAAAAATAAGACTGGAATATATATAAGACCAATCAACCTCATTCAGGTAGAGGCCACGGGCAAAGACCAAAGAAAAGAAGGAAACATACATGCAGACGATGTAAAAGAACATCTCATAGCTACTGGCTTAGTAAAAGAGGATGAAATAGCCATGAAAACAAGTTCAAAAAATGATATTGAAGGACAAGATCTTCTTTCGCCTCAATGTGCTATCCGTTTCATTATTACAAAACAAGCATTACAAGAAGGTTGGGACTGCCCATTCGCCTACTCTTTAACAGTTCTAGGAGGCTCAAAATCTAAAACAGCACTTACACAACTAGTTGGACGTGTACTTCGTCAACCATATGCCAGAAAGACAAAGATCAAAGAACTCGATGAAAGTTATGTATTCTGCCTAAGAGATTCTTCAAAAGACCTCGTTAAAGCTATACGAACAGGATTTGAATATGACGGCATGGGAGACCTAGCACAACGCATTTCATCATTATCAGGAAAAACAGATCCAGAACTTGGAGAAAGAAAAAAACAAACCTTAAGAAAGCATTTTGCAAAGAGCCTTGAAGACTTTGCACTACCAACATTTGTTGTCAAAGATAATCGCTCCAAAGATGGCACACGAATACTAGATCCAGCATTAGATATATTCCCTGAAATCGACTACGAACAAATCAATCTCGATAAGTTAAAAGGAATACACATAAATCCCGAGAATGAATCAATCGAAAAGAATGTTGCAATCGGTTTTACACGTGAGTTTGCAGAAGACACGGAAGAGTACCTAGAAATCCAAGAAAAACGACTACGAAGCATAATTCATACACAACTAAAAAAGAGCTTCTGGGTAAGAAACATCCTAGAACATGTCCCAAACCCTTGGGTAGCTGAAGAGGTAGTATCTAACGCATTGAAAATACTAAAAAGCCAATTCTCTGACGAAGAGATCGAACGAAACCAAATATTCCTACTGGATGAACTGATTAAGATACTAGGCGGAACTGGACAAAATGAAGGAGAAATCAACAGATTGGCAAAAGAACTTTTCATGAAGAAACTTGCAAACGATTCCATCAGGTTTGTACCAAAATTTGGATTAGCTGTCTTACAACCAGATGAATTCTTTGAAAAAGAAGTCCGTAAACGCTTAACAGTCGATAAAAGTCTATTCGAGCCAGTTATTGGAGAAGACTTAAACAACCTTGAAGAAAAAGCCTTATGGCGAATGGAAGAGAGCGGAAAGACATTCTGGTGGTATCGCAACAAGGCAAAGAAGGACTTTTACTTGATTGCATGGAAAAGAAACCGCTTCTATCCAGATTTCATCCTTACAATCGGCAAAGACAAGGATACATTTGAAAAGATATATCTTGTCGAAACAAAAGGTGGTCATCTACTTGGAAACACAGACACAAACTATAAACAAAACCTCACAAAACTTTACCAAAGACCAATTCAAAACAGCTGGACTGATAACCAAATGTTTAAAAAAGAGCCAAAACCAGCAGAATGTAGCTTCGTCGAAGAAGCAAATTTGGATAACGCGATGAACGAAATTCTAGCTTAAGACATTATGCCACAATGCAAGAGTCCTTCACTATAAATTCAAAATAAGAATCCTTATTAGCCATTTCATTGTTAATAACAAACTTCACATGCTCCAATTTAGAAATGAATGGTTTTCCAAACAAGAATGGAGGATTAAATTTTTGAATATTTTTCTTTATTCTATTATAATCATCCATAAACTTTTGTTTTAACTTCGTATCTCTTACTATCATCAAATCATTCTCAAGTTTTGGCAATCTAAGCTGATCATTCATATAACAATCATAAGCCATTTTATCAGGTGGTATGCAAAAATTAATCATTAAATTCAGAAATACACTTGAATTAAGTCTTAATTCTATTTTAAGAAGGATTGGATGCGTAGTCGACATAGAACCTCCAACCCCACTGGAAGTAAAAAATTTATTCTGAGTATAAATCTCATCGAGATCAACAACCCCAGACTGAGACAACAACTTAAGAAACTGGAAAGGAAAAAGATTATTATCTGCCCCAGTATCCAGAATGGCCTCATAACGCAAACCATCGTAAAACCAGTTCAAGCAAGGGTAACCACATTCATTACCACCTCTATTCTCTATTTTAAACGGAATTTTGACTAAATCTCCCATTGTGTAAAACTAATAGTTCCAACAAACATGGGGATCTTTAACCTGCTCAATTGCAGGATTAGTTATTTCTCCAGCCTTCTCTAATTGTTTAGCCTTTTCGACAACTTCATCTAAATCGAAAGACGAAAATATCGGCTTTACAGCCTTATTATCATTAGATACTTCAAAGAGAGCATACTTGCCATAATCTTTAATATTGAGTTGAAGAGTAGCCATGTTTGATTTGTTAGCTCCTTCCTTATACATAATAAACATTTAGATGTAAATACCAACACTACATTATAACACATATTGCCCATATATTCAACACCCTTGAAAAGTTTATTCATTTTTTTTAACATTCTCAATAATAAACATCCATACTACAATTACCGCATATACATTGAATTTATTGTTTTATGAATCTCTCCCCTGAATCCATCAAAGAATTCCAAGAGATCTACAAGAAAGAGTTGGGCAAAGAAATAACAAAAGAAGAAGCAGAAGAGATGGGAAACGACCTGCTCAGCCTGTACTCACTAATCTGTAAAACAAAAACGCCTCGAGGTACGAACGATGCTCTACCTAGGTAGCCGCCGTTCTTTACGGCCAATCATTTCTGATTGCCGACACCTCTAAACGCTTATACAAAATAGAACAATCTACTTCAAAAGTAAACTGTTTGTTGGTGAATTCTAATTCGAATCGCAACTAAAAGAGGACATCTAGTTGGGATATGATAGTGATGCTGAATCATAATCATTAACCCAAAAAAAATGTCCCACAAACAGCTTAGCGCAAAGGAGCGGATAGTTCTAGAGAAGCTATTTAGCTCTAAGTTAAGGCAAAAAGAGATTGCACGAATATTGGGAAGACCTTCATCAACAATCTCGAAAGAACTGGCAAGAAACAAGGATGGAAATGGAAAATATTCAGTAAAAACAGCAAAGAAAAAACTAAAAAAACGGAGAACAAAAGCGAATCAAAAATTCAAGAAATTGTGCTCAAAATCTTCGCTAAAACAATATGTCATTAGAAAACT
>JAUYJL010000031.1 GCA_030688025.1 Candidatus Peregrinibacteria bacterium | reverse complement strand
TAAACACACTTTTCAAAATCGATCTCGAAAAAGTAGTTCCACATGAAATGCTCCAACAAGCTAAGATAAAACAAATTCAGACAAATGACGCGGAAATCGAAAAACCACTTTCTTCAGACGGAAATCCTGTGATTGTAAAAGCCTCAGGTGAACGCGCTTCAACAGGAGGCACAATCATCCACGTTTCAGATAAAGACGCAGGCCCTGTCATAGGCCGAAACGACCCTTGCCCATGCGGTAGCGGAAAGAAATACAAGAAATGTTGCGGATAAGTGGAGAGATAGCGTGCCGAAAGCGAAAAGAAACCGAGCTCCGCGAGAGTTTCTTGTA
The DNA here is from genome assembly GCA_030688025.1 of Candidatus Peregrinibacteria bacterium. Classification (GTDB taxonomy): domain Bacteria; phylum Patescibacteriota; class Gracilibacteria; order UBA1369; family LOWO2-01-FULL-3; genus UM-FILTER-38-24. The sequence goes on along the minus strand of JAUYJL010000031.1, from coordinate 42,818 downwards.
GCAATAGGCAAAATTTCGAGAAATCTGTTCCAGATTTCGACGAAATTTTAGCGGACCCCATTGAAAAATATTCAAATCTTTGCTATTTTTCTGGTGCGGGCAGATTTTTAAACATTGTTAAAAATGGCACATAGGATCGAAGTTATTACGCACGTAAACGACACACGTTCGGAAGTTATGAGAAAAAACCTTGTATCAGAAGGTTTTGCCATCGAAACCGCAAAAGTCCTCGAAGTATACACAGTAAACAAAAATTTCAATTCAGAAGAAATAAAAAAGATTGCAGAGATCTTATCAAATCCAATTTCGCAGAGATTCAAAATCAATGAACCATTCAAAGACATAGACTTTGATTTTGCGCTAGAGATAGGCTTTCTTCCGGGAGTAACAGACAACATCGCCACCACCGCAAAAGAAAGTATTGAAGGACTTACGAAACAAAGTTTTATTGAAGAAGAAAGTTTACACACTTCGACATTGATCTTTTTGAAAGGGAAAATCACAGAAGAAGATACAAAAAAAATTGGAAATATTCTTGCAAATAAATTGATTCAAAGAATCTCAGTAAAAGACAAAACTTCATTTGAGAAAGACGACGGAATGGGCTTAAGTATCCCGAAAGTTCACCTTTCTTCAGAAATAGAAATCACAAAAGTAGACTTAAACATTTCAGAAGAAGAACTATTAAAACTTGGAAAAGAAGGAATTTTAAATCACGACGGAACACGCCGCGGACCGCTTGCCCTTGAGAAAGATTATCTCTACGCAATCAAACAATATTTTGAAAAAGAAGGTCGTTCCCCCACTGACATAGAACTCGAATCTCTTGCCCAAACTTGGTCAGAACATTGCAAACACACAATCTTCGCAGCAGAAATAGATGAGAGCGAGCGCACGGCACGAGCGCGAGCTAGTGAAGAATCTGGCTCTGCCAGTTCTAAGCAACGCGAGCTTATCAATAAAGATGGCTTATACAAAGGCTATATCAAAAAGGCGACAATAGATATTCGCAACAAAAAAGGAAAAGATGATTTTTGTGTTTCAGTTTTTTCAGACAATTCCGGAGCAATAATTTTTGATGAAAATTATTTAATCACAGACAAAGCAGAAACCCACAATAGCCCATCAGCACTCGATCCATTCGGAGGCGCAATCACTGGAATTGTAGGAGTAAACAGAGACACAATTGGCTTCGGTAAGGGCGCAAAACCAGTTCTAAATAAATACGGATTTTGCGTTGGACTTCCAAATGACGAAGAACCGATTTACCGAGACAAAGATTTAAAAGAAGCTTCGCTTGCTCCAAAAAGAATTTTTGAAGGAGTTATTGCAGGAGTAAACGCAGGAGGAAACCAAAGTGGAATTCCTACTCCTCAAGGATTTTCTTATTTCCACAAAGACTACAAAGGCAAACCACTAATTTTCGTCGGGACAGTAGGACTTATTCCAAAGATGATAAATGGCAAACCTTCACACGAAAAAAGCGCACACAAAGGGGATAAAATCGTTATGATAGGAGGACGCGTAGGACAAGATGGAATCCACGGCGCAACATTTTCTTCAGAAACATTGTCGGCAGAAAGTCCCGCAACCGCAGTGCAAATCGGCGATCCGATTACCCAGAAAAAATTCTCAGACGCAATAATAAAAGAAGCTAGAGAAATGGATTTATACAATTCAATCACTGACGATGGAGCAGGAGGACTTTCTTCTTCAGTCTCAGAAATGGCTAAAGAATGCGGCGGATGCGAAGTCGATTTAGACAAAGTCCCATTAAAATATCCGAATTTAGAACCATGGAAAATATGGATCAGTGAATCACAAGAAAGAATGACACTCTCAATTCCCGAAGAAAAATTAGAAAAATTCATAGACCTTATGAATCGCCGCGGAGTTGAAGCCACAGTCATCGGAACATTCACAGACAGCGGAAAATGCATCCTAAAATACAAAGACGAAAAAATAATGGATATAAGTATGGATTTCCTACACAACGGACTTCCAAAAAAGACATTACGCACAACTTACACAAAAATTGAACGCGAAGAAAAAGCGCTTAAAGAGCCAGAAAACCTTACGACCACACTTCTTGAATTATTGAAAAATCCAAACATCGCAAGTACTGAATTTATTCCAAGACAATACGATCATGGAGTTCAAGGAGGCGCAGTTTTGGGACCACTACACGGAAAAGGCAGAGTCATGTCCCCTGCTTCAGTCACAAAACCAATGATAGAAACAACAAAAGGAGCAGTCTGTTCACAAGGACTTTATCCAAAATATTCTGAAATCGATACGTACGACATGGCCGCGTGCTCTATAGATACAGCAGTAAGAAATTCTATCGCAATCGGAGGAAAACTTTCGCACATGGCATTGATGGACAATTTCTGCTGGTGTAGCTCAACAGAACCAGAAAGATTAGGACAATTGTCGTCCGCCGCAAAAGCCTGTTACGATTATGCCGTAGCATACGGAACGCCTTACATATCAGGAAAAGACTCAATGTTCAACGACTTCAATGGCTTCGACAAAAACGGAAACGCAATCAAAATTTCAGCCCCACCAACACTTTTGATTTCATCATTAAGTGTAATGGATGACGTCACAAAAGCGGTTTCATTAGACACAAAATTCGCCGGAGATTTGGTTTACATACTAGGAGAAACTAAAGATGAATTAGCTGGAAGTGAATATTTCCCAGAAGGTAAAAATGTTCCAAAAGTAGATGCTCTATCTGCAAAAAAACTTTACGAAAAAGTTGAAAAAGCAATTTTGAAGAACATGATTGCCTCTGCGTTAAGCCCTTCGCACGGAGGACTAGCCGCGACATTTGCAAAAAAAACAATCGCGGGACAACTAGGAATGGAAATAGATTTGAACAAAATTCCACGCGAAAAAGATCTACAAAGAAATGATTTTATTTTATTTTCAGAAACTCAATCTAGATTTGTCGTAACAATAGACCCGAAGAAAAAAGAAGAATTCGAAAAACTTTTCGAGAGTGAATCTTTCGCATGTGTAGGCCAAGTCCTCGACTCTCAAAAATTCACAATCAAAGGTATAACCGACAAAACTATAATAGATACAGATATAAAAACTTTAGAAGAAGCATACAAATCCACATTTAAAAATTACTAACATGTCAAACAACGATATAACTTTAGGGAAAGATCGCTTTCGCAGAGACATTCCGCAGACAACTTCGTTGTCGAGGACGTCTCAAGGAAGCGTAGCTTTGCCTAAAGTTCTTGTTCTGACAGGCTATGGAATCAATTGCGAAGAAGAAACCGCAAAAGCTTTCGAATTATCCGGAGGACTTCCAACAATAGTTCACATAAATGACCTGATTGAAAACCCAAAGATGTTAAATGACTACCAAATCATGGCTTTCCCAGGAGGTTTTTCATATGGAGACGACACAGGTTCAGGAAACGCACTCGCAAACAAAATCAAAAATAATATCGAAAAAGAAATCCTAGATTTCGCAAAACAAGACAAATTAATTATCGGAATTTGTAATGGATTTCAAATTCTTACAAACCTCGGACTCGTTCCTGCAAAAGAAAATAAATACGGAGATCGCCAAGCAGTCCTCATGCACAACGCACACGCACGTTACGAATGTCGCTGGGTTAAGCTAAAAAACACATCTCAAAAATGCATATGGACTCGCAACATCGACACACTACATTGCCCTATCGCACATGGTGAAGGAAATTTTTACGCAGAAAAAGAAGTCATAGATAGCCTAATAAAAAACGATCAAATCGCATTCAAATATATCAAAGATGACGACTCCCCTGCCAACCAAGAGTTCCCATTCAATCCAAATGGTGCAATGCTCGACATCGCAGGAATATGCGACGAAAGCGGCCGTATCTTCGGTCTGATGCCACATCCAGAAAGATTCAATTCATTTACAAATGAAGACGGCTGGACTCTTGAAAAAGAAAAACTTCTCCGCGAAGGCAAAGAACTTCCAACTCTAGGCAAAGGTTTGCAAGTATTCAAAAACGCGATAGAATACTTTACGAAATAGCCTCTCAAATTTTCCAATGAAAATCATAATAACTACAGATCAGGGTAGATCAACGACAGTCCTTTCAAAAATCTCAATGTTCTTTTTTGGCGCATTCGTTACCGCGATTCTCTGGGCACTTCTTTCAAAATATTTAGGAGAATATGGAATCATTACAGGTCTACTTTCAATGATAGCACTCATATTTATCGGATTCAAAAAAACACAAAAAAACACATACCCAAGAATCATAGTATACGGCATGCTCTCAACAACAATCTTCGCCTCAGTCTTAATCGTAGGCTTCCTCTTAATAATAAAAACGGCCTAGCTCTCTTCATTCATAATCCTTCTAGGTTTTGCGCCGTCTGCCGGGCCCACGACTCCATTTTCCTCAAGCAAATCAAGAAGTCTTGCCGCTCTCGCATATCCAACTTTCAGCCTTCTTTGTAGCAACGAAGCGGAAGCTTTTCTGCTCTCCATTACAACAGTATAGGCCTGTCCATACAAACTATCGTCAGCATTGTCAGAATCAGGAACACCCAAAACCTTTTGTTTTGAAGTTTCATTTGAAGTAATTTCATTGTCATATTCAGGCGCAACAGTAAGTTTTACACGATTTGCAACTCTCTCGATTTCCTCCGTGGAAACATAAATTCCTTGAACACGAAGCGGTTTATTGCGTCCGACAGGAAGATAAAGCATATCCCCTTTTCCGACCAAATCCTCCGCCCCCATACAATCCAAAATAATTCTTGAATCAATAGAATTTGAAACCGCAAACGCAATTCTCGCCGGAATATTTGCCTTAATAAGTCCGGTAATTACATCAACTCTCGGACTCTGTGTAGCAATGATCAAATGAATTCCAACAGCTCTGGCCATCTGCGCAATACGGCATATAGAAGCCTCAACTTCTTTTCCCGCCGCCAACATCAAATCAGCCAACTCATCAATAACAACAACAATTCTCGACATTTTTCGAACACCATCCACTTCATTAAATTCAGCAATATTTCTCACTCTTTTTGTAGAAAGTTCTCTATATCTCCTCATCATCTCACCAACAACCCACCTCAAAGAAATGGCAGCCTTTTCAGGATCTTGAATCACAGGCGTCAATAAATGCGGAATATTATTATAAGAAGAAAGCTCAACTCTCTTCGGATCAATCAAAATCAATCTCAAATCCTCAGGCGAATTTTGATAAAGCAATGACACCAAAAACGTGTTCATACAAACAGATTTTCCACTTCCGGTCGTTCCGGCAATAAGCAAATGCGGCATCGAATCAAGACTCGCAACAATAGGTTTTCCTGAAACATCACGCCCGAGAGGAAGAGTAAGTTTTGAAGGCGAAGCCCCAAATTCAGGACTTTCAAGAATTTCACGAAGATAAACAATCGCTCTATAAGAATTCGGAACCTCAATTCCCACCAAAGATTTTCCGGGAATCGGCGCCTCAATACGAACCTTCTCCGCCGCTAAGGCAAGCGCAATATCATTCTTTAAAGACGTAATTTTAGAAAGCTTCACAGCCTCATTTGGTTTCAAAGTATACTGAACAACCGTCGGCCCAACATTAACTTCATGCATCGCAACTTCAATTCCAAACTGCGAAAGTTTCTTTCTGATTTTTTCCGCACTTTCTTTCAAAAATTTCTCATCCACCACCACATTACTGTCTCCATTAAGCAATAAATCAAGCGACGGAAATTCCCATTCAATTTCTTCACGCTCAGTTTTTACGGCTTTATCAAGCGCCGCCGCCGTCGCATCCATGCGATTTATCGCAACTACCTCAGACTTTTCGTCATCATCTTCATCCATCAACTCATCAGCCTCATTGCGCGTATTCTTTATATCCTCTTCTTCATGCCTCGAAGCACTTATTTTCGATTTATGTATAAAAATTTCAGGCTCAGAAACCTCCTCCTCGTCATCATAATCCTCATCCCCATCAAAAATTCCACGCTTTTTAGTTTTCCCACGCGAACGAGAAGTTTCAATTTTTATTTGTGGAATAGCAAAACGCACAAGTTCAATAATCGAAAGCTCAAAAACCAGCATCAGTGAGACCACAAACCCGGTAATAAAAATAATCGTCGCCCCAATTCTTCCGACATTCAAAACCTGCAAAAACAAAAAATTCGTCACAAATCCGATATATCCTCCATAACTCCCAACCGAAGCATAATCATAAATATGTTCCGTCGGAACAGAAAGATGAATCAAGCTAAGCCCAAAAGTCATAAACAGAATAATTCCAAAAACTCTCGAAGCACCAAATTCAATATCTTTCGACAAAAACATCATCGCCGAAACAAGAATAAATAGCACAGGAATAATATAAATCCCCCATCCAAGAATCGGACTCAAAAATCCAACCCAAAGATTCCCCACGGGCCCAAAAGACCCCTTAATACTCAAAATCGTAAGAACTCCAATCGACAACAAAATCGTCGACCAAATCTCTCTGGCGATTAACGGATCAACTTTTATATTAACAGTGGCACGTTTCCTTCGCACCGTCCTTCTAAGCCTTCGTCGTCTTGCCATATGAAAGTTTAACTTTAATAAAAAACACTCATTTCAAGCCCTTTTATTCTACAGCATCTAGCCCCTTTTTTCCAGAGGAAAAACCATGTATAATCCAACAGGAATTTACTTAAATTACACAATAAAACATGGTCCGCACACGTTTCGCACCATCACCGACAGGATATTTGCACATTGGAGGGCTTCGCACAGCGCTATATTGCTACTTATTCTCAAAGAAAAACAAAGGCAAATTTTTGCTAAGAATTGAAGACACAGATCAGGAAAGATTCGTCGAAGGTGCAGTTGAAAATTTGATAAAAACACTTTCATGGATCGGACTTGATCACGATGAAGGACCATTGCTTGACGGCTCTGAGAAGGGAGAATTCGGCCCTTACACTCAATCAAAACGAACAGAAATTTACAAAAAACACGCAGACGAACTTATCGAAAAAGGTCATGCATACAGATGTTTTTGCACAAAAGAACGCCTCGAAGAAATGCGTGATGCACAAGAGAAAAACAAGCTTCCACCGATGTATGACAGAACATGCGCAAAGCTTCCACAATCAGAAATCGAAGAAAAACTCGCATCAAACACTCCTTTTGTCATAAGACAAAAAATGCCTTATGAATTAATAAAATTCAAAGATCTTGTTCGCGGAAACGTACAATTCGACGGAAAAATAATCGACGACCAAGTTTTAATAAAATCAGACGGCTTCCCTACTTATCACTTGGCAAACGTCATTGACGACCACTTCATGGAGATAACACACGTGATAAGAGGTGAAGAATGGCTTCCATCAACGCCAAAACATATCGCACTATACAAAGCGTTTGGATGGGAACATCCGCAGTTTGCGCATCTACCACTACTTTTGAATGCAGACAAAACCAAGCTTTCAAAACGCCAAGGCGACGTTTCTGTCGAAAGCTACATTGAAAAAGGATATTTAAAAGAAGCGATAATAAATTTCGCAGCATTTTTAGGTTGGAATCCAGGAAGCGGAGAAGAAAAAGAAATTTTCACTTTAGAAGAACTCGAAGAAGTTTTTTCAATAGAACATGTCCACAAAGCCGGCGCAATTTTTAATATAGAAAAACTAGATTGGTTCAACTGGAGATGGCAAAAAGAAATTTTCAATAAAAAGATTTTTGCACTAGCAAAAGAAATAGATGAAAAAGTTGAAATCGATTTATCCCGCAAAGACCAGCCAAAATTCGCATTCACGTCCGCAGACAAAGAAGAAAAATTCATCGAAGAAAAAGGAAAAATATTACTCGAGATATGTAAAAAATATTTGGACGAAAAATATTTGTCAGACAAAAATATTTCAAAAATGCTCGTAACTGTTGAAGAAAAAATTCTACGCGACGCAAAAGAAGTTTCATCACAAATAGATTTTTATTTTACGCTACCAAACTATTCAAAGGAATTATTGACGAACGAAAAAATGGGAGTAGACTTTTCTTGGGCAAAGAAATCGATAGAAGAAGCACAAAAAGATCTCGAAAAACTAGACAACTGGAATATTCCTGAAATAAAAGATGTTCTTACAAAAATAGTTGAAAGATTAGAATGCAAAAACGGACAGGTCTTTTGGCCTCTACGTGCCGCGTTAAGCGGACTTGACTTCTCTCCTGGAGTATTCGAAATAATGTATACACTCGGCAAAGAAGAATCATTACAAAGAATGAAAAAAGCATTAGCAAAACTATAAAAATGAACACAAACGAAATAAAATCCACCGTCAAACAACTCACAGAAACCTGTGAATGTTTGAGCTGTAAAACAAAATACAAAGAAGATAAAATTAACGTAATCGCAACAACAAAAAAAGAAGGACTCTTCGAAATGCACTGTGATAAATGTCATTCAACATCTTTAGTCACCGTAATGATCAGCAAAGGAATAAGACTAGAAGGCCAAACCAGAAAACACTCAAAAATAGAAAATATCTCGAAAAACGACGTACTAGATATGAAAAACTTCCTACAAAACTTTGATGGCAATTTCAAAAAAATCCTTTAATTCTACAGGTTTTCTCAAATGCCAATTTCACACACACGCCGCAGGAGATGGCATAGACCATATTTCCCATACCCCAAAAAAACTAATAGATGAAGCCAAAAAACTAGGGTATGACGTTCTTTCAATCACCTCTCACCGAAAAGTAATTTTCACAAAAGAGTTAAAATCATATGCACAAAAAAAAGGAATTTTACTAATTCCCGGAATAGAATTTGAAATAAATGGCAAACATATTTTGGGAATAAATATCGACAAAAAAATTGAAAAAATAAAAACATTTGGGGACCTAAAAAAATACAAATCCACACATAAAGATTGTTTAATAATAGCTCCTCATCCATTTTTCCCCGGCAAAGTAACACTAAAAAAAGATCTTCCAACAAACATAGAACTCTTTGATGCAGTCGAACATTCTTTCTGCTATACCTCTACAAAAAATTACAACAAAGAAGCGGAATCAATCGCAAAAAAATATAAATTACCAATGATCGCCACAGCGGACTGTCACGATTTAGAAAATCTGGATATTTCATACAGCCTTGTTGAAAGCCAAAAAACAACAAAACAAATAATTGAAACAATAAAAAAATCTTCTTTTTTAAACAAAAAAATCAAACTAGTATCTCAACCGATATCATATTTTAAAATTGCAAAATTAATTGCAAAACAAGAAATAAAAAACTTCTTAAAAAAATAAATATCTGTTATAATAAAAGTTGAAGTTACCTCAAACCTATGGACGAAATAAACGTTTACAATATTCCGGCATTTCAAAGAAAAAGAAGTTTAGCCGCAAAAGGCAGAAAAAAAACTGCTTTGCCGAAAAAGCGAAAAACCGCATCAGGTTCAACAAAAAGAACAACGACTCGTCGCAGTAAAATCTTAAGACCTGTAGAAACAAATTACAATTCTCCATCCTTTATTGAACAAGATTTAATACCGGAAATTTACGAAAGAGAACCACTTCCTTCACAAGGACTTTTTGAAGAATTCGAAGAAAAAACAATAAAAAAATCTTCTTCGGATTTTAGAGAAATGAAAATATGCGGAATTTGCGAAGGATATTTCGACAAAATCAATGTAGCGATTATCAAGGTTACAAGCCCAATTCACAAAGGTGATCCACTTATTTTCGAAAAAGAAGGAGGCCTTTTCGAGCAAGTAATCGACTCCCTCCAAATCGACAGAAAAGATGTATCGATAGCAAAATCAGGAAGTGATATCGGAGTAAAAGTATTAATAGCTCCAAAAGTCGGAACTCATGTCTATAAAGAATTATGAAAACCCTTGTAATCAACGCCGGCTCATCTTCTCTAAAATATAAACTTTTTGACAGGAAAAATTTTACAGTTTTAGCAAAAAATCTAATAGAAGTCAGCGAAAAATCAAAAACGAAGACAATAGATTCAGCGCTTAAATTAGCGATGAAAGAAATTCTCGATTCCAAAAAAATATCATCTTTAAAAGAGATAGAAAAGATTGGACACAGGGTCGTACATGGCGGAGAAAAATATTCAAAAACTACAGAAATCGACAAAAAATTAATAGAAGAAATAAGAAAACTATTCCCTCTCGCCCCTCTTCACAACTCCATAAATCTTGAAGGGATTTTGGCATGCAAAAAATATTTACCACACGCAAAAAATTATGCAATTTTTGACACAAGTTTTTATTCCACAATGCCGGAAAAAGCCTATCTATATGCCCTTCCACGCGAATTGCACAAAAAATACAAAATAAGAAAATACGGATTTCACGGAACAAGCCACAAATTCGTAACAAACAAAGCATTACAAATTTTGAAGAATAAAAAAGCAAAAATAATTTCATGTCATCTTGGAAACGGCGTATCTATCACCGCATCAGTAGGAGGAAAAGCGGTCGACACGACAATGGGATTTACCCCGCTTGAAGGCATGATGATGGGCACACGATGCGGCTCAATCGATCCAGCAATCACATTCTACCTTTCAAAAACAGCAAAACTTTCCCTCGAAAAAATCGAAGAAATTTACTTAAAAGAATCAGGGCTTAAAGCAATTTCAGAAATAAGTTGGGACATGAGAAAAATCCACAAAAAAGCACTAAAGAAAGAAAAGAAAGCCATATTCACAATTGAAATGTTTTCATATCATCTCGCAAAAAACATCGCAGAAATGTCCGCATCAATCCAAGGAATAGACGCAATAGTTTTTACAGCAGGAATCGGTGAAAACGCACACTACGTAAGAGAAAAAACAATCAATTACCTCTCACATTTCGGCATCTCTCTGGACAAAAAAGCAAACCGACTATCCAAAGAAGTAATCTCCTCAAAAACAAGCAAATCCAAAGTCCTTGTCATCAAAACTGACGAAGAACTCCAGATAGCGAAAGAAATCTCTAATTAGTTTTTGTTGGGAAATGTTATTTCGAGCTTGGGTGCTTCTTTTTCGTATTAAAGTTTTCTCTAAAACATTACTGAGAGCGCTTTGCGTTCTATTACTCAAAACACAAAAAAATAAACAAAAAAAGCACCCAAGCTCGAAGTAATGTTTTAGAGAAAACGCTTAAATCTAAAACCAACGCAAAGCGCTTGAAAAGATACTTTCCACTCGCTTCCCAACTAAATTTCTTCAGAATATGAATTATTAAAAGTGAAAGAGAAAAGGTGAAAATGTTTTTTTGGACGCTTTGCGTTCAATTTAGACAGAATACAAATTCGCGATCAAAAAAGCACCTAAGGCCAAAAAGACATTTTCACCTTTTCTGGATTTTCAAGCTTTAGTAATTCAATTCGTATATCTTGTCCTTCGTCAGTATCAAGATTTTCTTTGAATCCGGATCCACACTTAGATCACGAATTTCACCGACACTTGGGAACAAATACTGCATTGTATAAACAAGATTTCCCGTTTTTGCATCCTTCTGATAGAACAAGATTCTACCCTGAGAATCGACAACAAACACATAATCAAGTTTATCATTAGTGTAGATAATAGAAGGATCTTTCAACGAATTAAACGGAGGATTATTTATATAAAAATCAACCTTAGTTCCCCCATAATACTTATTTATATCTCCATTATTCATCAAAACATAAAGATTTGCATCAATCGCAAAGCTCTTTGCTCCGGCCAAATCAACCTTTTCCTTTGCAAAATACGCCTCAGCATTTCCAAAACCACCTGTCGTAGCTTTATACGCATATTTCCAAATCTCACTGTTCTCAGTATCTAACAAATAAACTTTATTTCCCCAGTCCACGACATAACTTCCCTTGTGGAAAGTTGTATCCGCAGTATCCATAAAATTCATCGTACCATTGCTATACTGAATCATCTTGCCATTTTTCGTCAAAAACACTACCGCATTCCTATCCGAAAAACCAGTCGCGGCAATCACAGTTTCATCTTTATCAATAGTCAAAGGATCCTGAACCTGATCAAGAACAAGCTCATAAAATGCATTGTACTCATAAACAAAAATTCTACCTTTCATCTCCACAAAACCAAGCGCATTCACATCGCTTCTCTTTTTTGTAAGATCAGCCACAACCTTCGGAGTTTCTATCCTCTGCACGCTATCAAGTTTATCCCTTGTCTCATCTATTTGAACCAAAAACAATTTCGCTTTATCTCTATAATATCCGGAATTCAACACACTCATAGCATCAACATATGCCTTATCCAAGACCTCTTTCGCCGCCACCTTATCATAAGATCCTTTCGTATCAGCTTCTGTTATTTTTGACTGAACACCATCCAAAACCTCATCAAGCTGAGCTAATTGCTCCCTCTGCGCACTATTTACTCCATAAACCCAAATCCCAGCACCAAGCACTATAATAAGCACCACCAAAAGAGCCAAAATCTTGTCCTTTCCAAATCCCTTTGAAAAAAGCCCGGAAACAAATCTTGAAAAGAAATCTTTAATTTTTTCAAAAAATCCAATACCAGAAAGTTTGCTTCCCCCTTTCGATTTATATCCTTTAAATGCAGTCAAAAATTTTCCCGTCAAAGTCTCTTTTTGCGCAGAAACATGCCCTTTTGAAGATTCAAGCACTCCCTTCTCAGAAAACTCAATGTCATCAAGAAAATCTTCCACCTCAGCTTCTGTAGCCTTTGAAAATAAAATTCCGGTAAGCCCAACGCGCCCAAAAATCTCGGTAGACATCGTATCTTTAATCTCATTCAAAGAATTCATAATATCATTCCCGCTCGTAGCCTTTGCCAAATCCGTTTTACTAATATAACGCAAAAGCCTTGTAGAAGAGAACAAAACCGTGTCTCCAACATCTATTTTCCCAGTAGCGATACTTCCAAACACATCTCCATTACTCAAATCATCACTAAGCCCTTCGCTCACAACACTAATAAATCTCTTCCTTATAAGATAAGCCTCACTGTCTCCAGCTTGAGTCAAATACAATGTATCCCCGACTATCGCTCCAATAATAACATTCAGATTTCCAATATATCCTGAAACTTTTTGCGCCTTAAATTCATTCAAAACTCCATTTACAGATTTAAGTCCAGCCTCAAATCTCTCATACGGATCCTTCCCAACATCTTCAAAAAACACTTTCTGCATTGTCTCAAAAAGCACCTGCCCAATCTCCTCAGCATCCACTGGATTGTTCTGAATTTCCAAATTTATAAAAATCTGTCCGCTCTTGTCTCCAAAATCCTGAAAAAGATCATAATAATAATTTTCTAAAAAACTATTGTCATCCTTTCCAAAAAACAGAAACTCATATCCCGCTTTAATTGCCATAACCTTATATTTCAAAATGTAAATTAGAGCTTATCCTACTACACAAATATACTTTAGTAAACATATTCTTTGCAAGAAAAAGTTTAACTGATATACTCTCGCCATTATGGAAAATTTTATAGTCACATTCAGAGAAACGCTTGAAGCCGCACTTATCGTAAGTATTATTCTTGGATACTTGTCAAAAGTAAACCAGCCAAAATACAAAAAGATTGTATATTATGGAGTACTTGCAGGAATAATTTGTAGCATACTTGGCGCATTCATTTTTATTAAACTCCAAGGAGACTTCACCGGAGAAGGAAAAGAGATCTTCGAAATAAGCACAACAATAATCGCCATATTATTGCTTCTTACAGCGATTTATTGGTCATTCACGAAAATAAATAAGTCAAAAGAGCTGGAAGACAAAATCTCAGAACACCTTAGCCAAGAGAAAAAAATGGGAATATTCTTCCTAACATTCATCTCAGTACTACGCGAAGGCATCGAAACAGTAGTTTTCCTAGGAGCATTCAACATAAACAATCAAAGCAATTTTATAATAGGAGCAGGTCTTGGAATAATCGCCGCAATAATATTAGGATATTTGATAATCGTAGCGGCAAAAAAAATTCCAATCAGAAAATTCTTCATTGCAACTACAATCCTACTCTCAATTTTCGTCATACAAATGATTGCTCATGAAGTAGAAGAACTAACAGAAGATGAAGAAACAACGGAAACGCTACAGAATTCTTAGAAAACAGGAGGTTCATGTCGCAAGATTTTCTGTTGCAAGATTAGATTTTCCTCTGTAAAATCACCACGCAAAGCACTAATATACATTATAGAAATAATTAAATACCATGTTAGGAAAACTAAAGAAAAGAATCAGACTAAAAACTCACGGCTTCAGAAAAAGAAGTGCAGTTGTGCTCAACAGAAGGAGATCAAAAGGCAGAAAGAGCCTTACTGTTAAGATCCACTCTAAAGGATGATTGCAAAAAAATTTAAGATCCCAAAAAAACACATAGCACTCATTTTGCAAAAAGGTGAGTCTTTTGATTCAAAACTTTTCGTGATAAGATTCTGGGAGAATAAAATCGGATTCCCAAGATTTAGGATAATAGTAAGCACAAAATTCGCAAAAAAAGCAGTAGACAGGAACAAAACGCGAAGACGCATTTACGAAGCACTTAGGCTCATAGTAAAAGAAAACTCAACTTTACGCCCGCTAGACATAATACTCATTCCAAAAAAACAAATTCTGACTAAAGAATTCAAGGAAATCTCTCAAATAGCGGAAGAAACTATAACAAAGCTCTAAAATGGAAAAATTCAACAAATTAGTAAAGAATGTCTTAATATTTTTAGCCATATTTTTAGCCGTAAACTACGCAATAAACCTATTTAAAGGAGATAAAGCTCCCGAAAACACCACTCCAAGCACAATAGTTTTCGAAACAACAGACAACGAATACTCAAGACGCGACATCGTCACCGTAAAAATCAAAAACAACACTTCCGCCGCAATAACAATTCCAAACAAATGCCCAGCAGAACCATTCGACACATTCAGAAACGAAAATAATGAATGGGTAAAAAAGACATATTCTCCAAAACTTGATTGTACAAACAAAAAAGACATAGAAATTCTCCCTACAAAAGAAATTTCAATCCCATATTCAACTTGGAATCACACACTCTTTGGAGAAATGGGCAGATACAAAATTGAAATGAAAACAAAAGTTGGCGAAGAAGAAAAAACGCTTACTTCAAACGAATTCACCGTCGTAGAAGAAGGAATTTTCAGCAAACTTTGGGTAGGAGTTTTCTACCGCCCTATCTACAACACAATGATCTTCCTTGCAAAAGTAATGCCAAATCATGACATTGGACTAGCCATAATTCTTCTTACACTACTAATAAGAACAATTTTGCTAATACCTTCTCAAAAGGCTATGAAAGCGCAAAAACGCATGCAAGACGTTCAACCTAGACTCGAAAAAATCAAAGAAAAATACAAAGGAGATCAACAAAAAATAGCCATGGAAACAATGGCATTATGGAAAGAAGCAAAGGTAAATCCAATGGGAAGCTGCCTTCCCCTACTCTTACAGCTTCCATTCTTGATCGGAATTTTCTACGCCGTAAAAGACAGCCTGAATCCCGACAACACATACCTTTTATACAAAGCATACGAAAATTTCGCGCTAAGCGACATTTCACACACATTTTTCGGAATAATTGACCTATCGAAACCAAATCTCTACGTACTCCCAATCATCATCGGAGGACTTCAGTTCGTGCAGATGAAACTCTCCATGGGACAATCAAGTCCAAAAGGAGAAATGGCTAGCGCATCAAAAACTATGATATACTTGATGCCGGTCATGATCGCAGTATTCACAGCATCATTACCAGCGGGCGTCGGCTTTTACTGGGGAACTTCCACACTTTACGGAATAGTTCAGCAAATATTTGTAAACAAAGGCAAATCAAACCACAAAAAAGACGATAACGAGCCGACAGTCAGAGTTATTACAACAAACTAAACTTTAAAAACCACATATTATGGAAATAATAGAAGCATTAAAGGAAACCCTGGAAGAGATTCTAAAAAGAATCGAAGTTCCTTACACGGACTTGGACATCGTAGAAGATGAAAAAGACACATTCCTTATAAACATAAAAAGCGAAAACCCAAATTTGCTCATAGGCTTCAGAGGAATGAACATTCAAGCAATTCAGCATCTTTTAAAAGTAATGGCATGGCAAAAATGCAAAACAGAAAATTTTTCAATCACTTTGGACGTGGATGAGTATAGAAAACGCCAAGAAGAAAGCATGATAAACATGGCCCAAAGAAAAATTGAAATGGCCAGAAAATTTCACCGGCCACAAAGACTTCCTCCAATGTCAGCTTATTTCAGACGAAAAATCCATTTAATGTGCATGGGGTCAGGATATGAAGACATTGAAACATTCAGCGATGGAGAAGGCGAAATGCGCCATATCGTCATTAAAACGAAATAATACACCCTTAAAAACAATCTCATGAGTACCAAAAAAACCCTAACTTGGTTACTCATTCCTATAATAACTTTGATCGCGACAATTTCGCATACACCAACAATAATCAGAGCAGAGTCTCCAGATAATTTTTCCGACGTAAAAGAAGGAAACTCGCATTTCGTTGCGATAGATTATTTGCGTGAAAACAACATAATTCAGGGATACGAAGACGGCACATTCAAATCCAAACAAAAAATTTCACGCGCGGAAGCCCTCAAAATCTTCATATTAGCAAGTAAAGCAGTTCAAGAAGCCGATATTGTCGAAATCAATGAATCTCCTCTCTCAGACGTTCCTGCAGACTCATGGTTCGCGCCATACGTCGCAATTGCAAAAGAGAAAGGAATAATCTCAGGATACTCAGACGGCACATTTCAGCCGGACAAAACTATAAACCTCGCAGAATCATTAAAAATATTTTTGAGTTCTTATCCTGATCTCGAATATCCATCCACAGATGACATTTTTGCAGACGCAGTAAGCACAGATTGGTTCGCGAAATACGCCGCATACGCAAAACAAAAAACACTCGTAAACATCACCCTCGAAAATAAAATCGATCCAAACCAGGACATGACACGCGGATACATGGCCGAAATCATCTACAGAAAAATAATAAATGATACCGTAAACCTCGTAGAATTCGGAAAAGCAACTTACTATGGAAATGGCGCAAACGGCGCAAACACGGCCTCCGGAGAGAAATTAGACAACGCAAGTTTCGTCGCGGCACACAAAACGCTCCCATTCGGAACAATAGTTGAGGTTACAAATCTCGCAACAGGAAAATCAATTCAAGTAAAAATCATAGATCGCGGACCATACGGCCACGGACGAATAATCGACTTATCATTGGGCGCATTCGCCGCACTTGCAGATTTATCCGTAGGCGTTATAAATGTACAAGACAAAGTAATTCATTTGCCATAATGTACCAAAAAACCACGCTTCGCACAGAAGCAAAACGGGCCGCAAAAATGTTGATAATCACTCTTTCTTCAATGATTATCATTTTGTTGGGAGTATTTTTCCTAGTCACAAATGATTCCGCTCAAAAAGGTTACGCCTTACAGCAAGAAAAACTAAAAAACGAAATATTAAAAACCGAAAACTCAGGCTTAAACTCAAAAATAACCGATTCCTCCGCCTTCACAAAAATCAACGAAGACGAAAAAACAAAAGAAATGCAAACTCCCGAAAACAAGCAGTACGTAACGAAAAAAGACAACGAGGTAAAATGAAATTGACTTTAACCTTTAAGGCCTTATACTAATGCTCGCGTACTCGTACGCAACACAAATCATCATGGTGCCATCGTCTAGTGGTTAGGACAACGGGTTTTCATCCCGTAAACGGGAGTTCAATTCTCCCTGGCACTACCAATCACATCTCCTGCTGAAGCCCGTTTTCTGTGTGTTTTTTTAATTATCTTCCACTACCATCTTCCCCCTCCACCTCCACCAAATCCTCCACCGGAGAAACCTCCAGAGAATCCACTCCCGCCTCCCCATGAACTCGATCCACCGCTACCCGTTCCCCATCCCGAAGATTTCCATCCGGAATTTGGAGCCCCAGCCACAAATTGATTTTCACCAATTTTACTCCACCTATTTAAATCATTCATGAAAATCAACATACCAGTCTGATTCGCCCCGACATACCAATCCGGCATTCCCTTGTATAAGTCCTCAAATTGCTTTGCCCACTCTTTCTCAACTCCAAGCACCATCGCATACGGCAAATATTTCTCAAACACATTTTTATATTCAGTCGGCGAAAACATTTTTTTAAGTCTATCCGTTTCCGTCGCTTTCAAAAACATCTGAAAGCCACGCACTTTCTCATTCACTTCCACTCCAAAAAGAGTCTTTTTCGGCATAAACTTCGCAACAATAAGGAAAAACACCGCCACGATCGGCAACATCGAATAAAACCCACTATCAAGCAAAATAGTCAAACCAACACCAACCGCAGTCGTCAGAAAAATCAAAACAATTCCCCAAACCATATAATTCGTTCTCCTATCATCCGGATTCGTAACAAAATATTTTTTATCAACCATACTTTCATAGAGCAACTCCTTGACCTTCGGCAAAACAGGATAAAACCTTCTTCCCAAACTTTGCAAACTCACGCGCGATTTTCCACCTTTCGGAAAAATTCCTGCAAAAATTTTCTTCTCAAACTCTTCAAGATTTGTGCCGTCCGCCGCATCTTTTTGTAACAAGAAAAAATATTCAGATTGATCCCTAAACTGGTACCACTTCTTTTCTTTCTCAACTTTTTCAATTTTCAAATATCCCTTCACGGCCATATTAATAATACTCGCGCTAATATCATGCAAATGCGCAACCTCGTCGTAAATCACGCCGACTTCCCCGGGAGAAAGTTTATCCGGAGCTTCGTAAAGCGGCATAATCACGCCCCTTCCCTTCGGATCCCTCCCCTTAAAAAACCACATCAAAAACACCAAAAGCATTCCAACTCCCAACAAAATCCACGGAAAAATATCACCCATAAATTTCCAAAAGAAAGTTTTCTCAAGAACAATATCTATCATCTTTGTCTTGAAGCCATTCGCAATTATTTTTGCAGAATAATCCTCATAACCATAACTTTTCACTTCCACCAAATGCTCACCAGAGAAAACCATAATACTGTCATAAAAATTACCCAAAACCTTATTCCCATCAATATAAACATCGGAAGAATAAACAGATACAGACGATCCAAAAATATTAAAACCAATAGACGCATTTTCCTTCACCATTCCCTTTTCAAACCCCGCCACAATCGTAAAGCCACCTCCATAAATCGGCTTACCCAAAGTAAATCTATAACTGTTGTCGGAAACTACTTCCGCAGTACAATCCTGGTTTTCAGAACCATATTCACCACTATAACAAGTCGCTTTTTTCCCTTCCTTAGTTCCACCCGGAACAGTCACCGTCACAACAGAATTTTCAACTTCAGCCTCCCAATAATTTCCGGTCACATTCCAATAAAGCTCATCATGAACCAAAAAATTATCAATCACAGCATGTGCCTTATACTTCAAATAATACCAATGCTCTCCAGTCAAAGTTTTATCACTATCCCCGACCTGCACACTCAAACTATATCCATCCCTGTAATCAATAAAATTATACGGATTCCCCTTTTCATCCGTCACCGAAAAATCACTAAAAATAACAGCAACTTGATCCTCTCCACTTCCGTAAACAAAAGGCAAATCCCTTATAATCCCATGCCCGGGCAAATCACCAAAATCATACAAAATCTTCTCAACCACATTTATAGACCCATTTTCATTCACAATAATGTCAGAATTATATTGATGAATTTTATCACCAATCGTTTCCGCCTCAGCTACGCCCATAAACCAACCTACGAACACCGAAGCAATCAAAGAAACCGCAAGCACAAGGGCTACAATGAATTTTAATATTTTCATTTGATTTTTTATTAAAATAGGATTTAAATAGAAATTTACTGAAATACTAACATAAACCATCCCACAAAAACAAAAATAAAAACTCGCAACATCTTCTTCCGATAATTCCCTTTTAATCCCTCAGACACTCTGATATTATTTAAAGCACCCACTAGATGTAGTATGCTTATTAAAAAACGGCTACTATATATAGGAATCCCTCATTCCTATGGGAAATGTCTCCTGCGTAAACATTAACCATTTTATCCTATGTCCCCTATCAAAAAAATTAAAAAGAGAAACGGAGACGTCGTTGAATTTGACCAAGCAAAAATCACAGAAGCTATATGGAAAGCCGCAAATTCAGTAGGGGGAGAAAACACCACTGTTGCAGAACAAATCTCAAATCAAGTCGCGGCAGTTCTTGAAGTATTTTTCAAAGACGAAAGCAATGTGCCTACAGTCGAACAAATTCAGGATTTGGTTGAGAAAATTTTGATAGAAGGAGGCCACGCAAAAACCGCCAAGGCATACATTCTATACCGCGAACAGCATAAAAACATTCGCTACAAACAAGAGGAAATTTTAAACGGAAAAACAACAAAACTTCCATTTAGCATAAACGCTTTGAGAGTTTTAGCAGGAAGATACCTACAAAGAGACGATCAAGGGAAAGTAACAGAATCTCCAGAAGAAATGTTCTCAAGAGTTGCAGGAGCGCTTGCAAGCGTTGAAAAACAATATGGGAAAAGCGAACAAGAAATCGAAGAATTTGCAGAAAAATTTAGAGATATTTTATATAATTTTGAATTTATCCCTGCAGGACGCACACTTGCAAACGCAGGAGGAAAGACAAAACTCGTTGCAAACTGTATCGTTCTCCACGCAGAAGACAGCATGCGCGGAATTTTCGACACATTAAGAGACGCATCACTTCTTCAACAAGCCGGGTCAGGACTTGGATTTCCATGGCACTTACTAAGGCCGGCAGGAACACGTGCCAGCGCAACACAGGGAGTCGCATCAGGCCCTGTTTCATTCATGAAGGTTTACAACGAAGCTTTTAGCGTTATCAAACAACAAGGCCGTCACGGCGCAAATATGGGAGTCATGAGGATCGATCATCCGGATATTCTAGAATTCATTGAATCAAAATGGGAAGAAGGATCATTTGTAAACTTCAATATCTCAGTTGCACTTACAGATAAATTCATGCAACAAGTCGAAGAGGGCTCAAAAGAGCCATGGATGTGCACATACAAAGACAAGGAAATGAAACCAAGAAGAATCATCAGAAATAAAAGAAGCGCTTTCGTAGAAGCAATTGAAGAAACAATCACCGCTTCTGAATTGATGGACAAAATCATCAATTCGGCTTGGAGAAACGGAGAACCTGGAGTTCTTTTTCCGGACGCAGCAAACAAAACAAACCCAATTCCAGCACTAGGAAGACTTGAAGCAACAAATCCATGTGGAGAACAATGGCTTCATGACGGAGACGTTTGTAACCTTGGATCAATCAATCTAGCAAAATTTGTTAAAGACGGAAAAGTTGAAGAAGAAAGACTAAAACACGTTGTAAAAATGGCTGTCCGCCTTCTTGATAACGTCATCGACATGTCAGACTTCCCTGTCGAAAAAATAAATAAAGTCTTCAGAAACAACAGAAGAGTCGGACTTGGAATAATGGGATTTGCAGACATGCTTTACCAATTAAAAGTTCCTTACGACTCAGAACAAGGATTCGCGACAGGAAAAAGAGTTATGCATTTAATAAATGTCACAGCTCATGATTATTCAGAGGAAATCGCAAAAGAAAAAGGCACATTTCCAAACTGGGAAATCTCAATCTTCGGACCAAAAGAAAAAAACCGCAAACAAAGAAATGCCGCTTTGACAACAGTCGCACCAACAGGATCAATCTCAATGCTTCTTGATTGCGGCTCAGGAGTAGAACCATTCTTCGCACTATCATTCCAAAAAGAAGTTATGAGCGGACAAAAACTAATGTATCTAAACTCATTCTTAGAAGCAGAGCTTAAATCACTAAACCTATATAGAGACGACATTCTAAAAGAAATCGAACGCACAGGATCAATCCAGCACATCGCAGAAATTCCTGAAGACATCAGAAAAGTATACGTCACAGCAATGGATATTTCAGCAGAAGCTCACATAAGAATGCAAGCGGCATTCCAAAGCGAAGTCGACAACAGCATTTCAAAAACAATCAATTTCCCATACAGCGCAACTCGTGAAGACGTTCGCCAAGGATACATCATGGCATGGAAAGCAGGCCTTAAAGGATGCACAGTTTACCGTGATGGAAGCCGAAAAGAACAAGTTTTGACAATTGCAAAAGACACAGAAGAACAAAAAGAAAAAACAAATGACACTCCATGCGAAATTTCATGCGAGACATGCGAAGCAACGGAACAAATGGAATTAAAACAAAATTTCGAAGAAGTAATCCCACCACCTGTCGGAAATACAGATGAACACGCAGGACACGATCACGATCCACGCGCACACATGTCCCTCAGCAAAAACGAAATCATCAAAAGCCGTAAATGTCCTGAATGCTCAAATCCAATTCAAATTGCGGAAGGATGCATGCTTTGCTTAAGCTGTGGATTCTCAGCTTGTTCAGCTTAAATATTTAAACACAAATAGGGGTTGACAATGTGGGCAAAATATTATATCATTGCACGCTTGTAATATTTTGAAAAATATTTAATACGAAATGGAAAACAACCTAGCTGAGAATCAAACTGAAAATCAGGGGAAAAATGAGAACAAAGATCCAAAAGATCTTTTTGAAGGGAAAAATCAGTCAAAGCTAACACCTTCAGAGATTGCGGCAGTTCAAGGCCGTACTCTTTCCATAAGAGACATAGTAAACGAAAGAGATCGTACAGCTCATCAAGCAAAAAAAGAACTTGGCAAACTCGCGTCTTCCTCAAAAGATCGAAAACAGGTAATCAGCCTAAAAGAATACCGAGAATATTCAGAAAAAATCCAAGAAACAGAAAGTGCGGAAAAAATGAAAATCATTTTGGACGAAATAAAAGAAATTCCGGGAAGAAAAGAGAAAGAAATGGAAGAAGACAAGGCAGAAAGCGAAACACTGGAAAAAGACGATCCACGACTCGAAGAATTAAAAGAAGAATTCGACGAAACATGTGACGAAAATATCCAATACATCGGGACAAAACAAGTCAACGGATTCAAAAATTGGTTTAAAAACGAAATAGACAAAAAGCCTCAAATAAAACACTTAAAAGACGTAATCAAAAGACTAAAAGGAGAAAAATCAACCGACTCCGGCGGACTTGCTCCCCGCCGCGAAGAATACGGAAATCTTCAAAGACTTTTCAAAAAACATGGATTAGATAAACCTGAAGACTCAAAATACATAGAAGAAGAAGGATTAAGCGAACGCAAAGCCTACAGAAAAAATGCAGAAGCCATCGAAGACCAATTAATGAAAGGAAAAGAAAAAGGATTTTATTCAAAAGAAGTTATTCGAGACACAATGCAACAAGCGCTCACAGCCGATTCTCCTGAAAAACAAAGAGAGCTAAAATCACAGTTAGACAAAGTTTCCAGACTTGAATCTGAAAGCTTCACTCATCTTGATTCAAAAACAACAGTCGGTGGAATCACAATCAGAAAAATGAGTCAGAAAGGCAAAGATTTCTTGCTCGATTATTACAAAACAGTTTCATTAGACGAAAGAGAAGAAAACGTGAGAATGTGGCCAAAATTCATAGAAGATGAAGCGGCTCTCGCAGAAGATTTGCTGGAAATATATGAAGACAACCCAGAAGGATTCAAACTCGCAATGGGCAGTTTCCAACACTTAACATTCGACGAAAAAGAAGAAGCTTTGAAAGAACACAAACTCTTGGTCGAAACAGCCACAAACAAAGAAGAACTCGAAACAAAATTAACAATCAAAGCCGCACACGGAGCACTCGACGAAGCCGCAAGAAACAACATAATCGCAAAAGGAAAAGAAAAAACACAAGGAAAATATAAAGAATTTTTCGAAGACGAAGAAAATTTCAAAAACCCAAAAACAGGAAAAGAAGGAGACTTAGGCGAACTCAAGAAAGCTTATGAATTACTCATAAATAAGAGTCCAAACAAAAAATACAAAAACCTCGCGGCATATGAGGAATCAAGAAAAGAATACGAAAAAGGTTTAAAACGCCTTGGAGAATTTGATGACGATTTAGACGAAAAAGATCTTGCGGAAATGCAGGAAGAATACGACAAAGAAGGCTGGACAGACAGAGAAGATCTACAAGAAGAATTGGAGAAACAGATTGAAAAAGCCAAAGAAAAACACGACAAGATGAAACGTGTAACAAAAGTTGCAGACACTAAAGAACTCACAAAAGGAAAAAAGCTAAAGAAAAAAGAATCCGGAAAAGAAAATGAAGACAACGAAGACGGTCCAAAAACACCAGAAACAGCAATAAAAGCCGCAAACAAACTTTTGATGAACGATGAAGGAGCAGAAGCTTTAAAAGTTCTTTTAGAATATAACGACAGAGATCCGGATCATCCAAAAATCTTATTTTGGCTGGAAAAAACAGCGGAATACATAAGATCATTCGGTAGTGGCAAACAGAAAATCGATGAATCTTTTGAAGCAGAACTAGAAGACGAAATAGAAGAGGCAATGGGAGAAGAGGAAACAAAAAAATTCATAGAAGAAGAGCAACTCGAAACATTAAGTTTGGAAGGAACAGAAGAAAGCGAAAGACTTCATGGAAACAAAAAATCAGCGAAAGAAAGAGCGGAAGATGAGTCGTTAAGCCGCGTTGGGACAACATCACTGGAAGCGGAATTGACACAAGATTTCTATGAAAATTCCGACGAAGAATTCATTTTGGACAAAGAAGGAAAAGGAGAAGAAGTAACAGAAGTCCAATTCGACGACACAGAGTACAAAAAAGAAGAAGTACAGGATCTCAAAAAAGAGGTATACCACAAACAAGACAGACTTCGAGAAAAACGTGGACTTGTCGACACAGTGCTGAAAGATAAAGACGGGAAAGCAATCACGACAAAAGAAGCACAAAGATTACAACAAAAAGATGTCGATAATCTCGAAGAAGAAATAATGGAAAACATGGAAGAGAACATCGCAACAAAAAAAGGAACTCCGGAAGGAGCGGAAGTATTCGATTTAACGCAAAGAATAGCCGCAAAAAGGAAAGCAAAAGAAATGTTAAACAAACGACTGCACACAAAACTAACTTCTGAAAATTAATCTTTTCAACATAAAAAAAATCGCGACGAAATAATAAATAAAAAATATTTCGGACGTGAACCAATCGATTTTGTAATACGCAAAAGGAAAATTGGCGAACAACTCCACCAAAAAAAGAACAAACTTCAAAACGGCATATTCTATAAAAGCAAAAAACATCCCGAGCTTCAAAGAAAAAAACCCAACAAATAAAATTACAAAACCAAAAAACATAGCAATCGGAATAAGCGGTAAAACAAAAATATTAGCTATCGGAGAAATCACACTGAAATTTCCAAAATTCAATAAAATCACAGGCATCGTCAAAATTTGTGCTGAAATCGTCATCAAAAACGCGCTTCTAAAGCCAAGAAAATCTGGCACGAATTTTAGCGAATTTTCCATTTTCGGATAAAAACAAACAATTCCAAAAGTCGCCCCGAAAGACAATTGGAAACCTATATCATCAAAAATAAGCGTCGGCAAAAATAAATTCATAATAAATGCGGCAAAAATAAGTCCGATAAAAGGCATATACTGACGACCGGAAAACATCGCATAATAACCCACGATTCCCATTATCGCAGCCCTAATGCACGAAGCGGAAAAACCGGTCAACGCCACAAACAAAACAATCAAAAAAATCATCACAAAAAACTTCATTCTTTGCCCCAAAAATCCAAAAAATTTCGTACAAAAAACAATAAGTATAGAAATATTATATCCGGAAACCGCAATGATATGAGTAAGTCCAGTCGCATTAAAATTCTCCAAAAGATCTTTACCTAAACCGTTTTTCTTCCCAAGAATAAGCCCTTCAACAAAACCAGAATACGGCTCAGGCAAAACACTTCTAAAAACAGTATCAATCCTCTCCCCCATAAAAGAAAAATATTCACCCAGAAATTGAAAATCAAAACCGCCATAATCCAAATACAAAAAATATCTAAAAATCCCACAAAAAAATCCAAGGAAAACGCACAAAAAAACATACAAAAATATTTTCCTAAAAACAGCGAACAAAAATCTCAGCAAAAGAAGAATAGTAATAAACAAAAACACAATTTCATTCCACATTCCGTTCAAAAAGAAAAACCCAAAAACAATTCCAACAAGAAAAAATGAGGCAAAGATTACAAACAAGAAAGATTTCTGACTTTTATTCTCCATATAATTATAAAACAGTTACGAGATAACCATACAAGGAAGACTTAAAATTTTCTTAAAAAAATTCTAAAATGTCACGGCGAACGAAAAAACAAAGAAACCCCTAAATTACAAAAATGAAAATAAACCAAAGAATTTCGACATTCGTGCTCCTTGCGGCAACCATTTCACAATTTCTTATTCCACAAACAGCATTTGCCGATTTCTCGGACGTCTCAGAATCATACCAAAACTTCGAAGCAATCACCTACCTCCAAGAAAAAGGCGTAATAAACGGATATTCCGACGGCACATTCAAGCCGGATAAACTCGTAAACCGTGCAGAATTTCTAAAAATAATAATCGAAGGCTCAGGAATAAAAACCGATGACAAAGCAGAAACTCCGTTCAGCGACACAGACGATACAGCTTGGTACGCGCCATACGTCCAAAAAGCCTACTATGCAAATTGGGTTCAGGGCTACACAGATGGCACATTCAAACCATCACAAACAATCACAAAAGCCGAAGCCCTAAAAATCCTTGGAGAAGTCCAAAATTGGGAAATGTCCACCGTCACAAAAGCCCCATTTTTAGACACAAAAACAACAGATTGGTTCGCTCCATACATCGCATTTGCAAAAGAAAATGAACTCCTCGAAACAGCCGGAAAATTGGTTTTCCCAAATCAAGAAATGTCTCGCGCAAAAATAAGCGAAATAGTCTACAGAACAATCATAAAAAACATCTCGACGCAACCTACCCCAACCACCGAACAACCCACAACGCCATCAAATCTCGACTTCTCTCCTGCCAATTTTTCTCAAATATCCTCAACATACTATGCGAACATTTCCCTTGATGAAGCCCTCCCAAACACATTTTATCAAAACGAAATCTACATAATAAAAGGCACTATAACCTCCGGCTCAGACAAAGAGGCCACAGTCTCATTGGGAAGTGAAACTTTCACAGAATCCCTCTCAAATAATCATTTCGAAATACCTGTAATCTTCAAAAAAACAGGAAATCTTTCCCTAGGAATTTTACCGGGAAACAGCGGCAACACAAAAATTCAAACAATTTCCGTCCTCCCAACTCTCCCCTCCTCCACAAATCAAGAAATTCCTCCATCAAAACTCGCACCGGAAATAAAATTTTCAAACGGAAAAACATCCGTAAATTTTCAGAACACATATTCAACCATAAAAAGATTAACGCTAACACAAGGCTCAAAATCAACATCCTACCTCTCACGACAAAACGAAAATACAATTTCAATATTTTACAAAGACTTTCAAGATTTCACTTCATCATCAGTTTCCTACCAGATAGAATCCGCAAAAATATCATCATCCTTACCGCTAATAATTTCATCGGATTTTTCAAAAAGTGAAACAAAAACTTTCACTCCAACATATCACGCATTCTCAACTATAAACGAAAACACCACCGCCTCTCCTCCGGAAACGATGAGCTCTCCTTCCAAAATTTCATTCACCGTTATAACCTCCATTTCCGTAGAAACAACGGGCTACGTCACGACACCGGACGGATTAGTAGAGGAAATCGAACTGTCAAAAAACGGCAGCACCTACACCTATTCCTATACTCCGGAAACTTCCGGAACATACATCGTAGAAGTAAATAACACAGAAGGCATCGCAGTAATAAATCATCCGGTCTACATAGGAAACACAATTCCACTCCTTCCGGATTTCTTCGACATAAACAAAAGAAAATATTTCACAGGAACAGTTTCACTAGACACAATGCGAAACGAAATGCTCAACGAAATAAATAAATCCAGAAAAGAACATGGTTTAAACGAAGTCGTTTTAGCTGATGAACTAAACACTTTAGCGCAACTTCACACCGACGACATGTCCAAAAATAATTATTTCGCTCACGTAGATTTAAGCGGAAATTCACCTGAAGACAGACGAAAAGCATTAAAAATTTCAACTCCGGTCGAAGAAAATATGGCAAAAGAAACATCTATACAATTCGCACACGAAGGCCTTATGCGTAGCGGTTCTCATCGCAGCAACATTCTGGAAAAAGAATGGACACGCGTCGGAATAGGCGTCACAAAAACAATAAACGACGGAGGATATTTACTGATAGATCAAGAATTTTCGACCAATCCAATCTCAACAGAAAGTTTATCAACGATGAAAGAAGAAGCTCTCACCAAAATAAACGAAAAACGCACAGACAATAGCTTAAACGCTCTCGCCCCAGACCAAACACTAGACGATGCAAGTAAATATCTAAACAACAAAATCATCAATGAAAATGCCACACTTACAAATCAGGTCTTTTCAGATACGCTAGATTCGTTTAACATAGGCGGGCAATCCGAAGCTATCGGCCATTCCTACAACCTATGGTCAACAATTCTTGACTCAATATTAAACGACGAAGAATCCCTTTACACCGCAGATTGGCTCAAGATCGGAATAGATATTCAGACAGATTTGGCCGGGATACTAAATACCTTCATAATCATCAATAAATAAAATGGATTTCGAAACGAAAAAAATAAGAACAAAACCTAGCATAAAAGAAAGATTGTCATCCCGAATATCATCGGCCACAGAAGGAAAAAGAATCAAAATAAATCTTCCTATCTTAATCGCAATAACGATAATTCTAATTCTTTGCGTTGGAATCGCAAAAGCGGTTTCAAGCATAGACATGAGCATAATATTAAAAATAGCCGGAACCGATTTAAAAGAAGACTCCTACGGACACACAAACTTCTTACTTTTAGGCTCTGGCGGGATTAATCATGATGGAGGAACTCTCACCGACACAATGATCGTCGCAAGCTTGGACAACTCCTCCAAAACCGTCACAATGCTCTCAATTCCTCGAGATTTATGGGTAAAAGACAACATCGTCGGAAATTCAAAAATAAATGAAATCTACATAAACGCAAAAACTCACTACGAAGACCAAAACAAAGTCCCAGCAAAAACTGAAGATCCAATCTCAAATCAACAAGCAATGGAGCACTTAAGAACAAAAATAGAAGAAATTCTTGGTGTCCCAATTCACTATTATGCATCCGTAAATTTTGACGCATTCACCGATCTCGTAGACGCAATTGGAGGCGTAGATGTTTTCGTCGAAAAATCAATTTACGATCCACTTTATCCAAAAGGAGAAACGACAGACTATGAAATATTCTCAATGCAAAAAGGCCTCCAACATCTCGACGGAAAAACAGCACTAAAATACGCACGAAGCCGCGAAACAACATCGGATTTCGACAGATCAAAACGCCAACAGCAAATCATCATGGCAATCAAAGAGAGCGCACTAAAAGCAGACGTTTTATTAAGTAAAGAAAAAATAGAAAACATCTTAGGCATAATAAATTCAAACATAACAACCGACATCACGATCGAAGAAATACTTACTCTCGGAAGTATCGCAAAAGATTATTCAAAAGACAGCATTGTCACAAGGCTTATTCACGACGATCCAGCAAGATGCGGAGGATTTCTTTACACTCCCGAAAGATCATATTACGGAGGCGCTTTCGTGCTTATCCCAGCGGGAGGATTTGAAATTATACACAAATACGCAGATTTGATTTTCGGATTTACAGGCATTGCAAAAGAAAACGCAAAAATACAAATATTAAACGGCACCCCACGCGCAGGGGTCGCAGGAGAAGCGAAACAAATACTCCAAAGATTTTGTTTCGACATGACAAGATTTGGCAACGCAGAAACAAAAAACATCACACAAACAACCTACTACTACAAAATTAATTTAAATGAAAAAGGCGAAAAATTAGACTCCAGACCTCTCGCATTAGATTTTCTAAAAAAACTTATTCCGGGAAAAGAAGTTGAAGGAATTCCACAAACATACATAGATTTGGGCTACACAGAATCAGACATAATAATCGAACTCGGAACCGATTACACAAACTCACCAAATTACATGGAAGACCCTTTCTACAGCCTTCCAATGATCGCACCGGCAAAACCAGTAGCAACACCGGCGGCGACACCAGCGCCAGAAACACCAACAACAAATGCGTCTAAATAAATTCATCGCAGAAAATTCAAAATATTCCCGCCGAAAAGCGGACATTTTGATAAAAGACAGATTAGTGCTGATAAACGGCAAAACAGCCGATTCCCTAGGCATTCAAATCGATCCTGAAAAAGACAAAATCGAAATCAACGGAGAAAAAATAACCGCAAACAAAGAAGAAAAAGTATATTTTGCATTAAATAAACCAATGGGTTTCATCTCAACTCGCGAAGACAGACACGCAAAAAGAACAGTCATGGAACTACTTCCAAAAATTGATAACCTCAAACCAGTTGGAAGGCTAGACAAAGAGACGGAAGGCCTGCTCCTTTTCACAAATGATGGCGATTTCATCCTAAAACACACTCATCCAAGATACGAATGTAAGAAAAAATACCACGTAATAATTGATGGATTTTTGACCGATGAAGAAAAGAAAAAACTCGAAGAAGGAGTCATGCTAGAAGAGAAAAAAACATATCCGGCAAAAATAAATGGAATCAGGCGCGATAAAGACGAGACCGAGCTCGAAATAGAAATCCATGAAGGCCGAAACCGCCAAGTACGAAATATGTTTGCAATATTCCGCCACAATGTGAAATACTTGCAGAGGATAGAGACAGGAACGATAAAACTCGGCGACTTAAAGCTGGGTGAATTCAGAAAACTAACAAAAGAAGAAATAAATGATAATATCTAGCATCCTAAGTTTATATGTAGCATCAATAATAAACCCCGATTTCGAGGCCGTTCCATCTTACACAGACATAGGATTCGCAAATATCTTTGACATAGATTTAGGAGACATTTTAAGCACAAAATCAGTACCGGTCAAAAAAAACACCTACATTTCCCCTATCATCTCACCAAAAAGCGCGATTGCAGTAGACAACGACACGGGAGCAATTTTATATGAAAAAAATCCAGATGAAAAATTGCCAATCGCAAGCATTACAAAACTCATGACAATTCTAATAATACTAGACGAAAATGAATTGTCAGACACAGTCACAGTATCGTCAAACGCATCATCCACTGGAGGAAGCACAATGTTTTTAAGAATAGGCGAAGAAATCGCAGTGGAAAACTTGATATATGGCGCATTAATCGGATCCTCAAACGATGCCGCAACAGCTCTAGCCGAACACAACGCCGGCTCAACCTCCGCATTTGTAGAAAAAATGAACAAAAAAGCAAAAGCCATACATCTCACAAACACACATTTTTCAACACCAAATGGACTTGGAGAAACAAATAATTACTCATCAGCACGAGATTTATCCATCCTCGCCCAGCAAGTATACAAAAACAAATTCATCAAACACGCCGCAGAATTAAAAGAAATCGAAGTTCTTTCGACAGATGCATCAATCACGCACAAAATCAAAACAACCAATGATCTTTTAGGCGGATATTTGAACATCAAAGGCCTAAAAACAGGCACCACAGACGCGGCGGGACAATGTTTGGTCACAGTAGCAGAAAACGACAAAGGACGCGAAATAACAACAGTATTACTACACAGCCCAGACAGATTCACAGAAGCAAAAGTCCTCATAGACTGGGTTTTTCGGGCATTTAATTGGTAAAAAATAATTATCAAAAATATGTTTCTTACTCAAAATTTAGAAAGACTTTCATTAATACTCGGCTCAAGTGTCACAGGATTTTTAATCGCATTCATACTGGCACCATGGTTCACAAGACTTTTAATAAAATTTAAAATTGGCAAACAAATCAGGGAAAATGCTATCTCCGGAGAAAAAGCAGAACTATTCAACGCACTTCACGCAAAAAAATCCGGCACTCCAACAATGGGCGGACTTTTAATTTGGGGAACAGTTTTAGTAGTAATAGTAATCTCAAGAATCGCATCAGGATTTGGATTATTCGACCGTTCACTTTTAAACAGAAAAGAAACATGGATCCCAATTTTTACGATGGTAACATGCGGAATATTGGGCGCAATTGATGACTATTTAAACATAAAAGGCGTAGGGAAAACAAAAGGAATTTCCGCAAAATTAAAGACTTTCTGGCTAATAGTTTTCAGTGCGGCAGGAGGATGGTGGTTTTATGAAAAACTCGGATTCACTAGCATCTCAGTGCCAATTTCAGGCGTCAGCTCAATAGAATTAGGATGGTGGTATATTCCACTTTTTATATTTGTTATCAACGCGACAGCAAATTCAGTAAACTTCACAGACGGACTAGACGGACTAGCAAGTGGCTTATTAATCATGTCATTTGGTGCATTCGGAATCATCGCATTTGTAAAAGGAATGTTCATTTTGGCAGCACTTTGCGGAGTTATATGCGGAACAATTTCAGCCTTCTTATGGTTCAACGTGCCGCCCGCAAAATTCTACATGGGAGATACAGGCTCCCTCGCCCTCGGCGCAACGCTGGGAGTCATTGCAATGCTCACAGATCAAGCATTAACACTTCCACTCATCGGATTTATTTATGTTATTGAAACTCTTTCAGTCATCATCCAACTCTTTTCAAAAAAATTCTTCAAAAGAAAAGTTTTCAAAATCGCACCAATTCACCATCACTTCGAACAAAGCGGATGGGCTGAATTCACAGTCGTTATGCGCTTTTGGACAATCGGAGGAATCATGACCTCAATGGGAGTAGTCCTCGCTCTTTCTACTTTAAAATAATAAATAAAGAATCCAATTATTTTCCAATCAATGGAGGAAGAACTTTATCTCCATTCATTTTTACGCCATATTCATTAGCATTATTTCTCTCATCACTTTTAGCCTCAGGAACAGCAGAAGTGGCAACCACGTCGGCAGAGCCGACCTCTTCTTTTATTAAAGCATCACCCCCACTACTCTTTGCATTTTCCTTAGCAACACCAACATTATTTTCAATTACAACAACCGGCACCTCAACATCTTTTCCTCCAAGCGCCGCTGTTTTAAGCTCACTAATTCCCCTATCAGGAGTTGTAACACTCTTCGCAAAATCAATATCGCTAATAACTTTCTCAGTAAGTTTATCCTTAACCTCCTGCTCTGCAGGCATATCTTGAATAACATTAATGACATCTTTCACATCATTTTTATATCCTTCAAAAGCTATATCAAAAGCCTCTTTATTCCCTTCGACAACAACTTCCTGCGCATCAGAAAGTTTTCCCAAAGCATTGTCCATTTTTATTGCAACAAGATCCTCAGGCTTCAAATTTCCGGAAGTTTCAAGATCATCAAGTGTAACTTTTGCCGCATACAAAAGTGAATCCGGAAGAACAAGACTCAAGCCTTTTTTCTGCGCTAAAATTTTATCACCAACATATTTATTAAGCTCTTCCGCATACTTCACATCAGTACTAGAAACAACTCCCACAAACGTATAGAAATTCTTCACATCAACAGAAAATTTATCGAGAGCCTCCTTCGCCTTCACTTTTTCCTCCTCAGAAGAAGTGGCTGAAGAAAGCACCAATTGGGCCGTCACGAAATTTTTCTCAGAAAGATCTAGCTCTATTTTTTTCTGTTTTACATCATCGAAAGTCAAAAATAAAATTGCATTTTCCTTTAATGAATTCCCAAAAGAAGCATTTTCCGCCTTGCCTCCAACACTCTCAACCTTTGCAGCCAAAAGCCTTTGTTCCGTATCTGCAAGATATTTCTTGTCATCATCAAGATTCGTTGTAACCCAATCATCATTTTTTTCAGTATTACTTAAAATTCCAACACTTACTTTTTTATGATCATCCATTGTAACTTTTTGTCCACTCACAGCCTTATTCACAGAACCTCCGGAAATATCAACAACATGATTAAAGACCTGAACATCAGTTTTTTTATCATCAACTACAACATCAAAAGCCGCTTTTTTTGCGGTGACATAAAGCTGATTTGCCTCAACAGTAAAAGAAGAATGACTCTGCACAAGATTAAGTACTCGTGTCCAAAGTCTTCCCTCTTTTAAAGAAACTTCCACATAACTTCTAACTTTACTATCATCAACTTTATCAAGTTTATTCAAAACAACCACCGTATCATTTGCAAGCCTACTCATACTATCATCAAAAAATTTAATAGACGCATATCCATCATCTCCCGTCACGACCTGATCCTTTTCCTCAAGTTTCATATTTTCAGAAACAGACAAAACTTTACCATCTCTCAAAACAGAAACATAACCTCTATAAGAATTCAAAACAGTAAAACTATCAGCTCTCGCAACAGAAAAATCAAAACTCATAAAACTAAAAACAGAAAACGACATCAAAACTGCAAGCACTCCCGCAAAAACTTTTTTCTGCAGAGCAAAAAAGTTTTCCCAAAAAAACCATTTCTGTTTTTTCTGAGCAATAATGACAAATACGGCTTCCTTAATTTTAGCCGCATCGTACAAACTCACGTGCGTGTTTGAGGCTGCCTCCCTTAGACTTTCCACTATTGGGTAGTCAAGGCGCATAAAAATACGACCCTTGAGTCGAGCTTTCGCCCGAGCGTCTAAGGAAGGCACCGCAACTGCAGCGAGAATCTTCTCCACCCTGTCTGTTTCTTTTTCTGTTTCCATACTAACCTTTCAAACGAATTAAAATTTCATTTGTTACATTAAATCTCGTACTTAATCCCCATTTGCTCAAATTCTTGTTTTAGAGCCTTTAGCGCACGGAATTGAAGGATTCTAATACTTCCCTCGCTTTGGCCCAAAACCTCCGCAATTTCAGCATTCGACAAATCATTAATAAATTTATAAATCAAAATATCCTGATACCCTTTTTTTAACCTACACAAAGCACTTCTCAAAACCTCTTGATCCAAATGTCTCTCGATTTTTCGCAAAGGATTATGTTCCCTATTCAGATCAGGAATCGAAACATCAATCTCACCCACCATTCGATCCTTCGAAGCCCTGTAATAATCTATGACAACATTATGCGCAATTCTAAAAATCCACGACGAAAAATATATATCCTTTTTTTCTTTATAACTTTGTATATTTTCCCAAATTTTCAAAAAAACATTTTCCGTAATATCTTCCGCGTCTTCATTTTTCACCCTATAAAAGACATACCGATAAATAGGATCGATAAAAATATCATAAAGTTCAGAAAATGCGTCATGACTGCCATTTTTCACTTCCCGAACCAACTCTTCAATTCTCTCTCGTTTTGAATTAATTTCATTCATCAGGCCCTGTCTTTAAAAACCAAACTACTTAAACCAAGTGATCAAATCCTTAATCCTAGAAACATAACCCCACTCATTATCATACCACGAAATAACTTTGACTTTGTTACTCATAAGAACCTTCGTACTAAGCAAATCGACGATCGAAGATCTGTTATCTCCTCTAAAATCCACAGAAACAACTTCATCACCAGTAGTCCCCAAAATTCCCTTCATCTCACCATTTTCATATTTTTTAAACGCATCATTTATTTCCTGAACCGTCACATCTTTTCCAAGTTCCGCAACCAAATCAATACAAGAAACAGTCGGAACAGGCACTCGGAAAGCCATTCCATCGACCTTTCCCTCAAGTTCCGGAATCACTCTTGAAATCGCTTTCATCGCACCGGTCGTCGTAGGAATTATCGATTCTGTCGTCGCGCGAGATCTTCTAAAATCTTCCGGATTTGAATTATCCAGCAAGTTCTGCGTAAAAGTAAACGCATGAATAGTCGTCACCAAAGAATAATTAACTCCGAATTCTTTATTCAAAACTTGAAGCACAGGCGCAAGACAATTTGTCGTACATGAAGCGTTTGAAACAACTTTAAAATCTGCAGGATTATAATCTTTTTCATTAACTCCTATCACGATATTTGGAATTTCTTTTTCCTTGCAAGGCGCAGTAATAAGCACTTTTTTCGCACCCGCCTGTAAATGTTTTTCACTGTCCGCCATCGTCGTAAAATTTCCCGTACACTCAATCACAATGTCAATATCATGTTTAGCCCAAGGGGCATCAAGCGGATCTTTTATTTGATAAACATAAGTTTTTTTGCCATTAACCACCAAATCATTCCCATCAACTTTTATGTCAGCATCCAAAATTCCATACAAAGAATCGTACTTCAAAAGATACGCATGAGAATGAGCATCCGACCTCGAATTTATCGCAACAACTTCCATGTCATCGCGTCCGATAAGCTGTCTGTGAAGATCTCTTCCAATCCTTCCGTATCCGTTGATGGCAATTTTGATAGGCATTTCTTATGTTTTTTTAAAAAATTATTTTAAAGTGAAAATTTATTTTGCGCTGTCATCAAGTAATTTTTGAAATTTCTCAACCATTTTTACCGCTTCATTTTTTGGTCTTTTCCAAACATTTCTTCCAAAAATAAATCCAAAAGAACCGGCATCAATACATGCATTCGCATTTTCAATCAAATCATCGTCCCCAATTTCAGATCCTCCTGAAAAAAGAACCGGAACTCCTTGCGCCGCAGCCACAACACGTTTTGCGCGTTCCCATTTTTGCTCTTTTGAAGAAAGACTTAAAAGTTCTTTTTCAATTTTTCTGTAATATGAAGGCACATTTGGATTCTCCAAAAATTCTTGGCTAGAAGCTGTGGGCAAATTCGCTTTGATAATCGTCGCCCCCATTTCCATCGCCATTCTCACAGCAGATTCGATAGCATAACTACTCTCTTTTCCACCTTTCGCCTCAATCGCACTTCCTCTTGGATAAGCCCAAACAATCAAAGGAAGCTCGGCTCTTTCACATTCTCTTCGAACATTCGCCAATTGTGGTAAATCCTCATCTTGCCTTGGAGATCCATAAAACATCGTATATCCAATAGCACTCGCCCCAAGTTTTTCAGCATCATCCACAAAAGAAGTATGCACAGAAAGCGCATTATCTTGAGAAGGAATAGAAGTTTTTCCATTCACTTTTAGGATAAGCGGCATTTGACCTGCATATTTTGTCCAATATCTTTTCGCAACACCATAGTGAAAAACCACCGCATTACATCCACTTTCCATAGCAAGTTTGATGATATAATCAGGATTTCCGGCCTCAGGATTCGGATCAATGTGCCTATTATCATGTTCAATAAACTGATCATAAGGAAGAATGATAGTCTTTCCGCTTTCACGCACAAACTCCTTCACATGCGAAAGTTCCCCAGCCGAATAATGCAGATTTTGAAAAAAACTTAAAGATTTATCCATATATTTATAAAAATTAAATGCCCTTTGACCGAAGATACTTTAGCATAAAAAACTTTACTTTTCCATAATATTTACAGATTAAAAAAAACACATTCTCCACGGGTCTAAAATCTTCTTAAAATATTTATAAACTTTTTATTTCGAAAATCAAATGACAAGGCGTAATCAGAAACATATACTCATAGCGCATGAAGTTTTATCAAACAAAATCAGCAAAACTATCTGGAACAAATTTTCGCGAAATTCGCAAAAAAGCCTCCAGACTATATCAACAAGAGAAAAAAGACCTCCCGCTAGCTGTGGTATATAAACCACGGGCCGAAAGCCTTTTCCACATAAATATTAACAAATGTTATCTAAAAAATCAACAAAAAAACTTTACTTTTCCATAATATTTAATAAAATATCAGTAGAATAGGTTTTCCTTTAGGCTAACGCCTTAGCTTTTTTAATCAGGAAACGAATTTGATTTTTCTTTTTTGATAGAGGGGGAATAAGGTGTTTTCGCCCCCGACAAAGCGGGAGCAAAAACGCTTTTATTATTTTTTGTCCTCTCCTCCCAATTATTTGATTAATCAACAAAAACGCCCCACACCAGCGCCACGCTGTATAGCATCATTATCGAAATAGCCAAATTCCACGGCAAAACCATTCCCAAGTCTTTCTCTCAATTTAAGAATCAAATCAAGAAGAACACCATCATGTCTTAACTTGGTCTCTCCATCTCCATAACGAGCACCAATATTTAACACGCCGAACCTACCGCCAGGGAAGTGATTAGAACTTGGCCAAACTGCAAGTTCTGGGTTATCACCTCTATTAGTTTGTTCAACATCTGTTAACGATTGTCGAACGGCGATCGGGCGTTTATTAAGCAGTCCAGGAATCCTAACATAGTCCTTATCCAATATTTCATCAAACAACCCTTTTTCTGCCAACAAACGCCCATTCCCATATTCGTCAGGTGGAAGTGGGAAAACAGAGTCATGATCATGAGCAATCGAAACAATACCGTCTGGATCTACAGCTTCTCTTTCAGAAAATTCATCCAGTCTGCCTAAAGACTCCAGGAAGTGTGCTAATGGCAAATGCTCTGAGGATCGAAATTGAGAACCATTTGAGGTGTTATTGATAATATCTCCGCCATCTCCCAGTGATACAATTCTATCCAGTACAACATCTGTCCTGCCACGAAACTCTAAAACCCATGATAAAACCTCTGGGCCATAGAGCAACAAAGTGTCTATATCGGGATGTTTAACCCTGAAAATATGATCTTCCTGTCCATTTGGCAGACGTTTTACAGCATTTCTAGGAGCACTATTCAGCGCTGTTGGCGGCAAAGACTCTGATTCAATACCCAATTTCCTCAACAGTTGACAGGCATTTTCACGCGCATGCTGTATAATATCAGTACAAGCGGTAAAAGCCACATGTAAAGGCGACTGCCCCGCATTAACAATACGAGGTTCTACCCCTAAGCGATTATACTGCTTGCGTATTCTTTCATTTGAGTCGGTGCCTTCACCATAAGGCGCACCAACATCAGTGATATGTGTTAAAGTATTCATTGTAATAAGTGGTTAAAAATTAGTTAAATTTATTAAGTTTCTTCTTCCATCGCATGACAGTCCCAGCACTTACATCCACAAGCCGTGCGATTTTACGAATCGGTATTTCAGCCTTCAACATATCTACAGCCCTACGAACCTTCACAGTGTCTGTACGCAAACCAAAATGAAACTCCAGATGATGAGCACTCCATGTTTTGCCACAAACCTTACAGCGCAAACGATTGAGCTTTTTGTCATGCAAGACAACATCGTTACTATTTCCATAGCTTTTGCAATTCCTGCTTGGACAACCTTGTTGTGTTAGTAAGTCTGTCATTGTGATAAAAATTTACGCATAAAAAATCCACGAAGTTCATGCGAACTTCGTGGATGTGAGTGTTAATCTTCTATTCTGTCTTAAGCATTAGAAGAGCTCACCACGAAGTCCGTGGGGCTCATCATCATTTCAAACCGAGACTGATTTAAGACAGAATTAGTCATATTTAAGTTAAATTTCACTTAACTGCAGACAGTATATCAAGCATTTGACATCTGTCAACAGTGTTGTATTTACATAGTGTGGAGCTAGTGCGGAAAAAAGAACGGATTAGGTGTTTGGGCGGTTCCGTTCAGTCGCTACGCTCGTTCACTGTACCCATATTTTCGGTTGGTAAAACGCCTATCGGCGTTATATTATACCAGCCAGCAAACATCGCCTAGTCTCGGACGTTATACGAAATCAAAACCTCCGTCTCAGCACACCTCACACTCTCGGCAGGCACAAGCCAAAAACAGACAAGAAACAAAAGTGTCTGCACTGATGAATTACAAAACAAACTTTGATTATACCAATACGGCAAAACTAAAAAGACCCCAGTTTTTCCAGTAGCCAAATGATGGCTTGAGTAAGGTGATTTTCGGCTACCCGACTAATCCATCCAATTGTCGTTTTGAGAACACACTAAGCTGATTTGGTGGCTTCTCGAGCCTGAAAACAATGGGTTTGAGTACACTTTTCATAAATGTGATGAATGAATCAAGATTGAAACTTAAAGTTTTGAGTTTTAGAAATTTTTTGTAATACAAAAGAACCCCAATTATTAGTGCATTCGTTGATTGTTGAATCTTCAGAAACGTGATTATGGAGACCAAAACGGCCAGTTGGACAAGTGCAACCAAATTGACGAACTTTTCGTATTTTAGGACGCGAATTTTTTCAAGTTCAAATTTTTCTTTCACTCGTTTGAAAATATTTTCCACGCCCCATCTTTCCAAATACATATTCACAATTTGATTTTTGGAATAGCTGTATTTTAGGCTATGGATAAGGCGAATCGGCTCTTTGTCTTTGTGAAAGTTTTTCAATTTTCTTCGCAGATTCTTTAGAAATATCTGTTAAATCACATGCAATTATTGTTCTTTTTCTGATTTGTTTTTGAGCTTGTTTGAGGGCTAATTCTTCAACTTTTCCCTGAATTTGAACATTTCCAAGATGATGTGAATATTTTTCGGCCTGCTTTTTTGCTGATTTTGTTTCATCTTGTGCAATGTGCCGAAGAATGGGTTCTCCTGCGGTAAAAAGCCCTCTCACAACCTCACTTAAAGCCTTTTTTTGAGGTTTTGTTAATCCATGAAAAACAAATCTGCTATTGTTTTTCATTGAATCTTGAATATATTTATACATGCTAAAAGGGGGTTAAAATTTGATGTAGCGTCAAAATTTAAACACCCTTTTTGGCTTTATTTCAAATCATATTTAAATTTCATCACAGAAAAACTGGGGTCTTTTTAGACGCTTTCAGTTGACACGCCTCTCATTATATAGTACACTACATCTCTTTTATGATTTACTACCTATGACTAATTCAGCTGAAGAAATAGTTTACGTACAGGCAGGACCAGGGAGTTTTAATCACGGGGCTTTAATGGATCTTCAAGCACAAGATTCAAGATTAAGCGGCATAGAACCTAAATTCGCAGGTACTCCTCTAGATGCAATGACTCAGGCAACTTACAATCATGCAGAAGGATTGGTACTGATAGCAGGCAATAACAATTTGATTGGTTTGATTAAACCTACTATAGAGGCAGTAAGAAAGTTCGAAATAGTTAAAATAATAGCCAAGATAAAAAAAGAAATCGTCATGTGCTTATTGGTAAAGAAAGATGATACAGAAGTTGTTAGAGTAGCATCTATCCAGCCTGCTTTAGATCAAGTCAGTGATTGGACTAGACGTAAGCAACTCGAAGTCATCACGGAACCAAAAGGCACAGCTGAAGCTGCTAGAAAATTAGCTACAAATGAATATCCATCTCAAACTGGGGTTATAGGTCCGAAAACTTTAGTAGACATATATCCTAACTTAGGAGTAGCAGAAAATAGTATAGAAAATAAACCAAGTTATACCGACTTTCTTTTACTAATGGTCCGTAAAAGAAAAACCATTTTAACTCCTGAAGAAGCTCACAGTGAGCTTAGTAAGTGTTTCCAAGTGGCCGCGACTTAATCCGTATTGGAAACCGACAATTTGCCCTTTCTAAAGTTTTTTATTATGCTGAAATTGTTTTTTACATATAATTTTCCCCAATGAAATTAGTCAAACCAACTAAAAAATACGAGAAAAGCTGGCACGAAGCCCTCGCTGAATTTAGAGCAGAAAAGCGGAAAGGTTTTTGGAATCTGGAGAAAGAACCAACAAATTTAGAAGATTATATAAAACTAACTAAAGATAATAAAATCGGCAAAAGCTTACCAAAAGACTGGGGACCTTCAACTACATTCTGGTTAATTGATAAAGATCAATTTGTCGGACATACAAACATTCGTCACAAACTTAACGATTATTTGGCAAAAATTGGCGGGAATATCGGCTATTACATCCGCCCTTCCGCCCGCAACAAAGGATATGGGACAAAAATTCTTGAACTTGCCCTCATAAAAGCTAAAAAACTCGAGCTTCAAAAAGTTCTAATAACATGTAATGAATCCAACATTGCATCGCAAAAAATTATTGAAAAAAACAAAGGAAAGTTTCAGGACAAAGTACTTGGAGAAGGAGAACCAAAACTAAGATATTGGATAGAGTTATGACAATATCGT
The DNA here is from genome assembly GCA_030688025.1 of Candidatus Peregrinibacteria bacterium. GTDB lineage: Bacteria > Patescibacteriota > Gracilibacteria > UBA1369 > LOWO2-01-FULL-3 > UM-FILTER-38-24. The sequence goes on along the minus strand of JAUYJL010000031.1, from coordinate 707 downwards.
ACAACTAGCACCCCCCCTACCTACTCGCAATAGAAGTCTCCCCGCTCAAATACACCACTGTATTTGGATTTCTCATCTTCGCAACACGAGGAAGGTCTTGAATGTGTCTTAAAGAACGTGAATCTGAAAGCCGCATATCCATCTGCTCACCATCTTTGATCAAAACTTGATGAGAATCCTCAAGAGAGTTCAAAAGATACCCTTTTGTGACCTGTCTTGTAGAGAAAACAAGCGTAATAACCGTCACCAACACCACAAAAGAAATAAGCGAAAACATCAGGAAAAATGACCCAAATTCAACATTTGGGAAAAATTTTGTTAAAAGGTTTTTAATACCTGACCTGTATGGTGTTCCTCTTGAGAGGATAAGTTGTGACATTTTTTAGGAATTTATTATTTTTGTAAGTCAGCTTTGAGGAAGCTCTCTCACCTTCTTGTAGACTCGCAGTTTTGCGCTTCTACTTCGCCTGTTTTGTTCTATTTCTTCATCTGTCGGGACTATCGGTTTTCGTATAATTGGTTCAAAAATGCTGTCACCGTGGTTTCTGTAAATTGATTCTTCCATTGTCACTTCAGGCTGTTCCAGCTTCTTAAAAAATTGCTTCGTAATACGATCTTCAAGCGAATGATATGAAATCACAGCAATCCGACCACCAATATTTAGCATTTCCGCCGCCTGATCGAGTGCATCAGACAAAGCCTTAAGT
>JAUYJL010000029.1 GCA_030688025.1 Candidatus Peregrinibacteria bacterium | reverse complement strand
CCGACTTTAACCAAAGTATTTTGTTGATTAAATTTTCTGCTTACGAGTTTATATTGTGGATTTAACATAATTTTAATTGGTTAAGGATTTCTGTAATTTTTTTTGTATCTATTTGTCCCCCTGTTTCTACTCCGCTTGCGATATCTATGCATATAGGAGCTGTTTGCATAGCAGAATTTAGTGTCCCGGAATTGATTCCTCCACTAATAAAAAATGGATGATCGAAGTCTTTGATTAATACATAATCAAAAGATTTTCCGCTTCCAGGATTTACTCCGTCGAAACATATGAAGGTAACATGTTGATAATATTTTTCCGCTAGAGCTACATCATCGCTGTTTTTTAGTGGTATTGTTTTTATTACCGGTTTTTTACATTTTTTTATGTACTCTATTGATTCGTTACCACAAAGTTGGATAAAGTCTAAATTTTTCGATAGGTTGTTTACTTCTTTTAGAGGTTGATTTTGGAAGATACCGACTTTCTTTGTATTTTTTAGATATTTAGATAGTTCTTGTAATTTCTTCTCGTCTATTTTTCTTTTGCTTGTTGGAACGAAGTTTAATCCTACGAAATCGACTCCGTTTTTTTCGCAAAATTTTGCTACTTCTCCCGTCCTAACTCCGCATATTTTGATTTTCGTTGATACTAATTTCTGCACTGGAGTACCTTTCATTAATGATGTCCCAACTAAAATCGCATTAGTTCTTTTGGGAAGATTTTTTATATCTTCTTTGGTAAAGATTCCGCTTTCTGAAACGATCAATCTATCTTTTGGGATATGTTTTGCAATTCTTTCTGTTGTTTTCAGATCGACTTCGAATGTTCGTAGATCTCGGTTGTTTATTCCTATTATTTTTACAGTAGTTTTTAGTACTTTTTGAAGTTCTTCAAATGTGTGAACTTCACATAAAACATCCATGTTTAAATCTTTCGCAATCCCTGTGAATTTCTTGATTTTTGTTTCTGTTAAAATCGCTGCGATAAGTAGTATTGCATCTGCTCCATATTTTCTTGCTTCGTAAATTTGATACTCATGTATTATGAAATCTTTGCAAAGTATTGGAGTGAAGTATGTGTTTTTTCTTGCTTGTTTCATATATTTTAAAGATCCACCAAAGAAGTTTTTTTCACATACAACTGATATAGCATCTGCTCCTGATTTCTCGTAATTTTTAGCTATTTTTGAAGGTAAAAAATCTTGTTCCGCTATCATTCCTTTGCTTGGTGATTTTCTTTTTATTTCTGCAATTAGAGATAATTCTCTTTTATTTATTGCGCCATAAAAATCTCTATCTGATTTCTGTAAATTTGGAATTTTATTTATTATTTGTTTTAGGATATCTGGAGTTTTACATTCTTGATATTTCTCAAATGCTAAACCTGTCTCTATTATTTGTTTCGCGAGAGTGTATCCTTCCTTCAAACTTTCTACTTTTCCTACTAGTTTCAGTGCTAATCCTGCGTTCATCAAGACCAAATCAACATGCCTTGTTTTACATTCTCCTTTTAATATTTTGATGGCAATGGCTGTATTCTGTTTTGGTGAACCACTTTTTATTTCCGAAAATTTTGATTTTTGAATCCCGAAATCTTTTGGACTAATCGTATAATTTGTTATTTTCCCTTCGTTTAATTCTAAAATAAATGTTTTACCGGTTAGAGTTACTTCGTCTAAGCCATCTTCTCCGCAGACAACATATACTTTTTCTTTCCCAATTAACCTGCATGTCTCTGCGATTAATCCCATTTTATCTTTGAATGATGTTCCTATTATTTGTTTTTTTGTAGCGGCGGGATTTAATAGTGGACCTAATAGATTAAAAAATGTTGGTGTGCCAATTTCTTTTCTAACTTCTGCAAAATGTTTCATTAATGGATGATAATCTCGAGCATATAAAAAATTTAGATTTTCCGCTTTATTGTTTGAGAAATCTATTCCGATACTTTCTAGTAAATCAAAGCTCCCAAAGCGACCGCTTGCGGCTTTATTCCCGTGTTTAGCTATCTTTACTCCAGCTGCTGCCAATATGAACGCAGAAATTGTTGATGTATTTATTCTTTGTAAACCTGATCCACCAGTTCCACATATATCTATAGCATTTTTGATTAAAGATCTCTTTGCCATTTTTTCCATCAAGAATTTCACTGCCGTTGCTAGTCCTTTTGAAGTGATATCTTTTTTATCTCGCAGAAAATTTATTTGTGTTTCGAGAGACAATTCATTGTTTATACTTTTTTCAAGAAATGTTTGTATGTTCATGATATTAGGTTTTTAATTAGCTTAAATCCATTGTCATTTTTCATTGTCAGGACTGACTCCGGATGGAATTGAACGCCTTCTATTGGTAAAGTTTTATGTTTGATCGCCATGACAAGTCCTTCGCTTTTTGCTGTAATCTCAAAGCATTTCGGGACTTTATCAGAGATTAAAGAATGATATCTTCCTCCTTGAAAATTTTGTTCAAGACCTAAAAATATTCCTTTGCTATTATGTTTTATTTTTGATGATTTCCCATGCACAGGTTTTACAAATTTCAATGAACCTCCAAAATATTCAATCAACGCCTCGTGCCCTAGACAGACTCCAAATATTGGATATTTTTCATGAGATATCTCTATTATTTTCATCAAATTACCTGCTTTTTTGGGTATGGATGGACCTGGAGAAATCACTATCAGATCTGGATTTATTTCATGTATTTTTTGTGGATCCATGTCATTTCTATGCACTTCAACTTCACAATCCAACTGTTTAAAATAATCAACTAAATTGAAGGTGAATGAATCAAAATTGTCGATGAGTAATATTTTTTTCATAGTTTTTAGATGAAGGTATTAAGAAAAGCTTGAGCTTTGTTTATCGTTTCTTGGTATTCTTTTTTTGGCTTGGAATCGTTCAAAAGTGTAGCCCCTACTTGAAATCTAAGTTGTCCATTTTTGATGTGTGCAGTTCTAATAATGATTCCTGTATCCATTTCTCCTGAAAATGTTAAATATCCGATTGTTCCTCCGTAATAACCTCGTCTTTCTTTTTCATGTTTTTCTATAATCTTCATTGCTGCGACTTTTGGCGCACCAGTTAAGGTTCCGGCATTAAGACATGCTATCAGTGCATCAAGTGCTGTACGTCCTTCTTGTAGCTCTCCGGATAAATTTGCGACCGTATGCATTACTTTTGAATATTTTTCCACAAATCGATAGTCTGTAATTTTTATACCTGGTTTACACACCCTGCTAAGATCATTTCTTCCCAAGTCTATGAGCATATCTAGCTCTGCTTTTTCTTTTGGATCCATTAACAATTTGAGCATATTTTCATGATCTTCTATTGGATTTTCACCTCTCTTGATTGTTCCAGATATTGGACGAAGATTTACTATTCCATTTTCGTATCGGACCATCATTTCCGGAGATGCTCCTACAAGTTGCTCATGACCCAAGTCAAAGAAAAATAAATACGGAGATGGGTTTTCTTTCCTGTATCTGAGGTAAAGTCCAAATGGATCGCCCTCGAATTCTGCTTTCAGTATGTTTGAAAAAACCACTTCGAATAAATCCCCTTTTTTAGTGTAGAGCTTTGCTGTTTTAACTAAACCTTCATACTGTTTTTCGCTAAAGCTAAAATATGGATTTTTGATTCTGTATTCTGGGTTTACCGGCTGTTTGTTTAATTTGTTTGATATTTTCTCAATATCTTTCTTTATCTCTTTTTTATTTTTTCGATAAACTATTATTTCTGCGTTATCCTTAAGATGATCGAAGAATATGAAGGTGTCGTACAGTAATAAAGTAAAATCATTTATGTCATTATCCGGCAATGAATCTCCAATATCCTCGAAAAGCCTGACAAAGTCGTAGCTAAATGTCCCGTAAAGACCAAGCAATGTTTTTTCATCTGTTTTGAATGTTTTTAGAACATGTTTGATTATCATTGAGATATTCCCGTTTTCCTGTGATGTTTGGTTGAGTTGTTTTAGGTATTCATGTCCGCGTTTATTAAGTACCTCTACCTCAAATGATTTATTTTTACCTGTTATCTTTAATATTGGATCTATCCCTATCATGCTTAATCTTCCGTATATTTGTGATACGTCTTTTGATTCGAAAAGAAATTTATATTTGTAATCCTGATATATTTTCGAGAATACATCTTTTGGATCCGTGATACTTATTTTTAGTTTTCCTACTTTTGTTTGCATTGTTTTATGAATTTATTTGAATAAAAAAATCCCCCTGGCGACAGGAGGATAACTAGTTAATAATTCAAAAAAGTTAGCTTTTCCTGCGCCTAAAAGTTGATAGTTGCCACCAATTTTTTACGATATACGTGTTCATATTATTTTTTTAAATCCTGGTGCTCCGTATTTTAATTCTCTTGAGCCTCTTGTTATTGTTCCGATACTAACATCCAATTTTTTTGCTATTTCTCTTTGAGGTACACCTTTCTTTAGTAATTTTATTATTTGTAATCTTTTAACTATTTCATCTAGTTCTCCAGGCGTTAATATGTTTTTCAAAAAATCTTTGGCCTCTTGCCTTTCTTTGATTTCCATTACCGCGTCCGCTAATTCGTTTATTTGATTGTTACTCATTTGTACTATTGTACTATTACGCTAGCAATTATATTCTTATTGTTAAAAACGTCAATAGTAAAACTATATGACGTAATTAAGGCCGGTTCAATCCAAAGTCACTTCCAAAGTTCCCGTCCCCCCTCTATCAAATCGGCCTTCGTAAACTTGTCCGACGAATGATAAGGAACTTAAGTATTGTCGTAAAAATGGCTTTATTACAGGCATTCCTTTCTTTGAATGCAGACCTTTGCCTGTGATAAAAAGTACTTTGATATAACCTCTGCGCATGCAATCATGCAAAAATTCGTCTGTCATGTGTTTTATATTACTTTCGTTCAAAATTCCTCTATCGTGAAAATCAAACTCTGCCTGTGGTTTACTCAAATTTTCGTATTTGTTAACTTTGGTCATGGGTGGATTATAGCATAAATGTGATTGGAAATTTTGAGTTTGATTATTAGTTGGCATAATTATAGAATGACAACGCTTTAAAATAAATATGGTCAAAAAAGATACAAAAATGAGTGAGGTGAAGATAGGAGATGCAAAAAAAACTTCTCCCGAGGATTTTGGTGTAAGCGAAAAAGTGTTGAATGTTGCTTCAAGTGAAAAAGAAAAATGCGCATCGGATAGCGGATGTTGTAGTGGAAAAAGAAGATTTTTTTCTTTGAGAAATGTTTTCTTTTTTATAGTTGTCGGACTTTTTATTACTCAATATGTGCAATTCCAGACAACAATCGGCAATCTTTCGTTTTTGCAAACCCATGATGATTCACTTATCACTGAGGTTGGACAGCTAAAAGGGATTCTTACTAAAATCGGTGGAGATTTAAATCAAGTGCGCGAATATATAGGAATGCCTGTCACAGATTATTCTTCATCCGAATATATCAGTGACCTATCCAACGATGAGAGCAAGAACACTAACAGGCTTCAGTTAGCCCTTTTTCAATACGTAGATTATCTCTCAAAAAAAGAGAGTACTGATACGAATCTCGCCCTAAATAAATCTTTTCTTGAAAAAATAAATACAAGTGCGGCGCTGATTTCTGTGATGAATACTTATGGACTTTCATTCTCAAAACTCAACGATTATGATACTGCAATTACTCTATCTTTGGTGTATCAAGGACAAACGTCTCTAGAATTTCCTGCAGTGTTTTTCTATATTTCAAAAGAAGATGGAAAACTTCTTCGAAAAACTCTTTTCGATAAAAAAGAAGTTTCTTATAAAGATTCAGCCGAATTTTTTACCGATCTCGTGAATTTTATCAATGCAAACGGCCCTGAATGGAAAACAGCTTTAGATGGTATCAATAAATCACGAACGGCGATCGAAAGCACTGCAAACAGCGAGAGCGTGCAGGCAAAACTGGCTGAGCTAAAGGTAAAAATCGACAATGCTCCAACGGACAAAGATTTCAAATACACTTATTCTGTTACTAATATGACAAGTGATGCGATTGGAGAAATCGTAATTGATTTCAAAACTTTGGAAGTTTCTTTGATAAACAAGGCTGATAATTCTTCGACCACAACTTCCAATGTAAAAACCGATCTTCTTCCTTTTATAGAAAAATTGGACACACGAACTTCAATAGAAAAAAAGGCAAAACAAGTGCTTGAAGATATGAAAAATACACTTACAGATAAAGGATTCACCCTCGCTCTTCAAACAGCAGGATTAAAAATTTCCGAGCCTCGTGAAGACGAGGACAGATATTATTTTGACCTTATGACTACTGCCGGGAAAGTGCTTAGCGCAATAGTTGTTGAGAAAACTACCGGAGTTGTAAATATAGTTGCACCTGATGGCACAAATTCTGAAAATCTTCTTTTCTTTGAGCCAGATTCTAAAAAAAAAACTCTAGAGATTCCTAAAGATCTTTCCTCTTATGCAGGTAAAACTTTTAATACCGATAAGACTTTTAATGTGCTTATTGCCGGCAAAAACGGCAGTTTAACCGACACTATGATATTTGCACATCTGGATGAATCCACCAAAGAGATCAAAATGATAAGCATCCCTCGGGATCTTTTTTATAATAACCGCAAAATTAATGCTTACGCATATATGTACGGGATGCCTGAGCTAAAAAGCCTCATCAGTAAGCTGACCGGATATAAACTCGATAAATATATTGTTATTGATATGTATGCGTTTATCGATGTGATTGATTTGATTGGAGGAGTCGATATTCACTTGGACAAGGCGGTTGTTGATCCAACTTACAAAACTATTGATAATGGCGTTGTCGGGACACTTCACTATGAACCCGGGGATTATCATCTAGGTGGAAAAGAATCTTTGCGTCTTGCGAGAAGTCGACATACTACTTCTGATTTTGCACGAGCGGAAAGACAACAAATGATTATTGAGGCGATTCAGAAAAAAGCACAAAATTTTGGTTTTGGTGATGCTGATACCGTTTATCAAATCGCAAAAGCTGTACTCGGAAAAACTGAAACAGATATTTCTCTCGATGAAGCCATCAAATATTATTTCAAATATCAAAATTATAAAATCGTTTCGAATGACGTGATGTCGTCCGGAAATATTTTCTTTGTTCCGCCTTATATCACAAAAGAAAATTGTGCGGCGATGATAGAGAGCGGCGGTTCAAACTCCTGTGAAGGCGAAAACCACGCATATACCCTACTCCCTCTCGACCAGGATTGGGATATCATCAAATGGTTTTTCCATGATCATTTTGAAAGTGAATGATAATGATTGAGTTTTTGCCCGTTTTTTGGTATAATTGTATGATAGATTATATCTTTTCACATATATGGCTGATCCAAATGCAAAACCAGATGATAAAGGAGCTGTAGTCCCTGAGCGGACTGTAACAGCAGAGGCTATGGATGTTGATGCGGCGAAAGATTCTGAGGTTGCTAAGCTACCGGGTCTTCAAGACGTCTTTAATGCTCTTAAAAAAGCTACAGAGGTCGGTCCTGAGGCTGAAGCAGAGCTCCTTGTGATTGAAAATGTTGAGATCCCTGATCCGGCAGCGGCGTTTAAGAATTTGGAAGAAGCTTTGAAATTGCTTCCTACCTGCGTAAAACCCAACTTGAATGATACATATTTCAAATCTTTTCCCGGACAGAAAGTCGGAGAATCTACGGCTGAAGGTGCAAAAATCGATCCGATAATGCTACTTCATCCTGCACGTAGGCTTGCGCATGTTATTGCACATGAAACCGCTCATAAAAAAAATACTGTCCCAAATGAAGGACTTGTTGAGGTATATTTGAGAGCTATCGGACTTGTTGAAGACGGCGAAGATGGACCTAAGACTACTGTAAAATATGATAAAGCTTTGGCTGGGTTTTCTGAGTTTTTGAAAAAAATGTCAAAAGGAGAAAATTCTAAAAACATAGCAGTAGAAGTTTACAATCTTTACTACAAAGGCGAATATGGAAAAATTTATGAAATGTATAATAAAATGCACGTAGAAAAACTTTCTCCTGCAGAACAAGATGAGGAGGTAAAATTCTTCTGGGAAGTGTTTCCGGAGCTTGAATATGACAAAAAAGCCCAAACTCAACATAAGCCTTTCCCACAGTTTGTTAATCCAAAGTTTGCGCCTAAAGTGTAGTATGCTAGAATCCTTTGGCTATGACACTTACAAAAGGACAATTAGTTGAGGTTGAGATTTCTTCAATCGCTTTTGGAGGAAAAGGAATCGGGAAATATGAAGGGATAACTTGTTTCGTGGACAATACCATGCCCGGAGACAAAGTGACTGCCAGTTTGACGAAGATAAAATCGAATTTTCTTGAAGCGAAACTTGTCGAAATAATTTCTGCATCGAAAGAAAGATGCACGCCAAAGTGTAAATACTTTGGGACTTGTGGTGGGTGCCAACTCCAATTTATGCCTTACGACAAACAACTTGAGCTGAAGGAACAGCAAGTGAAAGACGCCTTTGAGCGAATTGGAAAAATTGAAAATGTAAATTTTTCAAAAATTATCGGAAGTGAAAATATCTATTATTATCGAAATAAAATGGAGTTTTCTTTTGGATATGATGCCAATATGAAATTTGCTCTTGGAATGCATTTACCAAACAGAAGATTTGATATTTTGGATCTTCATGAATGCCATCTTGAATCTGAATTTTCTGCAAAAATTGTAAATAAAACTCGTGAGTTTTTTGCAAAGAAATACCTTCCACCTTTCAAATATACAAATGGATCTGGATTTTTGAAAGCTTTGTATGTTCGCGAAGGAAAGCGCACAAATGAGGTTATGATAAATCTTGTCACGTCAGATAATTTGCCGAAAGACAGTGAAAAAATCATGAAAGAGTATGCGGAAGTTTTATCTTCGGAGGACATGAAAGATGGTGAGAAAAAAATCACTTCGATTTATTGGACAATGATTATCGCAAAAAAAGGTGTCCGAAAAACTTCTAAAGAATTTTTACTTTATGGAAATAAATCTCTTACTGAAAAAATGATTCTTGAAAATGGAAACGAAATGGTTTTTGAAATTTTGCCACAGGCGTTTTTCCAAGTGAATACTTTTCAAGCTGAAGTTTTGTATAATCAAGTCGTCAGAATGGCAGTGAATAAGCCTCAAAAAACTATATTCGATTTATTTTGCGGAACAGGGACTATAGGACTTTTCCTTGCAAAACATGCAGAGCAAGTTTTTGGAATTGAGCTTGTAGAAGATGCCGTGAAAGTTGCGCGCGAAAATGCGTTGAAAAATAAAGTTTTCAATATAGATTTTTTTGCCGGCGATGTTGATAATCTTTTGAAAGATTTGAAAGAACCACCATCACTTATTGTTATCGATCCGCCAAGAATTGGAATTACCGAGAAGACTGCAAAACTTATAAATGATTTTTCTCCGCATCAATTGATCTATGTTTCATGTAATCCCGCCACTCTCGCTCGCGACTGTGCATGGCTGATTGAATATGGTTACAAAATCAAAGAAGTCCAACCTGTAGATATGTTTCCACACACTCATCATATCGAATGCGTGGCTTTATTAGAGCGGTAAAAGCCATCATGTCAATTCTTTTCTTTGGCAATAGTGCGTGTTTTCAAATATGATTTATAAAGCATTTAATTTTATCTATATGAAAAATTTTCAAAAACTCATTTTCTCTCTTTTAAGTTTTGTGATTTTCTCCTCTTTTTTGGGAATGTCCGCCAGTGCCGCGGTTTTTAATACCGGCGAAAATTTGTTCATCAATGAAAATGTTTTGGATGATGCTTATTTTGTTGCCGGAAGTGCTGACGTGAAAGGAGATATTTTCGGAGATGCATATATTGCAGGCGGAAATGTCGTGATTAGTGGGAATATTCAGGAAGATCTTGTTATAGCAGGAGGCAAGGTGAATATTGTCGGAAATGTAGGTGGAGATGTCCGTGTTCTTGGAGGACAAGTGAGTATTTTTGGAAATATTGGAGATGATTTGGTTGTGGCGGGAGGACAAGTTGATGTTGGGAAAAATTCTATTATTGGCGGAAGTCTCGTGGCTAGTGCTGGGCTTATCACCATTGATGGAGAAGTGAAAGAGGATCTCCGTGGGATCATGGGGACTTTGATATTTAATGGAAAGATTGGTCGTGACGTGGATGTCGTCGTTCAAGATGATATTTCTGTTTCCTACAGCGCAAAAGTCGCAGGGAATTTTAGTTATTCTTCTTTGATTGAATCAAAAATTCCGAAGAATGTTGTTTCTGGAAAAGTGACATTTAACCAATCAGAGAAAAAAGAAAATTCCGGAAAGATCAATCGCGACCTTGTTATGAATAAACTTCTTAGCTATGTTTCCGCATTGATTGTTTTGGCTCTATTCTGCGCTTTCTTCAAGAATTATATGGTAAAAGCTTCCGAATTTGCTAAGCAAAATGTTTTAAAATCTATGGGCATCGGGGTTTTAGCTCTGATTTCTTGTTTTATGGGAGGAGTGCTGTTGATGTTTACTCTTGTGGGAATTCCTCTTGGAATGGTCGCTTTTGTAGTCGGACTTATTATGATTTATTTTGGCAAAATTTTTGCGGCGGTTTGGCTTGGCGGATATTTTGGCAAATTTGCGGGGAATAAAAAACTCAATGAATTTACTTTGTTTATGTGGTGCGCTTTGGGGCTTTTGGCTTATTATGTTGTCGGCGTTATCCCTTTTGTCGGATGGCTTACAAATGCAGGAGTAGCGCTTGTCGGAATAGGCATGATGGTTTACATGAAAATAGACTATTTCAAAATCTTAAAGGCTAAGAAACTAATATAGTTTTATTTAAGCTTTTTTAGATAATCCGATGCATCTTTTTTGGTTTTGAGTTTTCCATCAAGTTGTTTTTCTCGTATATCCATGAGGATTTCTCCTACTCGCTCCCCTGCCGGAATTTTCAGTGTCTTCATTATTTCTTCTCCGCTGATAAGTTTTTTTGGAAGAAGTTTTAAGTGAGCGATTTCATGTTTATACAATTTTTTTATTTTTTCATATTCTGTCAGATCTAGTGGAATTATCCCCATACAATCCGCGCGAAAAACTTCGAGCAAGTCTTCAAATTCAGGAAGTAAAAACCAATGTCTACGTCTTGCATCCGGCATTTCCAAAATGGGAATCACCATCATATGGTGACGAACAAGCCATTCAACTCGGTTTGTAGTTTTAAGTGGAAAGTTTAATCTTTTTAGAATTTTTTTTGAGATATCTGCCCCAACTTCCTGATGTCCTTCATATTTTATCCTGTCATCTTTTATTTCGAATGTATCGTATTTCCCAATGTCGTGTAGGAATACTGCCCATTTTAGCGCTACAGTAGGCGGATTTTCAGGCAATGGATTTGGATCACCTTCTTCTTCGGTAAGCGAATTTAGCGCTTTTATCGAGTGATCCCAAACATCTCCTTCCGTGTGATATTGCAGTGGTTGAGCCAATCCTTTCAGTTTACAAAGTTCAGGAATCAGGATTTCCAAAGCACCTATTTCAAAAAGTTCTTCAAAAGCTCGACCTGCATTTTTGCCCATTATCATCTTATTTAATTCATCTGTAATTCTTTCGGTCGAAATGTTTTTTATTAGATGTACGTGTTTTTTTATCGCCTGATAAGTGTCAGGTGCGTACTGCATGTTTAGTGCATTTCTAAATCTTACTGCGCGCAAAATCCTCAAATTATCTTCCAAAATTCTTTGTTCCGGATCACTAATAAATTTCACCAACCCTTCTTTTAAATCTTCCTGTCCATTTATATAATCCATTATTTTATCCTCTGTAGGATCATAAAAAAGTCCGTTGATTGTGAAGTCACGACGAAATGCATCTTCTTTTGCAGTTGTGAAAATTACCGCATCAGGACGACGTCCATCGCTATATCCGCTATCGGACCTGAATGTCGCAATCTCAAAATTGTGTCCGTTTTTTATCGCCAAAATAACTCCGAATTTTTTCCCAACAGGAATTGTATGTTCAAGTAAATCCTCTATTTCTTCAGGTTTTGCGGAAGTTACTATGTCAAAATCCTTTGGTTCGACCCCAAGCAACATATCTCGAACACATCCTCCAGCCCAATAAGCTTCATGGCCGGCTTTTTTTAGTATTTCTATAATTTCTATTGAGGTGGATTTCATCTGTATTATCATACCTTATTTCCTTGTCTTTTTCGAGGTTTCTTGTAGACTCAACCTCCAGTAATAAAATTATTATGGCACGTGATAATATATCCGGGCTTACATATCTGACAATAGGTGATGAACCGGCGTTGATCGAACGCGACCTTGCTGAAAGAGCTATTACTATTGTTGCCGATATTGTGAGATTGAATCCTTCTCTGATTGACAATGTTTCTCATGTAGTAAAGGACAGAGTCGATCAAATACTTAGACAAGGACGTAAATTTTCGGCCCACGCAGCTAAGGGGGGCAATGGTAGATCAAAAGACCTCACTTCTTCCCTTGTGTCTGCCGCCGGAACAATCTGTCAGGACTTGGAATTGGAGGGGCATTTGAATAGAGTGGGGGTTGTTAGCTACAACATTGCCAATGTAATGGGAATGGATAATCCTGCCAAAAATAGAGTAAGACTGGGTTCTCGCCTACATGATCTTGGAAAATTAGATCGAGAGATGCATCGTATTATGGGCGAGGAGAATATTCTTTCCTCTGAAAGAAAGGCTAAAATCAGGCTTCATCCACAAATTGGTGCACGTGTTGCCGAATATTTTGAATTTCCAGAGGAAATTACCAATTTTATATTAAGACACCATTTTAGGGCTGATGGAAGCGGATATCCTAATCAAAATGGAGCTATTCTCACTCCTGAAGTTGGGATTTTAGGGGTTGCCGATGCCCTTGATTCCATGATTAAACCAAGACCCGGAAAAGAAATGAAAACTTTACCTCAAGCTCTTCAAGAAATTCAAGATGGTAGTGGAGGACATTTCCATCCGGAGGCCGTTCAGGCTTTGAGTAGAGTTGCTATAGCTGGCATATATAGATAAAATGCCGATATGAAAATACTTGGGATAGAAACCTCGTGTGATGAAACTTCCGTTGCTGTAGTTGAGGACGGGCGAAAAGTTTTGGCGAATGTGATTTATTCGCAGATTCCTTTGCATGCTTTGACTGGCGGTGTTGTGCCGGAAGTTGCGGCGAGAGAACATGTTATAAAAATGGTGCCTGTTCTTGATGAGGCATTAAAGAAGGCAAAATGTGGCTGGGATGATATTGATGCGATTGCGATTACTCAAGGACCGGGGCTTATCAGCTCTTTGATTATCGGTACGCAGACTGCAAATGTTATTTCTTTTGTTAAAAATAAACCTCTTATTCCTGTTCAACATATTGTCGGACATATTTATTCGAATTGGCTTTACGCCGCGGACTCAAGTGATAGCGAAATTGATAAAATTTCTTTGCCTGCACTTGTTTTGACAGTTTCCGGTGGACATAACGATATGATTTTGATGAAAGATCATAATAAATTTAAGGTTCTTGGCGAAACTTTGGATGATGCGGCCGGAGAGGCCTTTGATAAAGTTGCGAGGATTTTGGGATTAGGTTATCCCGGAGGGCCTGCGATTTCAAAAAAGGCTGTAGATGGAGATACAACTCGTTTCAAGCTACCAAGATCTTTTCTAGAAAAAGGCAGTTTGAATTTTAGTTTTTCAGGACTCAAAACTGCCGTCATTAGAGAAATCAGAAAATATGTTACGGAAAATGGCATGAAAGATGAATCTGAACTGGATGAAAAATTTAAAGCTGACATGTCTGCGGCTTTTCAGGAAGCCGTGACTGATGTTTTTGTTCAAAAAATGTTAGAGGCTTTGAGCCAGTATCCAAAAATTAAAGAAGTTATGATTGCTGGCGGAGTTTCCGCGAACACAAGAATCCGAAATGCGCTTACAGAAGCCCTTCCTGCGGATGTAAAATTCAGATTTCCGAAAGCTATCTCTTATTGCACTGACAACGCCGCCATGATTGCGGCGGCGGGATATTTTCTCTACAAACTTCACCCTGCAAGGTACAAATCCAATACAAATATCGTGCCTACCACTTCGTTTGAGATTTATTGATATATTCCCCATTGAAAGATTAATAAATTGTGTTAAGATGGAAGACAGCTATTCGCTAATTTTTTATTTATGTCTAAACCTGAGGAAATCCAAAAGAAAAAATACGAACCATTCCAAAATCCAAAGGGCGTGCATGACATTTTGCCAGCAGATCAGGAATTTTATACATATATCAAGAAAGTTGTCAGACATAGGGCTAGACAAGCCGGTTTTAGGCGTATAACCACACCGATTTTTGAATTTGCGGAGGTTTTCAATAGGAGTATTGGGGCAGGAAGCGATATCGTTTCAAAAGAAATGTATGTTTTCGAAGACAAAAAAGGCAGAAGCCTTGCGCTTAAGCCTGAAAGTACTGCGCCAGTAGTGAGAAGTTACATTCAGAATAATATGAATCAATGGCCACAACCTGTGCTTTTGTTCTATATTGAGCCACATTTTAGATATGACCGTCCTCAAAAAGGAAGATATCGACAGTTTTGGCAGTTTGGATTTGAAATTATTGGAGAGAGCGATCCTGCTCTTGATGCTCAGCTTATTCAGTTGGCAATAAAAATTCACGGAGACCTTGGAATCGCTGATTTTTTCAGTTTGCAATTAAATACAATCGGTACGCCTGAATCCAGAAAAAAATATGCCGGAATTTTGCAGGATTATTATGTTGGAAAAGAAAGATCTCTTTGTGAGGATTGTAAAGTGCGACTTGGAATAAATCCTTTGCGACTTCTTGATTGTAAGGCTGAGGACTGCCAAATTTTGGCACAAATGGCTCCACAAATGAGGGATTATCTTGATAAAGAATCTCTTGAATTTCACGAAGAATTAAAAGGATATCTTGATGAAATAGAAATTCCTTATGTAGAAAATCAAAGACTTGTGCGCGGACTTGATTACTATTCAAAAACTGTTTTTGAATTTTGGGACAAAGAGGAAGGAGCGCAAAATGCTGTTGGAGGAGGAGGAAGATATGATGGACTCGTTGAGCTTATGGGAGGACAACCTACTCCTGCTGTTGGATATGCGGCTGGAATTGAAAGAATTATTGCAAACATGAAACGTGAAAAAATACGTGTTCCTTCAAAAGATGAACTACATGTTTTTGTCGCTCAACTTGGAAATGAGGCAAAGAAAAAATGTCTTAATTTGATAGAGGATATGCGTGAATCTGGAATCAAAACTATGGGTGCGCTTGGAAAGGGATCCATCAACATACAGCTTAGAATAGCCGATAAGTTCAAAGTTCCTTACTCCGTTATAATTGGAATCACTGAAGTTCGCGAAGGAGTTGCGATTATCAGAGATATGAAAAAAGGAGTTCAAGAAACTGTAAAAATGGATAAGGTCGTTCCAAAACTCGTTAAGCTTATTGGAGAGAAAAATCTTGATAGATATACACCAGGAGAACTTCTCTATTCTTAATCTTCACGTTTTTTGTAACTGTCGCGTTTGAATTGCGTTTTATTTGGTGTATATTTAGTTTAAATAAAACTTTCCTATGAAAAAATTTTTAGTTTTACTTTCTTTGTTTTTGATTTCTTCGAGTGTTGTTTTTGCAGCTGATTTCCCCGATGTTTCAAGTGACAATGAGCATTCTGTCGCAATAAAATATCTTGTAGATAAAGGGATAATCAATGGTTATGAGGATGGTACTTTCAAGCCGAATGATCTTGTAAATCGTGCCGAAGCTACGAAAATGATAGTGAAAGCTTTCAATGTGCCTTATGACAAAACGTTTGAAGGATCATTTCCAGATGTGAAAAAAGACGATTGGTTTTTTCCTTTCGTGATGGCAAGTAAAGAGGCTGGATTGCTTTCTGGATATAAAGACGGAAAATTTAAACCTGCAAATAATATAAATCTTGCCGAGACATTAAAAATTATTGAAATTGCTGGAAATGCAAAAGTGCCGGAGAGTGTTGATAATAGCGTTTTCCTCGATACTACAAAAGACGCTTGGTATGCGACGTATGCGCTTTATGCAAGAGATCACAATATAGTTCTTTCAGATGATTATGGAAATCTTCATGCTGAACAACCTATGACTCGTCAGGCTTTTGCCGAAGTTGTTTATCGTATGATGATTGTGTCCGAAAAAAATGGAGAAGCTTTTCCTCTTCATACAAACTGGGCAACTTTTGTCGGGAAAGATCTTCCCTTCCAGATAAAGTATGATGATAAAACATGGCCTGCTATTGAGAATAAAAATGAAGTTATTTTTTATGTGGCGGACAAAGAATTCTTACAGTTTTCCCCTGCGAAAGTTTATCCAAATTCTGGTAAGGTTTGGGTAACTTTGGATGACAATGAAGCGAATATTGCGAGTGATTTGTATTTTGAGAATTTGAAACTAGCTTTTCCTGGCGCTGAATATACCGAGTTTAAACTTCACGGACTTTCTGCGATGGAGGTTTTGTATCCTAAATCAAGGACGGTAGATTGGTATGTGTATCTGGATAGTGGAAAAGTTTTGGTTGTTTATACGGAATTTGGTGGAGGGGTTTTGGGCTTCAAATTGCAGCAATACATAAAAGCGATGTTGGCGACTTTTGAATATAAGGCGTTACCGTCCGGAGACACGACTGATTATACTGAAGTTTTGAATGAGATTTATTCCAAAATTTTGGTGGAAGGAAAAGGCATGAGTATGCTAAATAAGCTTGCTGATAAGACTATTATAGAGACTGATTCTATCGGAGTTGGAACTGGGCCGGTCGACTACTATTATAGTGCTGGCGTTAATAAAACTTTCAAATATGAGAGGAATAGTGATACTATTTTGGACAAGAGAGACGGAAAAACGAATACATTCTAACAGTAAATTTTTAAATTAAAAAAAAATGGCAAAACAAGTTTCTTCAAAAAATTATTTAGTTGTTATTACGGCGGCTTTGATTGCTATTGCCGTTGTGGTTGGTGGATATATTTATTCGCTTGTAAATAATTCCGGAGAATATTCTGCAGTTGACGTTACCGTTTCCGAGAACAATACGGTTTCTGTGAACCCAAATGGGAACAATCTTCCGGACCATGCTCCAAATGTTGAACCTCCTACAACTAAACCGCCTACTCAATGAAGTACTTTGGGGTTGTAGTTTCTGCAGGTCTTTTTGTCGGCCTTCTTGTTGGTCGTTTCATTAGCGGAGATACAGTTCCAATGCTCATGAGATTGTATATCACTATTGGACTTGTTGTTCTTTTATATATCTCAGCATTAAAAATAAAACCTTCAGAAATAATTGTAAATTTAAAAAAACCTGCATATATCATTTTCATTAGTCTTATGAAAATGATTGGAATTCCTTTGATAGCTTTTGCTTTTTTGAGATACGTTCCTGAAGATTATAGGATTGCAGTGATGCTTCTTTCGGCTACACCATCAGCAATGGCGACTCCTGGACTTTTGCTAGTATTGAAAGGGAATATAAAACTTGGAATGATAATTTCAGTTATTACAAATCTTATTACGCCAATCACTTTGCCACTTGTTCTACTTTATTCCATTGGCGTTAAAGTAAATTTAGATATTTTAAACATGATGATTTTCTTGGGAATAATAGTGTTTTTACCTTTTTTATTAGCATTTTTATCAAGAAAATTTTTACCAAAGTTTGCAAATTTTGTTGCAGAAAAATCAGCCTCAATAATTTCGATACATCTATTTTTGTTTAATATCTGCGTTATCGCGCCTTTTGCGAATTTGATTCTTTCAGATCTTTCAAAATCGTTTTCTTTGTTTATTTTTATCTTGGCGTTCTCTGCTATTTTGCATGTTATTGCGATTCTTCTTTCACTTTTGAAATCTCAAAAAAGCTGCACCGTCACAAACATTATTATTTTTGCATATTTCAATGTTGGGTTTTCGATAGTTTTGTCAGGCCAATATTTCGATCAAAAAACAACGCTATTATGCGTTTTATACGAGGTGATCTGGGCTCTTGGACTTATCCCTTTACAGTTTATTTTTAATCCTCAAAGCGATAAGAGGTACCCGAAGAAGGTTTCTCTTTAGGGGTTTTGAGATTGAATTCTTTTTTTGTTTTGCTCTTTGGTTCTGATTCAGTTTTTGGCTTTTGTTCTTCAATCGCTTGCGGGAGGACTTCATTATTTATGATGTCCTGAGCTTTTTCAGCTTCTTTAGCCTGATTCATGAGACCTTCAACATCGATAATTTCGACTTCTTCTCTTTCTGCTATAACGCCTAATCTTTCTTCCTGAAAAGTTTTTAAGAAATTTATTATCTTATGTTCCGCATCCATCAAACTCATGTTTGAAACTCTGAAACCTGCCGCTTGATTATGCCCTCCTCCTCCAAAGGCTTCCGCTATTTTCGCGGCGTCAACCGATGGACTTGTGGTCCTAACACTTGCTGAAATTGTTCCGTCTTGTTTTTCTTTTAGAAGCAAAATTACTTCTGCACCTGGAGCATTTGTCATCAATTCATCAATGATATCCCCCGTCTGATCTTCGAAACTTTCCGTGTCTTTGAAATCCTGCTTACTTACCGCAGACCAAACTATTCTGTGTTTTTCATCAATTTGGATTTTTGAAAGAACTCTACCCCAAAGTTTAAGTTGGCTTAATTGTTTTGTCTTATATATGTGCTGAATTATCTCTTGCTGACGCGCTCCGTAAGCGATCAACTGTGCCGCACGCGCAAAGGCTTTTGGAGTTGTATTTGCGTTTTGAAAACTTCCAGTGTCGGTAATTATTCCTGCGAGCAAAAGTGTTGCGATGTCTTCGTCCATTAAATCCACTTTTTCTTCGGAGGCCAATTCTTCAATGATTGGCAAAATTATTTCTGTCGTTGAAGATGCCATAATATCGACGAAATTCAATTTTCCGAAATGAGAATTTGAAATGTGATGATCAATATTTATTACTGGAACTTGATGGAAAATTTCTATATTTTTTTCGTATAAATCTCTTAACTGTGTGAGTTCCGCAGTATCTACAGTGATTATCAAATCATATTCTATTCCGCCGGACGAGAAAGAGATGTTTTCTTCAGATAACCTTCCGTCTTTTGGAGTAACTGTAATATTTAATTTTCCATTTTCGTCTTCGGTTTTTATGTTTTCGATTTTTACATTTTTGTAATCTATCGTGATAATAAAATCTCCCGAAGAAATCATTCTGTTGCTTATCACTTTTGTGTTTGGCAAAAATTGCAGAACTTCTGGGATGTGTTCACTGCAAATTACTGTTACCTCTTTTTGTAATTTTTTGAGGGCAAGATATAAAGAGATAGCGCTTCCCAATGAATCACCGTCGAGCGGAGCTGAAGGCA
Source organism: Candidatus Peregrinibacteria bacterium (assembly GCA_030688025.1). Classification (GTDB taxonomy): domain Bacteria; phylum Patescibacteriota; class Gracilibacteria; order UBA1369; family LOWO2-01-FULL-3; genus UM-FILTER-38-24. The sequence goes on along the minus strand of JAUYJL010000029.1, from coordinate 18,996 downwards.
ATACCAGAATTTTCTTGCTTCTTTTTATTAATTCTACTACTTGTTTTTGTGTGTTTATCGTCATTTTTTATTTAATCGTAATCTATATATTCTAGAACATTTTTAGCCTTCTGTCAAGACGCCCTAATCGAGAGGACATTGAAAAAGGGTGTAAGTATATCTGACCTATATTAAAATTTCCAGCTATTTGTTTTCCCTGAAGTCTATTGCTTTGAATTGGATTTTTGCTTTGTCGTTCCAAACATTTTTCTCAATAGTGAAAACCAAATCTATCTTTCTGTGCTGTCTAATGTCTGACATGAATTCTCCCATCCTGAACCCTATGACATTTACTTCTTTGTCTTTTGTCTTAACCATAAATTTCAAATGATCTTTTTCTTTTCCGACTTGATCTATGAAATATGGCTCAAGGCCTTCCATAATAAAGACAGGTCTCAAGTTTTCAATTCCGAATGGTTTTAGTTTGTTCATTTTTTCTATGAATTCAAAACTGATTTCATCAGGATTAAGTTCGCAATCTATTATCAAAGATGGCTTTAGCTCGTTATCTTCGAGTTTTTTGTTTGCGTATTCGATTAACTTTTCTTTGAATTCTGCCAAATCTTTTTTCTTCACATTGAATCCGCCCGCTTGTGCATGCCCTCCGAAAGATGGCAAAAGATGTGCGAACGATGTTAGGGCTTCAATTATATTAAAATATTCCGGACTTCGCGCCGACCCCACAAGAATGTCGCCGAAATCTTGCATCAAAATCACCGGTCTTGCATATTTTTCTACCAATCTTCCCGCAACAAGTCCTAAAATTCCAACATGCCAATCTTGGCTTTCTATAATCAATATTTTATTTTCAAGTCCTCCTTTTACAAACATTTGTTCTGCAGATTCCATCGCGATTTTTGTCATCTCTTGTCTTTTGATATTCAAATTTTCAAGTTCGTCCCCAAATTTTTCCACTTTCTCCCCGTCTTCTTCCTGAAGAAGAAGCGACATCGCAGTATATGGATCGCCTATTCTACCTGCCGCATTAATGCGCGGCGCAATTTTGAAACCTATCGTACTTCCATCTATTTCATCTTCCGCTTTTGTTGCGGAAAGTTTTAATAATTTTTTCAGTCCCGGCCACGCAGTATTTGTGAGAGATTTCAGGCCTTCCCTTACTATATATTTATTTTCTCCTTTTATAGGACCTAAATCTGCAACAGTTCCCAAGGCCGCCAAATCTATCAAACTTTTAAGTCTCTCTTCCATTGATTCTTGGCTTTCTGTTCGCAAAAGAAGAGCTTGCGCCATTTTCAAGGCAACGCCCGCTCCGGTCAAATCTTTGAAAGGATACAATGTGTCATATTTTGGATGAATGATTGCGATGGCATCGGGAGCTTCTTTTGGAATTGTATGATGATCCGTAATAATCACGTCGATATTGTTTTCTTTTGCTTTTGCGACTTGTGGACGACATGAAATTCCGCAATCAACAGTGATGACTAGATTTATATCTTTCTCTATGAACTCATCGATGAATTTATCCGAAAGTCCGTACCCGTCTTTTAGCCTGTTTGGAAGCCTATATGACACAACCGCCCCCATTTTTTTCAATGTGCTATATAAAATCAAATTTCCAGTAATTCCGTCCACATCATAATCTCCGAAAACGATTATTCTTTCTTTTTTTTCAATCGCTTCAAAGATTCTTTTGACTGCTTTTTCCATGTCGGAAAACAGGAATGGATCGTGAAATTCCAATTTTTCATCTTCATCAACAATTCCTCTATTCTCAAGTATTTTTTGAAAAGTACTTAGAGAAGTATTAGAGTTTTTGATTATCCATTTTTTACCGAATACTGACATTTTATATTTTATTTATTTAAGTCCTCCGGTTTAAGCCACTTTATGTTTTTATACCGCCTAAACCATGTCATTTGGCGCTTTGCGTAATTTCTTGTGTTCTTTTTTAGTAGCTCAACGCATTCCTCGAGTGACGATTTTCCTTTGATGTAAGGGATCATCTCTTTTGCTCCAAGAGATGATATCGCCGGCAGGGGTTCATTATACCCTTTTTTTAGTAAATTCTTTACCTCATTTACAAGTCCCCTTTTTAGCTGATTCTCTACACGTAAACCAATCCTTTCATACAATTTTTCCCTAGGCCAATCTATTCCCACCATAAAAATATCATATTTCGGATTAATTTTTTTGTCCTTTTTATTTTCTTTTTTTATGGCGTTTATTTCTATCGCCCTTACGACGTAAACAATATTGTTTGGATGAATGCGTTTCGCCGCAGAGGGATCAAGTTTTTGGAGTTTTTTATAGATATAATTATTCCCGTATTTTTCCGCCTGTTTAAATAAACGAGCTCTAAGCTTCAAATCCGGTTCCATTCGTGGCAACTGATAACCTTGAGTTATTGCACTTATATAAAGCCCGGTTCCTCCAACCAGCATAGGGATATGTTTTCTTTTTACAATTTCTTTGATTTTTTCGGTCGCCATGTCCTGATATTCCGCCAATGTGATAGTATTTTTTGGCTCAGTTATGCCAATCATATGATGTGGCACACCTTCCATTTTTTCTTCTGTGATTATATCTGAACCAATCTCAAGACCTTTGTACAACTGTCTTGAATCCGTCGAAATAATCTCGCCATTTATGGCGTGGGCGATTTGTAAAGATAAATCTGTTTTTCCCGAAGCCGTCGGCCCTAGAATGACAATCAAAGGTTTTTTGTGGGACGCAATGAAATTTTTTACTTCTTTAAGGATGTGCATTCCTTTTTTTAGTAATTTATAAGCGGGCGTAATATAGCGGAAAGTTTAAGTTTTGAAAAGAAGACAGCCTTCAGGAAGCACTCTTTGACAATATTCTTGCCCTTTTGTCAATTTTAATCGTTAGACTTTTGGGCTTTTTATGGTAAATTTCTCCAGTCATAGACAGCGGGCAATTTATAAGACCTGCCGAGACAAATGAGATTTAAGTCGATAGTTAAACTTCTTTGTTCTCGATAGTCTAATGACAATCGAGATTTTTTTAATCTTAAATAATATATGACATTAACAAAGAACGAAAAAAAGCAAGCGTTGTCTGATCTAAAAGATCAGTTCAGCTCAGCTAAATCGGTGGTTTTCGCTGATTATCAGGGGCTTTCAGTTAAAGATTTCAAGAATTTGCGCACAAAGTTAAGAGAAAGCGGAATCACATTTAGTGTGGCGAAGAAGACTCTTTTGAGACTTGCGGCAAAGGAATCCGGATACGATGAAATCCCTGATAGCATAATAGAAGGACCTGTTGGAGCGGCTTTTTCTTTGCAAGAAGAAGTTGCAGGAGCGGCAAAAATTATTCATGATTTTGCCAAGAAGAACAAAGCTTTGAAACTTAGAGGATCTCTTTTTGAAGGAAAAATATTGTCTGTCGTGGAAACTAAACAGCTTGCTGTTCTTCCAAGCAAACAAGAACTTCTTACACAACTTGTTTATCTGTTCAACGCTCCTATTTCTGGATTTGCTCGTGTTCTTCAAGCTATTTCAGAAAAACAAGGACAAACAGCTTAATTTATTAATATTTTAACTTAAAAATATATGTCAGATTTAGAACTAAGTGCTGATGCAGCAAAAATTATGGAATTGGTTGAGAAACTTCCAGTTCTTGAACTAGCAAACCTTGTAAAAGCACTTGAAGAAAAATTCGGTGTTAGCGCAGCAGCCGCAATGATGGTTGCCGGTCCTGCAGCAGGTGCAGCAGAAGAAGAGGCTGGAGATGCTAAGAAAACAGTAATGTTGACTGGAGCAGGTGGACAGAAAATCTCTGTTATCAAGATTGTTCGTGAAATTACAGGTCTTGGTCTTAAAGAGGCTAAGGATCTTGTTGATGCAGCTCCAAAAGCTGTTAAAGAGAACATCGACATGGCAGAAGCTCAAGATATCAAAAAGAAACTTGAGGAAGTTGGAGCTTCAGTTGAGCTTCAATAGGACACTAGATTAGTAATGAAAAGTGGGAAGACATTCCCTAGAACTTAGACTCCTTTTGTAGGAAATCCGTCTTAAGTCTAGGAGGAACGTAATGCGTTCTAGGAAATGTCTTCCCACTTTTTTGTAATCTGTGGCTATTTTCGGGAATAAAACGTAATGCGTTCTAGGAAATGTATTCCCGCTTTTTTGTAATCTGTGGCTATTTCCGAAATTAGGAGTTTGAACTTGACGCTTTATTTTAATAATGTTATAGTATGAGTAACCCCATCAGGGAAAAATAAACATATTTATTAAAACAAAAACAAATGGAGAAGTCTAAAATTTTCAAAATTTCCGGAGCAATACTTGTTTTACTCTTGATAATTGTTGGGGTCTCATTACTCAACAATGGTGACTTGCTTCAAGGTAAATTGACTCGTAAAGGCAATATTCCGAAGTATTCCCCGATACAACAAATCCAAAAAGATTTTCAAAGCGAAAAAGAATATCTGCTTTCAGAGTGTTCTCAGCTGAACGGGAAAAAATACACTCTTGATCAAGAATATAAAAAATTAGATGCCGAATTTTGGAAAGTTGCGGAGGAAAGGGAAAAGGAATATAAGGAAATCGAAGCTCAATATAACAATGCAGGTAAAGAATATACGTTGGCCAAGGCAGAACATGATGTATACAAGGCAGAATATGATTCATACAAGGCAGAATATGATGTTCTTATAGAGCAACTTAAAGTGATAGCAAAAGAACAAGGCTTTAATCTGGAGGAATTCAAGGGGAAATATGATTACTTGTTATACACGTACAATAACATGGAAAACGGCGAAGAAAAAACAAAGCTCTTGGATCAGATGAAACTGGCCAAAAACATAGGTACTCAAATGGTCATTGTTGTAGATAAAATGGAAAAACTTAATGCAGATAAAGGTGCTCCCATTGCAAAAAAAATTGATAATGTTGTTAAAAAAATTAATAATGTTGTTAAAAAAATGAAAGAATTAAAAACCATATATGATCAATACACCGCTCAGCTTACTGAGCTTGAAGGCAAGATGAAGAGTAAATCGGATGAAACATCTCTTTTGGAACAAGACATTCAAAACAAATGTGGCACTCCTACCGACACCCCTCCCAGCACCTCTACACGCAAGGAGGAATTGGAAAGGAACAAAGGCAACGATAAAGGTCTCGAGATAGATTATGACCTCAGGAATTTTTAAATATTCCTGCAAGCTTTGAGTTTTGAACCTATGAATCAATAGGTCGAAGTTACGAAATGACCACAAGATAAAAATCCACAATCAGGATTAAAAGGGACGAAAGCGGTGAATGTTTGGGTACTATTTCCGAAATGGGCATTTTGGTTGCGTATCAAATTCGGGGTCTAAAGAGAAGTAGTTTTTGTTTTCAACTAGAGCAAAACTGAAAATTATCTAAGATAGAGGGGTAAATTTAACCATTTTTTCCGGTCGAGACTATTTGATTCTCTGCCTTATTTCGCAATAAGTTATGTCTGCGTTATGCGCAATTTCGTGATGATCCTTACATAACGGCGCGAGATATCGCGGATCGTGGCTTCGTGATGCAGAAAATCTTTGTGTGTGATGGATCTGTTCCGAAGGTTTTTGGCAATTTTTCATGGAGCATTTTGTGCCATGTTCTGAGTAGAGAATTCTTTTTACGGATGCCGGTATATGTCTTGTTACAGGCTTCTCTTCTTCTCTTTCTAGAATTTTTTGACTAATTTCTTCTTTTTTCTGCGCGATTTCTTGTTCGCGTTTTTGGAGAAATTCTTTTAGCAGTTCGTTTATGTCGATTCCTTTTTCTTGAAGTTCGAGCAGTTTTTCTTGGACTTCGTGTGATAAATTTAATGTGTTTTTGTCGCTGTTGCTTTTTGTATTTTTTGTGTCAAAACACATTTGCCCGGGCACAATTTTTGAGTCGAAAAAGCTTTTCTGTAAGCCATCTTGGTATTCAAAATTCATGATTATATTTCCGAAATTTTCACTGTTCTCGCTATCACTATTTCTATTCGCAAAATTCATATTTTTTGTTTCATTTTTGCTATAATTCCCTGTCGCAAATTTCTCATCCCTCACCAAAGTTTCGACGGCGTTTTTTGATAAAATTTGTACCTGTGTCGCCAAAAACATTTCATTTCCCGGTTTTGCGATTGAGACGATTCTGGAAAGTTTATTTACGCTGACTTTTCCTGTCGTCAAAAGTGATCTCAAAGCCGGCATTGTTTCAAATCTTTTTTCGAGATTCAAAACGAGTCTGACTTGTTCTTCGCTCATTCCTGCGAGTTTTTTTGAAAATTCGAAAATGGAATGGAAGCCTTTCTTCTCGTATAATTTGCGTTTGAAGACTTCGGGAAGCAGTCCCGCAAATCGTTGTCGCCAGATTCGGGCGCGCTCGCCGTAGGTTTTGCAGAGGGCGTAGAGGTTTTCGTCGCTTAAGGAAGCGGTTTTCGACGAATGAAGATTTTTGTATGCCGGTGCGGCGATTTTTGATAGGTGGAGGTTTTTATCGCTGACAGAAGCCATTTCTTCTCTGCCGCATGGCCTTGATACCGGTGCGGGATTTTGCCAAATCGGGCTTATGACTGCCATATTTTGCCTGCCATCAGTTGTGATTGTATTGTTCATAGGATGATTTTTTAGAATATATTTATGCCCGAATATTAGCAGGTGCAAGCCAAAATTTCAACTTTTTGGAGTAGCGAATTCTTAAAATGTGACGTATAATAAAACTCGTTTTTTTGGCTTGTGGTAGCGGTGGAATGGCGTTGACAATGCAAGGAATTGTTACACGAAACGTGAAAATAAAATCCGCATTTTTGGCTTGTGGTAGCGGTGGAATGGCGTTGACAATGCAAGGAATTGTTACACGAAACGCGAAAATAAAATCCGCATTTTCGGCTTATGGTAGCGGTGAAACGGCGTTGCAAAGATGAAGGAATATTGCGAAATATGCGTAGAAAGAGCGGAGGTCGTGGAGCAGATGGCAGCAGGTGTTTTTTGGCTTAAGTAAGCGGTGAAATGGCGTTGCGTGGGGGTGTCGCAGAACACAGTCAAGTGTTGCAGGGAAAATCTTTGACAATAACGCAAACAAGTAGTACCGTAAGGTTGGGCTTGAAAATTAGGAAACTTCATAGCTTGAGATGCTTGGCTTTTGGCGACTTGGCGACTGGACCCGCACGCCCACCTACACCCGACCGCCCGACCACCCGACCACCGCCACCCACAGCCAAAAGTCATAGGAGAAACTTTAACATTTCGCCTATGTCTATCTTCAATACATTAATGATCATCACAATTATAGGATCAATCCTATTCTCTTCTCTTGTGATACGTAGAACCCTCCAATACAACAAAAAGCACCATCTCCCGGAATCCGGCTACACAAGGCTATTCGGATTCATCACAAAAGAATATATCGTAGCGGCTTATGCCGCTTTTGTTTTATTTATCTCAATTTTCGCCATCTGGCTGACCATAACTTTATGAACACACACTCGAACAAAGACAGATTCTTCAAAGGCCAGCAGGCAGGGGAGGAGTTTGTGTGTTTTTTTAGGCATCATTGGATAGAGCTTTTAAAAGACATAATTTACTTCTCGATTTTTATTACATTGGGAATTCTCGCAGTAGCGGGTATCGAAAAAATCAAATTGGCAATGAGAGACAGTTATGAAATGAAACTGTTATTTTTGATGTGTTTCGTTCTTGGTAATTTTTATTTACACAGATTTTTTGTAAAACTCCTAAATCATTTTATAAACATAGGAATAATCACAGACAGGCGAATAATCGATCACAAAAAAACGGTTTTTTTGAGCGACACGATAGACTCGATAGACATGGCACAAATCCAAAATATAGAAAAAATCGAAGAAGGCCTTCTTTCAACTATTCTCGATTTTGGAGATATAAAAATATATTTATCAGCATCCGATGCCGTAAAAACTTTCTACACAGTCCCAAACGCAAAATTCCATTTCCGTTGCATAAATCGCCAAAAAGAAATCCGTCAAATGGCAATGCTAAAGGAACGCCTCGCAGAAAGAATCGATCACGAAGCGACGGAACATGGCGGAATCAAGACGACAAATAACCCTGTTCAAGATATACATATATTTACACCTATAGATCCGGAAGAATACCTCAAAACAAATTAGAAAATCGCTATGCGGTTTTTTGTCCTTCATTCAATGCCGCAATAACAACCTGATTCCATATTTTTTTACCTGCAGGATTCAAATGAATTCCATCGCCTCCGGAATATTCACCTTTTGTTCTGTATCCGCCATCTTCGGTCAATCCACTCGCGACATCTATACAATCACTTCCATATTTTTGCTTAAGTTTTTTATTAAAGTTTGCCCTAGCAACTCCAACATTTACATTTTTAGGTCTTCCGGGATTAATAGTAATAAACTTAACAACACTCACTCCTCTGATTGCAAGAAATCTTCGAATTCCATCATATGCGGTGATGGCCTTTTTTACGGAAGCATCATTGGAAACGCTATTTTGTCCAAGCCCTGTTATCACAACTTCTCGTGGAGGTTTTAGCCCGGCTGTTTCAATTTTTTTCCACCAAGTGTTTTCAAGATTCGCCAAAAATTCGGTGGCATTTATGCCAGTTACTCCCAAACGACCTCCCATGCTTTTTGGCGTTCCAACAACACTACTACTCCCAAAAAACCAAGTTTTTTGTCCATTAGCAAGATCACAAAATCCTTTTTTAATTCCACCAAGATCAATTTGAAAACGTAGATTTTTGCCATCGGAAACTTCAGAAGAAGGTGCCACTGCTTGAGGAGCAGGGGACACAGCAGACGCCACAGCTCGAGGTTCAGGTGCAATTCCACCTCTAAACACATTCCTCGCTACATTTGCACGTTTTTCCATTTCACCTTTTTCGTCTCCAGGCCTCTCAATATACTTTGAGAAAAGTGCTGTTAACTCAGCGACATCTGCACCTGCTTTAGCCCTTCGAATCAAGGTTTTCCCTCTTCCCGTACAAACCTCTTTATCTAAAATTAAATTAATATTATTTTCAGGTACTTTTCTATATGCAACACTTCCACCCCAAGGATGCACTTGAAAAAGTCCAATACCTCGCCCGCCATCGCCGGTGGCATTAGGATTAAATCTGGATTCTTGATTTGCATTTATAAGCGCCGCGCCAACAATTCCGCGAATTGCTCCGTCAGACAAATCTCTGTCGAATTGTTTCAGTCTTTTTGTGAAAAGATTTTCAATAAGATAAGCCATTTCTTTTTGTCGACCGTTTAATCTCATCTTCATTTGATCAACAACATTTCCTTCTCCAAGAGTGATAGCTCCACGCAAAGTCGCCTGCACTTTATCTTGAGTATCTGCGGTAATCCCTTTTTTCTCCCCATCCAACTTTTCCATTTCTTCAGTGTACGCAGTATAAAACAGGCTTATTTTCTCAAAAAAACCCTTGTCTCCATTTTGAGTCGCAAGTTCATAAGCCTTTTTTAAACTTGGTACGACATTTTGCAGAGATTCGATCCCCAGAGCTTTCCCGATTGATTCCAAAATATTCATATACTACGCGTTTAAGCTTTCTTGTTTTGTATAAATATTACTGGCGATATGTTTTTGTGATCTCCACCTTGCGGTATAAATTTCCCAATGCCAAGGCTCAGCCTCGTAATTCACAAATCCGGCTTTCGGCAAAATATCCCACAATAATCTTTGATTTTTGTGGCGCTTACTTCCCACCCAATTTCCATTACTGTCTTGCACCATTGCGTGTATATCCACAGTTCCGCCAGTATGATGATTTGAATGTCCGGCTCTTGCGACCCACTTGCCAGCCGCCTTAGAACTTCCATACTTTTCAACTCCCTGAGCGTGTAATCTTGCCTGCGTTTTGAAATCGCGATAAGAAGAAGTTACTCTAAGTTTTACGCCTTTACTCTCGGCAATTTTCATAGAATTTTGAAATGCTGTCATCGCACTTTTTCTCAAAGTAATTCGATTCCCAAAATGATCTTCACCTCTCACAAACGGTTCATCCGGATCAATTTCCGAAGAACTTTCAGGATTTGAGGAAGGAGCGGGCTCTGCTTTAGCTCGTGTCGCGATTTCCTGAACCTTTGCCGTAGTTTCTGCAGTAATTTGTTCTTTCTCTCCATCCAATTTGCCCATTTCATCGGTAAAAGTTGTCAAAAATATGCCTATTTTTTCAATGAAACCACTATCTTTATTTTGATTCGCAAGTTCCATAGCCTTTTTCAGGCTTGGCATGACGTTCTTGATTGATTCAATCCCAAGAGCTTTCCCAATTGAGTCTAATATTGCCATTTCTTGATATTATTTTATCTAAATATTATACCACAAAAAAACCTATTTTTAAAGGAAGAAAGGTGTCGAAATAGAGTAATACTAAAGGAAAACTCTTATTTCTTCTCTACCTTCGCCTCCTTGAAAAGTTTTTTCGCAATAAAGAACACCACAAAAGCCAAAATTACAAAATTCAGCAAATCCGCCAAAAAAGCACCCCATGGCAGAGAAAGTGGCCCGATACTAAGAATAGCCTCCTTCCAACCGCCATTCGGTATAAAAACTGACACAAACGGCATGATGATGTTATTTACAAGAGACTTCACGAGATCGGTACTGGCCGTTCCCATGATAAACGCCATGGCCAATCCGGCAATTTTATATTCCTTTATGAAGGCCAAAAATTCTTTCCACATGCCAAAATTATAACAGATATTTTAATCAACAACAAAATATTTTTAAGCCTTTTTCCTCAATAAGAAATAAGCGCTAAGCACAGAAACAAGAGGAATAATAAGAACTAGCGAAAGGCCTCCGATGAATGTTCTGACGAGTTCGAGCGCGACAAAATCCATATTTATCAAATCGCCGGAAATATTTTTACTTGAGGTCCCAAGCAAAACAAGAAAGGGGAGTGTGCTCGCAAGATAAGCAAAAAGTAGAGTATTTGTCATAGACGCGAGAACATCTTTTCCGACATTCATTCCGATTTTATAAACTTGCGCGAAAGTTTTTTTGCTGTCATGCAACGCCTCAAAAATCGCTGAGGAAATAGAAATAGCCGTATCGATAAGAGCTCCGGTCGCTCCCAAAAACATCGACGCAATCAGAATATCTCCAATATTGATCGAGGGATAAATCGCTCTTAGAGTCCTGAATTCTTCTGCGGGAGTATTACCAAGAAACGCAAGATTTTTAAACAAATAAGTAATCCCCAAAGAAAGCACAAATCCTACAACAATCGAAATTATTGCTGAAAGAGATTTTTTATTGAATCCATGAATCAACGGGACGGTAAGAAATGTAATTATGACAGTAAAAAAGAAACTCAAAAATATCGGTGAAAATCCATTTTTTACAGGATCGATAATCATGAAATAATAAAGAACAATCGACAAAAGAATGCTTATGATAGCGGTAAAACCTTTTTTCCCCGCTACAGCAATCATTACTACACAAAAAATAATAAAAATTTTCAGCAGTCCGGTTTGCCTGTAATAATCCGCAACGGCATAGGACGTATCATTCGTTTTAGTATTTGTATATTTGTAAACGGAAACCGTGTCGCCAGCCTTATAGACATTAAATTCATTTATTTCCGACAATAAAACCGGAAGAGTTTTTCCCTTCTCTGTGCCCGAAAGCATTTCCACCGCAAAAGTTTTATCTCCGGTTTCTTCGTCGATTTTAAGCGTATCTTTTATCTGCCCATGAAGAAATTCATAACTAATATTCGGATCATCCATGTTCGGCTCAATATTGCTTGGCGCATTATGAAAAAAGAAAATAGAAATCGCCGTAACAAGAATCACCCCGATATATAAAAGGAAAAATTTAGATTTAATCATACGAGAATTCTACCACGACATTAAATTTTCGTTAAATATTTATGAACATTATGGTATAGTAAAAATACTTCACTCCTCAAAATGGTAAATTCATTTGTCAGCAGAATCACAAAAAAAGCTCACTATTGTCATGAACGCATTGTTCTGCCGGAAGGCACGGATGAAAGAGTGCTAAAAGCAACGGAGGAAATTGTCAAAAAAGATATTTGCCAAATAACGCTCATAGGCTTAAGCCAAACAATAAAAACAAAAGCAAAAAACATAGGTCTGGAAATAGACTGGAAAAAAGTCAGGATAGAAGATCCGAAAATTTCAAAATTGACTAAAACATACACAGAAACCCTTTACGAACTCAGAAAAAACAAAGGAGTCACAATGAAAGATGCCAAAAAAATGATTCAAGATATTCATTATTTTGGGACAATGATGGTGTATATGGATGATGTTGATGGAATGGTTTCGGGCGCGACATGTTCGACCGCGCAAGCCATAAGGCCGGCACTCGAAATAATAAAAACAAAAGAAAAATTTCACAAAGTTTCAGGAATATTCTTCATGGTCATTGGAAAGAAATTACTTTTGTTCGCAGATGCGGCGATAACAGTAAATCCAAACGCCTCGACGTTAGTAGACATAGCCATCGACACCGCAGAAACGGCAAAAAGATTCGGAATAAAACCAAAAGTCGCCATGTTATCTTTTTCTACAAAAGGCTCCGCGAAAGATCCGGAATTAGATAAAATCAGAAAGGCAATCGCCATCATCAGAAAAAAAAGACCGGATTTAATAATAGATGGAGAAATGCAGGTGGATGCCGCACTTGTGCCGCAAGTCGCAAGGATAAAATGTCCTGATTCATCAATACAGGGCGACGCAAATGTTTTGATCTTTCCAAATTTAGCGGCCGCAAATATCGCATATAAATTAGTCGAAAGATTGGCCAAGGCGCACTCAATAGGACCATTTCTTCAAGGCCTAAAGAAACCCGTAAATGACCTTTCCAGAGGATGCAATTACAAAGATATTGTTGATGTAGTGTCTTTTACTGCATACGAATGTTGTGTCGGGTAAATCCGGACGGTACATTAATCTATTTACTCATCGCGAATGATACAACACCTGAAACAATAGCAGAAATAAAAGCATTTATAAGCACGAAACCTTTTGAAAAACCCATCGCGACCTTATCTTTACTTTTCCAGATATCCATAACCATTCCCTCGACTTTATCGATACGTTTTTCCATGTAATCAAAACGTTTATCCATTTGATCGAGTCTCCTGTCAATTTGATCAAGCCTCTGCTCTATCAAAACAAAGCGTTTATCGACTTGCTCGAAACGCTGATTAACCTCAAGCTTAAAAGCTTTGAGGTACTCATACAATGTTGCATTACTCTTTTCGACTTGCTCAAAACGTTGTTCCATCAAAACAAAACGTTTATCGACTTGTTCAAAGCGTTGATCTACTTGCTCGAAGCGTCGATCAACCTCAAGCTTAAAAGCTTTAAGGTACTCATACAGCATCTCATTTGTGACTGTCTGGCTGTCCATAAATTATTGGGTTAATTAATAACAGCCGCAACAATACTACCACGACATTAAATTTTCGTTAAATATTTCTAAAATATTTATTAAAAAAGAAATCGAAAAACTACTTGCGTAAGTATCCCAAGTGAGATACAATAACCGTAGCCTTAACCTTAACGATAAAAACATGAGTGGAAAATCAGCTATGATACGCGCTCGCATAGAGCCAAAGACAAAAGATAAAGCCGAAGGAATCCTGAAAAACTTGGGATTGAATCCTACCGAGGCTATTTCTATGTTTTATTACCAAATCATCATCAAAAAAGGAATTCCATTCGATATTAGTCTCGAATCCGGAGATATCCCTGAAAATTACACCGAAATAAAGTCAGACAGCGAACTCAAATCTTTATTGAATCTAAAGTGAAATGTATAAACTCCAGATTCATAAAGATGCAGAAAAAGCTTTAAACAAGGCGCAAAAAAGGATTCGAGGAAAAGCCTTCATGTGCATTGTTCATTTGAGGGATAACGGAACTTTAAACAGCCCTTTCTCGATTGCTCCGCTTCAAGGTGACTTCAAGAAATACAAATATTACGAGGCAAAAATTGACAAAGATTATCGCATATTTTTTCGAATAGAAGGCGATATACTCTACATCCGTTCAGCCGGCACTCACAATACTCTTGGCACAGGATGAGTTTTTGGTTGGCTGTTCGGGTCTAGTACCCTTTATTTTACCAACTTCAAATATTCCTCTTCGCACAAAATTCTTCCATCAAATTTCTCTGGCCAATTAGTTTTTATTTCCACTCCGGATTTTGCACAAACAGTATCACGAAGTTCGCCATTAAATGGCATCCACAAAAAGTTATCCTGCAGACGATGAACATAATAATCATGGGGCAATGGCCCTTTGATTCTCTTCGCGAAATCAATATCTCTTTGAGTAACCTGAAAAGATCTATTATATTTTTCATCCCAAAAAATCTGCGCGGTAAGCCACTTTTCTTTTTCGGGATTCAACTCCTTCCAGCTATCAGAAATATCCTCAACCTCAGCGGTTTTAACATTTTTCCTTTCCACCTGTCCACCTTCTCTAAATCCAAAATCTTTCGGATTATTGATAGGAAAATGAAATCCGGAAAAACTTTCCTCATAAGGATTTGGCGCAAAGTAACCAGGGAAAAATTCTCCCCATTCACCACTTTCCTTCATCTGTGAAATTATTTTTTCACGCAAAACTTCATACTCTTTCTCGGAATATTGTTTATTGAAAATACAATATTTTTTATTCACCAATCCACAACAGCCAAAACAATATTGGCAATTTTGAAGATAAGCGCAGTATTCAACAAATTTACAGTGAGCAACGCTAAAAGAAAAAATCGCATAGTATGAAAAAACCGGTAGAGAAGTCATAAAAGTCAGTTCACCACCCACCGTCCCCAAGGAATCCAAAGTTGATTTAGCATCAGGTCCTGAAAAACAATCGTTAGCGCAATTTTCATGTTTTGAAAGCAGATAGCAATTTTCACAATCCTTACATTGTTTGATGAAATTCCCTGAAGAATCTTCACACTGGTCAATCTGCAAAGATCTATGCCATGCAGTATTTAACATCATTTTACTGAAAAATTCTTTTGCCTTTTCATAAGTTCTATTAGATGTGAAATCCCACTTTTCCTTCTGTTTCTCAAACTCTTCTTTTGAAAGCTGTTTGTTCCCGAAACAATAGCTTTTATTGCGAAGATTAAAGCAAAAAAGACAATTATTACAATCACGACAATCATACATAAAGGCGCAGTCACTCACCATTTTGCAATTCAATAAAAATAAACTATTAAAACAGTTAGTGGAATTTATCAGATCAAAACCTAGTTCCGAAGAAAAAACGGAAACACCATAATGGACATTCTTACTATGGTCACATTCGTAATCATAGTAACAATCCTCGTTATATTGACCAGAATGGCAAAGGTAACAATTTTTGCTGTAATACCAGTCATCGGTATATTCACAATTCTCATTATTATTTTCAAAAACATGAGGCAATGGACATTTTTGAAACAATTCCCAAGCCTGATCAAAAAATAGTCGTGAAGGATCAAAATCCCGAGACGGTGGATTATTATTTTCAAACCATTCTTTCCTTTTCCAGACAGGATAAACACAATCAGGCCTAAACACTGAGATAATCTGCTCTCCAGTCTTATCACATTTTCTCTTATGTAAATTCCACTGCGGCCAAAAAGCTCCAAGATATTGGAAACGATACTTCGGCAAAACTTTTGGCAGACTATCGCCAAAACCAAACTTCTTTCTAAGTTCAATCTCATGACCTGAAACCTCAAACTCACGACCTGAAATTTCACATTTAACTCCCATAGATTAAATCTATCAAATAATCTCAATTTCCTTTTTTAAACCATCTAGTATTACGCGAAAATGATCTAGAAATCCACAGTTGCCTAGCAGTATTCCGGGCTGAGATTCGGCAAAATATACTTTAGATTCCCACTCCAAATTTCTGAACCCACTTTGTCGGATTACATGCTTTATTTTTACCTTGGAAGGATATACAACAAAAGGATTTTTACCAGCACCAATAAATTTTGTTTTTGCATTTACATCTAACTTAAGCCCTAACTCTCCTGCAAATTCTAAAGGAAGAATCGTATAATCTGCTCCGGAATCCACAAAGCCTTCTGTAAAAATAAATCTATTTTGATACTTTAAAAAGATACGTATCGACGGACGATAAACACTTTCACCATCTAAACCTGGAAATTGTGAATATGAAAATTTCATAGTTATTATCCAGCCATTATGCCTTTTGGAATCAACACAAACCTAACTTCTTCCGGATTTTCTTTCTTAACTCTTTCTTTCACGGTACGTAAAGTCGTTCCAGAAGCTAAAATTTTATCTTCCTTAGCCGCAACCCACTTTCCTGCATATCGTGCTCCGTATTTCATAAAGAAAGTTTAGCTGATTTATAAAGGACTTTAATTATATACCAAATCGAATGATAATCAAATTTTAAACAAAATTCTCAGGATCACCACGACTCATCAAGGCAGAAACCAACTTTCATATACATCCTCTTTCCACTAGGGAGATAGGTAATACTGAATTCCTAAATGAAATGGTTGGGGCGGTAGGATTTACCCCTTCAGGGTATAAACTTCTCATCCTACCGCCAGCATATCGAAAACCATCTCTGCATTCTGCAGAGCTGTTTTTCAATGGTTGGGGCGGTAGGATTCGAACCCACGAATGGCGGGACCAAAACCCGCTGCCTTACCACTTGGCCACGCCCCAATGTTGTTTCAACGCGCAAGATATTAAATGAAATCTCAGTTACTTGCAAATTTTTCCTTCACTACTTGGACAAATCTTATTCAACGGACATCCTTTGCAATTTGGTTTTCTCGCGAAACAAACACGTCTTCCATGCCAAACAATCATATGTGAAAATTTCCCCCATTTTGATTTCGGAACAATCTTCATAAGTTCTTGTTCGATTTTTACGGCATTTTTCTGTAATGCCATTTTCTTCTCAACAAGTCCAAGTTTTCCGCTTATCCTAGCCACATGCGTGTCCACAACGATTCCTTCATCTTTGTCAAATCCACTCGAAAGCACGACATTTGCAGTCTTTCGAGCGACTCCGGGAAGAGTCAGTAACTCATCCATTTTGCTCGGAACTTTTCCTTTAAAATTCTTCAAAATTTTCTCCGCCGCCGCTTTTATATTTTTCGCTTTTGCTCTATAAAAACCAGTCGAATAAATAAATTTTTCGATTTCATCCAAAGTCGCGCCGGCAACCGCGCGAACATCCGGCAATTTTTCAAAAAGCGCAGGAGTGACCTTATTCACACGAACATCGGTACATTGTGCCGATAAAATTACGGCCACAAGCAATTGAAAATTATCCCCAAAATCAAGCTCGATTTTGGCATCAGGATAAGTTTTCTCAAGGATTTTTATAATCTCTGAAATATGTTTATTCACAAAAACAATATACACAATTCATATGCACCACGACAATTTAAAAATTCGTATCCTGAAGCTCAAGTCTTCTCAAATATTTCTCCGGAAGAAGAAGTAGGTCTTCTTCGGAAAATGCACTTAAAGGAAGATAATTCAAAGGATCTATATGGCTTCCGTCTTTTAGTAATTCAAAATGTAAATGCGGTCCGGTTGTCATATATCCGGCACCTTGAGTTCCAGGCATTCCTCCGGTAAGCCCTAATATCTGTCCTTGCACAATCTGGTCACCCTCTTGCACCAAGATTTCACTTACGTGCCCATATACAGTGCTATATCCATTCGAATGCGCCACAATTATGTAGCTGTAGCCATATCCATTGTCTTTTGTTTTGTAAACGACTCCGTCAGCCGGCGCATGAATAGGGGAGCCCTGATAAACTGGAATATCCACAGCCTGATGAGCAACTCCAAAAGTCCCCGCATACGCCGAATCGTGGAAATACGCACTAATGCCTCTTTTCGGTAATACAGGCCATGAAAGCCCTTCCGGATTAAGCATCGGAGCATTGGAGATAAATTCATACAATGAACGAGTTTTCTCATCCAAAAGCCCCATATATTGGGTAGGATCGAAATTGTCTCCATCCTCTGCGATTTTTTGTTTAACAATCTCGAGAGCACTGCTCAAATCTTTCACATCTTGAACCATCGTGTATTGCTCTTTTTGGCTTTGTTCGAGCAACTTTGAGTATAATTTTTCTTGCCCGAGAGTGAGTTTTAAAAGATTTTCTTTTGCAACTTTCTCATATTCAAGCTGTTTTTTGTCATTAGCGAGGCTTTCCTGCAGAGCCGCAAGTTGCGTATGTTTTGCTTCCAAATCAGTTTCTTGATTTTTCAAGTCTTCACCAATAGAAGCGAGTTTGTCTACCATTTGCGCTCCGGCTTCACTCAAAAGACTCAAATAATTTAATTGTCTAATATTATTTCCGATACTTCCGTCGGACAAAAGCAGTTTTAATGCATCAACTTGCCCATTTTCATCGACAGAGAAATAAGAAGTCTCTTCTCTGTACATTATTTCTACATAATTCTTGAGGAGGTTTTTTTGGCCATCCATAGCCACTTTTTTAACTTCAATTTGAGCCAAAATTTGAGCTATCGAATTTTTTGTCGAACTAACCTCTTTTACGGTTTCTACGAGTCTGTTTTGTGTGAGAAAACTTTGTTTATCTATATTATCAAGTTGCTGGGCAAGAGTCATTTTCTCTTCAGTGAGCGCCTTTATCTTATTTCTCTGATCTGAAATATTATTCAAAAGCTGATAATAGTCGGTTTTCTCGGAATTATATCTATCTTTCAACTGCGACAAAAACTCCTCTTTTTCATCAGCAAAAGCGCTGTTCGAAAGGAAAAGAGCGCAGAGCGTAGCCAAAATTGCAATTTTCTTAAATCCAGATTCCATTTATTTTTTTTGGTTTTTGTGTCTATTTATCCAGATATTCTATCATAAATTATGCAAAAAAACAATGAGATTGTGGGAGGTTGCGTATCAAATTCGGGGTCTAAAGAGAAGTAGTTTTTGTTTTCAACTAGAGCAAAACTGAAAATTATCTAAGATAGAGGG
>JAUYJL010000027.1 GCA_030688025.1 Candidatus Peregrinibacteria bacterium | reverse complement strand
TCCGTCACTTGAACTTAAATCCATTCTCTTTTTCCAGTAGTAAAATCTACTCCTGTGTATCCCTAATTTTCGGCATACTGCCTTCACATTCTTCATTTCTTTGTACTCTCTGAACCACATTTTCCTCATCTTCGCCAACTCTTTCTCTTTCACTTCCTGCTTGATTTTGTATAATTCTTCTTGGGACATAGTGTTTTTGTTATTGGTTACCGCTTTTAGCATACCACTGTGTCCTAAATGTCTGTGTACTATATAAGGTTTTGTCGGGCTTAGATTGACCTTTCCGCTTCAAAATGGTATAATTGAGTACTAATTTAATTGGACTTAATGCGATATTTTCAAGTTATAGTGCCGCAGGGAGATGACAAGAAAAAAAAGGAATCGATATTCCGGGAATTTCTGATAAATTTGCATAATACACTTCATGCGCATAAAGTTTCCTTCGAAATGCTTGGATACGAGCAATATACTTACTTTTTTTGCGCTGTTGATGACAATCTTTATGAGACGATGGAGGGATTTTTTTATTCAACTTATCCTGATTGTGAGATCAAACCGGTGAATGATTATGTCGACAATTACAATCCTGAAAAAATGGCTTTGGCGGGGGCTAGGATCACTCTTGAAAATGGAGACGTTTACCCTTTCAAAACTTATTCACATTTTGATGAAGATAGTTTGAGTAGGCTTTTTTCGGTCATTTCGAAGATTTCTACAAAGGAACAAGTTTGGATTCAGGTTGTTTCCGAGCCTGTGGTTCAGGATGCGTGGTATTTGCTTAAGAGAAGATGGCTTTTGAGATGGAATAATTTTAAGAAAATATTTAGTATTAGGGATCGAGTGAGGGTGAAAGATGAAAATAGTGTAATTAAAATTAGATACGAACAGGCTGTGCATAAGGCAAAAGAAGAGCCTTTCAAAGTTACGATGAGGGCCGGATATATGAGTACTACTAAAGACGAAGCGAGTAGAAAACTTCATGCGATTGTGAATAGTTTTTTTCAGTTTAATGAGACGGATATTCAATATTTTAAGCCTGTTTATTTAGGAGAAAAGACTTTTTTGAGAGAATATAAATCTAGAAGTTTTGTGGATGATTTTATTGTTGGGCCGGATGAGCTTGCGACGATTTATCATTTGCCAAACGCCGACGTTGTTCCGCATATTGTGCATGTACTTGCGAAAAAATCAGAGGCTCCTCAGGATTTGCCTAAGGTTGGAAGTGGAGATGTGAGTGTTTTTGGAACTACAAATTATCATAATAATTTTGATGATTTTGGAATAAAACGTGAAGATAGACGTAGACATCTTTATGTCGTTGGAAAATCCGGTTCCGGAAAATCAAAACTTCTTGAGCTTTTGATCAAGGAAGATATTGAGGCTGGAAAGGGGGTTGCGGTGCTTGATCCGCATGGAGATCTTGTCGACAATGTGATGGAATTTGTGCCTGAGCATAGAATTAAAGATGTGATTTATTTTGATCCTGCTGACACGAATTTTCCGATTGCTTTCAATCCGATGGAAAATGTGGATGAGGCTTATAAAATGCAGGTGACGATTGGATTTATTCAGATTTTTAAGAAACTTTTTGGGTCGAACTGGACGGATAGGCTTGAACATGTGCTTAGGTATACGGTTTTGGCTCTTTTGGACAGCCCGAATACAACTGTGCTTTCGATTTTGAAAATGCTTACTGATAAAAATTATAGGCAGAATATTGTGTCGAGAATTAAAGATAATGTTGTTAAAAACTTCTGGGTTTCCGAGTTTGCCGGGTGGAGTGAGAAATTTGATGCTGAAGCTATTACTCCGCTTTTGAATAAGGTTGGACAGTTCGTTGCGACGAATATGATTCGTAATGTTGTGGGGCAACCGGTTAATAAATTTAATATAAGAGAGGTGATGGATGGGCAAAAGATTTTGTTGATGAAGGTTTCAAAAGGACTTCTTGGTGAAGAGAATAGTGGGCTTATGGGGGCGATGATTATTACGAAATTGTATCAGGCGGCGATGAGTCGTGCGGATATGAAAGAGGCGGATAGAAAAGATTTTTATTTATATGTTGATGAGTTCCAAAATTTCGCGACGGATACTTTTGCGGAAATTTTGTCTGAGGCAAGAAAGTATCGATTGGATCTAACTATTGCGCATCAGTACATGGGGCAATTGTCCGAGGTTGTGAAGAAAACGGTGTTTGGTAACGTGGGTTCTATCATTAGTTTTAGAGTTGGTGCAGATGATGCTGGACCGCTTGCCGCTGAGTATAATCCGATTTTTAAAGAGAGAGATATTATAAATCTTGGTGTTCGTGAATTTTATTGCAAAATGTCGGTGGACGGAGAAATTCGTGAGGCTTTTTCTGGAAAAACATTGTTTGTTCCAAAAGTTAAAGAATCTTATGTGAAGGAAATTATTGAAAATTCCAGAAAAACTTATTGTGAAAAACGTGAGACTGTAGAGGAAATGTTGGCAAAATGGGATGAGGCTGGTGAGTTTGAAATGGGTCAGCAAGAAGCACCTGAATTTGAAGAGCCTTTGATCTAGGGTGTTTGACTTTTGCGTGTAATCGTGGTTATATGTATTGGCTTTGTTGAGAGATTTTTAGGCAAAGCAGATCTTTGAAAAGTGGGGATGTATTGGCATTCGACAGGGTGACTAAAGGTTTCGTCTGTTTTAATCAGGGAGGGGTGTGGTACTTCCTTAAGCACTTCCACGCAAACTAAGTGCTAACTTAGAAAAACTTGCTCAGAAATTGGCTCTAAGAGAATTTTCTCTTGTTCCAGTTCTAGCGTAATCGTTTGATTTAATTCGAACGTCGTCTATCACTTCTGACTTCCTCTAGGTCGTGAAGGCGTAATAAAGAGGGATAAGGTGTTAATGTGCGTTTCGCATTAATACACGAAAACCTTGAAACTAAGCGCTAAAGTATTTTGACTGTTTTCTTTTTTGGCGACGAAAACCCAAAACAGAATATGATTATAAACGCAGGGTCTCCTCACTCCTGGACCCGGGTTCGACTCCCGGCATCTCCACCAAAATTTTATTGTTGGTTTACCATTCTGTGCCCCATTGGGTTTTTTTGTTGCGGGCGTCGATGTGGAAGCTTCTGCGTTTTGGGTAGAACCCTCGGCCTCCTCCGTGTTTATTCCATTCGGCGGTGATGGCTTGTCTCAGCAGACTTTCGGCCTCTGCGCCTTTTATTTTGATTCCGTCCACAAGGATGAAGGTTTGTAGGTCTAAGGCTCCTCTTGATGTGTGTATACTGAAGTAGCTCGGGAGAGAGCGTCTCTCTGCTGTTGGCCTTTTGAAATATGTATAAATATTTTCTCCGTAAGTGCGGTAGTTTTCATCTATAAATAATCGGACGCTTAATCTGCGTTGGCCTTTTTTTAAACGACGGCTTACGGCTGAGGCAAAATTTGGAAATTGTGTCAGGAAATTTTTTGTTGGAATTGCCGGAAAGCTGTTTACTAAATCTTCGAGTTCTTTGTGAAGTCGGCCAAATTTTTCTATTATTCGTGGATTTAGGCGGGTCATTCCTCTGTAATATTCTCCGGTATTCTCTGAAAAATATGATCCAGGCGGTGCATCATTTATGTCTTTTGGGTCGATTCTTAAAAATTCTTTTAATTTGTATTCGACTGGATTTTCGTTACTTCCACAAACTAAAACTGTTTTGTTTAAATCTTTTCCGTTGATTTCTATAAGTGGAACTCCGGAATTATTTGGGTCCCAAAATTCGTGATTCCTTCTGATGTCAGTCATTTGTTTTTGATTGGGAAATCTTTTTTTTCTTCTTAATCGTGGGCCTATTGCGTCCGGAGTTTCTGTTATTCTGAGGCTGGCTTTGTCTTTTTGGCTAAGGATTTTTAGTTTTACGCCATGAGGTAGTTGGAAATATTTTGGTTTTTCTTTTAGAGCTCGTGGTTTGCGAAGTTTGTTGAGTAGGGCGGAATGTATTTCTGATTTTCTTCGGGCTTCTTTTAAATTTTTTAATGCTGAGGCTTTTTTTGGGGAATGTTTGGGTTTTGCTTTGACGCTAGGGCGTCGTTTTGCTGCTGGTCTTGCAGATGGTCTTTTTCTGAAATTTCTTGGTCGATGAAAGTCATTCATATAGAAATTTTATACCCTGGAGGGTTGGCTTGCAATTTTTTTGTCGGAGAGGAAGGTTTATTTTTCTCCACAAATTGTGTAGGAGGCGTCTTTTGGTTTGTTGTTTTTGAATGTGACGCGTGTGTCTTTGAAAAGTTTTTCGAGTGGTTTTGTCGAGATTGGTGAAGAAAATGTTTTTTTCTCTGACGTGTCTGTTATGCCGATAAATCCGCCTTTTTTTGTCGCTCGTTGCATTTCTTTTGCGATTAGCGGTTTTACGGAATCATGAACGCATGAAAATAAAAATCCTGCGAGAACGATGTCGAATTTTTCGTTTTTCCATGGAAGTTTTTCGGCAGAACCGACTTCTCCCTTTGCTTGTCTTAATTTTTGGTGAATTGGATTTTTTAGTTTTGGATCGATGATGCTGTCTGGGAAGAAAAATTTGCAGTTTAAGGTTTGTTCTATCACTTTTGCGGAGACATCAAAAAGATGGATTTGGGCTTTTGCCATTAGTCCGAATTCGTTTAATGTTTGAAGAGTGAATAGTGTTGAAAGTGCGCCGATTGCGGGACCAATGTCGAGGATTTCGATTTTTTGTTTGGCTTTTAAGGTATCCAGATTTTCTCGGATGTATATGCGGAGCCCTTCCATCATCATCAGGTTTCCCTTGATTGCCGAGAAGTCGGAAACGAGTTTTTCTTGAATGTATTCATTCAATTTTCCGTATTTTACGATAGATGATGTTACGAATTGTTCAGGTGTGAATGTCATAGTTTTTATTGCTAATTGTATGGGGCAATATTAGTCCTAAGTTGCGGACTAGTCAAACATTGTGAATATTGTTTGACGGAATGTTTTGATTCAGGGAAGGGCTGTGGGGTCATGGCGGTTTATTCTTTTAGCTAAGGACATAAGTAAAAACATGCAATTGTCATGTGTTTTGTAAAATTGTGTTGACATTTAACTCTTTTCGGGATATTTTTTTGTTGTATAATATTTTTGTATGTTTGAAAAACTTGTTGAATTTGGGCTTTCGGAAAAAGAAGCAAAAGTTTACTTGGCGCTGATGGAGCTGGGAGAGGCGTCTGTGACCGATATTGCGAGAAAGGCGCGGGTCACCAGAACGAATACTTATCACTTGCTGGGGGCACTTTTGTCTTATGGGCTTGTTGTTGGAGAGCAGGGGGATAGCAAAACGATGTTTATGGCGCAAAAACCCGAGAAGCTTCTTAATTTTGTTAGGGAAAAAATGCATAAGGCGGCGAATAGTTATAGGGAGGCGGAGAGCTTGATGCCGGAATTTCAATCTCTTTATCGTGATCCGGAACAGAAAACGAAGATTCGATATTTTGATGGAGTTGAGGGGATTATGGCGGTTTACGATGATACTTTGACGGCGAAATCGAAGATTTTTTCTTATTCCACTTCTGAGGATAGGGACAGTGTTTTGCCGGGATTTTTTGGAGAATATTATGAAAAAAAGGCGAAAAAAGGCATAGAAACGGAATCTTTCGTGGCGCAGTCAGGGCTTACGAAAGAGCAAAAAGAACTTTTGGTTGGGTATAAGATTTCTGTGAAAAGTTTGCCCGAAAGGTTTGCGATTTCTTCCGAAATAAATATTTATGACAATAAAGTTGCGGTGGTTTCATTGAAAGAAAAAACCGGTTTTATCGTGGAGGGAAAAGAGGTGGCGGACACTTTCAAAAAGATGTTTGTTTTGGCTTATGAAAGGGCGGCGCAGTATGACAAGAAGAAGGAATAGGGGGCAAGAGAAAGGACATATATGTCTACTCGTAATTTGATTGTGCTTTTTTGCATGTCTAACATGTACGACATGCAAAAAATTCAAGCATCATGATGCTTGAATTGGCACAATAATAAATTACTCGCAAACACCTATGTCCTTTCTCTTTGCTGTTCCTTTTTCTCTTTTATTTGTTGAAGATTGAAGCAAAACGAGCTTCGCTCATTACTTTCATGACCTCTTCTGGTAAAAAAACTTTACCATTAATTGTTACATAAACTCCTGGTTCAAGATCTTCAAGTTTTGAGATAGCGTAGCCTAAACTAAATGGTCCATCGGAAGGAGAAAATCCAGAGATCGGAATCATAGATGCAGTAAGTATAATTGTTTGGTCGTTTCGTTTCAGGTTGGCTTTTAGAAAACGCGCGGTATCCGGCATGGTGTAGGTTCCGTGAGTGACGATGATTTTATCGTGTTGGCTTTCTTCAATAGTTTTAATTACATTTTCTAAATCTTCACGTTTGAGTTCACGACTGTCTTTCATGCATACCGTACGTAGTTTCACAAATCTCAAGTGCACCCCTAGTCGAAGAAGGGATGTAGAATAGGTATGCTTTAATATCTAACCCTACACCCCGATGAAACTATATCATCCAACGAAAGGATTGAAAGGGATTCGTACAGTTTTAAATC
>JAUYJL010000026.1 GCA_030688025.1 Candidatus Peregrinibacteria bacterium | reverse complement strand
GATTTAAAACTGTACGAATCCCTTTCAATCCTTTCGTTGGATGATATAGTTTCATCGGGGTGTAGGGTTAGATATTAAAGCATACCTATTCTACATCCCTTCTTCGACTAGGGGTGCACTTGAGATTTGTGAAACTACGTATATTTGGTGACGAAAAAAGTGTTGTTGGAATTGCAACAACACTTTGATATTTCGCTTAAGGAAGATTGTAAAGTTATCGATCTATTTCGTCTGCGCCACACACCCGTACGTCACCTGCCCTGCCGGCGATTATTTTTTTAACTCTCTTTATCGTTTCTGGTTGTAGTCCTTCTTCGATTGCCTTTCTTAGTCCTGGGTCTTTAATTCCTTCGATTCTTTCTTGTGTCCATGGGGAAGTTTCCGGTGTTGTTTCCGGAGCTTTTGTTCCTGTCATATTGTTGATTGTTAGTATATACGAAGATATATTGTAGCTTACTCTTCTGACAACATCTTGATCTCAATCTGTACTCCGGCGGGGAGGTTTAGGTTTGAGAGTGATTCGATTGTTTTTGGTGTTGTTTCTCGGATGTCGATTAATCGAGAGTGAGTTCTGATTTCGAATTGTTCACGTGATCTTTTGTGAACGAATGTTGATTTGTTTACTGTGAATTTTTCAATTTTTGTTGGAAGTGGAATTGGACCAGCGATGATTGCGCCTGTTCTTTCAGCAGTGTCGATGATTAGTTTTGTTGTTTCATCGATAACTCTGTGATCGAATGATTTGATTTTGATTCTGATTTTTTGCTTTGTTGCCATGTTTTTGGTTGTTATATAAATTTTAAAAAAACCGAGATTGTTTTAGCTCGGTTATATTTGCGATTTTCGCATCGGATGATTATATCCTTATAATGTTGAGCTGTCCCGCTGTGTTCACTTTTGGTGAAGGTCGCGAGCGATTCCTTAAAAACAAGAAATCAATTTTGTAATGGATTTATAAAGTATGGTTGGATGAAAGTCAAGAAAAATGTTGATTTGATTGGGTTTGTGTGGGGGGGGGCTTTGTTTGATATTGTAGCCATTTTGGGGTATAATGTTGTAATAATTTATTAAAATGAATTTATGACGGTAGGTGCGCCAAAAGGATCGGATGATGGTGATTCGAGAGTGGTTTTGCCTCCAAGAATACAGGATCCTTCCAGTTTTGCTTTTCCTGTTGAGGATGTTAACGTGGGGAGGAGGTCTCCTCTGACTGAGCCTGATGTTTTCGCTATGGGTGAATCGCGAGAGGGGATGAGTCAAGGAGTTGAGGATATGAGTAATGTTGATTCTGCTGGATTATGTGAGAGGATTGATTCTGCGAAAGCGGCATTAGTCACGCGTTTTAAGGCTTTTCTGTCCAGAACTTTTAAAGATGTGAATATTGATGTTGTTCCGGAACAATTGAATTTTTCTGTTATTACCGGAGGAAAGGGGCGATTTATAAGGATAGAAGGATTGAATGATGGTGTCGTTTCTGTCGGGAAGGAAGGGGAAGAAGAAGTTTTGTTTTCTACTCTTTGTTCTACTGAAGGATTCAAGGTCGCATCGAGTGGTGCGGTTTTTGATTTGGAGTTGCCTGTTGGTATCTTTGATGAAGTGCCTGCGAGTTCAAGTGCGGTTGGGGAGGTTACCAGGGTTTTGCCTAGAAAAGATATGAATCTTGGGCATGAAGCTGTAGTTGATGTGGTTAAAGGTCGAGCTGGTCGAGCGTTAGGGGATGAGGAAAGTCAGGGATTCTTTCCTGTAGATGATGAAAATGCATAGTTTTAGCTGTTTGGTTTTAATTACTTGATTTTTTGAATATACCGGGTAAAATCCCTCTCACGTAAATTCAAATAATTATAAAAAAATATGAGTGATTTTGCTCCTGGTGATGGAGGAAGTAATGGTGGTGAGGCTTCTGTTGGTGGTGTTTTTATGGCTAGATCTCTTGATTCTGCTGTTCGAATGAAACCTTCTGCCGATAAGCCTGTGGATGTTTTACAGATGCGTAAAGATTCTCTTAATCCGAGAAATCCTGATGCTTTTGAATGTTCTCAAAAATTGGAGGCTATGTGTGTGGTTTTTTTCGAGAAACTTAATGTTCCTATAAATATGCAGTTGCCTGTTTTGTTTTTTCAGACTCTGAATTGGAAGCCATTATTGGTGATGAAGGGGTTGTTGATGAATGATGCAATTAAGGCCGCTTTTGCGAAGGTTCCTGAAATTGATGTGTTTACTCTTCCTGGTAGGTTTTTGCCGGAGGTTCAAATGTCTGTTGAATTTTTTGAAAGAACAGTTCGTGGGGAAGTTGGGAATGTTGCTGCTGAAACTTCGGCTAAGGCTGGTGGAGTAATAGAGGCGTAGAGTTTTATTTATAGTGTACAAAAAAGACCTCCTTTTCAGGAGGTCTTTTGAAAGTCTTTTTAATCCAATTATTTTAGGATTTTTGCAACTACTCCAGCTCCGACTGTTCGTCCACCTTCGCGGATAGCGAAACGTGTTCCTTGGTCTAGAGCGATAGGTGCTCCAAGTGTGATAACCGCTTTTACGTTATCTCCGGGCATAACCATTTCAACACCTGCCGGAAGCTCGAAAGCTCCGGTAACGTCTGTTGTTCGGATGTAGAATTGTGGTCTGTATCCTTTGAAGAATGGAGTATGTCTTCCACCTTCATCTTTTGTAAGTACGTAAACCTCAGCTTCGAATTGTGTGTGAGGAGTAATTGATCCAGGTTTTGCAATAACTTGTCCTCTTTCAATTTCTTCTCTTTCAATTCCACGTAGAAGTAGACCTACGTTATCTCCGGCTTGTCCTTGATCAAGACTCTTCTTGAACATTTCAACACCGGTAACTGTAACTTTTCTTGTGTCTCTAATACCAACGATTTCAACTTCTTCATTTACTTTAACAATTCCTTTTTCAATTCTTCCCGTTGCAACTGTTCCTCTACCTTTGATAGAGAATACATCTTCAACTGACATCAATAATGGTTTGTCTAGTTCACGAACCGGATCCGGGAGGTATGTATCTAAAGCTTCAAGAAGATCAAGAATTGGTTTTGCTGCTACTGGATCATCCGGATTTTCAGCTGCTTTTAGAGCTGATCCTCTGATGATAGGTGTTGTATCTCCAGGGTATTCGTATTTATTTAGAAGTTCACGAACTTCCATTTCTGAAAGATCTGCGATTTCAGGATCCGCCATGTCCATTTTGTTTAAGAAAACAACAATGTATGGAACGTTAACCTGATGGGCAAGAAGGATATGTTCACGAGTTTGTGGCATAGGGCCGTCTGCGGCTGAAACTACCAGGATTGCTCCATCCATTTGAGCGGCTCCAGTGATCATGTTTTTGACATAATCGGCATGTCCAGGACAATCCACGTGAGCGTAATGTCTCTTTGGTGTTTCATACTCCTGGTGTGAGGTAGCAATCGTGATACCTCTAGCTTTTTCTTCAGGAGCGTTGTCAATTTGGTCGTATGCTACCGCCTTGTTTCCGCCTCCGAAGTTTTTTGCAGCAACCATAGTGATTGCGGCTGTGAGTGTAGTTTTACCATGATCAACGTGGCCTATTGTACCAACGTTCATGTGTGGCTTATTTCTCACAAATACTCCTTCTGCCATATTGGTAATTGTTAAAATAATAGATGAGTGATTTGATGTCGGCTTAATACGCAAGAATTAGTCGCGTGCGACAGCTTCGGAAATATATACGAGAATTTGGGGCAATGCAAGAGAAATTTGGAGAACAAATATGTTTTCATAAGTCCTACAATATTGAGATCCAAAATGGTAGGGAGATTACCGAAAGGATTGTGCTCAGGACGATTGAACGGGCTATGAAGTTTTTGTTCAATTTGTATTTATCAGCTAAGGCAAAAGGGGTGATTGCGAGTGGCATTGCGGCTTGGATTATTGAGCTTGAAAAGTGACTTGGAGAGAATCCGAAAAGCTTTGCGCCGAAGTAGAAAATTGCCGGCAATATTCCTAAAGTTAGGATTGAAAATAGTAAGATAGGGAACCAATCAGTTAATTTTCCGAATTTGGATTTTCCGATGAAAAGTCCTATTACTATCAATACTGTTGGAGTGACTGAAGCTGTTATCATATCTAATGATTTTAGCAGTACTGAGGGAAGTGTGAGTTTTAGGCTTCCTATTGTTATTCCAAGGATTACAGCAATTAGAAGAGGATTAAAGAAAAGATTTTTTATAACATTTGTTAGGATGTCTCTTTTGCTTTTTGTGATTGAATAGTCCAAATATCCGATTCCGATTGTGAACATCCAGAACAAATATATTGCTACAATTAAAGTGGCGGTTGGTAGTATTTTATCGCCTGATGTTTGAGTTAATACTGGAATTCCAAGGTATGCTACATTTCCAAAAATGAAACAAATGAATAATGTTGCGAACATTTGGTTTTTTAGACGTAGAATTTTTCCGATCAAATAAGCTAATAAAAGGCTGCCGACAACGAATAATGAATTTGAAATTATTAGGGATGATTGTTCTGAAAATGAGAATGGTGCTTTCGAAAGTGCAGAAAAAATCAAAACCGGTAGACCAATTTTTAAAGCAAAAGCATTTAGTACTTTTGACCAGTCGTCGCCGAGGTTTGTGAATTTTTGCAAGATTGCTGTGGCAAAAATTATGAGAAATAGTGGCGCGATTACGGTTAGGACTTGGAGCATATTGATGAGGTTAAGGTTTGTGTTATTTTAAATTGCACCTTTGGGGATCAGTGCATAGCTACTCCACATGAAACTCCGAAAATTGTTATTGTGAATATATTCCCACCAAATGCTGGACATGCAATGGACAAGGGGTCTCCAATGATTAGAGATGCTAGTGCTGTTTTTATCATATTTTTTTGATTATTTCCGCTAACGTTCCGCACTTTGCGATGTTTTGGCCTGTTACAATTTAGCACGGAGTGCTGAAACAGGCCAAAATATGGGTGTAGCGACTGAAAGGAGCGAAGCCGCAAAGTGCGTGTTGTGTGATCTAGTAAAAAAAATTACATCTCATCATATATCTGATTCTTTTGTTTTTCAGTTAACTCTTTCCCTAAAGTATATACTGTGTATTCATATCTACCGTCACCAAGCTCTTTTTGAAAATTCGTGTCTCTTTTTCCAACTATAAGCTGATAAGGAGTTTCATGCTTACAAGTTGAGGTGCATAGTACAAATGTATCTTTTCCTAGTATATGACTTGTATCAAATGTATACCATGAGTGTGTAATAACCTTTGTTGGTTTTTTGATAACTTGAAAGCTATCCATTATTTGTGGCCTTAGTCTCTCATGTAATTGCCCAGAAGTTTCTCCAGGTTTTTGTTGGACACGTTGTGTTCTAGAAAATATAAGTTGTTCAAAAGTATGAAACTCCTTATCCTCTTTAGGTTTTGGATTGTTGTTGGGTGGCGGTGTATTTGGAGTTACTGTTGGTTTTTCTGGTGGCATATTGTTAGTTTAAATTTTTTTACTATTTCACATAACGTCCAAGTTTAAGCGATGTTCACTGGCGGTATAATATATCGCGAAGCGATCAACCGCCAGTGAATATGGGTGCAGTGAAGGAGCGAAGCGATTGAACGGAACCGCTTAAACTTTGTTAGCTGATGAAAAATAAATTTGACGTTCAGTTTTCAGGACACCTATAAGTTTTTCCATTTATTGTTGTTGTTGATCTAACTCTAGCATTGCCATTGCCACCTGAACTAATACAAGTAACATGAGGTTTTCCGGAGCCGTTGACATGGACTGTCTGACTAGTAGAAATTGCACTTTGATGTGCACAACCACTTATTGTACCGATGGCTGCAAGAACTGCGGCAAGTAAGGCAGTTTTATTTGCTAAGGTGGGACATTCTGTCTTAGTTTCTGGCACGTTTATATTCATAGTTTGCAGGGCTAAAAAATTAGTGCTTACAGCTTAACACCTAAATTGCAGTTTTGTCAAGTTTATTTTCTGTCAGCTAACTCGTTCTTATACGAACTTTACTTAAACCATTTGTCGCAGTGGTAGTAGCACCTCCAGAAGATTAATCCTGTGATGATTCCCCAGATATAGCTCTGAAGGAAGCCATAAACGAAGCTTAGGAGGTTTAGGCCTGTGTATCCGAAAAATGACATTCTCATAAGGTTTGTGTGCAATTCGAGAAGGTCTGCAGGAATTGCGAAGCCCCAGAAAAAACAGATGGCAAACATGATGGCAAAAAGTCCGCCGAGGGCCATTGCAAGTGGTTTTAGACGTAGAGTCATAGAGGTGAGGGTTAAAGATTTACTTTGCTCCTGTTCTTTTTGTGATGATTGCTTCAGCAACAGATGTTGGAACTTTTTCGTAGAAACCGAATTCCATTGTGTAGTTTCCGCGACCTTGAGTCATTGAGCGAAGGTCAGTTGCGTAACCGAACATTTCAGACAATGGAATAGTAGCTTTGATGAATTTGACCATTGTTCTGTCGCCTGTTTCAAGAATTTGTCCACGGCGTGAACTGATATTTCCCATTACATCTCCAAAATAATTTTCAGGAACGACAACTTCCACTTTCATGATAGGTTCAAGAATGACAGGGCTTGCGGCTTTTGCTCCACTTTGGAAGGCGATTGATGCGGCGATTTTGAACGCCATTTCGGATGAGTCAACATCATGGTAACTTCCATCGATAAGTTCTGCTTTGATATCTACAACAGGATATCCTGCAAGAATTCCTCTAGTAAGGGCTTCCTGTACACCTTTATCGACAGCTGGAATAAATTCTTTTGGAATTTTTCCTCCGACGATCGAGTTTTCAAATTCGTATCCTTTTCCAGGTTCTTGTGGATAAAGTTTCATAATTACGTGTCCGTATTGTCCACGTCCTCCTGATTGTTTTGCGTATTTCTCTTCGCATCTTACTTCTTTTGTAATTGTTTCTCTGTATGCAACTTGCGGTGCACCGATGTTTGCTTCAACTTTGAACTCTCTTCTCATACGATCGATGATGATATCAAGATGAAGTTCACCCATTCCGGCGATGATTGTTTGTCCTGTTTCTTGGTCTGAATTAACTCTTAATGTTGGATCTTCTTCAACAAGTTTTTGAAGAGCAAGTCCCATCTTTTCTTGATCGGCTTTGGTTTTTGGTTCAACTGCAATTCTGATAACCGGTTCCGGGAATGTGATTGATTCAAGTAGTAGGGGACTTCCAGGGTCGCAAAGTGTGTTTCCTGTAGTTGTGCTTTTTAGTCCAACTAATGCGGCGATATCTCCTGCGTGTACAGTTTTGATTTCTTCTCTATTGTTTGAATGCATTTGAAGAATACGACCGACTCTTTCTTTGCTGTCTTTTGATGCATTTAAAATGTAGCTTCCTGATTCAAGTGTTCCTGAATAAACACGGAAGTAACAAAGTGATCCGACGAATGGATCTGTTGCAATTTTGAATGCTAATGCTGAGAATGGTTCTTTACCATCTGGATGTCTCAAAATTTCTTCTCCTGTTTTGACGTCATGACCTTTGATAGGAGGTAGATCGTGTGGGGATGGAAGGTATGCGCAAACTGCGTTCAAAAGGATTTGAACACCTTTGTTTTGTAGCGCTGTTCCGCACATAACAGGGAAAAGTTTTGTATGAATTGTGGCTTGTCTTAGAGCGGCTTTTAATTCCGGGACTGAAATTTCTTGTCCGTTTATGAATTTTTCCATAAGAGCATCGTCGTGTTCTGAAACTTTTTCAACTAGAATAGCTCTGAATTCTTCCATTTTTTCTTTCATGTCTTCAGGAACTGGGATTTCTACAACTGTTTCTCCTTTGTCTCCTGAAAATGTGTAGGCTTTTCTTTCGATAAGATCAACCATGCCGCTGAAGTCTTTTTCCATTCCGATTGGAAGTTGGATTGCGACTGCGTGTGGATTTAGTCTTGTGTGAATTGAATCTAAGCTCATGTAAAAATCTCCTCCGATTTTGTCCATTTTGTTAATGAACGCAATACGAGGAACATCGTATTTATCCGCTTGTCTCCATACTGTTTCGGATTGTGGTTCTACTCCCATTGCTCCGTCAAAAACGCAGACACCTCCATCAAGTACACGAAGAGAACGTTCTACTTCAACTGTGAAGTCAACGTGTCCTGGAGTATCGATAAGATTGATTTTATATTTTTCTCCGTCCGGTGTTGTCCAAAAACAAGTTGTTGCGGCAGATGTGATTGTAATTCCTCTTTCTCTTTCCTGATCCATCCAGTCCATTACAGCGGCTCCTTCATGAACCTCTCCGATTTTGTATGATTTTCCTGTGTAGAATAGAATACGTTCTGAAACTGTTGTTTTTCCGGCGTCAATATGGGCAATAATACCAATATTGCGTAAATTTCTTAACTCATCTGCCATTGTTTGTGGGATATTAAAGTTTAAAAAAAGTTTTTTAGTATTTCGCTAAATGAGCGAAGGCCTTATTTGCTTGTGCCATGCGATGTGTGTCTTCTTTTTTCTTGAAGGCTGTTCCTTGTTCACTTGAAGCTTCTGTTATTTCGTTTGCTAGGCGCTCCGCCATAGTTCCGCTTTTTTTGCTTCTTGATGCTTGGATTATCCATCTGCATGCCACTGCCAATTGTCTGTCTGGCTTAACCTCCATTGGAATTTGGTAAACTGCACCTCCGATTCTTTTTGCTTTTATTTCAAGCTGAGGTTTTACGTTTTCAATGGCTGTTTTGAATACTTTTTCCGGATCTCCTGAAGTTTTTTTGCTGATAAGTTTTAATGTGTCATTAAAAATTTTTCTGGCGGTTGATTTCTTGCCTGCAAGCATTATGTAGTTGATAAACTTTTCTTGCATTGGGGAAGATTCTTCCGGGATAAACTTTTTGATTGCTTTATAATTTGCCATATTGGATTTTCTTTATTTTATGGATTTACTTTTTAGGCTTCTTTGTGCCGTATTTTGATCGGCTCTTGTTTCTTTTTTGTACACCTTGTGTGTCGAGGCTTCCTCTGACAATGTGGTACTTAACTCCAGGTAAATCTTTAACTCTTCCTCCTCTTACAACTACAACTGAGTGTTCCTGTAGGTTGTGGCCTTCTCCCGGAATATATGCTGAAACTTCAACTCCGTTTGTAAGACGAACTCTGGCGATTTTACGCAAAGCTGAGTTCGGTTTTTTTGGAGTCATTGTTGTAACTCTTGTACATACACCACGTTTTTGAGGACATGATAATGCGTTTGATTTCGTCTTCAAATGATTGAAAATTGATTGAAGAGCAGGGGATTTGCTTTTTGTGGAAGCATTCCTTCTTGGTTTTCTGATTAGTTGGTTTATTGTTGGCATGTGAAATTTATTAGATATATGCCTGATTTTCGCTTGGTCGCTTTCGCGACACTCGCTTGTAGCTCGGCTAATTTATATTAAGTTTTTGCGAAAAGCAAGACAAAACTATATTACAGGTAATATTCTTTTCTCTTCTTCAATTATTTCTTCGACGGCTTCAGCTTTTTCTTCAAGTGTTTCGAGTGATTTTATTTTCTTTCTTACTTCTTCGACAAGCTCTTTGTTTTTTCTTCTGTATGTTTCTCCGGCCGGGATAAGTTTTCCGATGATTACGTTTTCTTTTAGTCCTTCTAGCTTATCGACTCTGCTTGTTGTAGAGGCTTCAACGAGGACACGAATTGTTTCCTGGAATGATGCTGCAGATAACCAGCTATCTGTGTGTAAAGCGACTCTGGTAAGTCCTAGAAGCAGACGTTCTCCTTTTGCTTTTACTTTTGCTTTTGCGTTGATTCTGTTGAACTTTATGATGTCTGAAATTTCTCCCGGTAGGAATTCTGTGCTTCCGCTGTCGATAACACGCATTTTTGAAAGCATTTGTCTTGCAACGATTTCGATGTGTTTATCATTGATACTTTGTCCTTGTGATGCGTAAATTGTTTGAACCTCTGTGACAATATATTTTTGAACCGTATATGTGTCTGCAAGTCTTAGCAGTTGTTTCAGGTCAAGATGTCCGTTTGTGATAGGTTGTCCTTTTTCTACGAGAGTGTTGTCTTTGATGATTACACTTCTTCCTGCTGGGACTTTGTATATTTTTTGGATAGGGCCTTCGCTTCTAATTACGATTTTTTCTGCAGTTGCTTCTGTGACTTTTCCGCTTCCGTCAGCCTTTATTGTGTTTTTTGATCCTTCTGCTTTTGCGATGATTGTTTTTTCGTTTACTTTGTCTCCTTTCTTTACAATCGGTTCAAGTTCTCCGATCATTAAGTATTCGACTTCGACTGAATCCAGAGAAGTGACTGTAAGCTCTGTTTGTTTTCCTTTTTGTGAAACTCTTAGTTTTCCTGCGATTTCAGAAATGATTGCAGGTCTTTTTGGGGTTCGTGCTTCGAATAATTCTTCAACACGAGTCAAACCTTGCGTGATATCTCCTCCTTCCGCAACTCCTCCCATATGGAAGGTTCTCATAGTAAGCTGAGTTCCCGGTTCACCGATACTTTGAGCGGCGATAATTCCAACGGCTGTTCCAAGGTCAACTTCTTTGTTTGTTCCAAGGTCTTTTCCATAACATTTGATACAAATTCCTCCTTCTGTTTGACATGTCATGATTGAACGAACGAGTGCTTCGTTTACGCCGTATTCTTGAATGTCTTTTAGAGTATCTTTTTCAATAATCGATTCTTTCTTTAGAATGACTTTTCCTTTTGGATCTTTCAAATCTTCTGAAAGTGTTCTTCCGTAAACTCTTGTTTCAAATTTCTCTCCGATTTTCTCTGATTCTTCACGAGTAATTTTGTGTGGGTGTGAACATCCACAATCGTATTCTCTGATGACTGTATCCTGATTTGAATCAACCAAACGACGTGTTAGGTAACCAGCTTCAGCAGTCTTAAGAGCTGTATCTGATTTACCTTTACGTCCTCCATGAGTAGCGATGAAGTACTCAAGAATTGTAAATCCTTCTTTAAGGTTGGATTTTACAGGAAGTTCGATGGTTTTTCCGGCTGGATTAGCTACGAGTCCTTTAATACCGCAGAGCTGAGTGATTTGTCCCCAGTTACCACGGGCTCCGGAGTCGATCATATAGAAAATGCTGTTTGATTCTTCAACACTCTTGACCATAACGGCCATGATGTCTGATTTTGCTTTTGTCCAGATTTTGATTGTGTGTAAATATCTTTCATCGTCTGTAATAAGACCTTTCCAGTATTGGTTGTTGATCTGTTTTACTGTTTCTGACGCATTGTCGATGATTGCAGTTTTTTCTTTTGGAATAACCATATCGTTTTGAGCGATTGAAATTCCTGATTTTGTTGCGAATTTGAATCCGATGTCTTTCAAATTATCTGCAAGGATTGCTGTTTTTGCTTCTCCAAGGTATTCAAAACAATCTGTAACAAGACTTGAAAGTTGTTTCTTTCCCATGTTTTCGTTGTAGTAGGGAAGTCCTTTTGGCATGAAGCTGTTGAAGATAAGTCTTCCTACAGTTGTTTCGCGAATCTCTCCATCAAATCTTGCTTTTATTGGTGCGTGAAGAGTGACGTGATCGCTTTGGTAAGCGAAAACTGCTTCTTCAGTGCTTGCAAATACCATTCCTGCTCCTTTTGAGTCTTTGATGAGTCTTGTTAGGTAGTAGCATCCTAAAACCATATCTTGGATAGGCGTAACGATAGGTTCTCCAGCTGATGGTTTAAGTAGATTCTTTGTTGAAACCATTAAGGATTTTGCCTCAAGCTGTGCATTCTTTGAAAGTGGTACGTGGATAGCCATTTGATCTCCATCGAAATCGGCGTTGAAGGCCGCACAAACGAGTGGATGAACCTGAATAGCTTTACCTTCGATAAGAATTGGTTGGAAAGCCTGAATACCAAGTCTGTGAAGTGTAGGCGCACGATTCAAAAGTACGTAATGGTCTTTTGTAACTTCTTCAAGAATATCCCAAACCTCACGTTTTGAAGATTGGATTAATCTTTCCGCGTTTTTGATATTGTGAGCGTATCCGTCACGAATAAGTCTTCCGATAATGAATGGTTTGAATAATTCAAGAGCCATAATTTTCGGAACTCCACATTGATGTAGTTTTAGTTTTGGTCCAATGATAATTACGCTGCGTCCTGAGTAATCGACACGTTTTCCAAGCAAATTTTGTCTGAAACGTCCTTGTTTTCCTTTCAACATATCTGAAAGTGAACGTAACTTACGTTTATCTCCTGATGAGAAGACTGTTTTTCCTTGTCTTGCGCTGTTGTTTAGAAGTGTGTCGACCGCTTCCTGAAGCATTCTTTTCTCATTTCGGCAAATTACTTCCGGTGCGCCGATTGATAGAAGTCTCTTCAAACGGTTGTTCCTATTGATTACACGTCTGTATAGATCGTTCAAATCTGAAGCCGCAAATCTTCCTCCGTCGAGCTGAACCATAGGACGAAGATCTGGTGGGATTACAGGAAGAACCATCATGATAAACCATTCTGGATGAATGTCGGCTTTAAGCAGACTTCCAGCCAATTTTATTCTTTTAATGATTTTTTTCTGTTTTTGTCCTGTTGATTTTTTAGATTCTTTATTTAGGTCTTCGATTAATTTTGCCAAGTCAACTGAGGCGATAATTTCGCGTAGTGTCTCAGCTCCTGTGCCTGCTTTGAACACATGACCGAATTTCATTGCGAGTTTTCTGTATTCAATTTCAGAATAAACTTTTCCGACTTTCATTTTTTCCAAAGCTTCTTTCATCTCTGAATGTTGATAGTCGAGTTCTTCCGCTCGTCTTGCGAATTCTTTTTCGATTTCAATTTCTTTTTTCTTTTTGTCTTCTGCTGTTTTTGCGCTTTCTGCTGTCAAAAGTTCGTCTTTGAAATCTTTCTGAATTGTTTTTTTCTGACTCTTGTATTCAGTGTGAACTGTTTCCAAAGCGGAAAGTCTTTCTTTTTCGTCAACGTGTGAAACTACGTATGCCGCAAAATATACAACTTGTTCTAATGTTTTGATTGGAAGGTCTAGAAGAAGACCGATTCTGCTTGGTGTAGATCTCAAAAACCAGATATGAGTTACTGGAACAGCAAGTTTGATGTGTCCCATTCTTTCTCTTCTTACTGCGGATTTTGTGACTTCGACTCCACACTTTTCACAAACTACGCCTTTGTATCTGATTCTTTTGTATTTTCCGCAATAACATTCCCAGTTTTTTGTTGGGCCAAATATTTTTTCACAAAATAGACCGTCTCTTTCCGGCTTTTGTGTGCGGTAATTGATGGTCTCCGGCTTTTTTACTTCACCGTGTGACCATGAAAGTATTTCCTCCGGAGATGCAACTGCAAGTGTGATTGCATTGAAAACTTCGGATTTCATATTTTTGTTCTGATCTTGGTTTCTTGGAGCTCTGTCCTCTGAAACTTGTTCTTTGGTTGTTTTTTCTTTACCCATAGTATTTATAAAGGTTTAATTGGTTTTATTATTAGAGACCTAAGTCTTTATCAATGTCAGTTGGGGCGCTTTGAGAATCTTGAGGTGAAGATTCTTCGTCTAAAGGTTCTTCAGAGGCTTGATAATGTGTGCCCTCTGTGATTTCCTCTTCACTTGGAATGTATTCTCCTTCTTCCGCTCTTCTCTTTTCCAAGATTACAAGATCTTGAACTACGATTTCAGTTTTGAATTTTTTGATTCCTTCAGGACTGTCCCAGCTTCGTGTTTTTAGGTATCCTTCAACATAAACAAGATTTCCTTTTCTGATGTAATTCGCACAAATTTCAGCAAGGTGTGCCCATGCTACACATTCGTGGAATTCTGTTGATGCTTTTTTGTCGTTTCCTTTTGTAACCCATTGGCGGTTTGTTGCAACTCCGAATGTTGTGACGCTTTGTCCGTTTGGAGTTTGTCTTAGTTCAGGGTCGCGAGTAAGGTTTCCGATGATTATTACTTTATTTATTGATCTCATGAATGTAATGTTATTTGATGTGGTTTAGCGATAAGGATTATTTTTCGTCTTCGTCGGGTGCTAATTCATCCGCTAAGACTCCCAAATCTTCATTGATATTATCTTCATCTATACCTTCAAGCTCGCCTTCTCCGACAGAAGTATTTCCGCTTTCTTCTGCAATTTCCGCTTTTATGGCAGTAGGAACTTCTTCTCTTATTTCAGGATCTTCTTCGAGGATTTCCTCTTCATCCATTTCTGCTTCAACTTCTCCTGTTTGAATAAGTCTTACGGAAAGTCCAAGACTCTGAAGCTCTTTCACAAGAACGTTGAAAGATTCAGGTATTCTAGGCTTTTTGATCAATTCGCCTTTTACGATTGATTCATAAGCTTTAGATCTTCCGTAAACGTCATCTGATTTGATTGTAAGCATTTCCTGTAGAACGTGAGCGGCTCCGTATGCCTCAAGTGCCCACACCTCCATTTCTCCGAATCTTTGTCCTCCATGCTGAGCTTTACCTCCAAGTGGTTGTTGTGTGACAAGAGAGTATGGCCCAACTGAACGAGCATGGATTTTGTCTTCAACCAAGTGATGAAGTTTCATCATGTATGCGATACCGACTGTGACTTTTCTGTCGAATGCTTCTCCTGTTTTTCCGTCATAAAGTGTGATTTTTCCGTCTTCAGGAAGTCCGGCTTTTTTCAATTGTTCTTGAATTTCAGCTGTTGGAATTCCGTTTAAGGCAGGTGTTGCAATCGTGATTCCAAGTTCTTTTGCGGCCCACCCTAAATGTGTCTCAAGGATTTGTCCGATATTCATACGACTTGAAACTCCAAGTGGATTTAGGACAATGTCTACAGGTCTTCCATCAGGCAAGAATGGCATGTCTTCTTGTGGAACTATGATAGACACAACTCCCTTATTTCCATGACGTCCGGCCATCTTATCTCCAACTGAGATTTTTCTTGTTTGCGCAACGTCGACTCTGATTTGTTTCAAAACTCCTGTCTGTAATTCGTCTCCGTTTTCTTTTGTGAATAATTGTATAGCAACGATTTTTCCTCCTTCTCCTCCCGGAAGTCTTAGAGATGTATCTTTAACGTCTCTGGCCTTGTCTCCGAAAATCGCGCGAAGAAGTCTTTCTTCTGCGGTTAATTCAGTTTCTCCTTTTGGAGTAATTTTACCTACAAGGATGTCTCCTTCATGAACTGTTGCTCCGATTCTAACGATACCGTCTTCGTCCAGATCTTTTAGTTTGATTTCTCCAACGTTTGGAATATCTCTTGTGATGATTTCAGCTCCGAGTTTTGTTTCACGCACATCTACTGTAAATGTTTCGATGTGAATTGAGTCGTAAAGTCCTTCTCTTACAATTTTTTCTGATAAAATTACGGCGTCCTCAAAGTTGTAACCTTCCCATGGTAAGTAGGCGACAAGTAGATTTTGCCCTAGAGCAAGCTCTCCGTTGTCGATTGCAGGTCCGTCAACCAATATGTCTCCTCTTCGGACTTTTTGGCCCTTGTCGACTTTTGATCTTTGGTGAATACATGTTCCTTGGTTTGATCTGTGGTATGTTGTAACTTTGTAGGTAACTTGTTTTCCGTTTTCATATACGATTGTGATTTGGCCTGCATCAACATATGAAACGACTCCATCCATTTCGGCTAGAATGATTTGTCCTGAGCTTTTTGCCGCTATTTCTTCAATACCTGTTCCGACGATAGGCGCATGTGGTGAAACAAGAGAAACGGCCTGACGTTGCATGTTTGAACCCATGGATGCACGAGTATTATCATCATGCTCAAGGAACGGAATAAGTGCAGTAGTTATTGAGATAATTTGTTTTGGAGAGACGTCGATATGCGTTACGTCGTTGACGTGCGCAAGTAATGGTTCTCCATTTTTTCTGGCTGAAACACGAGTGTTTGTGAATTGTCCGATTTCGTCCAATTCTGAATTCGCTTGTGCAATAATTAGTTCTTGTTCGGAATCAGCATCATAATATTTGATGCGATCTGTGATGTATGGTCGAACTTTAATTTGTTCAATTTTTACTTTTGCGATTCTTTTTGCTGATTCTTCTGTGACAACTTCTCCGGCTTTTGCAATTATTTTGCCTTTATCGTCTATTGATTCTCTTAAGATTCTTCCAATAAGAGCTTTTTCTCCGTTTTTGCTAATGTCTGAAACTTCACGGAAAGGTGTCTCAATGAAGCCATATTCATTTACTTTTGCGTATGTGGCCAAGTGGACAACAAGTCCGATATTTGGTCCTTCAGGAGTGGCGATAGGACAGATTCTTCCGTAATGGGAAGGATGCACGTCACGAACATCGAAGGATGCACGTTCTCTGGAAAGTCCTCCCGGACCCATCGCTGAAAGTCTTCGTTTGTGCTCAAGTTCTGATAGTGGATTTGTTTGATCCATGAACTGTGAAAGCTGTGAACTTGCGAAAAATTCTCTTAATGCCGCTGTGATAGGTCGTGAATTTACAAGTTGTGTAGGTGTTACAGTTTCAAGATCCATGACTGTCATTCTATCTTTTGCGATTCTGTCTGTACGTAGAAGTCCAACGCGGAATTTGTTTTGTACAAGCTCTCCGACAGGTCGAATTCTTCTGTTTGAAAGGTGATCGATGTCGTCAGGAGCCATTTCTCCGTTGTTTAACCTCATCAAATGTTTAAGAATTTGTATCAAATCACTTACTTGAAAAGTGTGATATTGTTTTTTGTTTGGGACAGTTATTGCGAATCTCTTGTTTAATTTGTATCTTGCAACCGGACCCATGTCATATTTTCGATAGTCGAAAAACATTGAGTCTATCAGGTTTTTCGCGTTTTCGGCTGTCGCTAAATCGCCGGGACGAATTTTTTTATAAATATTTTGGTATGCTTCTTCGGGTGTTTCCGCTTGGTCTTTTCCAAGTGTTAACGTGATCGAATCTTGTTCGATGTCTTTTATTTCGTCTTTGAATAGGTCTCCGATTTCTTTATCTGTCTTGTATCCGAAAACTCTTAATAGGGAAGTGATTGGAATTTTTCTTTTTCTATCGATTTTTACTGTGATAATTCCTTTTTTGTCTGTTTCAATTTCAAGCCATGCTCCACGTTTTGGAATAATCTTTGCGCTGTGCATTCCCGGAGCGGCCGGATTTCTTGAGAAGAAAACACCTGGTGAACGTACAATTTGGCTCACCACCACTCTTTCAATTCCGTTTACGATAAATGTTCCACGATTTGTCATCAATGGAATATTTCCTAGGAATACATCTTGCTCTTTAATTTCACCTGTTTCTTTGTTTATAAGTTGTACGTGTACTTTTAATGGAGCTTCGAAAGTAATATTTTTCTTCATTGCTTCTTCGGCGTTGTATTTGATTTCGCCGAGAGAGTGATCCAAAAATTTTAGCTCAAGTTTTTTCCCTGAGAAATCTTGGATAGGGGAGATTTCGTCTAGTAGTTCACGAATTCCTTCTTCCAAAAACCATTTGTAAGAATTTGTTTGTACTTCGATAAGTCCAGGAATAAGTACATTTCTATCGATTTGAGGAGTGATGTGTTTTCGCTTGCTCCTTGTCATAATCAATTCTTGCTTAATCGGAATTTCCGAAGGCAAAACCATATCTTTTTTCTTTTCCGGAGCCGCTTTAGCTGTCTTTTTTTCGGCTTTCTTCAAAGATTTTTCCGCTTTTTTCAAAATTTTCTTCTCTTTTTTCGGAGAAGCTTTTTTGACAATAGCTTTCGCTACTTTTTTTGCGGATTTTTTTATCTTTGAATCTTTTTTTGAAGTTTTTTTGAGTGTTTTTTTTGCTTTTGGCATAATAAAAAGGTGGTCAAAGTTTGCATAAATTAAGACCAAACTTGCCACAACACATTCGTATCTAAAGGTCTTTATGACTAGTCACCGTCGTGACTTTATCACCGCCCAATTCTATGGTATTTTGACA
The DNA here is from genome assembly GCA_030688025.1 of Candidatus Peregrinibacteria bacterium. Taxonomy (GTDB): domain Bacteria; phylum Patescibacteriota; class Gracilibacteria; order UBA1369; family LOWO2-01-FULL-3; genus UM-FILTER-38-24. The sequence goes on along the minus strand of JAUYJL010000026.1, from coordinate 26,510 downwards.
GGAAGTCAAGAGAATTTTAAAGATAGTTTTGATTATACAGATTTTGTGTCTTCTGTAGCGTTGTTTTCTATACCGTGTTTGTGTTTCCATGCTTCGACTCCGTGTGTTTCACGAAAACATATTTCTCTAGCGAAAGCTACGTGGAAAGGGTGTAGCTTATCAAATGTATTTTTTGATTTCAAGAAGATTTTGTGGAATACTGTGTCTATGAAAAAATTAATAAAGGAAATAAAATCGGTGAAAGATCTTTTGAGTGAGGGGAATACGCTTTTGAATTTGACGATTCAGGATTTGGATTTTAAGAAGGAGAAGATTGATTTTCGAAATATAAAATTGGGGAATACGACGTTTCTTGGATGCGAAATGGATGATGAGACGGAGGCTGTTTTGCGTAAAAAAGGGGCGACAATTTATCCGAAAATTGTCGGACTTCCATATAATCCTTATCGAAAAACCCTTTATACTTGGCAGGAATTGATAAAGGAAAATGATACTAAAAATGGTGAGATTTTGGATGTTAAAATTTATAACCATTTTGTGTCTTTTAAAAATTCCGGAGATATCAATGAAGCGCTTTGTGAAAGGATTCACGATCACGCGATTGATGATGCGATTTACGATATTATTGGGGTTAATGAAGATGGAATGACTCAGAAAAAATGTGTTGGAGTGATGGGTGGGCATAGTGTTTTGCGTGATGACCCGGCTTATGAAAAGATTGCTAGACTTTCCAAAAAATTGACCGAAAAAGGTTATTTGATTTTGTCTGGAGGAGGTCCTGGAATTATGGAGGCGGCGAATCTTGGGGCTTATCTTGCAGGAAAAACGGATGTGCAATTAAAAGAAGCGGTGGAAATTTTGAAAGTTGCGCCGAAGTGTCAGGATGAAAACTATATTGTGCAGTCAAAGAAAGTTATAGAGATGTATCCGACCGGTGCAGAAAATATCGCTATTCCTACGTGGTTTTATGGGCATGAGCCTTTGAATATTTTTGCGACAAGTATTGCAAAATATTTTTCAAATGCGATTCGTGAAGATGTTCTTTTGGCTGTGGCTCTGCATGGAATTATTTATGGGCCGGGAAGTGCTGGAACTGTTCAGGAAATATTTACTGATGCGGCGCAGGATCATTATGCGAGTTTTGGATGGGTGAGTCCGATGATCTTCTTTGGAAAGAAATTTTGGAGTGAGGACTGTCAGGTTTATCAATTGGTTCAACAATTATCTACAGGATTAAAATATCATGATATGTTGGCCATTTCTGATGATATTGATGAGGTCGTGAAATTTATTGTGGAGCATCCACCGGTGAAAGGGTAGGGTGAAAGAAGGATTATTCTTTACTGGATTGCCGTTTGATCGGGAAAGGCGCAATTGGTGATTTTTTCGTGAGTTTCGTCAAGAAGTTCACCAGTATATCCTGCTTCTTTTATGGCGATGTTTAGAAGACGTATTATTTTAGCTCTATGTATTTGTCCAAGACTAGGTTGGCTTTTTAAAATTGAATCAATCAATCCCTCTACTACAGAAGGGGTGTTTTTTAATTCTGAAGAAAGAGTCTCCCATTGTGATACGATAGTGCTCACGATATCATCAAAGCTTTTTGTTCGATCTCTTCTAATGCTTAATCCTATTCTTCGTTGCCATGTTCTGATGTCTCCTCCTTCTCCTCGGTTTGCCGCTTTTTGGGCTAATGCTGTTAAAAATTGTGCTTTTGCAGCCGCTATGTTCTGGATGGCTTCACTCGGAGTGATTGCGTCTTCTAAAGATTTTAGTGCATCATGATATGCACCATCTGGGTTCTTCGAAGCCATAACGGTTAATTCTAGCCAATCTAGGCACTCTGTTGTATTCCATCCATTTTTATATTCGGGGGTTGGCATTTTTGGTAATTCTGCTTTTTCTGCTTGGGGCATATTTTTTATTGTTCTTAATAAAGGGGTCGGATTGTATCAAATCTTTTATTATTGTGTCAATTCTTGTAACAATTTTTCTCCTTCGCTCCATTCTCCGAAACCGGTATCGGCGTTTATGTGGCCATGAGGGCCGATGTTTATGAGTTGTGCGTTCCATTTTTCTGCGAAGAATTTTGCTTTTTCAAGGCTAACCCATCTGTCGTTTGAGCTTACTACTGCGATGCTTTTGAATGCTAGTTTTTGAATTGGCATTGGGGCAAAACCTTTTATTTCTTCCGGGAAATTTGGTGCGTCCATGTCGGAGGGGCTAACTAGCAAAGCACCTTTGATTTTTGCGGAGGTTTTCGCGAAATATTCGTTTGACCAGTGTGCAAAAGTCGCACAAGCAAGGCTGTGTCCGACCAAAATGATTTCGTTATCTTTGTATTTTTCGATGTAGGCGTTTAGTGTTTTCACCCACTCTTCTTTTTCCGGATTCATGAAATCTTTTTGAATGACTTTTACTGCGTTTGGATATTTTTTAAGCCAAATACTTTGCCAATGCTGTGGTCCTGAATCTTGCCAGCCTGGAAGGATTAGGATTGTTTGGTTCATTTTAATGCTGTGATCGGGTCGACTTTTGCCGCAGCGTTTGCCGGAATGTAGGCGGCGAGGATGCTCAAGCAGATGCCGAATGCGAGAGTTGCGATGATTATTTCCGGAGTGATTTGGAAGAGAGTGTCCGGGAGTAGAATTGTGTTTTTTAGCTCAGTTGTAACGTATTTGTCGAAGATGATGCTGGTCAAAATTCCTGTGCCGATTCCTATGGTGCTACCGATGAAGCCGATGAATCCGGCTTCCGACATTATCAAAAGTTTGATTTGTTTGCGTGTTGCGCCGAGTGCGCGGAGAAGTCCCAATTCTTTTCTGCGTTCTGCGATTTGACTTAGGAATGTGCTGATTATCGCGATTGCGGAAAGGAGGATTATTATGAAGCTGATCAGCGCTAAGCCCATTGATAAATATGAGATTTTTGCTTGAACTTCTTTCATGTCTTTCGTGAAATATTGCGTTGAAAGGTTTAGATTTTCGATTTCTTTTGCGATTTGCGTGGTCTTGTTTTGGTCGAAGGTCTCAACAAAAAGCTCTGTGTATGAATTGTTTCCGGATGGCGCGTAGTATCTGTTTAATTTGTTTAATGTGTCTATAGGAAGTGTCGGGCCGAGCAGGCTTGCTTTGTCTGAAAAACCAACAATTTTTAGAGTGATTTTGGTTGATTTGTCGTTTTCTCCGGATCCGAAAAATGTGGAATATCTTGGGTAAAAAATCATTTCTTTTCCGATGAGGTCTTTTTCGGAAAGGAGCGGAAGGCCTTGTGGAGAGGCGACGGAGAGGTTGTAGAGTTCAATAATTTTGCGTGGGAGAATCGCGGGATATGGTTCTTCTGATGATTTCCAAGTTTCTTCACTTTGGATTTCATCTTTTATAAATTCATATGGAACGCCGAAGACCATTGCGTCGGTGAGTACGCCGATTCCTACGAGTTGGACTTCGACTGATGCGAAATTTCCGAATTGGATTTCCGGATAAATATTTTTTATTCCGTCGATTTTTTTTATATCTTCGATTGTTTGGTCTGTTAGTTTTCCTTTTTCGGATTTTGTAAGAAAAGATACGAGACCGGTTTTGTCGAGGCGTGGTCTTACAATAATTTGATTTAATGGATTTACTTTTGCAGTGGATTCTGTCGATGCTTTATTGATTCCGTTTATTAGGCTTACAAAAAGGAAAATCGACGCTACTCCTATCGTGATTGAGAGTATTGAAAGTAGTGTGCGTGAACGATGTGCGATGATGCTTCTTAATGCAATTGATATCATTGTGCGATTTTTTAGTGACGTTTTATGACTCCGTCTTCAATGTGAATTATGCGCTCTGCAAGCCGTGCGATTTCTTTGTCGTGAGTTGCAATGACTAGAGTTATGCCGTGTGTTTTTTGTAAATTTTTAAGTAAATTTATTATTGCTTCGCCGGTATCTTGGTCGAGATTTCCTGTCGGTTCATCTGCAATTATTATTTTTGGTTTGTTGATTAAAGCTCTTGCTATAGCGGTTCTTTGTTTCTCTCCACCTGAAAGTTCTTTTGCTTTTGCGTTTGATTTTTTTGTGAGTTTTACTTCTTTTAAAAGTTCGTCGGCGTAAACTTCGACGTTATGAGTGTGGCCGTCGAAAAGAGTAGGGAGTAGAATATTTTTTCTTACACTGAGAAATGGTTCCAGATAAAATTCTTGAAAAATGAATCCGATTTCTTTGTTTCTGTATCGTGAAAGTTCGTCGTCGTCCATGTGTTTCAAATCGAAATCATTGATGAAAACTTTTCCTTTGGTTGGGGAATCAAGTCCGCCGATTATATTTAGAAGAGTTGTTTTGCCGGAGCCGGAAGGGCCTGTGATAGCTACAAATTCGCCTTCCTTGATTTTAATGTTTACGTTAATAAGGGCGTCGGTTTTTGATTTACCGGAACTGAATTTTTTAGAGATTTCTTGTAGGACAATCATGAGTTTGTCGCGTAGGTACCGCGTGTTATTTTTTTGTAATTTCCGTGCGACCTCCCATGTATGGGCGTAAAACTTCAGGGATAGTTACGTTTCCTTCTTTTGTTTGATAGTTCTCGATGATTGCGACGAGTGTTCGTGCGCTTGCCATTGCGGTTCCGTTTAACGTGTGTAGGTATTCATTTTTCCCTTCTTTATTCTTGTATTTTATCTTTGATCTTCGCGCTTGAAAGTCTGTGCAATTTGAGCAAGATGTGAGTTCTCTAAATTTTTCTTGCGTTGGGATCCAAACTTCAATGTCGTATTTTTTCGCGGCAGGATAACCTAAATCGCTATCGCAAATGTTTAAAACTTGATAGTGAAATCCAAGTTCTTGCATTATTTCTTCTTCCGTTTTACGAATGAGTTCATGTTCTTCTTCGGATTTTTCAGGATGGCAGAATGAGAACATTTCGATTTTGTCGAATTGGTGAACGCGAATAATTCCTGTTGTATCTTTGCCGTATGAACCGGCTTCGCGTCTGAAACATGTGGAAAATCCTGCGTATCTGATTGGTAATTTTTCTGATTCAAGAATTTCTGTCGCGTGGAGCATTGTGAGTGGAACTTCTGATGTTCCGACTAGAAAAAGATTATCTTCGCCCGGATTTACAGAGTAGATTTCGTTTCTATCTGCAGGAAAAAAGCCTGTCGCATACATGGCTTCTTCTTTTACCAAAACTGGTGGAATTACAGGGGTGAAACCTTTTTGGACTAATTTGTTTATCACATATTGAAGAAGTGCAAATTCTAAAAGCGCGGCGTCGCCTTTTAGATAATAAAAACGAGCGCCGGAGGCGCGAGTTCCTCTTTCGATATCGATGATGTCGAGTGCCTTTCCAAGTGCGATGTGGTCTAAAGGCTCAAAGTCGAATTGTGGCTTGTTTCCATGTGTTTTGACCACTACACTTTCTGATTCATCTTTGCCGTGTGGAGTTGACGGAAGGGTTGGATTTGGAATCTTTATGGCGATTTCGTCGATTTCTTTTTCGAATTCTTCTATTTGTGGAGAGAGATTTTTTATCTCTTCTTTTACTTTTTTCATTTCTTCCAAAAATGCATCTTTGTTCTCAGTTTTTGTGATTTCTTTTGAAACTTCGTTTTGGCGTGCACGAAGACTTTCCAAATCTTGCATAGCTTTGTTTCGTTTTTCGTATAGAGATACTAGTTTTTTGATGTCTACGTCTGCTCTTTTATTTTTTGCTCCGTCTATAAATTTATCAGGATTTTCGATAATGTGTTTTACGTCTTGCATAGGATTTGGATGTAAAATTTTAATTTGCTTTACTTACGTATGATGCGTCTGATGTGTTGATTTTTATCATGTCTCCTTCTTTCACGAATAGTGGAACTTTGATTGTTGCGCCTGTTTCAATTGTTGCGTCTTTTGAGCCTCCTGTAGCGGTGTCTCCTTTTATTCCTGGAGTTGTTGTGATTACTTTGAAATCCATTTTTGGAGATAATTCGATGCTTGCTGGGACTCCATCGATGTGCATTGCGTAGCATTCAATTCCATCTGTTAAAAATCGTTTGTCGTTTCCGATTACGTCTGCAGTAAGCGAAAATTGCTCGTAGCTGTCATTGTCCATGAAGTTGAAAGTTGATCCGTCGTTGTACAAATATTGGCATCTTCTTCTGCTTACTTCCGCTTCGTCCACAGATTCTCCAGCTTTGAAAGTGTATTCGATTACTTGGTTGCTTTTTAGGTTTCGAATTTTTGCTCTTGTGAAGGCTCCACCTTTTCCTGGATTCACGAATTGCGCTTCAATTACGAGCCATGTGCCGTTTTTGAAGTTTATTGCTAGTCCCTTTTTGATGTCAGTTGTCATTGCCATAAAAATTTTTAGTTAAGAATTTTGTTTAGTGGAAAGAGTAAAGTCTCGTCAATATTTTTTTTGTCCATGAGAATCATGAACAATCTGTCTACTCCGAGTGCGATGCCCGCGCAGTTATGCTGAATGGATTCTAGACTAGCTAAAAATTCCCCGTCAATATCAAATATCGTTTTCTTGAGTTTTTTCCTTAATTTCTGTTCTTCAATTAATCGTGCTTTTTGTTCTTTTGCGTCTGTGAGTTCTGAAAATGCGTTAGCTATTTCAATGCCTCCGATATATAGCTCAAAACGCTGCGCAAAGAATGGATTTTTTGATGATTTCTTTGCAAGTGCGGCTTGGGTTGATGGGTAGTCGTAGACGAAAGTTGGCTTTTCTTTCCCTAGGTGCGGTTCTATGTGATTTAAGAAAATTTTGAAGAAAATATCGTCCCAATCTTTGCAAAAATTTGTATCGAAATTTTTTTCTTCAGCAGTTTTTTTTAGTTGTTTGAATGTGCGATTTTGGTCAAGCGATATTTTGCAGTATTTTTGGAAAAGTTCTTCGCATGAAAGTTTTTCCCAAGGAGTTTTTAGGTCGATTTTGTGATTTTGGTATGTTATTTGAGTTTTTTCTGTGAGTGTTTTTACTAAGTTCTCGCAATCTTTCATGAGGTCTTTGTAGTCAGCTTTTATGCGATACCATTCGAGCATTGTGAATTCGGGATTGTGTGTGTCTCCGCCTATTTCACCATTTCGGAATGTTTTTATCAGTGTAAAAATATTGCCAAAATTTGCGCCGAGAAGTTTTTTCATCTGAAGTTCAGGGGAGTGGTTTAAGAAAAGTTTTGTTTTTTTATTTTGTACGATTAGGTCTGTTTCGAATATGTTTAAATGTGGTTCCATGCCTGGAATGCGCACCATTATCGGCGTTTCGACTTCTAGGAATTTTTCTTTTTCAAAAAAACTTCGCAATGATTTTGTGAGTTTATTTCTTTCGATTGCAGTTTTTTTATCGTAAATCATTTTGTTCGTTCCGAGAATTAATCCAGTTTGTACTTTCTGACATTTGAACAATAGTTTTTTCCTTCTTTTTGGAAAACTTTGTAAGTTTTTAAAATTATTTCCATGGCTTTTTTATTGCTGCGTGCCACGTAAATGTTATTCATGTCTTTTGGGCTTATTAGTCCTTGTTTTAGAGGATAGTTCTTAAACCATTTTATGAGTGGTTCCCACATTCTTCCTACTAGGATTATTGGTAGGGGACAGATGTGTTGAACCTGTTCGAGTTGCCAAGTGTACATAAGCTCTAGGCATGTTCCTATTCCTCCAGGAGTTATCACTATCGCGCTAGATAGAGTCATGAAAGTGTCTAATCTTTTTGAAAATTTTGCGAAATGTTTGTGGACTTCGAGGTATTCATTTTTTTCAGCTTCCCATGGTAGGCGAATTGTAAGTCCGATCGATTGTGCGCGTCTTGGCTTGTCTCCGGCTTCGTGTCCTGCATTTGCGGCTTCCATAAGCCCAGGGCCGCCTCCGGTTACGATGTCGAATCCTTCTTTTCCAATGCTTTTTGCGAGATCGAAGATTTGTTTATAAATTTTGTCTTTTCTTTTTATTCTTGCTGATCCAAAAATTGTGACTCTAAAATCATTGCGTTTGAGAAGTTCTCCGATGCTCGCATGTTTTAATAATGGATTTTTTGAAACTGTTGTTTGGATTTTTTTCATAGGTTTATAATTTTAGTATTGCCTGTTTTGTGAGTTTTTTTGAATGTTCAACTCCCGGTTGATTGAAGGCATTGATGTTTAAAAATTCGCCAAGGAATGCTGTTGCTCCTTCGAAAAGCATGAATAATTCACCTAAAGTTTCTTCGGAAATTTGGTCTAATTTTATTGTGAGCGTTGGACGCTTTGCTTCTTGTAATGATTTTTTTGTCGATGTTTTTTCGATGTTTATTAATTCGTTGAAAGTGATGTTTTTTAAATTTTTATTTGGAATTTTTAATGTATTTTTAAATTTTTCTATTTCAAAAAATATTATAAGTTTATCATTTGGTCCTTCGTGGAATAGCTGACTTTGCGCATGTTGATCAGTCACGCCGATGGCGGGGACTATTGTTATACCGGTGAAAACTTTCCGTTTTTTATTGTCGAATTTCTTTCCTGTACTTTCACAAACGAGTTGTTTGACCCAGTCAGAAAAACTTGAAAGTGAGTTTGAATATGGGAATAAAATATTTGTTTTAAATCCTTTTTCGTAAAAATCATACTGTGTGTTTGCGAGTGAAAATGGTATGTTTTTTTTTGCATCTTTTGACAAGAATCTATCTCTCATTTTTTTTGCACCAGTGATTATTTTTTTGATATCTATGCCTATGAGCGCGGCGGGAAAAAGGCTTACTGCTGTTAAAACTGAGAATCTTCCTCCTACGTTACTTGGCACATCAAGTGTCTCGTAATTTTCTTTGTTTGCTAGACCTCGAAGGTATCCTTTTTCTGAATCAGTGATGAAAATGAAATGTTTTTTTGTGTCTAATTTTTGGTCTGTAATCTTTTTGTGGAAATAAAAAAACTGTGACAACGTTTCAAGAGTGTCTCCGGATTTTGAAACTACGATGAAGAGTGTTTTTTTGATGTCGATTTTATTTTCTATTTCTTTTATGAAATCCGGATCAATGTTGTCTATGACGAAAAGTTTTTCGTAATCCTTTGGTTTTAGCGCATTCTTAAGGCAAATTGTGCCGAGTGCTGAACCGCCGATGCCTAAAACCACGAAGTGATTAAAATTGTTTTTTAGTTTTTTTGCGAGATTTTCTGTTTTCTCAAATGCTTTTTTATCGTCGATGATTTTGTAAAATCCTTGGTTTCGTTTTTCTATGTCTCTCAAGAATTTTATCGGTGAACCTTTTGAATTTTTTGAATCGAGTGTGAGCATGTGAAAGAAATATTAGTTTCGTGTCTTAATATAGCGGATTTTTGAGTTAAAAGAAAAGTTTTATTTTAAATTTATGAGGACGAGTCCAATCATGATTAATGCGATTCCTATGAATTGTAGGACTGAAATTGTTTCTTTGAAGAAAAAATAGCCGACGATTGTGACTAGAATTACTGAAATGGCGATCCAGAGAATGTTTGTGATGGCCACGCCTTCGTATTTTAGAGAGAGCGCGAAAAAGAAGCCTGCTCCTCCGAAACCGAGGATTGTGAGTGCGAGGAAAATTGGATTTTTATGTATATTCCAAAGTTTTGCGAATATTATGGCAACGAGGTCGAGTGTGTTGATCGCGGCTATGAGAAGGTAAAATTTGGTCATGTAAATTTTTTATTTTGTGAGGTTTATATGGATGTCTATATTATTTTATCCACCAGTTTTTGAAGATTGTGATTGTGAGTGTGGAGAGGAAAAATCCGATTGATGGGACGATGGCGTTTAGGAATGGATTTTCGAGATTTGCTGCGAAGAAGAATATTACGATGACAATGTATGTCAGGATCAGAATAACTAATTTGCGTGTCCATGAAGTCTCCCACGCTTTGTCGAGCTCGACTTTTTTGTTGCGGGTTTTGATTGTGTCGATTTCTTTTTGTAAGGAAGTGAGTGTTGGCATGTGGTGGGTGTTATTTCTTATGTGAGTATATGCCTGTTTTCTGGAAATTTGAAGTTTTAAGGAGATTAAAAAAAGTTAAAATCTTTTTTGTGAAAAAAACTTGATTTCTTTGTAAGGTTTGGTTATTATTTTGGTGGAAAAAGCTTTCGGCCGTGGTTTATACACCACAAACTGGCGGAAGGCTTCTTTCTTTTGTGTCATTCTTTCTGTGGAAAAGTCGAAATGAAATATTTTTGTGAAGTTTTTTTGTTTTCTTTAATTTGAACGAAGAAAATCTCATTTTCTTTTGTTATTCCCGTAAAACGGTGTAAAACTTCTGATTTTTTGTTTGGATTTTCTTTTGAAACCGGATCAAATTTTGTGTTTTGAATGAGGTCCAAGGCGCATTCGAAATATTTTACTCTTCTGGTTTTGTCTTTGAGGTTGAGTTTGTTATGCAAGTGTTCCCAAAAGAGACTTAGGAAGATTTTATCTTTGTTGAAGTATTTTGATCTTATATGACACCTTCTTTTGCTATGTTTTTTGATTCGAGAATATATATTAAAAGCTTTTTTGTATGCTTCTTTGTAATCTGTTCCTGCAAGTTTTCTGCACTTTGTTTGATATGCTTGTGCCATTTTCTGCTACGTTATTTGGAAAAGCGTAGCATGTGGAGATTAAATTTTTGTTAAAAAAAGATAAAGTTTTTCTAAAACCATCTTGTTGGCGTCAACGAAATGGTTTCGGTGACGACTCCGATGGCTTTTTTATCCTTGGCATGTTCTATGCATTTGCTCATTAGCGTTTTGCCAATGCCCAGTTTTTGAAATTTCGGATCAACAAGAATTTCCCGAATAAAAAAGTATCCGTCTTCCCACCAATCCCTATCAATCGAGCAGAAAGCCACAAACTCCGCGCCTTCTTTTGCAATGAGATACAAACTGTCTTTTAAGTCCAAGTTTTTTTTGAGCATGTCAATCGTGGCCTGCGTGTACGTGTAATTGAAGGACGATTTGTTGAGGAGGATGTCGAGGGTGGAAGGGGTGGTGATTTTGTTGATAGTGATGGTTTTCATAAGTGCGTTCATTTTATCAAGAAATTGAGTGGTGACAAACATTTGAAATTTTTGAATGTGGTTGGTATAATGTTTGTAGTGTCGAGTCTGGCGATGAAAATCCTAGATAAAAGCCCTCTCACGTTATGTGGGAGGGCTTTTTGACTGTTAGCGGTGGAACTACAGGGAATCGAACCCTGATCTGCCGGGTGTCGAGCCAGGCGATGGGACCACCCTAGTCCCATTCTATCAGTCGAGGAGATCGTAACAGGTCGAGATTAAATTTTTGTTAAAAAAAGATAAAGTTTTTTTTGGAGGAAAAACTTGATTTTCGCGAATGATTTGGTTATTATTTTGCTGAAAAGGCTTTCGGCCCGTGGTTTATATACCACACCTAGCGGAAGGTCTTTTTTCTTGTGTTATTTCTCTGGGAATATAGAGATTAAATCTTTGCGTCCTGATTTTTTGTTTTCTTTGATTTGTACGTAAAATATATAATTTTCTTTTGTTATTCCCGTGAAACGATGTAGAATTTCACTTGTTTTATTTGGATTTTCTTTTGATTTTGGAGCGAATTTATTGTGATGAATTAATTCTATGGCGGATGCGTAGTATTTTAGTCGGCGCATTCTGTCTTGCCATTTTTCTTTATCCCAAAGGTGTTGCCAGAATAGAGGCAAGAAAATCTTATCTTTTTGAAAATAAGCTGATCTTACGTAAGGGATTCTTTTGCTTCTCCTTTTTATTTTTGCATATATTGCTAAGGCTTTTTTCTGAACTTCACGGAAGTCAGTACCTGATAAAATTGAAGCCTTTGTTTGGTATGCTTGAGCCATTGCTTGCTACGTTATTTGAGAGAGCGTAGCAGGTGGAGATTAAATTTTCGTTAAAAAAAGATAAAGTTTTCTTAAAATCTTTTGTTTGTGAGTCTGGAGGTGAGAAAAACCATATTGTTGGCGTTAACAAAATGGTTCGGGATATCAATATTCTTAGGTATTTTTAGTTTTGTTTTTGCAAATATTCTTCAATATCAAATAAATCGAGTTTTGAGTTTTTATCTAAATATAATGGATGATGTGGATGACCTTTTTTTGTTTTTTTGCCGATTGTATGCCAGTTAATCGAATGTTTTTTCGTTATCGAAACTATATCTTTTAAACATGAAAATAAATATTTTTTTATTTCAATGTTTGTTCCCCATGCTGCCCAAATATCAAATTTTCCTGTTTTCAATAATGCTTCAATTTGTTTTAAATTTTCGGAATGGTAATCGTTATTAATTTCTAAATCTAAAGCATTTGGATTTGTTGCCCTTTGTGGATATACGTTTAACATCAGCCAAGAATCGTATTTCAATTCACGAGAAAATCTTTTAACAATTGTTAAAGTTCGATCTAAATTATCAGGTTCTGCGGTGCTTGGATTTATGCCAATACAGATTAAAGTTTTATTACCTTTTTCTCCAAGTAAAAATCTTGCTTTGTTGTCGCTGGTTTTGGAGTAGAGCCAGGAGGTCATTTTTTGCTTAAAGTAGTTCGTCGCCAAATATAGTGAATCCATATTCTCTAAGTTTTTCTAGCGCTTTTTTGAGTAGATCATATTTTTCGCAACCGTACTCTTTGATTTCTTTGCCGTTTTCTATGAATTCAAAAGAAGAGTATTCCTGTTCGCATGTTATTTTTTTATATTCTTCTCCTTCAAAATAATAACCTTTTGGAGTTGAGTTGTAGTACATGAGTGTTGTGTCATCTGACATGTCTAAGACCATTGCAAAATAGTCTTTTTCCCCATTGTATATGTTAAATGCTAGGCATGTATTTAAGTCTGTATTAAAAATTGCTCCGCTTTGTCCAATTTCTTCTTTCCAATATTTTGTTTTTTTGAGTTCATACAGCTGATTACATTTTAGGTCATTTCCAGCTGTATCTGTTGTTTTGTTTGAATTAGGTAGAAAAATAATAAAATAATATGCAACTGAAATGCTTATCAAGAGTATGGATATGATTAGTGAGATTTTTAATGCATCATTTATTTTCATAGTGAAGATAGTTAATTTCCTTTTTAAGTGTATCTCTTTTTAATAAAAAAGTCCCTAAAAATTGTTTGTTTTTATGTGACTATATATATAAATCTTCTCTTAATTTTTTGTGTATTTTTTCTACTAATTTTGAGCAATCTCTGTGTAATTCCTCAGCAATTTTATCTGTTTTAGTGTCCCTCTTTGCTGAAAAATTGTCTATGGCTCTTTGGTGTAGTTCTACTATAGATTTTTTGTACTTTTCTATTTCTTTTATTAAACCATTGCTACCTAAGAGATAAACTTCCGAAAATATTTCGTGGATTGCTACAATTTTTTCTGCCTTGTGTGGCAATTTGATTAACTCATGAAAATGATTTAATAGTTTTCCCATTAAATCAGAATATGCTTTTTGTCTCGCGTTAAAGAGCATTTCTCTTTTTTTTCGCATTCAAGTCTAAAAGGTATTTTATTAGTATTCCGAGTATCGTGCCGCCACTGAGTAATGCAAATGTTTCCATCTAGGTAAAATTGTTATTCTTTATTCATTAATTCGTTTTCTTTTTCCAAAAATTCAGGCAATGTTAATCCATTCTTCCAGTCTTTCCCGTCAAGAGAATCGTTTGTTGCTAAGGTTTTGTTTGTGTATAGGTCTATTATATAGAAACTCCTGTAACCACTGTCGCCGAAATACACGTTCTTATATAGGCATGTATCTAAAGTTTTGTTGTAAATATAATTAGGGGCACCAAAGTTCCCGATTTTAGCAGATTCTTGTTCTTTTTGCTCTTCTTTATATTTTTCTTTTCCTAATTGGTTGCATTTTTCTCGAAGATTTTGAACTTTTTCTTGTTCAGATATTGTAATATTTATTTGTTTTTGAGCTGGAAGAATTTTTAAAAAATAGTAGCTAATAGAAAAACTTATTATTAAAATTCCGAGTGCGATAGAAGATGTAAGTATCTTGTTTTTCATGTGGTTATTATTAGAAATAAAATTAATCAATTTTAAATCCTATTTTTGTTTCTGGGTTTGAGATGGAAAAATATGCCAGTATGGCGTCTAATTTCATTAGAATTATTTCGCGGTCAACATATTTTTCGTCTGAGTAATATTGTTCACCTATAACATAATTACCTGATTCGAATATTTTTTTAATTTCCTGTAGTGGTATTTTGAAATCTTCAATCTTAAAACCAATGGTAATAAGACGATCTAATTCATTATTAAACATGTTAGCATACTTATCTTCTATATTCAGAGATTTTGGCAAATTTTGTTTTAATGCCATCAAATTAACATAAGTTTTTTTGATTTCGTTTTGGTCGTTTTCCATATTGTTTTATATTTATTTGTGATTTGTTCTTACTATGTATTTATTATCTCTTCTACTCCTCCTTCTCCTCTTTCTCCTCCACAACCTCTGCCTCTACTGCATCGTCGCTACCTTTTTTGCCTTTCTTTTTGTCGCCTTTTTTGTAGACTTTGACGTCGTCGTCGGATTCGTTTGACGCACTTTCTGCTCCGTTAGCGTCGCCGCTAGGTTCGCTTCCTTCTGCGCCTGCGGGTTGGGCAGAGGCTTGGGCGGTTTTGTATAGTTCAGCACCGATTTTTTGGATCTCTTGGCTTAAATCTTCGTAAGGTGTTTTGATTTCTTCGAATGTGGCGTCTTTGTTTCCTAAAACTTTTGTAAGTGTTTCGATTTTTTCTTTGATTGGTTTTGTGAGTTCGTCAGAGACTTTGTCGCCGGCGTCTTTGATCGCTTTTTCGGATTGGAGGATCAAGCTTTCGGCTTGGTTTTTTAGTTCAATCATGTCTTTCTTTTTCTTGTCTTCTTCTGCGTATTTTTCAGCTTCTTGTCTGCGTTGTTCGACCTCTTCTTTGCTCATGTTTGAGCTTCCGGCGATAGTGATGTGTTGTTCTTTGCTTGTGGCTTTGTCCGCCGCTTTTACATTCAAAATTCCGTTTGAATCGATGTCGAATGAAACCTCAACTTGTGGCATTCCGCGTGGTGATGGTGGGATTCCATCTAGTGTGAATTTTCCAAGCGATTTGTTGTCGATCGCCATCGGACGTTCACCTTGAACAACGTGGATTTCCACAGATGTTTGATTGTCGGCCGCAGTTGAGAAAATTTGTGATTTTGATGTTGGGATTGCGGAATTTTTTTCAATCAAAATTGTGTTAACGCCGCCAAGTGTTTCGATTCCAAGTGAAAGGGGAGTGACGTCGACCAATAAAATGTCTTTTACGTTAGAGTCTCCTTGCAAAATTCCTCCTTGAATTCCGGCACCGAGCGCGACCACTTCATCCGGATTTGATCCTCTTGATGGCTCTTTTCCGAAAATTTCTTTTACTTTTGCTTGGATAGCCGGCATACGTGTCATTCCTCCGACAAGCAAAACTTCGTCAATATCGCTTTCGAAAATTTTCGCGTCTTTCATGGCTTGTCTGCAAGGTTCTTCAGTGAGTGCAATCAAGTCTGCGACTAAATCTTCGAGTTTTGTTCTGGTCAATTTTGCTTCGAAATTTTTTGGACCGTCTTTGTCGACAGTAATATATGGAAGTGAAATTGTGGTTTCGTGCAAAGTTGATAATTCGATTTTTGCCTTTTCTGCGGCCTCTTTGATTCTTTGCATAGCCAATTTATCTTTCGAAATGTCTGCACCGTTTTGTTTTTTGTACTCATCTACGAGCCATTTTGTTACTCTTTCGTCCAAATCGTCACCTCCTAATTGTGTGTTTCCGTTTGTGGATTTTACTTGGAAAACGCCTTCGCCAAGCTCCAAAATAGAGACGTCGAAAGTTCCTCCACCAAAGTCGTAAACTGCAACTTTTTTCTCGCCTCCTTTTTTATCAACTCCGTATGCAAGTGCGGCGGCGGTTGGTTCGTTTATAATTCTTTTTACATCAAGTCCCGCGATTTTTCCCGCGTCTTTTGTGGCTTGTCTTTGCGAATCGTTGAAGTATGCAGGAACTGTGATGACGGCTTCTTTTACTTCATATCCGAGATAAGCTTCTGCGTCCGCTTTTAGTTTTTGTAGAACCATTGCGGAAATTTCTGCAGGACGTTTTTGTTTGCCTTCAAGGATGATTTCTACTTCTCCATCTTTTCCTTTTGCGGTTTTATATGAAACGCGTTTTACATCTGTTGTTGCTTCGTCGTATTGGCGACCAATGAAACGTTTTGCTGAGTAGATCGTGTTGTCTGGATTTGTGACTGCTTGGTTTTTTGCGGCAATTCCCACGCGTCTTTCGCCGTCTTTGATCGCGACAACGGATGGAGTTGTTCGTCCACCTTCGGAATTTGGGATTACAATCGCTTCACCACCTTCCATTACAGAAACGCATGAATTTGTTGTACCTAAGTCGATACCTATTATCTTTGACATATTTTTTTTGGTTAATGTTTTATGTGATTGCTGTTTGTCACAGCAAATTAGCACTCGTAATTATAGAGTGCTAATGAGTGTTGGTCAAGAGTAATTTTTCTAATTATGCTCCGACTGCTTCGAATCTGTCGTGTGTGCTTTGTGCTGCGGCTTGAGGGGCTTTATCTTGAATCTTTTCCGCTGTGTCTGGATTTCCTAGGGCGTTTGGAATATAAATTTCTCCTGTTGTGCGTTTTTCTCCATTTGCGTCTGTTATTTCGAGTGTTCCGACACAGCCGCTTCCTGTCATGTCTGTTATTGAAGTTAGTTTGAATATTTCTCCTGCTTTAATGTCTATGTTTAATCCGGGGATTAGTATCGGTTTTTTTGCTTGGTATTGAGGCCCGAACAAAAGCGGTTTTTGTGGCGCTTGAGGTGTGGCTTCTGGATGCGCATTTTGAGCTTCTGGCATGGTTGTTTTTTGTTAATATTAAAAAAGGACTTTATTATATCCAAACGTTTTTTTGCTGTCAATTTTTGTTATTTTTATTGACGGAATGGGCGTGATTAACCTATTATCCATCTCCTAATTCTTGAGATGAATTTTATAATTTTTTTATATGGGAAATGGTGTGTCAAATTTAGGAGATGGAAATCCTTGGAGTGGAGGAGCGGGTGGAGATGAGTTCGGTGGCGATGCAGAAAAAGTAGTTCCGAAAAATATCATTGAGGCGCTTGAACAAGAGGGAGTTTCTTTTTCGATTGATCCGATTTTTGATGATGGGGGGAATAGGGTGGAAGTGGAATGTCATTGTTCTGTTAAATCGTCGGCTGATGCGGCGAAAGTTGTTTCGGTTGCTAGGAAAATGGGATATGGAGTTATGCCTATTGGGGCTTTGACAAGCGCGGTGAGTGCATTTAAATCTGCGGCTATTCATGGGCTAAATGGATGGGTTGGGTTGAAAATAAATGGGCAGGGGAAAGTTGAAGAATTTGAAAAAATTGAAATGGATGGAAATGTTTATGAGGTAATTCCAATTTTGGAAAAACAGGGAAGAATTTTGAAAAGTAAAAAGGAGGGAGTCCCGCATAGAGTTCAGGTTTGGGGTGGAGCTATTCCGGATAACGTGAATGCGGAATTGGTGAAATATCTTGGGAAAGGTCATAGTATTTATCTTGATTTGACTACGCGCGATCAGGCTTTTATCGGGTCTGTTGTTGCTACTGGAGGGCAAGGGCCCGTGAGAGCGGATGCTAGTTTTAATCTTCATGGTGTTATTGTGATTGATGGAGATGGGAATATTCAACATTTGGAGGGAGAGGAAGCGAAAAAACAGGTTGGACTAGGGGGGCTTGCTGGTGCGATTTCCGAGGTTGATATGGAGGTAGTACAGGAGCAACCATATGAATTTGGTGTTTTTATTCCTCTTCGCGGAAGTCTTAAGAGTGGTTTTACGGAGGCTTTTCCTTCTCTTATGTCTGAAGTTGGGAAATTTACGGAATATGAAAAACATGTTGTTCCTGGGGTTGCGGGTGGTGGTGTTTTAAAGGGAAAGCATGATCCAAATGCACATGTGAAAGGTTTTGAAATTGTTACAAGAAAAGGACTTCATGCGGCTTTTAGCTCTATGAGTGAGGGGGCTGTTGGGAAAGGTGTGGTTGGTACGATGCTTCAATTTATGAGAGATCACAAATGTGAAGTTGGAGTTATGATGAATGGTCGCACTTCGATGTCTGGAGTGAAATTTGTGGAACATCTTGGAGCTTTATATGAAGATGAAGAGGGGCAAGGTAGATTTGTGGATGTTTTGAAGGAGTTCTGTTCTTCTGGATTTGTGCCTGTTGATGATGGTGGAAGTGTTGACGGAATTATTCCGTTTGGGGATTCTACAATAGATGATTTTAGAAAAGCCAGAGAGGCTATTGCTGTCTCGGCAAGAGAATCAAAAAAAGAGGGGCCGACAAAGTCTACAGATTTAAATTTGAAAGTTTCGGTTTCTGATCCTGAACAAGCAAAAGTTGCTTATGAAAAAATATGGAAAATTTATTCTTCATATATTCAGGATGCTGATGCTCGTGATGCGCAAATTTATATTTATGGGCATAATCATCCGGGGGATGCAAAGTCTGGAGGAGGCGGAGTGGATGCGCATATTCGCGTGACATTTCCTTTGAAAGAGCAAGATCATCAGAGTAGAGCGGCAGAAAATATGGCGTTTTTGGGAGGCAGATTAACGAAGATGTATGAGGAACTTATTGCGCTTGATGGTCAGTTTGGGATTAGTGTTGCGGCGGGGGAAAAGGGAAAAGTTTCGTCTGAGGAATATACGAGATTTTTGGAGGAACATAGGCCTGGGGAAGCCAAGGATACTTTTGATTATATGGAAAAATATGGAGGTAAAACTTTTTCTGCGAGGAATGGTAAATTTAAACTTCATGCATGTCCTACGAGAATGGAAGGAGGTATTTTGAATTATTTTGCGGCGGACGGGGAGGTTTCTTCTGATGCATCTTCTTTGACGAAATTTGCAAAATCTATTTCTCTTTGGTGTCAAAATTCTCACAGAAGTCCTGAAGCGATGAATGTTTTTACTGAAGTCCTCGGGCTTTTGCGTGATTATTTGAAACTTGATTTTGATGACAGGATTTTTTATGCGGAATCTCCGGAAAAGGCTTTGCACATAGCTCTTGCGAGTCTTGTTGATTATAAGAATGGAGGGAAAGTGGCGGATTTTAGAGTGTCTGGTTCTGCGGATTTGAAAGGTGTTACAACTGTTATTTTATCTGATGCGAGAGATTTGGATGATGAGAGGTTTGCTGGAATGAAAAAAGTTTTGTGTGTTGATGGGGTGGAGGCTCTTTTGCCTGAAGATAGAAAAAAAGCTGACGTTGTTGTTTATAGCGCTGAGGCATTTGGGACTGGTGGAGAAATGGGGCTTATTGTGACTTCGATGGATACAGTGAAGCATGCCAGAGAAATTAAAAAGAATGGTAATAATGTCGGATATGTTCATTCTTTGGATGGTTTAAATAAAATGCCACATTCTACTATTGAGACTCCGAAAATGCAGGTGATTGCGGAATTGGGAATTTTGTTGGCGGAAAGGGGTGGGCAAGCGCATGATGTTTCTTCTGAAGTTGACGCTGAGGTTCTTGGTGAACAGCAAAAATTTGTGACTTTTAATCCGGGGCCTTCACAGATTCATCCTGATATTATAAGAGATGCGGCGGCAATAAATGTTGAAGCGGATTCGTTGAATGCGGGAGAGGCTGAAGATAGAATTTCAAAAATTGAAGATGTTAAAGATAAACTTCGGGAATTTTTACAAATTCCAAGGGATTATGAGATATTTTTTGGAGGGTCTGCGACGCAGGCGATGGAGCAGATTACAGAAAGTTTAGGGGTGGATCATTCCATTGTTTTGAATATGGGGGCTTTTGGCGATAGGCAGAGGTCTGTGGTTGAAAGGTTTTCTAAGCAAGGTTCAAAAGTTCGTGGTATTCAGATGAGATGGGGAACAGGGCCGAATAGTAGGATGGATACGATTGTTGGTGAAATAAGGAGCAATCAACCGAGGTCTCTTCGGGATACGTCTTGTGGTTTTTTTATGACTGGACATGAGACTTCAACTGGTGTGCAGGCCGATGTTTCCGCGCTTTCTAGTAGGCTTAGTCCTGAGATTTTCAAAATCGTTGATGGAACGTCGGAAATAGGAGCTGTTCAGAGGGATTTTAATGATATGGATGTTTATTTTGGGTCTATGCAAAAGTTTTTTGGAGTGCCGTCAGGGCTTAGTGTTATAATTGTTTCTCCTCGTGCGATGAAGAGGGCGCAGGAATACAATGTTGAAAGAAATCCTAGAAGAACTGGAAGAAGAAGTGTTGGGATTCCGGAAGCACCGCAATATCGCACTTTTGTTGATATGCTTACGGAGCAAGAGGCTGGAAAGGTTCATAATTTGAGGGGGCTTTTACAGCTTGAAAAAGTGCTTGATGATTTTATTGCGCTTGGTGGGATAGAACATATTGCGTTTGAAACGAGACGAAGGCTTAATTTGCTATCTTCGGATCTTTTGATTGATGATTCAAATGGTAATGGAAATGGGAATCATGTAGGTGGCGTTGTGAAGCATCTTGCTCATGCTGTACATGATAGGAAAGATCGTTCCGAGGTTCTTCTGCATGCGACGGTTGTGGATAGGGATCAGGCGGATATAAGGCGTAGGGCGACGGGTATTGCTGAAATTGGAGGTGGATATGGTCCTTATGGAAGTGAGACTTTGCGTTTTTATGCCAGCCCAAATATTCCTTTAAGGGGTGTTCATCCGATTGGGGGCAAGCTTGCGGAGGTTATACATGAGTCTCTTTCTACAAATCCAAATAGGCCTCTTGTAAGCAGGAAGCAGGAATAGTGAGATGATTTATTCTCCGTTTCCTACTTTGACTTTGGCGTGGCGGAGGACTTTGTCGCCGAGGGTGTAGCCGGATTCGAGCTCTTCGAGGACGATATCTTTTTCGCCTTTGTCTTGGGCTAGGGCTTCATGGAAATCTGGATTGAATTTTTGGCCAAGTGATTCTATTTTTTTGACGCCGAAATCTTGAAGTAATTTTTCGAGTTGAGTTATGGACATTCCGATTCCTTCGAGCCATTTTGTGGTCTCTTCGTTTGCGTCTTTTGGCGCATGTGTCTGCGCTCTTTTGAAGTTGTCGAAAATTGGTAAAATATCTTTTATTAAATCTGTGTTTGCCATCATGACGAGCGATTTTTTTTCTTCTTCATAGCGTCTTCGGAGGTTTTGCATATCGGCCATAGTGCGTTTTGCGGTTTCGGTCATTTGAGCGAGTTCTTCGCGGAGTTTTGCAAGTTCGTCTTCTCCTTTTTGTTTTATTGTCGAGCTTGTTTTTTCGGTTTCTTGAGCGGCTTTGAGTTTTGCCTCTTTAAGTTTTTTATTTAAATCTATTTTTTCGTTATTTTTGTCGTCTGTCATTTTTGTGGATTTATTGTTCTAAAAGTTTTTTGATTTCTTCCAAAATCACGATATTAAATGCGTAGTTCATGCGTTTTGGGCCGAGGATTCCCATGAATCCATCGAATCCGTTTTTGTGATATTTTGTGACGATGATGCTGCAAGATTGTGCCTGCGGGATGATGTTTTCGTCTCCGATGAATACTTTTATTTGATCTGAAACATCTAGATTTGCGAGAGTTTTTACGAATTTATCGCTTCTTTCTAGGATCTCGAAAACTTCGCTGGCATTTACCGGATTATTTGCAAATTCGGGTTGGAGAAATGCGTTGCTCATTCCTAAGAAAAATGTGCGTGGATTGTCAGGAGTCGTGGAGAAGCTTACTTGATTTGTGGCTCTGGAAAGCACCGAAACTGCGTCGTGTAGGTTTTCTCTAACTTTCTCTGCGGCGTATTTTCCTTGAATAAGTGCGAGGGTTTTTAGGGCTTCCTTGCGAGCTTTGTTGTAGTCGGCCATTTCATCTACAAAAAGTCGGTATGCTTTGTCTGTTGGTACTCTTCCCGCCGATGTGTGCGGTTGTGAAATATATCCCTCGTTTTCGAGCTCCATCATGTCGTTTCGGATTGTCGCAGGGGACACGTGAAATTTATAACTTATCAAAATAGTGTTGGATCCAACAGGTTCAGCAGTTTGGATGAAATGATTGATGATGGCTTGCAGTACTTGTTTTTTGCGATCTTCGGACATTGTTTGGTTCGTGAAAATTATTGTGAACGAATGCAATTGCGACGTAGCCGCATGTTAGCAGTTGCGATTATACAGTGCTAAATACAGATTTGGCAAGTGGGGGATTTTTGTGTTTTAGGACTCCGGCTCTTGTGATTTTTTCAATGTTTCCAAAGTGGCTTTGACTGAAGGATTCTCGGTGTTTAATAAAGTTACGTTGTGTTGATTTGACAGGGGTGTGATAAATTCATCCGCCCAAGATGGAGTGAGGACTGAAACCCCTTCAAAATCTATTTCGATTTTTCTATCTGTCGGTGTTTCGTTTATTGAGGGCTGAAGCGCTAAAAAGGCTTCTTTGCCCGCAGGTCTGGAGATTAATGTGGTGCCAAATTTTTTTAAATATATTTTCATATTGAGAGGGTTAATATTGAATTATTGCGATGCATCCGTGGAATTTTGTATCCAGAGTTTTGATATTTAATTCGGTTGTGTTTTGCTTGAGTTCTGTTTCGGCGTTTCCTGTGTAAAATTGTAGCTGGAATGGATTTTCGGAGATTACATCTTTGACGAATTTTAAGCCATTTCCTCGATTTTCCGGTGCGCGGCCGGAAATGTATTTTGTAAATGCTATATTGAGTGCTTCTTTGTCTGTTTTAAGGTTTGGTACGACGCGTTGCAATGTTTTTAAAATTCCCCGTCCGCGATCCGCTAATACTATTTGGCGTTTATCAAGACTGTAGGCAAAAAATATTCCCGGTACATCCGGCCAATTGCCGATGTTATGATTGTATGAATTGTTGCCAATTTCGCCGACAATGGCAATAATTAAAGGAAAAATTTCTTTTAGTTTTGGTAAGCGTTCAAGTAGTATGCTCAAACTTTGCAAGCGGGCGGAAAAAACGTCATTGGTTTCACAATAAAAAGATGCTGGGATTGAGATTGGAGCCTTATTTGTTGCCCATTCTTGGGCTAAGTTCGCGATGTTTTCCTCTTTGTTTTTGGTGTCTTTTTTTAGAAAATTTTCTATATCTTCCATGCGGTAGTAGCGATTGCCTGATGGTGATGGGCGAAAAGAGCTTAAGATTTGTTTTTCATCCCACTGTCTTAAGGTGTCGATAGATATTCCGAGTAGTTCGGATGTTTCTCCTATTGATAGTAATTTTTTAGCCATATCTAGGTAAATCTATGTAAACCTAGGTAAATCTTAGCAATTCTTGATGGAAAAGTCAATTGGTTGTTTTGAGTGCCTACATTTTCTCTCCCATGAATTTTACCAAATCTACGACTCTGTTGCTGTAGCCCCATTCGTTGTCATACCATGAAAGGACTTTGACGAGATTTTTTTCAACGACTTGTGTCGAGAGTCCGTCGACGATTGAGGAGAGTGGATTTTTTCTGAAATCGATTGAAACGAGTGGAAGTTCTGTGTAACCGAGTACGTCTTTCATTGAAGTTTCTGCGGCTTTTTTGAGGGCGGCGTTTACTTCTTCGACGGTTGTTTCTTTCTTAATTTCGCAAACCAAATCAACGATTGAAACTGTTGGAGTCGGTACGCGGATTGAGATTCCGTTTAGTTTTCCTGCAAGTTCAGGGATTACTAAGCCGATTGCTTTTGCGGCGCCTGTTGTTGTCGGGATGATGGATTGGCCTGCGGAGCGCGCTCGTCGTAAATCTTTGTGTGGCAAATCAAGTATTCTTTGATCGTTTGTATATGAATGGATTGTCGTCATCGAGCCTTTTACTATGCCGAAATTATCGTTTATGATTTTTGCAACCGGAGCGAGGCAGTTTGTCGTACATGATGCGTTTGAAACGAGGTTGTGTTTGCTTGAGTCGTATTCGTTTTCGTTTACTCCAAGGACTATAGTGAGATCAAGGTCTGTGCCCGGAGCGGTTACAATTACTTTTTTCGAGCCGGCTTTCAGGTGTTTTTCTGCGCCTTCTTTTTTTGTGAATGCGCCTGTGGATTCGATGACCAAATCTATGCCGAGGTCTTTCCATGGCAAGCGTTCAGGATCCATTTCTTTGAAGATTTTTACTGCTTTTCCGTCTATGATTATTTCTGATTCTGTTGCGGAAATTTCTTGTTTTGCAATTCCGTAATTTGAATCATATTTGAGTAGGTGAGCTAGGGTTTTTGAGTCTGTGAGGTCATTTATCGCGACGACTTCAAAATATTTTTTTTCTGAGTTTATATGGAAAATTTGTCTTCCGATTCTTCCGAATCCGTTTATTGCAACTTTTAACATTTTTTGAGGGGTTAATTTTTTAAAGTATAGAGTTGTTTTTCGAAGCTTTAAAGGTAAGTTTGCTTGACGATGAATTAAAGTGTTGTGTACTCTACGTGTAAATAAATTTAAATTTATGAATGATTTTGAGAAGGCTTTGGAGATTTTGCAGGCTAATGGCGTGATTTTGCATCCGACGGAAACTTGCTATGGGTTGGCGTGTGATGTTTTTAGTGAATCTGCGTTGGCGAAAATTTATGCAATAAAGGGGCGGGATAAAGGAAAACCTTTGGCGATTTTGGTTTCTGACATTGAAATGGCGAAGGAATATGGAGTTTTTGGGGACAGGGCTTTGGGTTTGGCGAGTAGGTTTTGGCCTGGTGCGCTTTCTATCGTTGTTCCGAGAACTGAGAAATTGCCTATATTTTTGAATAGTGGTGAGAAATTTGTTTCAATGAGAGTTTCATCTGATAAATTTTCGACGGATTTGGTGAAGGCCTTGGGGCGACCGATTGTGACGACGAGTGCGAATTTGGCGGGGGAGAGTGTGATGTACGAGGTTGATATGCGAAAATTTGAGGTGGAAATTTCAGGTGGTGATTCAGGTGAGGTTTCGCGGCGTGTTATGGCAAAAGATTTGATTGATTTTGTGGTTGATGGTGGAAAAATTCCTTTAAATAAGCCATCTACGGTTGTGAAGATTGAGGGGGACAGAGTGACGGTTTTGCGGCAGGGGGAGATTTTTATCTGATGCACGTGGTTTAGGGCATGAAATGTCGGATTATCATAAACACGGATTTGCTTCCGAGGGTTATTACTATTGCCGGAATTGCAGTACCCATGAATATTAGTGCGAGGCTTTTGAAGTATTCTATGCCGAAAATGAAGGCTAGGATGGAGCCTCCCATAATGCCGCTACCTGGAAATGGTATTGCTATAAAGATTGGGAGGAAGATTATACCGTATTTGCTGATTTTTTCTGCGTGAGCGCTTCTTGTCGTGTCGAATAATTTTGTAAAATATTTATTTAGGAATTTGGATTTTTTCATCGCGAATCTCGATACAGGGCCAAGTAAGGCCAAGATTATTGCGCAAAGGGTCATTGATCCGGCTATGGAGAAAAGTGCTGAGCTTAGTGCCGTAAGTCCGAGTTTCATGCCCAAAGGAATCGAGAATTTGATATCCACGAATGGAGTCATTGAGGCGAAAAATACTATTATTTCTGGAGGCATTATGATTTTTTAAGATTTGCTCGTTTTTTTATTCTATATTTTTTATCTCCGGATGTTAAACGGTTTTTTGAAAAAACTTTTATGATCAAAAAAGTTACGCAATAGATTAGACTTTGTTCAATATTATTTTACAAGGGGTGGGTTTGGCTTGTCTGTGCGCTGTTTGGCGTGTAATTGGCGGTCATTGTTCAGTTTTATTGAACCCTTTTGTTATGTTTTGTTGACTGTATGCGAGATTACTCCTATTATCTTGAAAGAAATGGAGTGTAAAAAAGTTATACACGCGCTGTGCACAAGTTTTGAACAAGAGATTTAATTAGTACATTGAGAATTCCTTTATATGAAGCCAAAATTCAGCCATGTATCTGTGTTAAAAAATGATGTCGAAAAGCTACTGGATTTAAAGAAAGGTGAAATTGTGGTGGATGCAACTCTTGGACTTGGTGGACATGCGATGATGTTACTGAAAAATGTTGGGAAAACCGGCAAACTTGTAGCATTTGAACAGGATGAAAGGAATCTTATTGAAGCGAAGAAGAGGATTAAAGAGTTTATGAAAGGTGAAGTTAAAAATGTTTTCTACGTTAGTGATAATTTTCGTTACTTGAAAAAAAGGATTATCGGAATTGGAATCAAAAAAATAGATGCGATTTTGTTTGATTTGGGCTTGAGTTCGCCACATATAGACGATTCAAATAGAGGATTTTCTTTCCTGAATGATGGACCTCTCGATATGAGATTTGATGAGCGCGGTCCACTTACTGCTGAAAAAGTGGTGAATGAATGGAAAGAGGAAGATCTTATGAAGATTTTCTACGAGTATGGCGAGGAAAAATATGCTCGAAAAATTGCAAGAGAGATTTGTACTCACAGGAAAACTGAAAAATTCACTTCTACATTGCAGTTAGCGACTTTCATTGAAGTTGCGGTCTGCGGGGGAGTTGGAAAGAAATGGAAGGAAAAAATCCATCCTGCGACGAGAGTTTTTCAGGCGCTTAGGATAGCTGTGAATGATGAACTTAAGGCT